>NZ_ANNU01000062.1 GCF_000346615.1 Nafulsella turpanensis ZLM-10
CATCGTCGCAGGAATCATCTTCTCTGGTAGTGGCAACAGAAAGCAGCGGGTAGACAGGCTGGTCGGGAATGGTTATCACACTTGGTACAGATACACAGCCTATTCCAGGATAGGTTGTTTTGCTGGCCACGACATAATAAGTGCCGGGAGCCAGGGTGTCGGGCATATTTGCGGTTCCCGGGTTTGGGTTGGTACCTGAATTGTAATCGCTTTCGCTGGTGTAAATAACAAAGTCGAAATTACTGTTGATATCGGCTTCGGTATTAAAGAAGGTTCCATTGTATGACAGCTCTTTAATTTCAAAGGAACCATTGTACTGGCTGGCATCACAAACGGTATTAGGTGTGGGGGCTGCGATTACCGAAACCAGTGGGGTGGCCTTATTGCCGGGCACCCGGAATGATTTTATAGTTTCACAACCACCCTCAAATACTTGGGCAGTATAAAAACCTTCTTGCAGCCCTTCAATACGCTGCTGGTTAGCACTGAGGGTAATTACAGTGCCTGTAAATCTGTCAGCAGGGTCAATACTTTCTCCTGTAAACCAGTGAACAGAATCAATGTCGGCGCCGGTTGAGGAAGTCATTGTGGCGGTAAGAGTTCCATTGGCATCCGTAGCACTACAGTTTTCATCAGATGTATAACTAAAGGAAATTGTCGGAGGAATGGCTTTGTCCTCAATGTTAAGGATAACAG
The DNA here is from genome assembly GCF_000346615.1 of Nafulsella turpanensis ZLM-10. Lineage (GTDB taxonomy): Bacteria > Bacteroidota > Bacteroidia > Cytophagales > Cyclobacteriaceae > Nafulsella > Nafulsella turpanensis. Next base: position 697 of record NZ_ANNU01000062.1, read on the forward strand.
GCAAAGAACTACAGCCATCAGATACATCTGAAGGATCGGAATTCACTTTTTTGGTTGCCACCAGATAATAGGTGCCTGCCTCTAAACCGGAAATTGAGGCACTGCTGATGGCGGTGCTACTGGTTTTCGCCAGGTAATCGGCTTCGCTTTTATAGTAAACAAAATCAAAAGCTGTAAAATCGACTGGATAAGAAGTAGTAGTGCCATTGAAGGTGATATCAACCCCTTCAAGCAGAATTGCTCCGTTGAAATTACAGGTAGTTTGCTGGTTGGTTACTTTTGCTCTTAAAACTGGTGTAGGGGCATTTTTGCCTACCTGAGCAACAATGGTAGTGTCGCAGCCAGTTGGACTACCATCCGATTTAAAGCCTTCAACAAAAATGGAATAGCTGCCATTGGTCAAGCCGGAAAGAGAGATAGGACGAGTAACTTCTGTGGCTGTATCAAAGGCTGTTTCTGTATAGGTTTGGATGTTTCCGTCAGGGTCGGTAAGTGTAACTTTAAATTCAGTGGTAAAGTAATCTGGTTCTCCGGGTTCATATTCCCCCGGCCCTATATTAAGAATAAAGGAACCATTATCCCCTTCGCAATTGGTCATGGGGTTAATGTCGGTTACATTGGCAACAGGAGAAAGGGCCACCTGCTTTACCTCCACCACTTCAGCTACTGAAATACAGAAGGTTCCCATATCTTCTTTAGCTAACAGAGTGTAGAAGCCCGGGCTTAAATCCGGAAAGGTAGTGGTTGCATTGGCATCGCCAGCGTCTCCTACTCCTTTTTTTGAATAATCGGCAGCAGACAAATCTCCGGTTGATGTTCCTCTAAATAAATAAAAGGTATAATTAGATTGAGCTGGAATGGTACCATCGGACTTTTTTACCTGAGAATTTATTGTTCCCAATCCGTTACATTCATCTGAGTGGGAAATATCAATCGCTAAACTTTCATGAGCATCTTCAAAAGGAATGGGAACTTGCAGCAAGGCTTTACACTGGTCTGATAATCGGGTAACGACCACCGTATATATTCCAGACTCCCGCTTATAGATGGTCTGCCCATTGGTTGATGTTCTTTCATTAAAATAGTCAACGCCGTTCACCTGAGCCGGGGTTTTCGCCGCCATAAAAGTGGCTAAAGCAGGGTCATCAGACTGATTGGCCGGATCTAATTCTAGTGCAAGGCTATCAAACTGAATAGCCGGAGCTGAATAAAAGCTGGCATTAGGGTCCAGAGGGGTGCCTTTAAACCATTCGAATGTATATTCACCGGCAACGTCTTCAGTAGCCACTCCTGAACCATTATCAACCCAGACGGTCGCAATTCCCTCTTTCTGATTACAGGAGGAAGGTTTGTTGTTAACAGTGGATTTTATGACAAAAGGAGCCGCCGGAGGTGCCAGGTATTTAGTTACGGGCTGAGAAGCGCATTTGGTTACCGTATTTATGGCTACCACAGTATAATAATCAGAAGGAAGCGGATCTCCATTGTCTAACAGGTCTAGGCTAGGGTCCGTATTGCTGGTGATTTCTTTGGCCGGATCCGCTGCCTTTCCTCTGTACCATTTGTAAGTGAAGGTGTTGGTTCCCGGATTACTTACGCTGGCGGTTAGCTGCCCGTTTTGAGTACAGCTTATGTCGGTCGTTACCTGCAGGGAGGCGACAGGGATTTCCTGCTGCGTGCCAACATTTCCCATGGCGGTAGACTGGCAGCCACTGGTTTTATTGGTGATGCGAACAATGTAATCGCCCTCGGCCAGTCCGGAAACAGTAGCCCCGCCATTACTGAGATTAGAGGTGATAAGGTTTGCCGGGTTGATGGAGTTTCCGCTAAACCATTCGAATGTATAATCAGCTATTACACCATTACTTACCTGAGCAGTGGCACTGCCAAGTAAGTTTATGAGGTCGCAGGAGGTTTGCGGGGTTGTGCTGACTGTGGCCTGTGGAAGCACCTTGTCTGCTCCTACCACTACCGTTTCAGTAGTCGAAGGGCAGCCGGTTGTATTATTGATTGCCTGTACTTTATAAGTACCATCAGCGATATTATTTAAGCTTGCCGCATTTTCTCCTGAAATAAGGTCATAATCAATCCCATTATACTTAAACCATCTGTAAGTATAAGAATGAGAGCCGGTTTCTGTTACATTGGCAATGATAGAACCTGTGTAGGCTTCTCCTTCTGCAAGGCTTGGGTTACATACGTCATTATTCACTACAGTGGCATCCACGGCGGGGTAGACAAAGCTTTGGGGAACACCAACATAAGTAATTTTTTCGCATCCTGTTTCTTTGTCCACCAGCTTTACTGAGTAAGAAACGTTGCCCGCTAAACCGGAAGCAACATTTCCGCTGATTTTTGTTTCCGGAATGGCATTTCCTGAAGAAGGACTTTCTATAAACCAAAATAAATCATAGTTGGAGGTTCCGGTTACCATGGCTGTTATGGTACCGTTAGGCGAAGAACAATGAGTTTCTGCAGTAGGATTAAGGGTCAGGCCTAAAGCAGGAGGTGCAAAGCCGACAGTAACCGGGTAAAAAGGTGATTCACATCCACTGAGATCATTCTTTACCTTTACCTGATAATTACCATTTACCAGACCTGAATAAATGTTTCCATTGGTTCCACTGCTTGTTACCTCTGTTCCGGATTCATTTCTCCAGGTGAAGGTATAGCCCGAGTAGCTGCTGATGGTATTGCCACCCTCCGTCAGAATCGCTTCAATCTTTCCTGTATAGGGGTAAGCAGAGGTGGGTGCACAAACTGTATTGGCAGTAGGAATTAGAGTTAAGGCTGGAATGCTCTTTTCCAGGGGGATATTTACTGTTTCAATCAACACACACCCACTTTGCGTATCCACCAGCTTCACCGTATAGTCCTGTCCTCCTGTTAAGGAAGGAGAGCTGATACCTGTACCACTGGCAATGGGAGTTCCGGTGGCAGTGGTTCCATTGTACCAGCTTAAGGTAAATCCGGAAGTAACGATACTGCCATTTTTGCTCACTTCAGCTGTGGCAGAGCCATTTGGAGTGCCGGTACAGTTGGTTTGGGAGTTAGGATTAAGAGAAAGCTCCAGGGTGGGAGGTGCAAAGGCTACCGTAACAGGAGCCAGAGCAGATTCACAGCCGCTGGTGTTGTTCTTTACCTTTACCTGATAGTTTCCGTCTCTGAGTCCGGTAAAGCTGCCGGTGGAGGAGGTGGTTATCTTTCCTGTTGCATCAAGAAGGCTGTAGGTGTAGCTGCTTCCTGCCGGGCCATTTTCAGTCATGTTAGCCGTAATGCTGCCGTTGTAGGCAGTAGTAGCCGTTAAAGGCGTACATACCTCATTAGGCGTAGTGGCAAAAGTAAGGGAAGGGATGGCTTTGGCCAGCGGCACGCTCACGCTGGCCGTTGCCGTACAGCCGCTCTGGGTATCGGTGATTTTTACGGTGTAGCTTTGTCCTCCTGCCAGTGCCGAAGCAGTGTTTCCGCTGGCAATGGGAGTGCCTGTGGCGGTGGTTCCTGTGTACCAGCTGATGGTATAGCCGGAGGTAACTGGAGCACCATTTTTAGTGACAGAGGCAGTGGCAGAGCCATTGGAAGCTCCCTCGCAGTTGGTCTGCGGTTTAGCCGATAGGGTTACACCCATTGCAGGTGTAGCTACCCCTACCGTAACAGGAGCCAGAGCAGATTCACAGCCGCTGGTGTTGTTCTTTACCTTTACCTGATAGTTTCCGTCTCTGAGTCCGGTAAAGCTGTCGGTGGAGGAGGTGGTTATCTTTCCTGTTGCATCAAGAAGGCTGTAGGTGTAGCTGCTTCCTGCCGGGCCATTTTCAGTCATGTTAGCCGTAATGCTGCCGTTGTAGGCAGTAGTAGCCGTTAAAGGCGTACATACCTCATTAGGCGTAGTGGCAAAAGTAAGGGAAGGGATGGCTTTGGCCAGCGGCACGCTCACGCTGGCCGTTGCCGTACAGCCGCTCTGGGTATCGGTGATTTTTACGGTGTAGCTTTGTCCTCCTGCCAGTGCCGAAGCAGTGTTTCCGCTGGCAATGGGAGTGCCTGTGGCGGTGGTTCCTGTGTACCAGCTGATGGTATAGCCGGAGGTAACTGGAGCACCATTTTTAGTGACAGAGGCAGTGGCAGAGCCATTGGAAGCTCCCTCGCAGTTGGTCTGCGGTTTAGCCGATAGGGTTACACCCATTGCAGGTGTAGCTACCCCTACCGTAACAGGAGCCAGAGCAGATTCACAGCCGCTGGTGTTGTTCTTTACCTTTACCTGATAGTTTCCGTCTCTGAGTCCGGTAAAGCTGTTGGTGGTGGAGGAGCGGATAAAGACTCCTGCCGCATCATGGAGGCTGTAGGTGTAGCTGCTTCCTGCCGGGCCATTTTCAGTCATGTTAGCCGTAATGCTGCCGTTGTAGGCAGTAGTAGCCGTTAAAGGCGTACATACCTCATTAGGCGTAGTGGCAAAAGTAAGGGAAGGGATGGCTTTGGCCAGCGGCACGCTCACGCTGGCCGTTGCCGTACAGCCGCTCTGGGTATCGGTGATTTTTACGGTGTAGCTTTGTCCTCCTGCCAGTGCCGAAGCAGTGTTTCCGCTGGCAATGGGAGTGCCTGTGGCGGTGGTTCCTGTGTACCAGCTGATGGTATAGCCGGAGGTAACTGGAGCACCATTTTTAGTGACAGAGGCAGTGGCAGAGCCATTGGAAGCTCCCTCGCAGTTGGTCTGCGGTTTAGCCGATAGGGTTACACCCATTGCAGGTGTAGCTACCCCTACCGTAACAGGAGCCAGAGCAGATTCACAGCCGCTGGTGTTGTTCTTTACCTTTACCTGATAGTTTCCGTCTCTGAGTCCGGTAAAGCTGTTGGTGGTGGAGGAGCGGATAAAGACTCCTGCCGCATCATGGAGGCTGTAGGTGTAGCTGCTTCCTGCCGGGCCATTTTCAGTCATGTTAGCCGTAATGCTGCCGTTGTAGGCAGTAGTAGCCGTTAAAGGCGTACATACCTCATTAGGCGTAGTGGCAAAAGTAAGGGAAGGGTAGACAGCATGGTCCAGCACTTCAAAAGTCTGATAGGATACACAGGTTCCGTCATCCGGGTTGTTGTTGACCTGAACGGTATAAAAACCAGGCAGTAAATTGCCCAGTGCTGAAGTGGTGCTGGTATTGGTGGCATTGCCTATAGGGGTACCACTCGTATCGCTTCCTTTATACCAGGTAAAGGTAAATCCATTTTCAGGGATGGAAGACCCTTCTGCAGCCTGAGCGGTTATACTTATGGTACCATTGCCGGTTGCACAGGAAGTGCTTGCGGTAGCAGACCCTGAAATAACCGGAGGAGTAACCTGTCCGATGGTAATAGTAAAAGGCTCGGAATAACAGCCGGTATTATTATTTACCGAGATAACGGTGAAGGTGCCTTTTGGTAATTCATTGGCCTCCAGCATGTTTTTCCATTTGGGAATTTCCTGACCAAAGTCTACTTCGGAACCTGTCATCCAAATGGTTTTCACGTTGTTAGAACCATCCTCAGTTATGATCTCTATTTCGAGAATACCTGTTTGTGCTCCCTGGCATCCAATAACATCGTTTATTACATTTATTTTTTGTTCAATTTTTGGGGTTTCATCATTTACCGTACCGGATACAATCGTCTGGCAACCTGTTTGGGTATCTTTTACCACCGCAAAATAGGTGCCTGACACCAGTTTATCTACAGAGGTGCCTGTGCCTACAAGGTAATCCGGGTCCAGTAAACCACCTGATTCATACCACTCAATGGTATAAGAACCATTAGCAGGTTTAATACTGATGTCCAGCTTTCCATTTGGGGTCTTGCAGCTTGTCTGGTTTTTTACAGTTTTTACTGTTGCGGAAAGGTTGTTACAATTGGAAGCAGAAATACTTTCTCCGGCAGGCAGAACGGCTTCAGTTTTATTCTCCCTGTTTAAAAAGTCAGAGGTAATACCATTGCCGTTAAAAACGAGCAAATTATGATTTGCTGCCAGTGCAAAGCCTGCACCAAAAAGACAAATCAGAAGAAAGGTATAAAGGTAAAATTTTCTCATGGAGTACCCCAATTAGTTAAACATGAAAGGGCTGTTTTGTAAAATCATTCTGCATCTTTACCTGCTCCCCCTTTAAGGGTAGAGTAAATTTTATTTTCAGTTGTTTAGTCCTGATAATATTAAATGCTTTGCCGGGACCAATGCCCTGGTAAAATCCGGAGATTGTACAGTAATACAGTTGCTTTCTGTATTTACAGTCAAAGCCCGGAGGGCTTTACCGTATCAGTGAAATGCTGCCGCTTTTTAATACTTTTCCTGAAGCATCTTTAAATACGAAGAAATAAACATCTTCAGAGAGTTGATCAGCTGTCCATGAATTGTCGTATGGAGCTGCCTTATAGAGGATTTTTCCAAACTTGTTCATAATAACCAGCGAAATATTCGGATAGCTTTCAATGTTGTTAACCTTCCAGCTTCCATCCATAGCAGGAATAAACAGCTTAGGGGTTTCTACCGTAAAGCTTAAGTCAACCTCTATGGTAATTTCGCCTACTGTTGTACACCCATTTTCACCCCACGCAGTAACTTTGTAGGTAGTGGTTTGGGCGGGGGATACAATGGGGTTGGCTGCAGCAGGATTATCTATCCCTTCAGCCGGCTCCCAGCTGTAAGAAATGCCACCTTCGGCCAACAGCTGCACCGATTCTCCAATATTAATTTTGTTTTTATCTGAACGAAGAGTGAGTTCAGGCTTCGCTAAATGCGAAAGATTAACCGATTTCACGATTTTACAGTCACCTGACACCTGAACTTCTGCTTCAAGAAGACCGCTGTCTTTCGCATAGGTGAAAAGACCGCTGTCTCCGTTCGACCATTTAACATCTGTTACATGGCCCAGTACGCTTACCTTTACACTGTCACCAGGGCAAAACTCGGTCGTCTCTGTATGCAAGGCGATGTCTGCGGTGTTCTGGACAGTAACTTGCTTAGTAAAAGTACTGCCACAGTTGCTGTTCTGGTATTGTACCATTAAGGTAACCGTGTAGGGAGTGGATCTTGCCTGGGAATAAGAGTGGATGGGTGATCGCTCTCTGGACTGGTTGCCATCTCCGAAATCCCAGAAGAAATCAGCTGCCCTTCCTGCCGCCAGGTTGGATTGATCTGTAAAGTGAACAGGCTGATTGATGCAGACTACGGAAGGGGCTTCAAAGGCAACCGCCAGTTCTTCATAAACAACCAGCTCTATGGCATTACTTTCTGTTTCGCACCCATAGGAATTCTGTGCAACTACTGAATAAGATCCTTCAGAATTTGCTTCGAAAGTGAATGTATTTGCATTGGTAATGGGAATTCCGTTTTTCTTCCATTGGTAAGAAGAGAGTCCTTCCTGAACCTGTAGCATCATGCTTTCTCCATTACACAGAGAAAGGTCACCTTCTGTTTGAATGGAGATTTCGGGTGATGGATTTACCTGGATATCTGCTGATTCGAGGGTGAGTTCGCAGTTTCCTTTTGCTAACTGAACCGAGTATATGCCGGAATGAAGTGCGGGATCAGCAGCCGGGATGGTTATGGAGTTAGTGGTGCTGGTTTGAGAAAAACCAGCAGCATTAGACCATGTATAATTCACTCCTTCAACGGCAGGTGATATAGAAAGCACCAGGGGTTGTCCTTCACAGGCATTGGCAACTATATCAAACTGAGGGTTTCCAAGAGTTTCACGAAACGAATTAACAGTTATGGGCTCAGAGGTATTACTACAGCCATTACCTGAATTTATTGTTACAGTGTAAATGCCCGGGGTGGCGACTTCGAGAAAAGGTCCTGTTCCTACTACTGTACCTTCCTTCATCCATTGGTAACTTAATTGTGGGGTGGCCATTTCCGCCAGGGGAGACTGAACCGTACGAAGAGGAGCCACGCCTCCTTCGCATAATTCAACAGGGCCGGAAGGCTGAATGGTCGGGTAAAGGCAGGTGTTATTCCTGAAAATGTGGAACATTGCTCCTTCCTTATCTGCTGCCAGTATATCTGGTTTGGCATCCCCGTCCAAATCGCTTATCTGCACATAAGGAATCTTGCCTGCGGCTGTCAGTTTAACTATTTCAAAATTAAGTACTCCTGCTGTGCTTTTATTCAGCATCAGATAAGCACTACCTTCCAGATTATGCCCGATCAGGATATCCGTTTTTTTATCCCCATTAAGATCACCTAATTGCAGTCCTGTGGGTCTTAAGCCAGTGGTAAACTGCTGTGAGGCAGCAAAAGCAGGCACAGAGCTGCTGCTGTTATTGAGGAAAATGTTCAGCTTGTCCTCAAAGTAGTTGAGGGTAAGAAGATCAGGCTTTCCGTCGCCATCCATATCTTCCACCGCATGATTTGAGAGTCCATTGGAATTAAATTCCAGAGGTGCTTCAAAGAGGATGTTTCCGGTAGTACTCTTATTGATGAGGAAGAATACTTTGTTTCCGTATAAGGATGAGGCTGTTATGTCCGGGAGGCCATCTGAGTTTACATCTCTCATGTGTAAACCCTGAGTAGTGAGAGAAACAGAAAAGGGTAAGGGAGAGCTACTGAAGCTGATAACCCCAGCTGTACTGGTATTTTTGAATACAATAATCTCGTTGTTCGCCAGATTCGTGAGTGTTATTTCTGGTTTGCCATCGGCGTCCAGGTCATGGACAACCGGTTTTGAAAGGTCCTTCTGAGGAGCGCTTAAGGATTGAACTGCACCAAAATTAATACTTCCTAATGTGCTGCTGTTTCGGAGAATTAAAACTTTTTCTCCACTTGAAAACACCAGATCAGGCTTTCCATCACCGTTAAGGTCCCCACAGCTAAGCTGTAAGGTGGTGGAGCCAACGTTTATTTCCCGCTTAGACGAAAAGTTCAGGTTTCCAATCGAGCTGCTGTTGAGGTATTGTGTTACAGCAGTGGCACCAGTATTCTGGTTAGAGCCAACAATATCATTCTTTCCATCTCCATCCAAATCGCAGGCACACACATCAAAAGGCCCGCTGGCAGGAAGCGAAAGTACAGGATCGAAAGTGGCTGTTCCTTCTGTAGCCCCTCCAAAGGAAGGAGAAAAAGTCTGTGCTGAAAAAGCTACAGACCCGGTAGTTAAATTGGTTACTGTAACAGGAGCATAGGAAGCACCTGCAGGGACTTTTACCTTAATACCAGTTGCGCCTGCCTCTATTATTTCGGCAGATACCGAGCCAAAATTTACAAGCAGACTGGCCTGAGCAGGGAAACCTGAACCAGTAATTGAAACCACCTCGCCATAATGGGCTTTTGCCGGGCTAATTGATTCTATAGCAGGAACCTGTGCCTGGGCCGGCAGGGTGGTAAAAAGAAAAAACAGATTAACAGCGAAAATAAGGCGACAAACCTTAGTAAAGCTAAATCCTGAATGTAAAAAGTAAAGTGCTCTCATTGCATTTCGAACCTGGGTTTCCGAATTATTTCTTTAGTGTAAATCCTGTTTTTGCCTAATTTTATATTAATCTGCAACTCATGGCTGGGTAGCTGAAAACCAAATTCGCCTGTTTGTCCCAACTCATATGCATAAGCCATTTTTACTACCTTTCCTGCCTGAAATCCCAATATACCTGTTAGGCCATAATGGCTGCGGTAAGAGGCTCCTGCCCATATAAAATCCATGTAGTAAAAAAGGAGCCCTCCTTCTATTCGCTCACTATCAGTTAGCCTGTTGAACAGCACATAAGGTTCCAGATGTATTTTTTCAGGAATAAGACTGGTATAATAGGAGGCATTCACTACCATGTTCTGAAGAGGGGCAAAACCAAATTCATCGGGTTTAGCCTGAAGGGGGCTATTTTGAAATAAACTATTGGTGGAAAAACCAACATTCAGGGATTTGAAGTGGTAATTGATTCCAAATTTAGCCCGGAAAAGCTGTCCGCTTGCATATCTGTTGGCAAGATAAACCTTTTGTTCAGGGGAAGCTTCGCTTAAATCCATGTTGAGTTTGCTAACTCCTGTGCTGAGGCCCATCCTTAAATTATGCTGCTCACCCATTGGAATGATGTAAGCAAATTGAGCTTCTGCCATTGAAGCTTTATAAATACCTGTCTGATCGTGATTAATAAGTACACCTGCAGCAAAATTTCTTGATAAGGGAGTATGAAAATTAAGGGTGGAGCTGACAGGAGCTCCTTCTATTCCTACCCACTGCCGGCGGTGTGTGAGGTACAGAGAAGAGTAACCATCACTTCCGACAAAAGCCGGATTAAATAGTGCGGGATTCATATAGAACTGGCTGTATACAGGTGGAATATCTTGGGCCTTAGCCAGAAAATTTTGAAGAGATACAATGAAAAGAAGTGAGTAGAAAACTTTGTTCATAGCTTCCGGATTGCTTGGCAGGACTGGTTAATCCTATTCTCAAATATAGCAGATCTAAAACCAGAAGAAGCACCTGGTCTTAGCCAAAACAGCCGTAAAACTGACAGTTGTAATATCTGATATCTATGTAGACCAAAAGTTACAGTGGAGCAGACGTACTTTACTATTCTAAACAGTGTGTGTATGTGTGTGTATTTTCCTTGGTACAGCAAGTGGTATTCAGGGCTGGTATTATTTTTTTTTCTACTGATACCTGTTGTTGTAAGTGCGCAGTTCAGGATCGGTCCTAAGCTTGGCGCACAAATGGGGCGGGCAGTTTATGAGGATGAGGCATATAAGGAGCTTTATTCTTCCAGCTTTCGCCCTGGCTTACAGCTTGGGGCGGTACTGAACTACAAAGTAAGTGATTTCTATTCCCTTCATACCGAACTTTATTACAGCCAGAAGGGAAAACGAAGTAAGAATAAGGTGGAAATGATTTCTCCGACTGATAATAAAGCCCTCTACAGCTTTATTGATGTGCCTGTACTGCTGCGTTTTAGTAAACACCAGACTACCCCTGATTTTAAGATAGAGTATTACCTGAATGTAGGGCCAAGCATAAACTACTGGCTTGGTGGCCATGGCACAATCCAAAATGAAGAATACAGTCGTTTAACAGGAAAAGAAATACAACAATATCGAATTGTTTTTAAGGAGGATGCAAAAACAGGTACTGAGCAGGTTTTTGTGCGGGAGGCAAACAGACTACAAATGTCCCTTGATTTTGGTGGTGGCGTTATTTTTGATTTAGGCACAGGAAAAACAATTATGGTGGACCTGAGGAATAGTATAGGAATAGGGAAAACTTATATGGGAAAGGAAGATAGTGGAGATTACAGCATAGGTTCTTATCAGGACAATTTTGAAGCTGTTAATCATGTCTTCTCAATCTCTGTATCTTATTTATTTGATGTTGATTTGATTGCCCTTATGCAAAAAGGCCGTTTCAGAAGGTAAGTTTTAAGATGCCTCTGTTAATTTTAGCCTGAATTTTTTAGCCCCATTATTCCTCTGTATTTTTGCAGCTTAACCGAGCAGTCATTCCATGATAAAGATACATCTTAATAAAGGCAAGGAGCAGTCGCTACTCCGGAAACACCCGTGGGTTTTCTCTGGCGCCATCCGTAAAATGGAAGGAAGCGTCTCAGAAGGCGACCTGGTGTCGGTCCATTCGGCTAGGGGAGAGTTTTTAGGACTGGGACATTATGCCCCCGGGTCTATTGCCGTGCGCCTGCTGTCTTTCCAAGAAACCGAAGTTTCTTCGGGGTTCTGGAAGGATAAAATAGGAAAGGCCTACGAATTACGCCGGCGTTTAGGCCTTACGGATAGTAAAGAAACCAATACTTATCGCCTGGTATATGCCGAGGGCGATGGACTGCCCGGTCTTATCATCGATGTTTACGGCGATACGGCCGTATTGCAGGCCCATAGCATAGGAATGTGGCAGGCCCGAAGCGAAATTGCCTCAGCCCTGAAAGAGGTAATGGGCGATAAGCTGGCATCAGTATATGATAAAAGTGCGGAAAGCCTGCCGCCGAAAGCACCCGTAGCCGTGACGAATGGCTATATATTAGGAGACGGGCCAGGTAAAGGAGAAGTGCTGGAAAATGGCAACCGCTTTTCTATTGATTGGGCTGGAGGGCAAAAAACTGGCTTCTTTATCGACCAGCGCGATAATCGTGCGCTGCTGGGGGAGTATGTAAAGGGGAAAAAAGTGCTGAACACCTTCTGCTATACAGGTGGTTTTTCGGTATATGCACTTAATGCAGGAGCCCGCCTGGTCCATTCGGTCGATGTATCTAAAAAAGCCATTGCCCTCACCGACGAAAACATCGGGCTCAAGGGACAGGCCGACCGCCATGCCTCTTTTGCAGTTGATACTTTTGAATTTTTCCGGGACCAGGAGGAGACGTATGAGGTGATAGTGCTCGATCCGCCGGCCTTTGCCAAGCGAATGAATGTGCGGCATAATGCGCTAATGGGGTATAAGCGCCTGAATGCGGAGGCCATCCGCAGGATTGCCCCCGGAGGTATCCTTTTTACCTTTAGCTGTTCGCAGGTAGTGGATAAATACCTGTTCAATAATACGGTAATGGCCGCGGCTATAGAAGCTGGCAGGGAAGTAAAGGTATTGCACCAGCTCAACCAGCCTGCCGACCATCCTTTTAGTATTTTCCACCCGGAAGGTGAATACCTGAAAGGCCTGGTGCTGTATGTCGATTAGCATACCGCTCAGGCTCTCCTTTCCTTTCGGAGCAGCTTCAATTGGCACCGGTTCCGGAAGTAGTTTTTGTGTTTTCAGGAGCCATCGGAGCATTAAATGGCTGGCTAATGGCTAAGCTAAAGCTGTTCGTTTAATATTTTGCTAAACATGGTGATTTACGGATTTTATTATGGCCTTTAGAGGAAGGTAAGGTTATTTCTTAAGGAAAACCCTGAAGGTGGAGCCTTTTTCGGGCTCGCTATCTACTTCTATATAACCATGGTTTTTTTCAACCAGCCGTTTAACAATGTATAAACCTACGCCGCTACCTTCTGCCTGCTTATGGAAGCGTCGGAACATTTCAAAAATTTTCTGGTGGTATTCCTTTTTTATCCCTAAGCCATTATCCTGTACTACCAGAACGTCGTGCGATGGGGTTTGATAGGTGGCCACTTTTATCCTGAGAATTCTGCCCTGTGCCCTGTATTTGAGGGCATTGCTTAACAGGTTATCGAGTATGCTCCTCAGGTGCTGCCTTGAGAAGTGAAGTCGGGGGAGTTCAAGCTCCTCCTCTATGCGGGCGCCTGTTTCCCGCATCATCACATGGTGGTTGAGCTTAAACTCTTCAATCAGGTCTTTAACATTTACCCATTGGGTTTCTTCCTCATCACCTAATCGCTGAAGTCTGCTGATGTCGGCCAGGTCATTAACCGTTACTTTTAACTGTTCTATGGACTTGGACATCATCTGGCGAACCGCTGCCGCCGCTTTTTTGGTCTCTTCGGACATGCGGCTTTCCAGAATTTTCATAAGCCCGTCCAGGTTGTTGATAGGTGTTTTTAAATCGTGAGAGGCTACATATACAAAATTGTCGAGCTCTTCGTTTGTTTTTTCCAGCTCCTGTTGCTGGATTTTATTATCGTGGATGTCGGTAGCAGCTCCGAACCATTTACTAATCCTACCACTCTTATCGCGCATGGCGGTGGCCCTGGCCAGGTGCCAGCGATAGGTTTGGGTGTTGCCATTGAGCAGGCGAAATTCTATTTCCACATTTTGGCCGGTGCGGACACTTTTCTCCCAGTTTTCTACCGCTTTGCTTCTGTCTTCCGGATGAATAGCAGTAGCCCATTGGGTTAAAGCCTCCTCATTATTCTTTATTCCGGTATAGGAAAACCACTTTTCATTAAAAAAATTAACCACTCCTTTTGCATCTGCCCGCCACACAATCTGAGGAATTGCATCGGTCAAAAAGCGAAATTCGGCGGCTACTTCCTTAAAGCTGCGGGTCCGGTCATTTACTTTCCACTCAAGCTGTTCGTTCATGGCTCTTAACTCTTCATTCAGCTCTTTCCATTTTTTTGCACTGGGGAAGAGAATAAGCTGCGGCGTAACTTTAATGAGCATAATGGCGGTACCAATGGAAGCAAGGGCGGTAATTACCCGTATGGTAGAATCCAGGCGGTACCATGGCTCCCATATGTTGATTACATCCATAACATGGGTAGCCCCGCAGCCCAGGATAAAAAGGGCAAAGAGCCCCAGCATCCATTTATAGGCAAAGTCTTCCCTTTTGCGGACAATTTTTACCAGACTGAAGGGGATGATGAAGTATGCAAGGGCAATAATACTATCTGATATGGCGTGGGCCCAGAGAATGGCAGGGTCCCAAAAGTAGCAATGCCCATGAGGCATAAAATTCGTATTCCAGAACGATTGTATATAATCAATCATAAAAATGATTTGCTAAGGTTTCGTAGAATAGGCTTCAGCTTTAAAAAAAATAAGAAGTTGTACCTCTTGTTTAGAAAATTACCAAGCAGCTTTTTTCGGTCTACAAGATAAGTAGCTTCCCTGGTTTTGACAATGGAGAAGAGGAAACAAAATTTATAAGTGGCTGTATCACAACCAGAAGAGTGCAGTGCTGGCCCTGGAGACTGCAGTATACAGCCAGCGGGTTTTTTCGGCAGAAGGAGCCTCCTGTTCCCAAAACCCTTGCCGTATAAAAACGCTCTTCCACTGGCCACCCTGGGCTTTGTGGCAGGTAAGAGCATACGCATACTTTACCTGCAGGGCATTCAGGTAAGGGTCTTTCCGTATCGCTTGCATTTGTCGGCTGCGGGCAAAGTAATTCACATGGCGTACAGCTACCAGGTTGAACAGCTCCTTTAAACGCACGGGGCTCATACTGGCCTCACACGATTCGAGGGTTTCCAGCAGTATCTTTGTATTAAAAGGGCGCTGGTGAGGATAATCCGGCAGGCGAAGGCGGAGGTTCTGGAAGCGAAAATTACCCAGCAGCTCTTCTTCCAGTACTTCTACCACCTCAACAAACTCTCCATTGGCCAGGAAATCAATTTTTCCCTTTTGCGGAAGTGCATGATAGTTATTTCTTGCCACCATCAGCAGGTCTCCCTCTTCTAATATTTTCTTTCGGCCGAGTAGGTCTCTTCTTATCAGTTGATTATAATGTATAGCTTCCCGGTTGGTGGCACAGAGGACGAGTGATTCATGGATTCCATACTTTTCATATGCATAGGATAAGCCTTCTGTTACTTTATTTCCCGGGAGCAGGAATACATCCTTATAGCCATGGCTGTTGATAAAAAATGGTTGCTGTGGCTCCTCCAGTGCCTTCCTGAGTGCCATGGCGTTGGCTACGATGCCTGAATCACTCTGTTGCCGGCTTACCAGGCAGAGTTGATGACTTACTACTTTCTGCTGATAAATGTATTGAAGCACCTCATGGTTAAGGCCGGGGCTAAGGTTGCTCCCCACCGGTGGCAGCTGGGCCGGGTCTCCAACCAGCAGCAGTTTATTCCCGGTTCTTGAGAAGACAAAACGTAAAAGATCAGACAGGAGATCCGTTTCTCCCTCTTCTTCGGCAATACCAATCATGGAGGCTTCATCTACCACAAAAAGACAATTATCTTTATAGTTTTTGCTTAACTCAAACTTAACCTTCCCGCTATAGGGGTTTTGTATGGTTTTGTAAAGCTGTCGATGGAGGGTTAAGGCTTTGTGGCCTGTTTTGGTACTAATGATTTTAGCGGCCCTGCCAGTCGGTGCTAAAAACTGTACCGTTTTTCCAAGTTGAGTAACTCCTTTTGCCAGGGCAGAAAGACAGCTGGTTTTGCCGGTCCCGGCATAACCTGTTAAAATAAAAGTACCAGCTTCTTCTACGGGTGCCTGTAGAAACAGGTAAAGCTTCCGGAACAGTTCTTCCTGCTCTGGAGTGGGAGAGAAGGGTAAAAGGGGTAAAAAAAAGTGGTGGGCCGTAATCATTTTATCAATGCAGGAGTAGTGCCCGGGTCACTAAAAGGAGGGGCTGGTTTGCTTTTTTCGTTTGTTTAGAAAAGGGTAAAAACCTTTAAATTATTTTTAACAAAAATAACTAAAAAATTTAGCAAACCGGGCACTTTATAATGACTATTTTAGTTGTGTATGTAACTAACCTTTAGGGAGTTACAATACATTAAAATCTATTAAAATGGAAAAGAGAGTAATTGAAAGCTATGATATTGCCAACTCTAATGAAACACTTCATTTGGCGCAGGATCTGGCTAAATTCATAAAGGAAAACCGCCTGTTCCACAACATACAGGGCAAAGCTTATGTAAATGTTGAAGGCTGGCAGTATGCCGGGGCCCGTCTGGGTATTTTACCGATAATTGAAAAGTTAGACAGAATTGATTCCGGTGACGGGGAATACAAGTATCAGGCAGAAGTTAAATTACTGAACCTCCGCAATCAGCAGGTAATTGGTTCAGGTTTTGCCATTTGCAGTAATAAGGAATTTGGTAAAAAGAGCTATCAGGAATTTGCGATTGCTTCCATGGCTCAAACCCGGGCTATTGGTAAAGCTTATCGGAATATTTTAGCATGGATCATTCGTGCAGCAGGATATGAGCCAACTCCTGCAGAGGAAATGGACTATATGATTAAGGACGATGGGGCAGAACCAGCCGTAAAGAATCCTAAAGCAGCAGAAGCTCCGAAGAAGTCAAAGCCGGCAGCGGAAAAAAAGGAAGAAACACCTAAAGAACCTGCAGCCAGCGAAGCAGCTGAAGTACAGGGTGAACCTGCGAGTGTAAAGCAAAAAACAGAACTGCTGATGCTGCTGAATAATAAGGCAATTACCAACGAGGAGAAAAACAAGATGCTCGAAAACATCAATAGCCTGGATAGCGAACGTATCGAAAAAGCAATTTTAAAGATCAGGAAAGTTATTAACGAAAGAAAAGAAAGAAAACAGGAGGCAGCTTAATATGCCTTGCTTTCTCATACACAAGAAGAGGCTGTCCCGGTTTAGAGATAGCCTCTTTTGTTTTATTTAAGCCTGCTGGTTTACAGAGCTTAGCATAAGCTTCTTCATAAGGTTGGTGATTGGCTCCTCCACTGTTAAAAAAGATGAGTCTCCGCATTTCATGGTAGGGCTGTGGGTGGTGGAATGTAGGTATACCTATTTCTCTTTTCTCTCTCCTGTTATTGATTTTTTTCTTTCGGATCTTTCTCCACATACTCTTCTTCAGGCGGCTTTGTTCCGAACAGTTGCCATAAGAGAACAAGTGCGAATATGCCGGAAAGGGCACCCCAAAGGCTGCTGTAACGATAGGGCTGCTTACTCAAAAACATTCGAAGGATTCCCCAGCCGGCAATACTTCCGGAAGAGAAGAGCCAGGCAGCGATAATGTCACGAAAGCTGGTGCTGGTTTTACCTCTTTTTATCACCCGTACCAGCAGAAAAAAAACGGAAAGCGTAAGGGCTGCAAGAAGGGCAGTTAAAAAGCTAAAGATGGTTCCGCTAAAGCCTTTCCGGCGACCCGATGTCGAACTCTTATACCTGACCAGCTTATAAAAAGCCAGTAAGGACAGAAAAAAAAGGACAGCCCAGAAAGCAACTTCTTTGCGGAATTTCATGAATGGGAGAGAGTAATCAGCTTAATTAATGAAATGAACTAACGGAAGAAAGAAAAGTTATCAGCTCTTATACTCCTCTTACTGCTTTCTGGTTAGCTCCTATTCACCATTGATAAGAAAAATTTTTAGCTGAAGCGAATAAAGAAGCAGCTCCCCTGTTCCGGAAAACTCTCAACGGTTAACTGGGCCTGGTGCATTTGAAGAATTTCGCGGCTCAGGCTCAGGCCGATGCCTGAACCTGTTGGTTTGGTGGTATAAAAAGGAATAAAGATTTTACTAAGGGCTTCCGGTTCTATACCCGGGCCATTATCGCGCAGGCTTATCAGTACCCGCTGGTGTTCATCGGCTTCTGCCTTCAGCCATACCTGCCCACCTTCTTTTCCATTTAAAGCTTCGACGGCATTTTTAATAAGGTTAATCAATACCATTTCCAGTAGCTGAGGATCGGCATACAGTTGCAGGTCATCCGGTAAAATCTGGCAATCCATCTTTATCTTTTTTGACCGTATATCAGGTTGCATCAGTTTTAGGGTACCGTAGAAAAGCTCCTTTACCTGCAGGAGCTGCATTTTAGGCTGGGGAATGGACGTAAAGCTTCGATAAGCATCAACAAAGCGCCGGAGCCCCTCACTCCGGTTCTGGATGGTTTGCAGTCCCTCCTTAATGTCTTCCACACTTTCTGCCTCCAGTTCAAAATGGCCATCCTTTTCCTTTACATCCTCTTCCAGTATTTCTGTAAGAGTGGCGGCGAGGGAGGTCATAGGTGTAATGGAGTTCATAATCTCGTGGCGGAGTACCCGCGAAAGATTCTGCCATGCTTCAATTTCCTTGTCCTGTAGTTCACTTTTAATATTCTGGAAGGAGAGCAGTCTATAGGTGCGATTGTGCAGCACCAGCGCAGTGGCATTGATGCTTAACTGAAATTCACTGCTCTGCCTGAGCAGGTGCTTGCCTCCCTCCGGCAATTCCTTGAGCAGGCGGTACATTTCGGGGTTGGCATACTGCAGCTGTTTGATATTTTTAATGTGGGTTACATTCAGGAAACGTCTGGCTACATTATTGATCAGTTCGATGTTTCCATCGGGGTCATAGGAAATCAGTCCAACCTGTACATGTTGCACCAGGGTGTTTAAGTACTGCAGGTGTTCTTCTTTTTCGGCTCTTGTTCTGCGAAAAGCCTCCATTACCTGATTAAATGCCAGATTGAGGTCGGCAAAGCTTTCACCCAGCTGGTTATCAGCATTAACATTGCTGGTGAAATCGGAATACCGAATGCCTTCCAGAAAGCGGGTAAGCTTATGGTTTGTGCTCAAAACGAATTCATAGAGGTTGTACACCAGGTACACGACCAGACAAAAAATAATAAGGCCAGTAAGGTAATTAGAGGCACTGACTACTTCGTACACGCACAGGAAAATAGCAAATACCAGTAAAAGTACCCTTGCCAGTAAGCTAAACCTGAAGTCCTTAAAGTTCATACTTTTCCAGTCTGCGGTACAAGGATGAGCGGGTGAGACCTAATTCAGAGGCGGCCTGCGAAATGTTTCCGCCATGCTTCTTTAGTACTTTCCGGATCAGAATTTTTTCTACGTCCTCCAGGTGAAACTTGTCCAGGTCGAGAGAAAGGTTATCTTCCTTTTTTTCGGCTGTATTCTGAGGGCTGCTAAAGAAAAAGTCTTCCTGCTGCAAGCTGGAGCCATCGCTCATTATTACCGCCCTTTCTATGGTGTGCTGTAACTCTCTTACATTTCCAGGCCAGTGGTATTTTTCCATACGCTTTATAGCGGCAGGGCTCAAGCTATGGACCGATTTATTATACTTTTTAGCATAATAGGCCAGGAAGTGCTCCGCCAGCAAACCTATATCGCTTGGCCGCTCCCGTAAAGCGGGCAGCCCTAGTTCAATGGTATTGATTCGGTACAGCAGGTCCTGCCGGAAGCTGCTCTGTTTCACCATTTCATATAAGGGCATGTTGGTTGCACAAATCAGGCGTACATCTACCTGCTTAGTTTTATTGGAGCCCACGCGGGTAATGGTGCGGCTTTGGAGAACGGTAAGCAGCTTTGCCTGGAGGGGGAGGGAAAGATTGCCAATCTCGTCCAGGAAAATAGTACCGCCATCGGCTACCTCAAAACGGCCGGCCCTGTCTTCCTTTGCATCCGTAAAGGAACCCTTGGTATGACCGAAAAGCTCGCTTTCGAACAAATTTTCGCTAATGGCTCCTAAATCTACAGAGATGAAAGGTTTATCTGAGCGGTGGGAACTCCGGTGGATGGCCCTTGCAATCATTTCCTTCCCAGTCCCATTTTCTCCCAGAATCAGGACGTTTGCATCGGTTTTGGCTACCCGGCTAACGGTATGGTATACCTTCAGCATGGCAGGACTTTGGCCTACAATATCTCCAAAGCGACTTTCTAAATCCTGGTTCATGGTTTTTTGCAGGGAGCGCAGCTGGCTTACTTCCTCGCGCGAGCGTCGCAGGCGCATGGCAGAAAGCACAGTGGCCAGGAGCTTTTCATTTTCCCATGGCTTCAGTACAAAGTCGGTGGCGCCTTCTTTAATAGCTTTAACCGCCGTATCTACATCACCATAAGCGGTGATGAGTACTACAGCAGCGGAAGGGTCTATCTCCAGAATTTTATCGAGCCAGAAGAAGCCTTCCTTCCCACTGCTTACATCCTTGGTAAAATTCATGTCGAGCAAAATTACATCGTATGGCTCGTTCCTTAGAAGAGTAGGAAGCAGCTCCGGATTGGTTTCGGTATCTATTTGCAGGAAGTGGCGTTTCAGGAACATCTTTCCTGCTCTCAGGACATCTTCGTTGTCATCGACAATCAGTATTCTGCCGGTTTTTTCAATAGCATTACTCATAAGCAATTCATTTTTTAGGAGCAGGACAAATATTATACCGTTCAGGCTTCAGAGGTTAAGGGAGTATGGTGAAACCAGTCTTATTTGCTGTCATGGCCTTATTTATGGAGAATCAATATAGCACATTTTTGTGGAGAGAAGGAACAATCAAGATTAAAAGTGTTCGCTTGCGGACACTTTTGTTCGCCGGTGAACAGCCAGCCTGGAAAAAGTGACGATTATATGCCCTTGAGCCTGCAGAAAGGTGCTTTTTCTGATCTGGCACACTTGTTGGAAACTGGCAGTTTACAACAACGACAGCAGTACTTTTTATGGACCGGATTATCAGGAAAAAAACATGGACTCCAAAACGCCTGCTCCTGACAGGAGGGGCAGCCATACTTTTAGTACTGGCAGTGTACCAGTTTCTTTTTGCAGACAAACGTTCAAGTCTCCGTATTGAGCGTGAAAAAGTAACTATTGCAAGTGTGAGCAAAGGAGCCTTTCAGGAATTTATTCCTCAAACAGGTACTGTTCAACCAAAGGTGTCCTTTTTTCTCGATGCAGTGGAAGGAGGGATTATTGGGGAAATTTACCGGGAGTCTGGTTCCATGGTGGAGAAAGGAGATAAAATTCTTTCCATGGCTAATTCTAATCTGCAGCTCGAAGTAGCCAGCCAGGAAACTCAGTTGTTCGAGCAGCTCAATAACCTGCGCACCACGCGGCTGGCGCTGGAACAAAACAGCCTTACACTCAAAGCCCAGTTAGCTGAAATAGATTATAATATTCAGCGCCTGCAGCCTAAAATGCGCCGGAATGAAGCTTTGCTCAAAGATAAACTGATATCGCAGGAGGCTTACGATGATATAAAAGAAGAACTTGACTGGAACCTGAAGCGCCGCAGGTTAACCTATGCTGCTTTCCGCCAGGACAGCCTTTTGCGGGTAGCACAGCTAAACCAGCTAAATGCCTCTGAAGAACGGCTAAATAAGAACCTGGAAATGGTCGGTAACATCCTGAAAAACCTGGAGGTGGAAGCTCCTGTAAGCGGACAACTAAGTCTTGGGGATCTTGAAATTGGGCAGTCTATCCAAATGGGCCAGCGCCTCGGCCAAATTGATGGGCTCGACAGCTTTAAAATACAGGTGAGTATAGATGAACTGTACCTGCCCCGGGTAGGAGTAGGACAGGAGGCGAGCTTTGAACTGAATGGTCATCAACAACGGGCAATTATCAGTAAAGTATATCCGAATGTAACCAATGGCATGTTTGAGGTGGATATGGATTTTAAAGGAAATGCCCCCAAAGGTATCCGCCGTGGTCAGTCCATTCGCCTGCGCCTCGAATTGGGGCAAAGCGAGGAGGCTGTTCTGCTTCCAACCGGAGGCTTTTATAAAGATACAGGTGGTAACTGGGTGTATGTACTAAGCGCGGATGGTAGCCGGGCCGTTAGGCGCAGCATTCAGCTGGGGCGTAAAAATTCGCACTATTACGAAGTGCTGGAGGGGCTGGAGGCAGGAGAACAGGTTATCACCTCTGGCTATGAATATTTCGGTAACATCGAGGTATTGGTTTTTTAGTAAATAGGTAGTAGGGCTTAGGTGGTAGGGGAGAATAGAGACCTATTATTATTATTTATGTACTGAATTTATGTACTGACATTTAAGATTAGAAAAATGATTAATTACAAAGAGCTGAAAGTTTGGGATTTATCACACCAATTAGTACTGCAGGTTCATAGGATCACCTTACAATTTCCGAAGGAAGAAGCATTTTCCTTTACGCAACAAATTAGGAGGTCTGCCATTTCAGTCCCTTCTAATATTGCGGAAGGATGTGGAAGAAGCTCTGACAAGGACCTAGTTCGCTTCCTTCACATTAGTATGGGATCAGCCAATGAACTTGAATACCAGCTCCTGTTGACAAAGGATTTAAATTACCTGCCGGAAGAGGATTACCAGGTTATAGTTGAAAAACTAATTCAGATAAAGAAAATGCTCAACAGCTTTATCAGCAAGATAAAAAACAGAACACAAGATTAAAAAAATGGGAGGCGAGAGGCCTAAGACCTCGTCCCCAGAACCTAATCCCTAAATCCAAAAACCATGATACAGGCTAAAAACTTAAGCAAGTTATACACCACTGATGAGGTGGAAACCACGGCTCTCAATAATATAAATCTGCATATACGCGAAGGGGAGTTTGTGGCTATTATGGGCCCATCGGGCTGTGGTAAATCTACCTTATTAAACATAATGGGGCTGCTCGATAACCCTTCGGCCGGAAGTTACCAGTTTATGGGCCAGGAGGTGAGCCATTATACAGAGCGGCAGCGGGCAGGCATGCGAAAAGGCTCTATTGGATTTATATTCCAGAGCTTCAACCTGATTGATGAGCTGAATGTATTTGAGAACGTAGAACTGCCTTTACTTTACCTGAAGGTTCCGGCTTCGGACCGAAAGCGTAAGGTGGAGCAGGTACTGGAGCAAATGAATATAATGCACCGGCGGAAGCACTTCCCGCAACAGTTATCGGGAGGTCAGCAGCAAAGAGTTGCTATTGCAAGGGCAGTAGTAGCACGTCCCCCGCTTATTCTGGCCGATGAGCCAACAGGAAACCTGGATTCCAAAAATGGCGAGGAAGTAATGAACCTTCTCTCTGTGCTTAATGCCAAGGGTACCACTATTATTATGGTTACCCATTCTCCTCACGATGCCAATTATGCCCACAGAATCATCAATCTTTTTGACGGCCGTATTGTAACGGAAAATGTTAAAGAGCAATTTCATGTATAAACCTCTCTCCAAAACTTTCAACTTTAAAGGAAATGAAAACGACGATTAAATTTTTATCAGTAGCCTGTTTATTAGCCTTCTCTTTTTGCCTTACAGGCTGTTTCGGTGATTATTGGGGAATAAAGGGCGAAGGCCCCTCTATAAGTGAAGAACGAAGCCTGGAAAATTTTCACTCTCTGGCCAATACTGTAAATGCCACATTATATCTGAAGCAGGGCTCGCAGGAAGACATCCGGATTGAGGCCCAGGAAAATATTCTGGCGAATCTGGTTACTGAAGTGCATAACGGAACATTAAAAATTGGCTGGGATGAAAATGTTTATAGTCACGATGGCATCAGGATTTATATTAGCATTCCGCAGGTACAGGAGCTAAAGCTCTCCGGCTCCGGCGAAATATTCGGGCAGAATACCATTACTGGTGGGTCACTAAGGGTGCATGTTTCCGGATCGGGAGAGGTAGAATTGAACGCTGAGGTGGAAGAAATGGAGGCAGCCATTTCTGGCTCTGGCGAAATGAACATTGGCGGGCTTGCCGAAAGGCTCAATGTTAGAGTTTCGGGCTCTGGTGAAATTGATGCTTTACAGATGGAAGCTATTGAGGCAGCCGTGCAGGTATCCGGCAGCGGAGATGTGCTTGTAAATGTCCGTGACCACCTTGATGTAAATATTTCCGGAAGTGGTGACCTTGGCTACGAAGGCAATCCGGTGGTACAAAGTAGTATTAGTGGCTCAGGCGATCTGAGAAAATTGTAATAATCTAAAAGGTACTCCAAACCTTCATTACCAATCTTTTTTCACTTTTTCCTTCAGCATTATGTGGTTAAATTATTTAAAAGTTGCCTTTCGCAGTCTGTTCAAGAATGGCTTCTACTCCTTCATAAACATTCTTGGTCTGGCTATTGGCCTGGCCTGCTGCCTGCTCATTATGCTGTATGTGCAGCACCAGCTGAGCTTCGATCAGTTCCATGCAAAAGCCGATCGCCTCTATCGTGTGGTTGAGGATCAGCATTATTCCCATGGTGAAATTATGAGCGTGGAAGCCACTCCGGGCCCTCTCGCACCTGCCCTTGTGGCTGAGATTCCGCAAATTGAAAATGCCAGCAGAGCTACCTGGAATCTCGGGCAGAACTTCTTTGTAGAGGGCAAGGCTTTTGAGGCGAAAGGGCACTATGTCGACGCTGCCTTTCTTGATATGTTTTCCATTGAATTTATAGCAGGGCAGAAGAAAGCCGCTTTGAAGGATATCAGCTCCATTGCCATTTCGGAAGGTTTAGCTGTTAAGCTGTTTGGCAGCACTGATGTGATTGGGAAGACCATCAGTGTAGAGAATGAGCAGGAGGTAAAGGTTACTGCGGTTTTCGAAGAAATGCCGGCTAATTCCAGCCTGCAGTTTGACTTTCTACTACCATACGACCTGTTCTTTCGTAGCAACGGATGGCTCGAGAGTTGGGGAAATAATGGTATCCGTACTTATGTAATGCTGCACGAAAAGGCTGACGCTGAACAGGCAAAGGCAGTGGTAAAAAATTACCTGGTTGACAGGGGGGCGCAGGAGAATACTTTACTGTATCTGCAGCCAATAAAAGATATGCACTTGTATTCGAAGTTTACAGAAGGGAAAAACGTAAGTGGCCGCATTGTTCTGGTTCGTTTATTTACAGGTATAGCCGTTTTCCTGCTGATTATTGCCTGTATTAACTTTATGAATCTCTCAACGGCCCGTTCAGGGCGCAGGAGCAGGGAAGTAGGAGTGCGGAAAGCCATTGGTGCCTATAAAAATCAGCTGGTTACTCAGTTTCTCAGCGAATCCTTGGTGATTAGCTTTATTGCGGCACTGCTGGCACTTTTACTGGCGCAGCTGGCACTGCCGGTTTTTAACAGCCTCACAGGCTTTCAGCTGGCCATTCCCTTTACCGATCCTTTTTTTATGCTGCTGTTTGGCCTCCTGGTTATATTGGCAGGTTTCCTGGCCGGCGGCTATCCTGCCTTTCTGTTATCCTCCTTCAATACTATTGAAATACTGAAAGGAAAACTTAGTCCAGGGAGAGGAAGTATTCTTTTCAGGAAGGGGCTGGTGATATTTCAGTTCTTTATCAGCATCGTTTTAATTGTGGGGACCTTGGTTGTAGGCAGGCAGATTCATTACATGAAAAATAAAGATCTTGGCCTTTCTGTGGATAACGTGCTGCTGTTGCCCATGAATAATGAACTGAGGGAAAACTTTGAGCCCTTCCAGCTCGAAATGAACCAACAGCATGCAATAGTGGCTGTTAGCGGAGCTAACCAGATTCCCTTTCAAATAGGAAATAACAGCGCCGATGTTCACTGGCCCGGCAAATCAGTGGAAGATAATATTCTTTTTCAAAAACTACGTACCGATGCATGGTTTGTGGATGCATTGAAGGTGAAGCTGCTGGAAGGGCGGAATTTCCGAAAAGAAAGTAAGGCCGATACGAACAACTTTATTGTCAATGAAAAGGCGGTTGCCCTGATGCGACTGGAGAACCCTGTAGGGGCAGAAATAGAAGCATTTGGCCATAAGGGGCAAATCGTGGGAGTGGTGGAAGACTTCCATACTTCTACTGTTCAAAACGCTATCGATCCTTTAATTATTTCTCTTTCAACGGGAGATCGTTATCATGCCTTTGTAAGGCTGAAGGAGCCGCCGGTGCCGGCCATGCTGGAGAGAATTGAAGCCATTTACAGGCAACACAGTCCTTCTTTTCCTTTTCAGTATACCCTCCTGAAGGATAACTACCAGAATATGTACAATATGGAAACCCTGATAGGAAAACTTACCACCTACTTCTCCATACTGGCACTGGTTATATCCTGCCTGGGTCTTTTAGGACTGGCTGCCTATTCGACTGAGCAGCGACGCAAAGAAATAGGGGTACGGAAAGTAATGGGAGCCTCTGTAAGCGAGATTGTACTGATGCTTTCGGCAGGATTTAGTAAATGGGTAGGTATTGCTTTCGTGTTTGCCGCTCCCTTTAGCTGGTGGCTGATGGAGCTCTTCCTGAGTAACTATGCTTACAGAATAGAGGTTGGAGTTTATACGCTTCTGCTGGCAGGTGGTATTGCCTTTGTACTGGCCTTGTTAACGGTAAGCTATTTATCCTTTAAAGCCGCCACTTTGAACCCAGCGCTAACCCTTAAGGAAGATTAAATTACAGAACTGGGATTTCCGGAAGTTGGGCTGGATGGCAGTATTCCCGAAGAAGGAGAAAGGAGCTGAGCTGTTCGTATTTCTTTCTAAATTTTCGTAAAATTCCTGCATGGAAGAAAATCAGGAGGGAAAGGTGCTTTCTAGGATTGCCCCTACACCTAGTGGATATCTGCATGTAGGAAATGCGTTTTCCTTTGTGCTTACCTGGCTTATTACTCGAAAGTCAGGAGGAAAACTGCTGTTACGGATTGATGATAATGATGCCACAAGGTCGAGGCCAGCGTATATAGAAGATATATTTTACACCCTGGACTGGCTGGGTATTGACTATGAGCTGGGGCCTGAGGGGCCGGATGATTTCCGAAAGCACTATTCCCAGCATCACCGGCTACCGCTTTACCAGCAGCTTCTGGAGGGGCTAAAGAGCCGGCCAGGGCTGGTGTATGCCTGTACCTGCAGCCGTAAGCAAATTCTTGAAAAATCCATAAATGGGGTTTATCCGGGTACCTGTCGACCTCCTTCACCATCGGCTCCTCAAAAGCCAGCGGCTTTGCGCATTCATGTTCCTGAAGAGACCCTTATTGCTTACCGGGACAGGTGGACTCAACAGGAGAAGCATGTCTTTCTGGGAAAGGAAATGGGCGATTTTGTGATTCGCCGTAAAGACCAATTGCCGGCTTACCAGATAGCTTCCCTGGCCGATGATTTACACTTTGGCGTAAACCTGATAGTAAGGGGGCAGGATTTACACCTCTCCACGGCTGCACAGCTGTACCTGGCGCAGTGCTTATCTGTTAGTGATTCTCCTCTTGCCCAGGCGGCAAAAGGGTTTGAAGGGATATCTTTTGTGCATCATTCACTTATGCTGGATGAGAAAGGGCAAAAGCTTTCAAAATCTAAAGGAGCGGCTGCCATTGCCGAACTCCGAAAAGCAGGTAAAAGCCCTCTTCAGGTGTACCGCCAGGTGGCTCATTTTGCAGGAATTCCTCTGGAAGCAGCTACCTCACTGGAAAGTCTGTTATCGCATTTTCATTTTCCACCATTTCAGGGTAAATAAGCAATCTTTTCCCTCCTAAGATTAATTTTTCACTTCTTATGCAACTATGGGGAGTAAAAAGGCATCTTAAGGAAGAACCACAAAAAAATTTGGGAAATAATGTAATTTTTTCTGCTTCAAAGAGTCTAATAACTGAAACCGGGTAGAAAGAAAAGAGGAGTATGGAACAAGGTGGTGTGCGGTTCTGGACAAAAGTGTCCGATTTTGAACATCCCGGGTTTGCCTAATGGTCCTTTAATCGCCTGAGAGGGCGAAAAGCAGTTTTGGCATATAAATTGGATTAGGGACAATAGTTCAGGAGGAGATGACAAAGGGCGGAGAGGAGTTTGAACGGAATCAGGTTAATCTTTAAAATTTACACAGATGCGTTTACTTTTAAAAATCCCGGCATTCAACTCGAGTAAAACCATTGGCACGCTGGTGGTCGCTTTATGGCTTGCCTTACTTTTTAGCAGCTTAACCAGCCGGGAGGAACAAAGTGTGCCAGTAACCCAAAAGGCAAAGTTAGGCTTCATTTTACCCGTTATTTCCCCCTTAATTCACCAGCAAGCACCAAACCATGAGGCAACGGAAGTACAGGTTCATTCGTGGCAACTCTGTTTGCCTTATTTTCACCGGGCAGTATTAGAGTTTTAAAAGAGATTTAGTGCTGGGACTTTTGGCGCTAATAATTCCTGTTTTCCATCAGCCTCAAAATAGTGCTTTGCCTAACTTTTTCCACCAGGTTCATCTAAGAGATTTGCCAGATAGAGGCAAAATGTATAGGGGGCGAAAGAAAAAAGCGGCACTCCTTCCAGATGCGCCGCTTTTTAAATTTTGTTTGGGGTTAGTTAAAGATGGCCTGGAACAAAGCGTAGCGAAAAAGCTACATCATCGAACCAGAGGCTACCGTCATTGATGAGATTAAGCATAGGTTTCCAGTCGACTGCTGCAGTAAAAGGAATGAAAGAGAAGGTATATTCCAGACCTAGTATCAGGTCAATGCCACCTATCACAACCTTTTCGTGCCTGTCGAACCAGGGATTATTGCTTTTGTAATTGTTCTCGTAGTTCCAGTAGCCAGCATGTCCCCCAATTCCGCCGTAATAGTTCAAACCTTTTGCATTAAACAGTCTCGCATGCTTTTCATAGAGGCCGGTAAATAAAAAGCCACCCCAGAGCGGAGAGAGGATTCCTTCAATGGCGGCCTGCGGCCCGACAAATTGTTTAATGGTAAGTCCGTAGCCAGGTCCGCCCCGGATACCTATACCAGTTTTATAATCCTGTGCCCAGACAGGGTTCGCCAGCAGAAACAATAAAAGAAATGAAACTGCTAATGTAATTTTTTTAAATACTGCACTCATATTAAATCCAATCCTGTAAGATAAAGATAAACAGCAGGTATTTGTTTGAAAGAATGACCTGCTTCTACGCCAGGGAGATTGCTTTACCAACGGAATAAGCGCTCAGTTTCTCCCCATGGAATGCGGCTCAACAGCAAGATAAAGGCAATAGTATAGAAAATAGCCGTTAGTTTATGCTTACGAACATCATCTATTGCTTTCTTTGCTTTGCTTCGGCCCACCTGTGCTACAATAACTGCAATAACATTGACCAGGATATGTTCAACAGCCCAGAATCGTAAATCAGCATTTCCCATGGCAGCACCAAAATCATTGAAAGCGGCTTCTACAATAGGGCTCAGGAAGATGTAAAGGATAAGGCCAATGAGCAGGTTCAGGTGTAAAGTGCCCATGAAGGCACCTGAAATGCCATTATCGCCTTTGGTGTAGGGTTTATTGCCAAACCAGCCGGCATAGGCTTTTATAATGGCAATGATGCCAAGCACAAGGATAATCCAGCGGATCCAGGAATGGAGGGTGAGAAAAATGTCGTATGCGTTCATAGTTCTTTGGTTTTAGCGTTAAAGCTAACAGCTTTTCTTTTCTTATGATAATATCTGGCGCAAAAACAGCGATTTTTCTGATTGCTTAAAACAATTTCCCTACAGCTCTTTTCTTTAAGAAACACTAAACGAAAATAATTATGTGGCAGGAAATTATAAAAAATGCAAAAGACGCTTTAAGCGGAGACTTAAAAAATAAAGCTGATTTAAATGACCAGCAGGCTAAAGAGTCTGTTGAGCTGGCAGGAGAAAGCACCAAGGAGGTGCTCACAGAAGAGGCAAAAAAGGGAAATATTCAGCAAATTACAGATTTGTTCAGCGGTAGAAAACCTTCTTCGAGTGATAATCCGCTGGTGCAGAAGATTGGAAGCCAGCTGGTTGGTAAGCTGGTGAACCAGCTTGGCCTTAGTAAGGATACGGCCACTACAGTAGAGAGAACGGTGGTTCCTTATCTGCTCGATTTGCTTAATAAAAAGAGTGGGGGAACCGGAAACAGCCCAAGTGCACAGCATATTCTTTCCATGCTTGGTGGCGCTGATATATTGAGTGGAGGTATACAGGATAAAATAAAGAAAGGCCTTGGGGGCTTCTTTAAATAAAATACAACTGACAGTTGCCGGTTTCAGGAAGAAGAGTCCGAGGCACCAGCCCGGACTCTTCTTCTTTTAAAAAGGTTTAAGGCTCTGTATCCAGTAATGTTCTAAGCGAATACCTGGTGCCGCTTTTTGTTACCTCCATAAAATTAAGGGATAGTTCATCGCCTGCTTCGAAAGTGCCCTCAAAAGTTTTTAGCTGGCTTCCTCCGCCAGTACTAACGTGGAGGGTATAGTGGGTGGCTTTACTAATTTTAAAGGCATCGATCTGCAGGATATAAGTGCCATCTGCATAAAAGCTTTTGAGCGCTGTTTCCTCAAAATCGTACCAGGCCGACTCCCCCGCAGTATCATGACCTATCAGGAGAAAGAGGTCCAGGTCTGCTTCTTCTATGGCTTTTTCGGGTGTTGAGCCTGTGTTCCACTCCAGCCGGAATTTAAGTCCGGCATCGGATTCCATTACATTTTCGGGTAAGGGTAATTCTTCCTCCGGCTTGCAGGAGAGAATGGCAACAGACAAAAAGGCCAGGAGGCAAAAAGGTAAAATTTTCTTCATATGGTAAAGAGGCAGGAGTTTCTCCTCACTAATTTAAGGGCCTCGGCGGGAGTTGCAAAAATGTTTAAAGGAGGGATATGTGCGTTTAAAAGGCGGATTGGTAAAAATGCCCCCGGTTTTTACAGCAGAGCCCATTCTTTATTAAAGATGGCGCCTCCTCCTTTGCTCAGAAAGCTGCCCTGTTTAGCCTTTGGAAATAGCTTATCCTGTTGATGAAGTAAAGATAATGGTGCCTGAAAAGAAGGCCTGCTCATCTGTTCTTTTCTAAAATCACAGGATTAAAATGAGCAAGAAAAGGATTATAAGGGCGGTGGAGAGGTTTTTGTTTCTTTTTAGCAGGTTTAGAAAGGAGCCTTTACTATGGTAGAGAGACAATAGTAAATAAAATTAAAGTAGTGGGTAAAAAGGGGGCTCCGGAAATGTAGCTCCGAAATAATTAGTGCTGGAGAAGCGAAAAAATTATTACATGGGTGAGAAAGGTCATATACTCTCAATTATTCCGACAAGGCAAAAAAATACCCCGGAAGATATCTTCCGGGGTTAGTGATTTATTCGTAGCTGTTATAGCTTCTTGCTCTGTTATTGCTCATGCCGCTTTCTTCTTTCGGACGAGCTTTTTTTACTACAATAGTCCTGCCTCCTAATTCTTTTTCATTCAGGCTATTGATGGCCGCCTGTGCCTCGTTTTCATTTGGCATTTCTACAAAACCGAATCCTTTTGATTTACCGGTTTCGCGATCCATAATTACTTTAGCGGAGCTAACTTCGCCAAACTCTTCAAATGCTGCTCTTAGGTCCTCACTTTCTGTCCTAAAGTTTAATTTTGCTACAAAGATGTTCATGATAAAATAAAATAATAAATAATAAGAATTAGAAAAGGGAGATTAAGGTGTAGCAATATTTTTCCAGCTAAAAAGTGGCACAAATATTAGCAGGCGAACAATAATACTCTTCTTTCGTAGTAAATTTAAACATTATAAACAGAAATTCTAATATTCAGATAAAAAAATAAAGCCCCTTAAAGAGAGGCTTAAAGGTATTAGATTACAGCTTTTCAGGCTTCTCCACCCGCGCTCTTTTCTCCTCCCCGGGGTTTATAGAACTTCTTTGGTCTGGAGTTTCGGTTTCCTGGCTTTCCACCTTCGCTTCCTCCACTGTTCTGCTTTGCATTTTCCTTTCCACCGGTTGCCCGTGGGCTGGAATTCCGGCGCCTGTTACTGTTATTTCTGCGATTACCGCCTGAAGAACGCCTGCCATTGGAGGATCCACCCGGGCTCCGTTCGCCTGCTGGCCGCCACTCAGGCCCCTGGCCAATTTCATCCGGCAGGCCTGGCTTGTCTATTTCAAGGCCGGTCAGCTTTTCAATTCCATAGAAATTACTTTGTTCCCGGGGAGTCACAAAAGTAATGGCCTCACCGGTGGCCTTTGCCCGGGCCGTACGGCCAACACGGTGTACATAATCTTCTCCATCGTGCGGAACATCGTAATTAATGACCATGGCCAGGTCAGAAATATCGATACCGCGGCTCATAATATCGGTAGCAACGAGTACTGAAAAGATACCGCTTTTAAACTGCCGGAGTACTTCCTCCCGTTCTTTTTGCTCCAGGTCGGAGCTGATGCCGCGGGCCTTTATGCCTCTGCTTCGCAGCCCTTTTTCCACAAGGCGCACACTCGTTTTCCTGCTCGAAAAAACAATAACACTTTCGGGTTTTTCCTGGAGTAGTATATGCTCCAGGAGAGGCTCTTTCTGGTTTTCGTTCAGCAGGAAAGCTCGCTGGCGAACCCCTTCGGCTGTTTTTGAAATGGCAATATTTATTTCTTCCGGGTCGATCAGCACCTTTTTAGCCATTTGCCTGATTTTAGGAGGCATGGTAGCAGAAAACATGAGGGTCTGGCGTTCCCTGGGTAGGTGGGATATTATTTTCATGATATCCTCATAAAAGCCCATATCCAGCATTCGGTCGGCTTCATCCAATATCAGGTGCTGTAGCTGTTCCGTTTTAACGTAGCCCATGTTCAGGTGCTGTATAAGCTTTCCGGGCGTACAAACGATAATATCGGCCCCTGTTTTAAAAGCCTTCTTTTCTGCTTCAAACTCCGCACCGCTGCCCCCACCATAAACAGGAATGGAGCTAACGCCGGTAAAGTAACCAAAGCCAATAATTTGCTGGTCTATTTGCTTGGCCAGTTCCCGGGTGGGGGCGATAATGATGGTGTTAAGGCCTCCATGCTTACTTTGCTGGCTGATTTTATGGAGGATGGGCAGCACATAAGCCGCTGTTTTACCTGTTCCTGTCTGGGCACTGGCAATAAGATCTTTGTTCGCTAAAATGGTAGGAATAGCCTGAATTTGTACAGGAGTTGGTTCTGAAAAGCCCATAGCGTCGAGGCCTTCCAGTATGGCAGGATCAAGCTGAAAATCGGAAAAAGTAGTGGTGGTTTCGCTCATAAATGCTTGCAATAATTTTTAATTCTGTTTTTCCTGCCTGTCTATCAAAAATTACCTGAAGCAGGAAATAATTACTGCAATATAACCATTTTTTATTAGATGAATAAGGCTGTTTTAATGGAATGGCTGCTCCCTCTTTTCGGCTCTTTTCCTGATGGGGATATCCTGAGATGAAAAGCCTGCTTCAAGGAGGGGAAATACTTCCTTCACAAAGAGAATACCGGCCAGTAAGAGGAAAGGCGCCATAAAGCGGCCCAGGAAAGCCGGAAACAGAAAAAACCGGATGATGATGGTAAGAATTATGATGAGCATAAACAGCTCATTGAACGACCAGTTAAAGAAATTATAGTCTCTGGTCTTTACACGCCTCCATCCGACCATTCCTGCAAACAAAACGATAACCATTAGGGTCATCCTGGTAAAATACCCCTGGGGAACCAGGTTTTCAGATATTACTTCCAGGTAAGCGGAAGCGCTAAGCGTAGGAGGGTCTGATAATGGGTACAATACCCGATCGATAAAAGCGTGGTGAAACAGTGTGGTCCACGAAACATCTTCCAGGAAGAGTTGTGGGATGAGGTAAGCAAGGAAAAATATACCCATGCACAGCAGTAATGCTAGGGGAGATACTTTTTTACTCCACTTGCCCATAAAGGGGAGCAAAAAGAGCAAAAGAATCAGGATAATACTGTCGGGGCGGGTGGCAATCGCCAGAATAAAAAACAGGCTGCTGCTCCAGAGAGATGTTCTCTCTACAAAGAGGTAGCATCCCAGCAGCAGAAAGAGGGTAGATATGGCATCCGGCGCAGAAGATTTTCCCAGTTCTACAAGAGGAACACTCACCATGATGAAGATACTGAGCCAGGTACATAGCCAGGGGGAGCGGATAAGCCTGTTTAGCCAATACAGTACCAGCAAAGCAATCAGGAAGTAGGAAACAAGGGATGGGAGGACGGTAGCAAAAAGGAGGTTGAAACCGCTTTTATAAAATGAAAATACCGATAGCAGGTACAGGGGCTTGATAACGTAAAAAGCCAGTTGCTCATTGAAGGACTCCGGATTCTGCCAAAGGTGCTTCCTGTATGCCGTGCCGGTACTCAGCTCGGTGAATTGATCAGGGGAAAGGGATTCTTCTGCTAACTGGTAGGTATTCTCATGAATCTGGCCCACATCAGACTTTCCATCCATTTTCTGGACTATGGCCATATAGGCCAGCATATCCATGTTGTAAAATGGCTCTACCCCTATGTATAAGGTAAAAACAAACATGAATACCGTGTAGAAACTATAGAGGAAGGTCTTTTTTTTCATTTCCGGAGATAGAACAAATGAGAAAGGAGAAGGATGGCTGGAAATAAATGCTTTACCGACTCTTATTGCCCTCTGGTATACCTTTTAAAGATTGAAGGAAATCTGGGAAGCGGTTTTCAAAATTAAGAATGGGTAGGGTATCTTGTTGAACCTTCTACCCATTCAAAAAAAATGATAAAATTCCCCACTAAAAAAGGGACCCTGCTCATCGTCTATTTCACCCCTTTAAGAGAAGAGAGTACTTCCTTTTTCTTTTGCTGGGTGAAATAGGCATCTTCCAGACGTTTTAACATTTGGTTGCACAGGACTTCTATTTCCGGGTTCAGTTCTACATGTTTTCCTTTCCCTACCGAACTGGTAGATACACTATCGGTAATTTGCTCGCCAGGGTACTGTGCATCGGCAAAGGCATATATTTCTTTCATACTTTCTGCAGGTTCACGCACCAGGTCTTCGTAGCGGCACATCATTACCCGTGGATTTACTCCCAGATTGAGGTCAAAGAAAAGGCTGTTACGGGCGTACCAGAAAAGTGCGGCAGCATCCATTTCGTCCATATTCTCCGAAAAGTATTTCTGAACCACTTCCGTTACATGGTCGGTAGCTCCTTCGGAGCGCCAGTTGTGCGGATCTCTCTGTGCAATAGGTCGCAGGTCGTCAATACCATTGCTTTTTCCGAAGTTTACCAGATTGGAGGCAGCTACATCCTTAAAATGGCGAAACATCCACAATACTTTGGAGGAAGGGAAGTACTGTAGCAGTTCTTTCAGATTTTGGGTCTCCACCAGGGGCTTCATTACCACCAGGGGAGGAGTATCCTTATCGATTTCTCTTTTAACCTGGTTTAAGGGGTTTAGCCGGATTCTGCCCCTGTCGTGGCGCGAAAGCTTGCTGAATTCACCGTATACCTTTGCGTGCAGGTCTTTCTCGAATATTTTCTGCATCATGGTGGTGCCGGAACGCTGGCATCCCATGATGAACAGTATTTTTTTATCTTCGGCGGGCGTTAGCAAAGAATGGTAAATTTTCTTTTTTTCGAGCAGTATTTTGCGCTGAAGCTTTGGTAGATATCGCTTGTATTCCTTTACAAGATCCATAGGGAGAAAAAATTAGTGTTAACTGTTAAAAAAATATCTGTAGAGCAGTTCAGTGCCCTTTTTAGTTCTGATAAAAAAACGAAAACCTGAAGTCCTCCGGATAGCTTAATGGCCAAAGGGAAAAAGAGCTAACCCTTATGGTATACCATCCTCCTCCGAAAAAGTTTTCGTTCCTTCCTTTTCCAGTTAAAAAAGCCATTGCTGAAAGTCTTTTTTAACTGGCTTTTAGCAGGGGCTTCACCTCCTTTAGGTGGTTTACCATAAGAGAAGCCTTGCTTCCTTCACCATTATAGCGATCTGATTTCAGCAGAACATTCTGCCCAATACCAGCCTTTATACCTGCTTCAATATCCGATTCCTTATCGCCCAGCAGCAAAGAGTGGCTCAGGTCAATTTCCAGTTCTTTTTGTGCCTGCAAAATCATGCCCGGGCCTGGTTTTCGAAACTCACTATCCACCTTATACTTTCCTTTCCCATGCACAGGATGAAAGGGGCAGAAATATACCTTTTGAATGGTAATCCCTTTTTCAGCAAAAGCCTGAAGCATCCAGTTATTTAGCTCCTGAAAATCTTCTTCAGTATAATAGCCACGGGCAATACCCGCCTGGTTGGTAATTACCACCAGCAGGTAACCCTGTTCCTGGGCAGTGGACAGTAAATCGAAGATTCCGTCCATAAATTCGAAATCTTCTATGCGGTGTACATAATTTTTTTCTACATTAATAATGCCATCCCGGTCTAGGAAGAGTGCTTTTCGGCTCATTGTATAACGCTCAGTTCTTGTTGTGCTCTGGCATAATCTTCTGGTATGCCAATGTCAATAAAATAACCATCAGATACAAAAGCCATTACTTTAAAATCGCGGAAGTAAGCTTCCATAAAATCTTTTTCGAAGGAGAATTTTTCCGGAAAATCCTTCTCCAGCAATAGGTCTTTCCTGAGCAGATATACCCCGCCATTAATGGAACCTGCCTTCTTTTCGGCTTTTTCGCGGAAACGGACCACTCGATTGCTGGTGGTTTCCACCACGCCGTAGCGCTGGCTGTCTTCCATCTTTTTCAGGGCCAGTGTTAAGTCCGATTCATTTTCTTGATGAAAGCGATACATGCCCTGCAGATCTACGCGAAACATGGTGTCTCCATTCAGAATAAGGGCATTGGGCGAGTTAACCAGCCGGAGTGCTTTTTTTATGGCACCACCAGTACCCAGGGGGCTATCTTCTACTGAATAGACCAGCTGCATTCCTTTATAGCTGTCACCGTAATGCTGTTCAACTATCTCATGCTTATAGCCAGTGGAGAGGACTACCTTTTGTACGCCCTGCTGCTTCAGTTCATCCAGGAGGTAGCTCAGGAATGGAGTGTCGCCAATAGGAGCCATAGGTTTGGGCACATTCTGAATAACTGAACGGAGCCGGGTTCCCATTCCACCAGCTAATATGATGGCATCCGGGAGGTTATTTACAGTTTCCATGCCTGTGTACCGTATTTAGTGAAGTGAAAATTCATGACCCTGCCATCCTGTTTATTGAGCTCGTTAATCAGTTGAACTCTGCGGGTGGGGTCTACCATAAGCATCATAAAACCGCCGCCACCGGCACCAGATACTTTACCGCCATAGGCGCCTGCTTCCAGCGCCATATCATAAATGGCATCGATGGTTGGGTTGGAGATGGAAGTGGCCATTTTCTTTTTCGCCTCCCACGACTTGGCCAGGTATCTGGAGAAGGTAAGGAAATCGCCTTTCAGAATTGATTCCTTCATGACAATGGAGTCGGCCTTGAGCTCCAGCATGGCATCGATGGATCGCTTATTTTTTTCGGTTGTGTTTTTAATCTGCTCGTTAATAATATTGGCCGATTCGCGCGAAGACCCGGTGTAAAACAGCACAAAGGAATTTTCCAGCTCGTTAATTACCCATTGCTTAATGCGCAGCGGGTTAACAATTACCCGGTCATCGGCCAGGAACTCGATAAAGTTAAAGCCACCAAAGGTAGCTGCATACTGGTCCTGCTTTCCGCCGGAGAGGCCCGCATCTTTTCTTTCTATCTGGTAAGCCAGCTGGGCAATATCATATTCCCCGAGCGGGAGGTTCAGCCATTCGACAAAGGCTTTAATCATCGCCACTACAATGGTAGAGGAGGAGCCAAGACCAGAGCCGGCCACGGCATCGGAATAGGTCGTCATCCGGAAGGAGAGCGGACGGCCGCCGTTGAACTGGCGGATAATTCTGTTATACACCGCCCTGTGGAGGAGTAGGCCGTCACCCAGGGCTATTTGCTCGGTTGCTTCATGCTCTTCATACTCATCGCGGTCTGCAGCATAAAAAACCACTTTATTATTATCGCTAACCTCAATGGTGCAATAGGCATGCATATCGATGGTGGCATTGAGCACCGAACCGCCATGGATGTCGGAAAAGGGAGAAACATCTGTTCCACCGCCGGCCAGCCCCAGGCGGAGCGGTGCTTTGGAGCGGATAATGGAAGATTTTTCTATTTCCTTCTGGCCCGGCCGCAGAGGGGCGCGGGAGGGGGTTACAATTAACCGTTCTTTCTTATTTTGTGTTTTTGCTGTCGTTTTTACTGGAGTCTCCATACTTCTCTTCTGTTATGTCTTTCTTCGGTCTTATTCCTGTGCCTCTGTTTTTTAGCTTTTGCCGAAAAACTCTTCTTCCAGCGCTATGCAAAGGGCATGGTATATGGGCAGATGTAGTTCCTGAATGTGATGCGTAAGTTTGCGGGGAGCACGAATAGTGGTATCGCAAAGAGCGGCTAACTTACCACCGCCTTCTCCGGTAAGCCCTATGGTTTTAAGGCCCTGAACTTTTGCTACCTGTACAGCTCGCACCACATTGGCCGAATTGCCGGAGGTGCTAATAGCGAGCAAGGCATCTTCTTTTTTTCCATAACCATATACCTGCTGGGCATATACGGTTTCGGCCGATACATCATTCATAAAGGCCGTCATAAGTGCGCTGTGGCTAACCAGCGAAATGGTGGGCAGGGCTCCCTGCAGGTGGTCGGCAAGGTAGTCACCCTCTTCCGGGAAATGCTCCCTGAATTTTTTCCGAACCTCTTCCGGTAGTGGCCGCTTTGAAATGAAGCCCTTCATTAACTCTCCGGCAATATGTTCGCTGTCGGCAGCACTCCCTCCGTTTCCGCAAATCAATAACTTTCCCCCGGAGCGGTACGAATTTTTCAGAATTTCAAAGGCCTGGTTCAAATCTTCTTTGCAAACCTTTAAATCAGGATAAGTCTCAATAAGGGTATTAATGGCAGGAATCATAAAAATTGGTTAGGAAGTGAGTGCCTGTTTGTTTTTGTTAAACAGAAATAAATAGCAGTTGTTTTGGGTGAAACAAAAATCCGGTAAAAAGTAAAAGGCCTTTGAAGAGGAGCAGTTGCGATTGATTTCTTTTCTCTGTCCTGCTAAAACAACTTGCCTCTTTCTGGAGTATATATGCTGATATAATGAGAATCTCCGGCAGTAAGAACCGATAACTATCACCAACAATTATTACAGAATTAATGGCCAGTCCTATAGCTGGAGGGTTATCATGAATTTTTAAGCAAAAAGAACGCACTGGAGGTTTCTGAATTAATTTTTTATGAGAGTAGCAATTGTAACCACTGGCTTGCTCGATAGCCTGCTGCCATTGGCAAAATACCTGTCCAAAAAAGTTTCGCTCGATATTTATGTTTCTCTTTACGGCCAGAAGTATGTGGAAAGTGTAGGTGTTTTTGACCTTTCGGGCTTACAGGAAGGAATGAATAGCGAAGAGCAAAGTGCCCGTGTTTTAGGTCCGGAATTGCAGCAGTATATAAAGGAAAGTAAAGGGCGTATCCGTTTGAAGCTGTTCAAATACCCGAACTTAAAAATTTTTAACCGGCGTAACTTTCAGCTGCACCGGCAGTTTGCGCGGGAGCTGAACCGGGAACAGTATGATGTGGTGCACCTGAACGGCTACCGGGGTGCACAAATGTTTCTGTACGGGTTCTTAAAAAGGTCGGTCGCCAAGGTATGGACGGTGCACGACCCTATCCTTCATTCAGGCGAAGATAAATGGCAGACCCGCCTGGCTTACAGAAGCTATCGCTTCCTGAAGGCGCATTTTATTCTTCACAATAAACAGCAAATGCCGCTTTTTATCCAAAAATACAAGGTAAAACCTTCGCGCTGCCACTTTGTGGCCTTTGGGCCGCTGGAAATTTTTAAAGCGTTTAAAAAGGGTGAGCCGAAAGCAAGGCAGGATAAAATGGTGCTGTTCTGGGGACGTATTTCACCTTACAAAGGAGTGGAATACCTGATTGAAGCGGGCAAAATTGCAAAGCAGAAAGTGCAGGGGCTTAAAATCGTTATTGCCGGTAAACCAAACTATCATCTCGATACCTCCGCCATTGAGCAAGATCCTACTTTTGAACACATTAATGGCTTTGTTGAAAATCCGCAACTGGTAGATTTGCTGGAACAGTCGGCCCTGGTGGTATGCCCTTATACGGATGCAACCCAAAGTGGTGTACTTATGACCGCTTATGCCTTTAACAAGCCTGTGCTCGCTACTGCAGTGGGTGGATTGCCAGAGGTAATAGAAGAGGGGCGGACAGGCCGCCTCGTGCCTCCGAAAGATAGCCAGGCACTAGCCGATGCCATAGTAGAAATGATTGAGAACCCCACGGAACTGAAAAACATGAGCCGAAACATAGAAGCACTTAGCCAGGACGGCAGGTTTTCGTGGGATACCATTGCGCAGGAAACTCTTGAAGTATACCAGCAGGCAATTAAAGAAAAGTGAAAGGATTATAGGGTAATCATTCTAAGGCAGGATCACCTTCAGAATATCTCCTGGTAGATTTTTTTATAGTTGTCGTTTCTTTTTCCTGCCGGTAGAACAACCACTAAAACAGTACTTAAAGAACTATGAAAATATTAATTTTGGTAAGCTCACTCAATTATGGAGGGGCAGAAAAACAGGCGGTGCTTGACGCTAATATGCTGGCAGAGGTGGAGAATGTATACCTTGGAACCTTTCAGGACGGACCTCTGCGCCAGCAACTCGATGAGCGGGTAAAGGTGGTGTATTTTCAAAAACTGAACTACTTTTCTACAGCCAACCGACTGGCAAGCTTCATCAAAAAGGAAAAGGTTGAAGTGGTACATAACCACTTGTATGCCCCCATGATTATTTCGGCCCTGGCTTCCATACGGGCGAAGGTGCCGGTATTCTGGCATTTCCATGGCCACCATTTTGAAGTGCGCAAATGGCCCCTTAACCTGCTGTCGAGGCTTCCAATGGTTAAGAATACTGTTTTTGTCTGCGATGCCCTTGCTGGGTATTTCGGGCGGGCCTTCCATTTTCCAGAAGCAAAGAGTACAGTTATTTACAATTCTTCTCAGTGCCGTAAATTACCAAAAGCAAAGCCACAGGACAGCAAACTAAGGATTGGCTTTATGGGCCGCCTGGTGGGCCTTAAAAGAGTAGAGTACCTTATTGAGGTTGCTGCATTTTTAAAAAAGAAAGGTTTACCCAATTTCGAAGTGCTCATTGCAGGCGATGGACCGGAAAGAGCACCGCTTGAAAAGCAGGTGACAGAAAGAGGAGTAAGTGAAGAAGTTACCTTCCTCGGATTCCGCTCCGACATTGAAAATATTTACAACCAGCTCGACCTTTTCATTTTACCCTCTGAAGAAGAGGCTCTTTCTCTGGCCCTGATTGATGCCGGACGTGTAGGGCTCCCTTCCTTGGCCTTTGATATTGGGGGGAATAAAGAGATTATCAAAAATGGCGAAACCGGTTTTATCGTTGGCTCCCTGGATGAGCTGAAGGAGAAAGCCCTTCTGCTGTGCAGAGATAAGGTGCTGAGGGAAAAAATGGGCGAGAAGGCAGAGCAATTTACCCGCCTTTTTAGTGAACAAAATCACCTGCAAAGCCTTTTGAAAATGTACCATCAGCATTCACCCTCCGGAAGGAGTATTCAGCCAAAGGTACATCAGCTCCATTTAGCTAAGCCTTTGCTTGAGGAGAAAGTGATTCGCGAGGCTTAATTTTTTCTGTTTTCTTTCAGAATGTAAGAATATTTAGTACCTACAATTATGCACCCTTTCATTAAATCAAGCTTAAGCAAATTAAATTTTGAGCTGGGCCGGAATCCGAAGGTCGAACAAACCCGCGACTATCGCAGGTTTATTCCGGCCCCTTACAAAGCAGTGTTTACCTTATCGGCCGATTTTGAACTGGCATGGGCGTGGCGTTTTTCCAAAGGGCTGGCCGATCCGGTAGAAGGAGCCAAAAGAAAGGCACGCCTGGCCCGATGGAATATGCCCGACCTGATAAGGCTTTGTGACCAGTATAAAGTGCCTGTTACCTGGGCCACGGTGGGCCATCTTTTCCTCGATAGCTGTGAGTGCAAAGAAGGTATACCGCACCCGGAACTGGCGCGGCTAAAGCACTTTGAAAACGGGTACTGGAAATTTGCCGAAGGAGACTGGTATAAAGATGATCCGTGCAGCAACTTTCGGGATGCACCGGAGTGGTACTGCCCTGATTTGCTGGACATGATACAGCAGGCTCAGGTAAAGCATGAAATTGGCTGCCATACCTTTTCTCATATCGATTGCCGCGATGCGGTATGTCCCCCAGAGGTGTTCCGCCAGGAGTTGATGGAATGCAGGAGACTGGCAGAGCAAAGAGGGGTGGATCTGAAAACCTTTATTTACCCGGCGCATACGGTAGGAAACCAGGAAGAATTACCAAAGCTAGGCTTCTCCAATTATCGGACAAACCTGGGGAATATTCTCGGCTATCCTGTACACCACGGGAATGGCTTCTGGGAAATAAAAAGCTCTTTTCAGCTGGAGTGGCGACGCGACTGGTCTGTCGATTACCATATTTCAAGAACCAAAAGAATAATTGACCGGGCCATCAAACATAAAACCCTCTGTCATTTTTGGTTTCACCCTTCTTTCAAGCGCGAATACCTGGAGCAGGTGTTGCCTCCGGTGCTGGAGTACTTAAATGAGCGGCGCGATGATATGTGGCTAACTACCATGGCCGAGTATGTCGACTGGCTTAACGGAGAGATAAAAGAAGTGAAAGGTGAAAAAGTAAAAGCGATGGTGCCATAACGGCCATCGCTTTTTTATTTGAGGGATAAGCGGATAAGAGACTGTTCATCATCTTTGCTGGAGGTATCTTCCGTACGCGGAATCAGGTAAATTTTACGCCCCTCTTGTTTAAGCTCCTCCAGAAAACGGGTGTGGACATAAGCCTGGTACCATAGCTTACCCTTATCTCCGGCAATTACCACCGGTTTGTACAGCTGGCGGAACTTATCATCAAGAAATATAAACTGGTAAATCTGATTTTGGAAATCCTCCTTATCATGCTCATTCAGTCGGGCCTCCTGCAGGCTGTCCAGAAAATCGATGTGCAGGATATCGGGCGAAAACTCGTAAAAAAGCCTTTTATTAAAGGCGCTGTGGTTTTTATAGCCTCCTTTTTTCTTATCAGGAGCATGTGCAATGGCTGTGTTGTTCAGCCCCATCAGGTCAATTACTTTCCCCTTGTAAACATAGGCTAATCCACCGGCAGTGTAAGTGCCGACTACAGGAAAGCTATCGCTATCGGCAAAAAGCTGGTTGAGCTGGTGGCCGGTTCTTCTGCCATAAATGCCTACATCAAACTCTTTTTGTATGGAAGAGGTATTGAGCAGGGAAAAGCGGGTAGAAGTTAAAATCAGGAGGCTCGCAGCCAAAAGGAAAAAGGATAACTGGTGCCTGTTTTTAAGCTGCAGCTTTAGATGAAGGTACCTGCGCCAGAAGGGAGGATAAAAAACACCCAGCAGGAGGATAGGATACATTGGCTGTAAAAAGCGGGACAGGTAAAAATGGTCTCCGCCTGAATAAAAAGGGAAAATAAAATTAAGAGCAGACAGGCTGATAATGCTCAGCTCTATCGCTGAGGAAGTCCTCAGCCGTTTCCTGTACAGTTCCTGGCCAATAAAAAAGAGGGCGAGCCCCAGCAGGAGCACAAAAGCTGGCACAAAAGGATTTTCCTTTACATGCCGAAGCATATAATAGGCTCCGGAAACAATGTTACGCCCAACGGAATCGGTTACCTTCGCATAAAAGGTGTTGGGGAAAGGGTAACCAAAATAAAACAGGCGGAAGCCGAAAAGAACCAGGGCAGAAACCAGAACAGCCGCTACGGGAGGCCAGGTATATCGTATAATGCTTCTAAAGCTGAATTGGCGGAAATATAACTGCCCCACCTGTATCAGCAGGAAGAGTGGGATCCAGAGAAGGCTTTCGGGTCGGGTAAAAAGGAGCAGGGGGAGTAAAATCATTAACCGCCGACTGTTCTGTTTATCTGCTGCCTGTCGGAACTGTTGCAGGAGTTGAAGGGTGGTAAGGATCAGTAAGGCGCTCCACAAGCCGGTTTCCATATGAGTAAGGATGGTCCAGTCGAGATAGCCGGGAATAAAGCAAATGAAGAGCAGTATAAGCGCCCCGGGGAACCCTATAAAAGACGAGGGCTCTCCTTCTTCAGGCGAATCGGCAAAAAGAGTAAGACGATAAATGCTATAGGAGACCAGGGTGAAATTAAATACCAGGCTAAGCCATTCCATTGGACCCAGCAGGTAAAAGAGGGTGAGCAGGAGTGT
Organism: Nafulsella turpanensis ZLM-10; assembly: GCF_000346615.1. GTDB lineage: Bacteria > Bacteroidota > Bacteroidia > Cytophagales > Cyclobacteriaceae > Nafulsella > Nafulsella turpanensis. The sequence continues at coordinate 44,639 of NZ_ANNU01000062.1, forward strand.
CCAAAGCATGGAAGTAAATCCTTCCACATGTTCGCCTCCGACATTATAAACAAAGCCGTGGCCTTCAGCCAGGTTTTTTGCGTAAACGAAGTAGATGTTGGCATCATCTATTCCATGAATAGGCTGGTCATAAATAAACCACCAGCGTAAAAAAGAAACGACAGCCAGTATAAAAAAAATGAGGCCGAACCTAATCTGCTTCATAGAAGAGGGAAGAAAGATAAAAAAAATGGTTGTCGGACCGCAGAGATAAGCAACTGTTCTCATATGATAAGTTAGCGGCTGTACCATTGGCCTGGGGCAGGCGGTCCGTTTGCCTCCGGTAAGTACCACATTAAATGCTGCCCCATCAGGAATTTTTTGGAGGAGGCTTTTCTTTTATACAACTCAGTAATTAACCACCTGCTGGCCCTCTTGTTTAGCTGAAAGTTAGAAATTTCTGTAAGGAAAAAGACCTGGTAAATTATTCGACGGTCAAATGGCTGGTAATGAGGGTTTAAATAGCAGGCAGAGGATCTGATAGCTAAGAACCTTTTTCAGGAGTTTTGCGGTGCTCTTCTTATAAATGAAAAGAGTGGAAGGATTGTAAATTTTTATATACACCACATTTAGCTTTTTAAATTTGGCTGTTTTTGATTATTAAAGAATTGGATTTCAAAAAAATACAGTTTATTAAAACAAAAAAAAATGATGTGAGTTGGTTGTTTATTGATATTAATCTGCAAAAATTTGTATGATTTAGATATCAGTAAGGTGGCCATTGGCAAACTTATAGAGACGAGCGCAGATATTATGAACTGACATACTAATGTGCTTATGGATGTATTTCTGTCGTTTGATGTGGAAAGACATTCTTTCGAAACCAATACCCACGATAATTCCACGGGGGCGGACTCAGTTATTAAAAGAATTGAGAATGATGCAATGCCGCGCCTGCTACAGCTGCTGGCGGAGTACAATGCCAAAGCGACTTTTTTTTCCACGGCTATTTTTGCCAAAAACTCTCCCAAAACTATCCGGAGTATAGTTCTGGCGGGACATGAAGCTGCCTGCCATGGATATGATCATGACGATTATTATGATGCCCTTAGCCTGGAAAAGCAGATTTACTTTCTGCAGAAATCTAAATCTATCATAGAGGAGGCTGCAAACGTTCCCCTGGTTTCCTTCCGGGCTCCGGCCTTACGTATTAACAAAGATACAGTGAGGGCATTGGAAAGTACCGGATTTCAATACGATTCTTCTGTTTCTTCCCAGCGCTTCGATGGTCCTTTTACTTCAGGTGCAATAAAGAAACTTAAGTGGCTCACCGCCCATCGAAAACCCTACCATCCCGATTATTCATCGCCTTACAAAAAAGGGAACTCGACTATTACCGAGGTGCCTGTTTCTGCTTTGGGGTGGCCATTTATCAGCACCCACTTACGAATAGCGCCTACTATTACTTTTGCCGTACAAAAGCTCCTGATGCTGGAGGCAGACTATACCCACAAACCATTGGTTTTTCTGATGCACCCACAGGAGGTACTGTTTTTTCAGAAAGGTAAAATGGCTCACTCGCACAACTCCCGTAAAACCAACTTTTTTTCGGGTGAACTCCGGCATGCACTCAAGTTCAGAAATCTGGGCGATAGCTGTTTTGAGCTATTCAGGAAAGTCTTACATAATTGTCAGCAACATCAAGCAAATTTTAAAACCATAAAAGAGGTGAGTTTATGAACACTACAGCAGTACAAAAAGTAAAACAGGAAATCCAGGGCAAGTATGACCGGGAAGTAGCCAAATATGATGGCATTTTTGAAAACCGCGCAGGCCGCCATTTTATCAAACGGAAGCTGGAAAAAGCCCGGTCTTTTGGCTATATACAATCGGGGCAAAAGGTGCTGGAGGTAGGCTCCGCCACCGGGGTTTTTTCCTTCGAATATGAGAAGTTTAACATTCAGCTGACGTCAATCGACCTATCGCCCGAAAATATAAAATGGGCTTCGAATAAGGGGAAAATGATGAATTCCAACATTATGTTTAAAGAAGCTGATGTGGAAGATTTGCCCTTTGAGGATAACTCTTTCGATGGAGTGCTTTCCTTTTCTACCTTACGCTATGTGCCTGATATTGAAAAAGCACTGACCGAGATATATCGTGTGCTGAGGCCCGGGGGCTACATCATTCTTGATTTTCCAAACAAGAAATGTCCCTGGTTTGGGGGGATGAAGAAAAAAGTAATAGGAAGGGAGCATATTTTCGATAATCATTATTATGTGGAGGAGGTGAAAAACATGGTTGCCAGAGCTGGCTTTAGAGATATCGAAATAAGACGGGGTCTTTTTGTGCCCAAAGGAACACCCGACCGCCTTTTTCCACTCTTCCGGGTGGCCGAGTTCTTCGCGGAGCGACTGCCGGTCATTAATGATTATTCAGCCATTATTTTTATAGGAGGCAGAAAGTAATGGAAAGAGACTTTACCATGAGCAAGTATAAGGAGTTGCTCCAAAGTCTCCCAAAAGGCGATTATACTCTGGAAAGCGCTCTTAAGGATGAGGAGCAGTTTGGAATTATCCGGCACGATGTGGATCGGCCACCGAAAAATGTGCTTCCGCTGGCGCGAATGGAAAAAGAGGAAGGAATTCGAACAACCTATTATTTTCGGGTCAAGAAAGATCTCTTTAATCCCATCATTATCAGTAAGGTGAAGGAGATGGGGCACGAAGTGGGTTATCATTACGAAGTACTCGATAAAGCCAGGGGTGATAGAAAAAAGGCGCTGGAAATTTTTGAAAAAGAATGGGCCCTGTTTCAGGAGTGGGATGCAAAAACTATTTGTATGCATGGCAATCCGCTGTCGGGTTACGTTAACCGGGACCTTTGGAAGGATAATAACTTTACCAAATATGGCGTAGAAGGGGAAGGATACCTTTCGGTTGATTTTTCGAAATATGAGTATTTTACGGATACCAGCCGTAAGTGGAATTTAAAGAGGCTGGCGGTAAAGGACCGGATCAATGGCAAACTTCGTGAAGTAAAGTCAACGGATGATATTATTGAAAAAGTTAGAAAGAAGGAAATCAAACATATTTATATCCTAACACATCCAAGCCGGTGGAATGACGATCTGCTGCCCTGGGCAAAAGAGCTGTCGCTGCAGAGTCTGAAAAATGTGGTAAAATACCAGATAAATGTTTACCGAAATGCACAACAGCAAGCCGAGTATTGAAATATGGAATAACTTAATAGGGGCAGGCAGAAATGCAGGAGTGG
>NZ_ANNU01000063.1 GCF_000346615.1 Nafulsella turpanensis ZLM-10
GGCGTTAGGCTTCGCCGTAACACCGAAAAAGCCAGTTGACACAGTTGCGTTTACACTCCCGATTTTTCTCCTTTGCCTGCTTTTTTATTCGTTCCTTAAATGATGTTTCACCTTCTATTAAGGGAGATGTTTGTCTTGCAAGCAAATAATATTAAATTTGCCTGAAGGGCACTTCCATTTTTATCTGGTGTAAGATGTTCTGATCGGGAAAAACCTAAATCAACTTTTTAATAAATTCAATCACCCTTAACTCTTTTACACAATGAAATTATCTTTATTTAAAACCTTTTTTATGGCAATTGCCGTGTTCGGTCTTTACAGCTGCGGAGGTGGAGAAACTGACGTGGTAGAGTCAGGTACCTATGTTGGTGTTATCGAAGAGGTAGAGCCGGAAAAAACTGAAATTTATGTGGAGACCGAAGCCGGTGAGGTACTGGAATTGTATTTTACTGAAACAACTGAGTTAACTCAGGATGGCCAGCCTGTTGAGTTCAGCGTGTTGGAGCCAGGTCAGCGTGTAGAGGTAGAGGTAGAAAAGGTGGGGCAGCGCCTCGATCCTATCTCTGTAGTGGTACTGGAGTAAGATGGAACAGATTCCTCCATTTTGGCGGACAGAGGTGTGGCATCCTCTGTCCGTTCATTTTCCAATTGTCCTGCTGGTAGTTGCCACACTGGCCTACATTGTTTCACTCTTCCTGAAGAGAGAACGTCAGGACTTTTGGTACCAGATGGCAAAAATTCTGCTAATTGGCGGGGTGGCGGCGGCCTGGATTGGTATCTATACCGGCGATATGGCCGATGGTATTGTTTCCCGAAAAATCTGCGATCCAACCGTTTTAAAGGATCATGAAAACAGCGCCTACACTTCCAGTATCATTTTTTCCATTGCCCTGGGGCTGCAGATTGTGCTGGACTTAAAGTGGTGGGAGAAACTCAAAAAAATAGGAAAGCTGGCAGTAGTTGTGTTGTTAGTAGTAGGTAGTGGCTACCTGATGTATGCCGGACATTTAGGCGCAACGGTAGTGTATCAGCAGGGGGGAGGGGTTTACCATCCATCCGGCGACTGCAGGGAGTTTGAGTAACAAATCCAGCATACCTTGACGGTTAGTAGTCGGCTTTGGTGGCAAGTAACGATATAGCCAAAAAAGCTAAGTGGTATTTTCTGTCAAGAAAAAGGATGCGCTTACAGACTTTTTATGTTCTTCCTTTTATGGCTCTTTTGCAGCGCCAGTTCAGGTAATTAACCAGAATCCAAAAGTGTTTATAGGCAGGGTTGGAGGTTTGCTTATGGTGGTAGCGGTAGTAAATCTGCTGCGCAATTACAGCCAGCCTGAACAGACCGTATACCTCATAAAAGGTAAAATCTTTTATCTGAAAGCCTGTTTTTTCGGAATAGTAAGCTACGGCTTCTTTGCGGCTGAGCATACCAGGCAGGTGGGTGGGCTGCCGGCGTACCTGTTTCATCAGAAAGTCATCATCGGCCTGAACCCAATAGGCCAGAGAATTACCCAGGTCCATTAAAGGATCGCCAACGGTGGCCATTTCCCAATCCAGCACCCCAATAACCCGTACCGGATCTTCCGGAGTGAGGACCACATTATCGAAGCGAAAATCATTATGAATGAAACAGGACCTTTCCTCTTCCGGTAAATGGTCCTTTAGCCAGCTCATGACGTAACTGCAGGAAGAAACATTCCATGTTCTTGCTTTTTTATAGCGCTCCGACCAGCCTTCGATCTGGCGACTGGCATATCCACTACCTTTGCTTAACTCCTTTAAACCTGTTGGTTGAATATCCACCTGGTGTAATTCAATAAGCTTATCGAGTACATTGGTGCATAAAAGCCGGGTTTGCTGCCGGCTCAGGCTCAGCTCTCGTGGAAGGTTGGCTCTTGGAATAATGCCATTCAGCTTTTCCATCAGGTAAAACTCCCTGCCAATAAGGTTGGGGTTATTGCAAAAAGCAATCATTTTAGGCACGTACGGATAAACAGGTTTCAGCTCCTTCATTATCCTGAATTCCCGCTCCATATTATGGGCCCCTTTGGCTTTGGTTCCAACGGGTGGGCAGCGCAATATGAAAGTAGCGTTATCGAAGTCGAGCTGGTAGGTTAAGTTAGAGGCACCTCCAAGAAACTGCTTTAGCCGCAGTTCGCCTTTCACTTCCGGCTGTTGTTCTTTTACATACCGGCTAACTGCATCTAAATCAAGTGCATCTTCCTCTCGAACATTGCTGGGTTTATCAAGCAGTTTATTATCTTCAATCATTAGCTGAAATTTTAGCCAGAAAATTAATAATGGTGCGGTTTACAAATTCCGGTTCCTCAATGGAAGAGGAATGACCTGCGCCCGGAATTATTACTAATTCTGCTCCAGGAATGTGCTGCTGAATAAAGCGGGCTTTGGCCGGTACGGTCGCTACATCCTGATCGCCTACAATAACAAGGGTAGGGCAATTTATATTCTTTAGCTCCTGCTCAACACCCTTGCGCTTTATCACTCCTTCTACCGAACGGGTAATGGTTTTATTATTAGATGTCAATTCCTTTTCCCAGTACTTTCGTAGAGGGATTCTTCCTTTATCATGCAGGAACTTTTGACCAAACATAATCTTCATTACCGGTTTCTTTACCGCCCAGGCCCCCAGCAGCTTTATAACTCTGTTCAACATCCGGTACTTTGGTATATTTTCTTCCGGTTCTGCCTGTGCGGAAGTTTCCATCAGCACCAAAGACTTGAGTAATTGAGGATAACGGGAAGCCAGTCGCATTCCAACAAAACCACCCATTGAGAGTCCTACGAAATGGCATGGCTTTGCATTTAAATTCCTTATCAATTCAGCAGCATCTTCAGTAAGTGTATCCATGTCATACCCACTGGCGGGAACCTTGCTTTTACCCTGCCCCCTATGGTCGTAAGTAATAACCCGGTACCGGGATTGTAGCTGTTCGACCTGGGCAGCAAACATTTTAGCGCTCCACAGAAGTCCATGTGAAAAAACGACTGTTTCCGGGCCGGTACCTGTTTCTTCGTAATAAAGACTCGTATTCTGAAGGTTGATGTAAGGCATATTTTAAATTTTGGGCTGGAAAATTTCGCTGCTTCGAATTTATGCTATTCTTTTTCTGGCTCGTATTTCTTCAACTCCATTTTAGCCACTGTTGCACGGTGAACTTCATCGGGGCCATCGGCAAGGCGAAGCACCCTCGCATAAGCATACATAGCCGCAAGCGGTGTATCATTGCTTAAACCGGCCCCGCCATGCAGCTGCATGGCCTGGTCGATAATGCGGCAGGCGACAGCAGGGGCTACTACTTTTATCTGAGAAACCTCACTGAAGGCACCGGAAATGCCTTTGGTATCGAGCAGATAAGCCGCTTTGAGAACCAGAAGCCTTGCCATTTCGAGATCGATACGGGCGTTGGCAATCAGGTCACGATTACCACCCAAAAAAGCAAGTGGCTTACCAAAAGCTGTCCGCTGCAGGGAACGCTCAATCATGAGTTTTAAAGCCCTTTCTGCCGCGCCAATCAGGCGCATGCAGTGGTGGATTCTTCCTGGCCCCAGACGGCCCTGTGCAATCTCAAACCCTTTCCCAAGACCGGCGATAATATTTGATTTTGGCAGCCGCACCCCATCGAAGCTTACTTCACCATGCCCGTAAGGAGGATCATAGGTACCAAACACTGGCAGCATCCGTTCAATGGTTAGCCCGGGTGTATTCATAGGAACCAATACCATACTGTGCTGCTGGTACTTATGTGCCTGTGGGTTTGACAGACCCATAAAAATAAGAACCTTACAATCGGGATGGCCGATGCCGGTACTCCACCACTTTCGTCCGTTAAGAATCACCTCATCACCTTCTTCCGTAATAGTTGCCTGCATATTAGTAGCATCGCTGGAAGCTACTTCTGGCTCTGTCATACAAAATGCGGAGCGGATGTGTCCCTCGAGCAGAGGTTGCAGCCATTGTTCTTTCTGCTCCTCGCTTCCGTATTTCCATAGTACTTCCATATTGCCGGTATCGGGAGCATTGCAGTTAAATATTTCAGGGGCCAGCAGAGAGTACCCGGTAATTTCGGCGAGCGGAGCGTATTCAGTATTGCCCAAACCGCTGATGTCGGGCAGAAATAGGTTCCATAAGCCCTCCTCCTTTGCTTTTTGTTTTAAGGATTCTATACGCGGTTCTTTTGCCCAGCTTGTCCAGTCAGGGTTTGCCTGTACAGAACTTTGGAGCAGTTCTGGCTCAAGAGGAATTACATGCTCCTGTACAAAGCGGCTTATTCGCTTTATTAACTCTTTTGCTTTGGGGGAATGAGAAAAATTCATACTTAAAGTAGTTGTTCCGTATAAAAAAGGATTAGCTGGCTTTCTTTCCACCCAGAAACCTGGAAAACAGGCCGGGAGCAAAGCGCTTCATCAGGATAGCAAACTTTTCTTTTCCTCCTGCCAGAATGATTTCTTCTTTATTCTTCTGGATGGCTTTTCGGATTTCCTCTGCAACAAAGCCCGGATCAAGACCATTTTCAATCATTTTATTGCTTTTATTAATAGGCTTACCTTCTCTGTCGAGCGAATTTTTTGCCACATCGGTATTGACAGCTCCCGGGCTAACAATCAACACTTTAAGCCCCTCCGGCGCTGCCTCAGCCCTTAGGGTGTCGTAAAAACCCTGTATGGCATGTTTGCTGGCATTATAGGCGGCCTGCTTTGGGGTGACTATTTTGCCCAGAATACTGGAGACTACTACAATATGTCCCTGCTTACGATTTAGCATATCGGGGAGAACTGCTTTCGTAAGGGCCACTCCACCAAGGAAGTTAACATTCATTACTTTCTGAATGACCTCAAGGCTTAGATCTTTAATTTTAGACCAGTGACTTAGCCCGGCATTATTGATAAGAATATCTACCTGCCCGAATTTTGCAATCACTTCCTGGTAATGTGTCTCCGCCTTTTCATGCTCCGATACATCCATAGGCAGCAGCAAGATATGTCCTTCGGGTAACTTACATTCTTTTTTTACTCGCTCCAGTTCTTTGGCCCTTCGTGCCGATAAAACCAGTTTTGCTTTATCCCTTGCAAAGGTATAGGCCAATGCTTCCCCTATTCCGGAGGAGGCACCCGTTATCCAGACTACTTTATTTTCGAATTGTGTCATAAATGCTTTTTATAATGATCTGAGAGGTTGAACCATGAAAAAACCTCTGTAGACTGAACCTTTTAGAGGAAAAGGGCCATTCTTCTGGAGGGCAAACCTGACCGGACTTTAATATAATTAAAAACTGGCTGGGAGGCACGTGATGGAGATAAAATACTGATTTTATTGGTATGAGCAGGTAAAAAAGTATGGAGCAAAAATAAAGGAGTGCTTCAGTAGAGGATTAAATTTCTTTGAACAACTGTTATTGGTGGTGGTTTTTGGTATACAGCTGCCCCTGAGCATGCTTAGCTTCTGTTTTCCATTTATCCCAACCCATGAAAAAGCTCTTATCCGTCCTGTTCTTTAGCTGCTTTTTTGTTATTTTGTTCTTTTTGCTTTTATCGGATTATGAGCAATCAGTAGCGGGTTATCTGCAGTCGCCGGGGAGTATGATAGGGTATATCGGCATCAGTTTTCTGGCGCTGATATCAGATATTTTGCTGCCGGTTCCTTCGAGCCTGGTAATGATTCTGAACGGAAAAGTGCTGGGGCCATTTTGGGGTGCCATTCTTTCCCTGTTCTCTGGACTGGCCGGTGCGGTTATTGGTTTCTATTTGGGAAGAAAGGCCGAGCCATTTTTTAAACGCTTCTTTAGCGCAAAAGAAAGGGATGCGGGTAACCGGCTTTTCGAACGCTACGGGAAACTATCCATCGCAATTTCCAAAGCCCTGCCGGTTTTATCGGAGTCCATCGCTTTTTTGGCAGGAACAACTCGTATCTCTTATAAAGCTTTTCTCCTTTACTCCTTTATCGGGCAATCGGTTGTGTCGCTGGTGTATGCATGGATAGGGAGTATGACAAATGCACTTGATTCAAATATTGTTTCGGCACTCATTATTGTTGGGGCACTGGTGCTGGCATGGGGGGTGCAGGCAATATCGACCAGAAAGAAAAAAGCTTCTGTATAGTACGAAGGTGGTGCAGTAGATTTCAGGAAGAAAAAAGGAAAGCTGGCACAAGAGGCGCCAGCTTTCCAAGGGTAGGGAGATTTGATAAACTGGATAATCCGGTAAGGTCAAAAAGACTGTTTGTACAGAATGGATTTCGAACACATTTCCAGCGCACACTCCTGCAGCAATAAAGCATCGGTCGATTTTTGTGCGATAACAGAAAAAGTAACATCCAGTATTTCCGGAATGCCGAGTGCAAGGCCCAGTTGCTCCGCGACGGCAAAAGCGCTCATGGAATTATAGTTGGAGATATAGAGCTGCTGCAAATCCTGCCACGGACCTTTAGCGCCACCTCCAAAGGCAATAACATCGGCAAGGGCCTGCCTGCCTTTGCCCATCAGTTCGCCTATTGTGCTGCGCACAGAGGAAGGTTTATGGCCGATGATCGTAAACAGAGCCTCTGCTTTTTCCTCATGCTCCCGGGCATGCTCCAGCATGGTGTGCAGGTAGTCTTTTATATGGGGTTCTTCAATTTTTTCCACCGTATCTTCCAGCAGTTGCCGGAAGGAGGATTGTGTAAGCTGGACATTTTTGAACCAGGCAACGGTCCGCTCATAGTGTTCCTGCCTGCATTCTTTATCCAGTTCCAGCAGGAAGCCGGTTTGCATTTGTTCTTTACTCATGGGTTTCCTCCTCCTTTGTTATTTTCCATAAAACACCTGTATGGGCAAAGGCAAACATAGCGCCTTTGTCGATGCGGGCATGGCCGAAGTCCAGTACGTACAAATCCTTACCATTGGGGCTGAATTTGCAGGATACCGGCCGTTCAATGCCTCCGCCTCCAATCCTGGATGCCGGGCCAAATTCTTTATTGTGCATAAAAGGCTCTGCGGTTCCCTTTTTTACATCTACCCGAATTACCCTGAAGCCATGGTCAAGATCTTCGCGGCGGGGCGAATTGAGTGGTGCCAGTGTACCCCATTCCGCTACAAATAATTCGCCTTTGTGGCCAAAGGAATCGGAAGAGGAGAAATCCATTTTGCACATGCAGGAATGGGGCTGTTCCAGAAAGGCGGCCGGTCCTGCCCATGGCGGTGGGTCCTGCAGAAAAAGATCAGCCGGCTTTCCTTTCTCCGGGTGGTGCTTTTCATGGTTCACCGGCAAACCGTCTCCACAAATGTCGGGGAAGCCGTACCAGTCGGGGGTTTTAACTGAACCAAAAGGCTGCTTTGCATTTTTAATGTGCCAGATGCGGTCAGGGTCTTTGGCAATAGCCCTTTCTCCTTTTTCCTCAAAGTCATTATCCGATACATAGAGTTCGCCCTCTTCATTGATGGCCATCCCGAACGGATTGCGGATGCCCCAGGCAAGCAGCTCCACATCGGAGCCATCGGGTTTTGAGCGCCAGACAGCTGAATTGCAGAAAAGCGCTCCCTTTATCACTTCTCCTTTCTCTGCAGTGGTACCGAAAGGTTTAAAGGGGCCTGTCTGGGTAAGGTAGGGGTAAGGCCTGCGGGGGTCGCGGCTCCAGACGTTATTCCCTGTGAGCGTGACATCCTGCCCGGGCACATCGTGGGCCAGCGGGTGTTTAGCTAGATCTACAGTAAAGCCCATAGGCAGGCAAACTCCCTGCTGGCTCACGGAACCATTGCCGAAATACATGAGCCCGTCCGGGCCGAAAACAGGACCTCCTGGTTCGTGCCAGCCACCACTCGGCAGCTTATCGATTAATACAGTGAGTTTACCCGTTTCCAGGTTATACTTCGCTACCTGCATATGATAGCCGCCTTTAATAGCCATGTACAGTTCGCCCTCTCTCCAGGCAATTCCGCGGGGGCCAGCCTGTACATTCATGGTTATGGCCTCTGTTTTACCATTAGGTTTTATGATTACCACCCGCGCAGGCATATAGGGGCGGGTAGGCCAGGAGCTGCCCCCTTCGCTCACGAAAATGGTTCCGTCATCTGCAAAAGTAACATCAGTTGGGAAGGAGAGTCCGGTCATCACGGCTTCTACCTTATAGCCATCCGGCACTACCACATCGCTGGCGTCAACCTTCGGGCGGGCCGGCACATCTAAACTCAGGAATTCTTCCGGAGGGGCCTTTTGAATTCTAACAGGGGCTTTGCCTATTTTAAATCCTCTGTTGGAAGAGGAAGCGTTAGGTTTATCGGCCATAATGGAAAGGTTTTATGGTGTATGCTGTAAATATTGAGCCTTTTGCCTGATATTAAGGATGCAGGAGGAGTTACCGCTTTCTTCTGTTTAAAGTGCTAACCTGCAGAGTGCTGAATGGTTTTTATGCAGGTACAGAAATTACCTTTTTTCCTAAAACTCAAGCCGGTAGGCAATCACGGGGATAATTCCTAACTGGTACATGGGTTCGACCTGCTGAGTCAGCTGGTCGTAATAATACCAGCTGATGTTTTGCCGATTGGTCACATTTTGGATATCCAGTGCCCATGTGCGGAGGTAATCCTTTTTCTGTTTTGTATGACTCAGGCGCAGGTCAAAACTATAGTAGGGCGGTAGGCGCTGACTAAAAGCTCTGTTATAATCAAAAATAGTTCGCTGGTGCTCAGAAGAGAGATCTTCCAGGATAGGGGTATACCAGTAGCCGCCCCGGTACAGGCCTCTTATGTTAAGCCCGATGATGCGGAGGTGCCCTTCTTTTTCCTTTACCCATTCTTTGCCCGTTGTAAGGCTGGCATTATACTGGCTGTTAAACTGCATGTTTCTCCACTGCCCGTCTGAGTCCAGGTAACTTGCATCGAAAAGGGAAAGGCTGGCAAGGTAGTAAAAGTCACTGGTGAAAAACTTTTGGAGGGAAGCATCCACCCCATACGTTCTACCCTTTCCCTCATTGCGTAAAGGAAAACCGGCATAGGTTTCCACCAGGTTTAAGGCAGAAAAGTTGGGAATAAAGGTACTTACCGGCACCTGGTAAAAGTACTGGTAAAATACTTCAGAACTGAGCCTTGTGCCGGAATTCCAGGTTCTGTTGTAGCCCAGGGCACTGTAATGGCTTCGAACCGGCTCGAGAGGATTCTCTTCTCCTGTGTAGGAGGTGGTTAAGTGAGGCTGCCGGAGGGTTGGCTGACTCCTCAGCCCGTATACCAGTTCAAGGCTGCTTTGTTCATTTAAAATATGGTGAAGGCTTAGCCCCGGTTCGGGATAGATCTTTTGGCTATAGCTATCGAATAACAGGCCCAGAGAAGAGTGGAGCATCCATTCAGCCGACCAGCGGTACCGCAGGGAACCATAGGGCTTAATGGAGGTGTAGCTAAGATTCGGCGTAAATGTCTGACCATCCCTGCCATAGGCGGTAAATGCAGTAATACTACTGTTGTACCAGTCAATCCCAACACCTGTTTCAGCGGTAAGCCTTGGCGATAGTTCAGTGGTGATTTCAGATTTAAAAGCTAACAGCTCCTGTCGGAGTTCTTCCTCGACTAAACTATATACTTCCAACCTTGGAGTGTAGGCCTGGCTGTTATAATTACTGGAACGAATAGAGAAGGTAAGAATATTGCGTAGGGAAGAATGATCGCCCAAGGATAGTTCGTGCCGGATTCCGGTAGCGCCCATTCCGGCATCGAGCTCTGTTTCCGTGCCATCTTTTGCCACCTGCCATTCCTCTACTTCTTCCGGCAGAAAATGGTCGGTGGTGCTAAGTCCACCAAGCCCGAAAACAGAAAAGCTCCCCAGTTTGGTGGAAGGAAAGCTGAGGTGAAAGGAGAAATCCTGATAGCTGATGGCTTCATTGCCAAAATCAACCCCCAGCTGGCTTAGCAGCCCTACCGTGGAATAGCGGTAGTTAAGGAGATAACTGCTGCCAGACTCTTTATTAATAGGACCTTCTGTAGCCAGATCAATGCCTAACAGACTGGCCTGTAGGGTGTGATTGTAGTCAATGCTGCTGCCCTCCCGCAGGCGGATGTTAAATACACCACCCACCGCACTACCCAAGCCTGCAGGAATAAGGCCGGTGTAAAAGTTGGAGCGGCCCATAAGCTGAGCACTTAGAATATTAACGCCACCTCCACTAACAGAGGGCCGGTCGCTAAAGGTGCCTGCATTGGGCAGGTGAGTGGGACTTAAAATTTCGCCTCCTTCTATATGCCAGCTAAGATGGTTGGGCGATTGCCCGTGGACTACCAGCTGGTTATTCTGGTCATTTGCCCCGGTTACGCCTGGCTGAGAGAGCATAAGGCGGGCCGGGTCGTAAAAAGTGGCGGCAAAACGCTGGGTTTCCTCCATGGTAAAAATCGTGTGGTTCAGACCCTCTGCCAAAGGAAGTGGGGTATCGGAGTCTACATTTACTTCTTTCAAAACAATGGGCCGCCCCTCGAGGTATAGTGTTAACTTTTCTGGTTTGCTGGTTCTTACCATAATTTCAGGAACAGATTGAGGGGCAAAGGCAACATGATGAACAGTGAGTCGATAGCGGGAGGGAAGAACCTCTTTAAAAAGGAAAAATCCTTCATCATTGCTTAATACCTGGTAAGTTTTATCTTCTCCCTGTAGCAGGAGTTGAGCATTGGCTATAGGCTCCAGTGATTCTTTCTGAAGAACAAAACCACTCAACTGCTGGTGGAGATTCTGCGCATTGGATGAGAGACAGCCAATGCAAAACAGGAGAAGCAAAAAGGGAAATTTCACGGGCATAGGGTAAAAATGTCCTGCTTAAAAAAAGATTATTTTGCCGGCTTCTCCTTCTTCAAATGAAACAGGAGAACAACATGTATGCAAACAGCTAAGGTGCGCCCCAAACTAGCTCTTACACATTAAAAATAAATGTTATATTAAATTTATAAATAAATATTTATATAAAACAATATTTTTCTTCCCCTTTTTAAGGAAGAAAGCGTCCTTTGAAAGAAAGCAACAGTATAGGGTGAGGCCCTTCCATATCCGAAGAAGAATACTTTAGTTCCAGCGGAAAAGCTACTCTTGAACCCAACCAGTTTATGGGAGAAGCAGAAAGGAATTTTTTTAAAACCCAACAGCGGCCTTTGTAATCTTCTTTTTGCTGGCTTATGGAGCTTTGTTGTTTATTCTAACCGTCTGTATATAAGATTGTTAGTTAAAAATTTTATTTGAAAAAACACATTTAAAAGTTTGCATTTCTTTGCATGACTTAGTAGCTTTAAAATAAACATCAGTAAAATTATATTTTAAGCTATCTTTTTATCATCAGGTATAGGTTAATTATTTTTTTATGAAAAAGGCACTGATTACAGGGATTACAGGACAAGACGGAGCCTACTTGGCAGAAATGCTACTCGGGATGGGCTATGAGGTTCATGGGATAAAAAGAAGGACTTCTCTTTTTAATACTGATAGAATTGATCATTTGTACCAGGACCCTCACCAATCCAATGTACGTTTTAAGCTACATTTTGGAGACCTTACAGACTCCACAAACATTATCCGGATTATACAGGAAGTTCAGCCCGATGAAATCTATAATCTGGGGGCCATGTCGCATGTAAAAGTAAGCTTTGAAACTCCGGAGTACACAGCCAATGTAGACGGGCTGGGAACATTGCGTATTCTGGAAGCAATCCGCCTGCTTGGCCTGGTGGAAAAGACAAAGATTTACCAGGCTTCTACTTCTGAATTATACGGACTCGTACAGGAAGTGCCGCAAAGTGAAAAAACGCCTTTTTATCCGCGTTCCCCTTATGCAGTGGCTAAAATGTACGGGTACTGGATAACCGTCAATTATAGGGAAGCTTACAATATGTTTGCCGTAAATGGGATTCTGTTTAATCATGAATCACCGGTGCGCGGGGAAACCTTTGTAAGCCGGAAAATTACAAGGGCAGCCTGTAGAATTGCTCTTGGCTTGCAGGATGTCTGCTACCTTGGAAATCTGGATGCCAGTCGTGACTGGGGCCATGCCAAAGATTATGTAAAAGCAATGTGGCTGATGCTGCAACAGGAAAGCCCTGAAGATTATGTTATCGCAACAGGGATAACGACTACTGTAAGGGAATTTGTTATAAAAGCTTTTGCTTTCCTGGGTATTCAACTAAATTTTATCGGGCAGGGAGCTGATGAAGTAGCTAATGTAAGCTATTGTGCCCACCCCGATTATCAAATCCCCGTTGGTACTGTGGTGGTGAGAGTAGATCCTGCTTATTTTCGCCCAACTGAAGTGGATCTTCTGGTGGGGGATCCGGCAAAGGCAAAACAACAGCTGGGCTGGGAGCTGGAATATGATCTGGACAGCCTGGTTGAAGACATGATGGAGGCTGATGTAGAGCTTTTTCAGCGCGATGTATATCTTAAACAAGGTGGCCATCCTGTTCTCAGTTACTATGAGTAACAATGGGTAGGGAAGCTTTACCCGGAGCCTCGGAGAGGCGGAGGCTGTTAGTACACCGCATGGAATAGCAGAATAAGTTGTGATAATGAAGATATGATTCTCAGGTTTTTCACTGGGAAGGATTAAAAAATATTTAGGTTATGGTTGAAAGAAACAGCTGTAACCGAAAGAGCGAAGCTGTATTCTACTTTCTCCTATTGTGTTTTTTAAAGGTTTAGAACAACTGTAAGAAGAAAAAGTATTCGGTTTCTGGATGGAAAACTATTTTGGCTTCTTATGAGGTACAGAAGAAAGGATATACTAGAGCAATTAAGAGCGATGCAGACAGGTTATTACCTGCTCTTCTAAAAGAGAATGAGCAATTTTTATAACAAAGATAGATTGGAAGAAGAGCAGAATGATTTGTTCAGATAATATCTTCCTAACAAAATGTAATGAGATTTTACAGTGACGGTGGGAGGCCTTTCTTAAGCAGTTTTGTTGTACCCAGTTAATAGCTGTTTTATTGAGCTGGCATCAATAATAAAGCAGGAAAGAAAAGTTCATAGGCTGAAAGAAGGAGGAAGCCGGTGGGTATTAAAATGAGGTCTAAAAATAAAAAAATAGGGCCAGTATTTTCTGAGATTATTTTATAAAGAAAACCATATAATTATTGACAAAGAAGCGAATTATCCCTAATTTACTTAAAACCAATTACATATAATTATTTTTCAATTTCCTGAGGTAATTTTGATTTATTTACCCCAAAGGATATTTAATCTACTTTTTAAAAAACGAATTCATTCTCCAAACTACCTAAAAGAGCATGCACCACATGTGTATGAGAAAAAGAACAGCGGTAGTTAATTTAGCATCATCATTTAGAAAGAGCAATTAGCTTAACGGACTTTCCAGGACTGGAAAAAAGAGGGCTTTACCTGGTTCGGAAAAGAAACTTCTCAGGGATTTTCCCTCTCTGAGAGGGCGATAGCTTTGTGTCATTTAGGTTATGGTGAAAGAACCAGATGTAACTGAAAGAGCGAAGCTGTGTCCGGACCGTTAGCGCTTTTAACTTTTGAGAGTATTTATTTTTTATAAACCAGCTAACAAAATGAGTATTAGTAGCGCAGTAAGAATGGAGCCCATGTGGTATGCTGTATACACACGATCCAGGGCTGAAAAAAAACTTTCCATCCTTTTAAAGGAGAAAGAAGTGGAATGTTTTCTCCCTTTGACAAAAAAGCTTCAACAGCGTTCAGACCGGAAGAAATGGGTAGAATTTCCATTAATACCTTCTTATGTATTTGTTCGAATTACAGAAAAAGAACGTTTCGTCGTCCTGAATACCCCAGGAGCGGTATGTTATGTTTGCTTCGATGGACAGCCTGTGGCTATTCCTGATGAGCAGATTATCCACTTAAATAATTTCATTGCTAACAAATCACAGAGTATAGAAGTACACTACGGAGACTTTGCCAAAGGCGACTGGGTAGAGGTGGTTGAAGGGCCTTTGACAGGCGTAAAAGGTGAGGTAGTAGAACTACGGGGAAAGCAAAGATTGCTGCTGCGCTTTAAATCACTAGGATTTTGCATTCATGCAGAAACCTCTTTGGGTGAGTTAAAAGCAAGCCCTTCTCTGGGAAGAGTCCTGAATAAGAAAAAATACTTTGCCTGATTCGAAGGAAAATAGCACGTGCACTTAGGAATATTAGCCCATCTTATTAGTTTTTTTGCAAGGTGGCGAATCACTAATTATTTTTTTCTCTTATGAAAAATATAGCAACATATCTACTACTTCTGGTTTCACTTCTCTCCTGCTCAAAACGAAACCTCCTCTACTTTAGTAGCACAGAGGAAAGAGCTGTAAAAATGGAACATCACATTAACAATTCAAATAATATAGACCCTAAAATACAGCCTAATGATTTATTAAGCATAACTGTTACCAGCTTAAGTGCAGAGGCAAACGTCCTTTTTAATAAAGGAGAGGTAATACCAGTCGGTAACTCTGGTGGTTATAGTAATAATGGTCCCAATGTATACAGTGAAGGGTATTTAGTCGACAAAGAAGGCTTTATTGACTTTCCTGTTTTAGGAAGAATCCAGTTGGGTGGAATAACCAAGGCAGAGGCAAAAGCCCGAATCAATTCAAAATTGGTGCGTTATCTGAAGGAACCTGTGGTAAACATTCGATTTCTGAATTTCAGAGTAACAGTGGTTGGGGAGGTCAGCAGGCCCTCTACCTTTACAATTCCATCAGAAAAGATTACTATCTTAGAAGCTCTTGGTATGGCCGGCGATTTAACAATTTATGGAAAGAGAGAGAACGTCTTATTAATTAGAGAAGAAGGTGGTGAAAAGACCCTTGTTCGGCTAAACCTTAACAGTAAAGAGCTGCTTGATTCTCCATACTTTTATTTACAGCAAAACGATGTAATATACGTGGAGCCAAATAAGGCAAAAATTGCACAGGCCAGTTCAACCCGAAATGATATCTCTCTTGGTCTTTCCATTGTATCTATCTTATCAATCATCTTGACAAGGTTTCTCTAAAATTTACAGCTATGGTCGAAAAAGAACTGTTTCCAATAAATGCAAATGGGGGGAGAGAGGAGAATAAATTAAAAACTGTTTTTTCTAAATCTCTTCGCTATTGGTATTGGTTTGTATTAGGGACAGTAATATGTCTGACCCTGGCATATGCCTACCTGCAATATGCCATTCCCCAGTATTATATCAGTAGCAAGCTGCTCATCAGAGATGCGAAAAATGAACCGGATTTTTCCGGCGGAGAGGGTTTTATCAATTTAGATTTATTTAAGTCCACCAAAAACATCGATAATGAAATAGAGATGTTAACTTCTAAAAACTTAATGCAACGCGTTTTAGAAGAACTTTCATTAAATGTGGGTTATTTTATTGAAGGAACTTTTCAGGATAAGGAGATACATGCGGAAAACAGCCCTGTTAAAATCATTATCAGCACCCTCAATTCTGCTGCTTTCAATACTGATCTTAAAATTCACGTGCGGGATAATAATTCCTTTTTAATTGAAGAAAATGGCAGGATGAGTTCTCACCAGTTTGGTCAGCAAGTAAAAAAAAGCTTTGGCTCCTTTACAGTCTTATCCACGGCTGATGGAGCAGCTATTAGGGAAAGATCAATACTAATACGATTTTTTGATATCAGGAAACTGGCAAAGATTTACTCCCGAAAGTTAATGGTAGTGCAGGAAAATAAAATGGCCAGCGTCCTTAGTTTAAGTATGGTTGATCCAGTACCGGAAAAAGGAATGAGTATCATTGAAAAGTTAATTCAGGTTTATGATGAAGAAACCATGGAAGATAAAAACCTGATGGCTTCCAGTACTCTCAATTTCATTGATGAACGACTGAAATACCTAAGAATTGAATTAACAGATGTTGAAAAAGATGTAGAACAATACAAAAAAAGAAATTCTGTAACAGATGTGAACTCTCAGATTCGCCTTTATTTAGAGGAGGCAAGTGAGTATAATAAGGAACTCGCTGACTTAGGTGTTCAAATAGATGTGTTGGAATCAATAGAGAATTATTTAAACAAACAAGGTAGTAACAGTTACCAGCTTGTACCAAGTAGTCTCAGTATCCAGGATCCAACCCTCCAGCGGCTTATACAACGTTTTAATGAGCTCCAAATGGAGCGGGAACGCCTGTTACGGACCACTCAACCTGATAACCCGCTTGTGCAAAACATGAGCGAGCAACTTTCAAACCTTCAGCTTAACATTCTCGAAAACCTTCGGAATATTAAAAAGGGTCTGGCTATTGCACGGACGAATCTGGAGGCAAAATCAGTTCAGTTTGGGTCAAGAATACAGCAGGTGCCTGCAATAGAAAGGGAATTACAGGAAATAGGTAGGCAGCAAGGCTTGAAAGAGGCCTTATATTTATACCTGCTACAAAAGCGTGAAGAATCTGCTTTATCGCTGGCATCAGCTATGTCTAATTCCCGTATAATTGATCCTGCGGAAGCAACCGACTATCCTATCAGTCCCAATAGTTCGAAAATTTACTTTATGGCTTTACTCATTGGTTTAAGCCTACCTGTGGCAGGTATCTATTTCCATGATTTATTAGATGACAAGGTACAACTTCTTAAAGATGTGGAACAGAAAACATGTGTTCCTATTTTGGGAGAAATAGCACATCATAATAAAGGAACTTCCCTGGCGGTAACAGAAAAGAAACACTCCCCTGTAGCAGAATATTTTAGGCTGGTGAGGGCCAATTTGCAGTTTAGTACTGTTGGGAAAGCAAACCGGGTAATAATGGTGACTTCCAGTATGAGCGGAGAAGGGAAGACTTTTGTAAGTATAAATTTAGGTGCCAGCCTTGCCTTAACCGGTAAAAAGGTTGTGGTCCTGAGTTTCGATTTGCGTAAGCCAAAGCTTATGCAAAATTTAGGTTTAACACCCAAAGTTGGAATAACCAGTTACCTGATAAGCAATGAGTTTGCGGTAGATGACATGCTGGTCCCGGTTCCAAATGTTCAGGGCTTTTTCCTGATCGATTCAGGACCAACTCCTTTCAACCCTACTGAGTTGATGATGTCAGCCAAAGTCGAGACACTTATCGAGACGTTGAAACTTCGATTTGATTATATTTTACTCGATACGGCTCCTGTTGGGCAGGTAGCGGATGCCTTTGCCCTTAGTCCGTTGGTGGATTCCTGTATCTATGTGGTAAGATATGGGCGAACGTTACAGGGGCAGTTAAATATTGTGGAGGAGATTTATCGAAACAAGAAAATAGCTTATCCCATGATTGTATTAAATGATCTTAAAAAGAAAAATGGAGGGGTTTATGGCTATGGTTATGGTTATGGGTACGGATACGGAGAAAAGAAGAAAAAGAAACTTTTAGCCGTAAGCTAGGGGATACAGCATATTATAAGATAACCGGCTTTTCCCCTTTTCCTAAGTCTTTAGCTTATTATAGGTGTTTCTTTGGGGCTGAGCATTTGTTGTAAGATTATCAGAACTTTATTAAAGGAGAGTAGCCATGAGATTAGCCCAAAGGTTGGCATAATAGAAAATATGAAGAGTCTCGCTCAGCGTATTTATACCCACCCAAATTTTGAAAGGGTGCTTGGGTGGGGAAAATTACTCACCATTACCGGCTCGACGCAGGTGCTGGTACAAGCAATTGGTTTTATAAGCGGGATAATTATTATCCGGACTCTTTCTACCCATGAATATGCATTGTATACACTAGCAAATACAACTCTGGGAGCCATGATTATTTTGGCTGACGGAGGGATATCTACGGGTGTAATGGCACAGGGAGGGAAGGTCTGGCAGGATCATGCCGAGCTTGGAAAAGTATTGTCTACAGGCTCATACCTTAAAAAGAAGTTTGCTATAGGGAGTTTATTGTTAGCAGTTCCTCCATTGTTTTTTCTGTTCCGCCACCATGGCACAAGTTGGGGGATGTCTGTTTTGATAACCTTATCGCTTATTCCGGCATTCTATACAACCCTTTCAAACCAACTGCTCGAAATTGCCCCAAAGCTACGGCAGGATATACTACCACTGCAAAAGGTTCAGCTGGGAGCAAATGTAGGACGTGTTGTCATTCTCGGGTTGACTTTATTTGCTTTTCCCTGGGCCTTTATTGCACTCATTGCTTACGGGCTCCCACAGGTTTGGGGAAATATGCATATTCGCCGCAGCTCGAAAAAATATGCTGATCATGCTCAAAAGCCTGATCCCGCTGTTAGAAAAGAAATCCTTTTCATTGTAAAGCGGAAGCTCCCTGAAGCTATATACTATTGTATTGGAGGTCAAATAACTATCTGGCTGTTATCCATTTTCGGTTCTACAACAGAAATTGCTCAAATAGGAGGGCTTGGGCGACTGGCAGTTGTTATTAACTCGCTTTCTGTATTGTTTGGAACCCTTATTTTACCACGTTTTGCTCGTTTGCCCAATGAGCCTAAAGTTATTCTGCTTCGCTTTTTCCAGATTCAGGTGGGATTGGTGCTATTAAATATATGTCTGGTTTTTAGCTTCTGGATATTTTCTACTGAGTTGTTATGGATCTTAGGACCAGACTACGCAGGTTTGAGCACGGAGCTTTTATTAAATACAGTCGCCGCCTGCCTTAGTGTTGTCTCAGGAGCATCTTTTTTTCTTTGTTTAGGTAGAGGTTGGATAATTAATCCTTTAATTTCAATTCCTCTTAATGTAATGGCTATTATTTGTGGCGCATTGATTTTTGATGTTTCGTCCCTTAAGGGCATTTTGATGATGAATATATTCATCGCAGCAGTTCAGGTAATCATGAACAGTTCGTACAGTTATATGAAGATTTTAAAGAGTAAGTGAGCAGGATAAACTATCCTACTGTCTGCACAAAAGTTGTTGGTTCAATTAGAAGAATTAGGGCCTTCTTTTACTTTTTGTAGAACTGCCAGCCAAAGAAGGGGTTCTCTCTTGATCTTGGTAAGAAACTCCTTTAGCTTTTTAAAAATTAAATATCTTAATAATAAAAAATCGTTTTTTTGTTAGAAGTTGTTGGGCATTCCCCGGAAAAGAATGAAGACTGAACTTTAGGAGCATTTTTGAAATTACTACCATTTTTGCTGTTCACATTTTATCTGGCAGCTCAGGATTCTATAGATAAATCCCAAGAAATTGCTACTGTTTTTTCTAACGTAACTATCGTTGACAATAATTCATAATATTATAGTGAAACTGGTAGACAAAAGCTGCTTATCAAAACAGCAAAGCAGCTATTTAGGGCTGGCAACATTCTCCTTGGTTTAGATCCCGATGAAATTATTTCCTACAACAGCTTAGCCTCTGTTGAATGGGAATTCATCTGGCATGCAGAGTTCAGAAACTTTATTTTTGACAATCATACCCTTATCAAGGGTTTTAACAATTTATTAAGGTATGAAAAAGATAAAGGATTGCCTGATAAGAATGTTCCCTTCTTACCTGGAAAGTATTGGTTTTCGAGCACTGGAGATGATTGCCTGTGGTTGGATGTTGTACCCCTGGTCCATCTGATTTTATTTTAAATGAATTGTTAGTTCCTGTTGAGAAAAAGAAATTTCGGGTGAAACAGTTCAAGTAAGACTTAATTAAATAAAGGACTAAACTATTAAATTAGCTAAAGAGGGACAGGAAGTTGCAAATTGATATAACTGGGATAAAACAGCTCTTAGTGGTTCTAAATATTGGAATATCCTCATGGGAGAATATTCGTTTTAAGCAATTATCCAAATAAAGACTTCTTCATCTTCTTTCGAGTAACAGTTAATTGCAAAGAAAAAGTGCAGTAAACCAATTAATGTGTAGAATACCAGTGCCTTTCTTGTTATAATGATTGTACATTCCTCTTATAAAAAATTAAAACATGTAAAACATTATGAAAATCTCATATGTAACAATTGGTAACGCTTTGGATATTCATAATTGGTCGGGACTGGAATATTACATAGCTAAAGCATTAGAAGATCACGTTGGTGAAGTAAACTATATTGGAAATTTAACGATAAAGAAGAAGCTGGGACTAAGACAGAAACAAGTTTTGTATAGATTGATAGGACAAAGATATGATGCTGTCAGAACCCCCTTCTTTGCAAGGCAGTGTTCTCAACAGGTGAAATCTTTGCTAAAGCCTGATACTGATATAATATTTTCACCTGGTTCTGTTGCGACAGCCCTTTTAGAGACAAGTAAACCAAAGGTTATTTATTCTGATGCGACTTTTGCAGGCTTACTTAATTTTTATATTTATGACTTTTGCTCAGACACTATCAAAAAGGGGCATTATCTAGAACAGCGGGCATTGGAATCTGCCAGTTTGGCTATTTATTCATCTGATTACGCTGCCCAATCAGCACTTCAAAACTACAAAGTTGATGCGGGGAAAATAAAAGTTGTGCCGTTTGGAGCTAACATCAAACATAATTTTAGCTTCGCTGATATTAAAGCAATTGTTCGTAGTCGCTCCCGAAAGGAATGTAATCTTTTGTTTTTAGGTGTGGATTGGGAAAGAAAAGGTGGAGAATTAGCAGTCAAAGTGGCAGGAAAACTTAACAAATTAGGAATTAAAACAAATTTACATGTTGTAGGTATAAAGAACCTTCCGGTGAAAGATCTGCCTAATTTTGTTCTAAATCATGGATTTATTAGTAAATCTACCAAGGAAGGAGAGGTGAAAATCCAAAACCTAATGGCTCAATGTCATTTTCTGCTGTTACCAACTAAAGCAGAGGCTTATGGGCTCGTGTTTTGTGAGGCAAATTCTTTCGCCTTGCCATCCATCACTACTAATGTGGGAGGTATTCCAACTATTATAAAAAATGGCATCAATGGAAGGATGTTTGATTTATCAGATACAGAGGAAGTTTATGGGAATTACATAGCCTCTGCTTTTAGCAATCCTAAAGAATATGAGCAGTTGGCTTTTTCATCTTATAATGAGTATAAAACCAGGTTGAACTGGCAGGTTGCAGGTGAATCTATCTCCAGGCTGCTGAAAGAAATTTAATCGATTAATTAGTTCTTTAAGGTTTATTTACCTCATCCTCCTATACAGATTTTCTATTTCCTAGAAAAACGGGCCTTCTGTTTTTTTGTAGATCCAAATAATGGAAAAACTCAAAATGCAAAGATTCTAATACTGGAAGATTTTACAACAGAAGGCAATTCAGCTATGAATATTTTATTTCTTTGCGGCTCGCTTGAACCTGGTTGTGACGGAGTCGGTGATTATGTACGCCGACTGGCAGGAGAATTTATCCGGCAGGGGCATAAGGCTGCTGCTTTAGCACTAAATGACCAACACCTTGAATGGGAACTCCTGGGAGTACAGGAGATTGAAGGTTTAGAGTTACCAGTTTTAAGGGTTCCGGCCAACTGGTCGGGCCGGCGTCGGTTCGGTAGAGCAAAAGAATGGATACAAGATTTTGATCCTGATTGGCTCAGCTTGCAGTTTGTTCCTTTTTCTTTTCATCCGAAAGGGCTTTCTTTAAGTTTAAGTAGCTTGCTCCAAAACCTGGGCAAGGACAGGTCATGGCACATTATGTTTCATGAACTATGGGTGGGCATGGAGGAAGAAGCATCATTGAAACATGTTTGGTGGGGAAAGCTCCAGAAATATCTTATTAACTCCTTACTCCTGACTCTTAAGCCAAAGGTCATTCATACCCAATCCAGGCTTTACCAATACTATTTAACTAAAATTGGCTTTCATTCCAGCATTCTTCCCTTATTTGGTAATATTCCTAATATTAGGAGAGGAAATTCCTGTTTTGTATCTGAAGCCTCAGGCATAAGTAATCAGAATAAAAACTTGTCCTTTATCCTTTTCGGAGCAGTTCAAAAAGGAGCCCCCGTAGAACAGTTCACAAAAGAGCTGGCTTGTTATGCAAATAAAGGAGGCGTTAAAGTTTCTTTAACCCTTGTTGGCCGCTGTGGAGTTGAACAGGATACCTGGATAAAAGCATGGAGGTCTGAAGGATTGCCGCTGGAGATCTTAGGAGAACAACCGATTAAGGAAGTCTCTAAAGCCTTAGCTCAGGCAACCATAGGGCTATCTACTACCCCTGCGGCTCAAATAGAAAAAAGCGGATCAGTAGCTGCTATGTTAGAGCACAATCTACCCGTGGTATGTGTAGCTCGCTCCTGGATACCAAGAGGTGTAAAAGTAATGAATCCAACCGGAGTTAAAGAATACCAACCAGGGAATTTAGCAGATTGTCTTTTAGAAAGATGCTGTATTAATTCTGCTAATAAGATAACTGATGTATCTATTCAGTTAAGTGATTCTTTTTCGGCTATAGATTAATCAAAAACATGATCATCTGACCAAATGGGAGAATTTAGCCTGTTAGTTTATGCCAATAGTTTAGGGAAGCTGGTATTAAATGATTAATTACTAATTACCATAATGTAATGAAACTGATTCTTTCTCACCCTACAGGTAATGCCAACGTTAGAGCAGCTGCTGATGGTTTTTATAAGGCAGATCATCTGTCAAGGTTCTATACATCTGTAGCTGTTTTTTCAGGGAGTTTTCTGGATAATATTGGCGCTTTAAAGCCTCTTGCTGAAGTCCGGAGACGAAGTTTTAATATGGATCTAAAGCCAGTAACTAAAGTGTCACCTTGGCTTGAATTTGGCAGAATTGTAGCTTCAAAGGCTGGCTTATCAGAACTTGTACGGCATGAAAAAGGAATATTAAGTATAGATGCAGTATATCAGGATATTGATAAGAGAGTTGCTGCTAGTTTAAAATATGCTATCAAAGAAGGGATAGGTGCAGTTTACGCCTATGATGATGGAGCACTAAATTCGTTTCGTACTGCCAAAAAGTTAGGAGTAAAGTGTTTATATGATCTACCAACCGGCTATTGGCGTGCTGCAAGAGAACTTTTAGAGAAGGAGAAAGATCGTTGGCCAGATTGGGTCTCTACAATTACTGGTTTTAAAGATTCAGTTTATAAGCTCTCTTGTAAGGATGAAGAGCTCCGGCTGGCAGATGCAATTTTTGTTGCCAGCCGGTTTACTGCCAACACACTTCAATATTATCCAGGCCCTCTCGCCCCCATTCATGTAATCCCTTATGGTTTCCCTGCTGTTTATGCCAAAAGAGAGTATTTGCGGGCAGCTAGGCGAAGATTAAAAGTTTTATTTGTAGGAAAGTTATCACAGCAAAAAGGAGTTGCCGACCTGTTTGCTGCAGTTGAGGGTTTTCAAAATTTTATAGATCTAACTTTAGTAGGACATAAAGCATGCAATAATTGTAAAGCCCTGGATGTAGCTCTGGAGAAGCATACTTGGATACCAAGTTTGCCGCATAAAGATATTCTTAAACTAATGCGAGAAAATGATTTGTTAGTGTTTCCCTCTCTGTTTGATGGATTTGGTTTAGTTATCACTGAAGCTATGTCGCAGGGAACACCAGTAATAACCACAGAGCGTACGGCCGGACCAGATCTTATAGAAGATGGTTGTAATGGTTGGTTAGTATCTGCAGGTTCAGTCAGTACCCTCCGGAATGCTATTGAAAAGCTGCTCCTGCGCCCAAAATTAATTGCTGAAACGGGTCGTGCAGCAATGGAGTCTGCCCGTATCCGTCCGTGGGAAGTTTACGGACAAGAACTGGCAAAAGCCTTGGGAAGGGTATGAGATTCCTGCTGTTGGTTATTTCCCTTCCACCAAATGATTAATGCATGGGTAAGATATGGAAAGTTTATTAAATGGAGGCAACAACTTTAGAATTAACAATTCACACAGGGCAACTAGTCCTGTTGTGAAGCAATCCGACAACAAACTTTTGAGGCAGGGTATTTGGATATATTTTTTGCTCCTTATTTTTGAGGGTGCCTTGCGAAAATGGTTTTTTCCGAGCCTGGCGGTGCCGTTGCTGGTAATTCGAGATCCAATTGCGCTTTGGTTAATATATAAAGCCTGGCAGCGAGGTCTTCTTCCTTCTACTCCCTACCTGGGGGGCATGGTTCTAATAGGCATTATAGGGACTTATATGGCCGTCCTACTGGGGCATGGAAACATTCCTGTTGCAATATTTGGTGCTCGTATTCTGCTCATTCAGATTCCTTTTTTGTTTGTTGTAGGAAGCCTTTTTAGCAGGAAGGATGTTATTAGGATGGGAAAGATTACCTTATTGATTTCTATTCCCATGGCAGCCTTGATTGCCCTGCAGTTTTACAGCCCACAATCGGCCTGGGTTAATCGAGGATTGGGGGGAGATATGGAAGGTGCCGGTTTTGGGGGGGCACTCGGCTTTTTCCGACCTCCCGCAACCTTTTCATTTACAAATGGTACTACACTTTTTTTTAGTTTCGCTGCTTGTTTTATACTTTATTTCTGGCTTCAACCAGCTGGCAGCAATAGATTTCTTCTTATTGCTGCCACTACAGCCCTTTTAATTGCCGTTCCCCTTTCAATTAGCCGAGGGTTATTTTTTCAGGTTGGTGTTTCGCTGGTTTTTGCCCTAATAGCGATTTCCCGAAAACCAAAATACATTGGTAGAATGTTGCTGGCAGGAGTAGGAGGAATCGTACTGTTAATAAGTGTTAGCCAGATGGGATTTTTCCAGACGGCAACTGAAGCATTTACCGCTCGCTTTGAAACAGCCACAGATTACCAGCAAGGGGGGGTGAGTGGAGTCCTGATTGATCGTTTCCTGGGAGGCTTAGTGAGCGCTCTTTTCGAATCTACTGAACAACCTTTTTTTGGGTATGGACTGGGAATGGGGACCAACGTGGGCAGTATGTTATTGGCAGGTAAACGAACGTTCATGGTTGCAGAAGAAGAATGGGCCCGGACTGTTGGAGAACTAGGTCCTTTTTTAGGATTAGCTGTTATCTTTTTGCGCTTAGGCTTAATTGCCAAAATTGCCTGGGCCTGTTATCAAAAATTAGTGAAAGGCGATTTGCTCCCCTGGATGCTTTTAAGCTTTGGAATCCTTTTAGTTTCTCAGGGAGGGTGGGCACAGCCAACTTCACTTGGGTTTTGTGTACTCACTGGTGGCTTATTAATTGCCTCCTTACGGAATTCTGACTAAAGCAGCGAAAGCGAAACTAAAGTGATAAACCATCGGTCCGGGAATCAATCCTTTCCTTTAAACCAGGGTAGCTTATGAATATTGTGCTTTTTACTCACCCTACTTTCCAGGGATCACAGAGCATGCCTCGTTTCGCAAAGATGCTAGCAGAAGGAATGAGTGCCCGTGGGCACCAGGTAAAAGTCTTATCCCCACAGCCAAGGTTTTATAAGCTGCCCTTCCCTATGGTGGTTAAGAAGTGGTTCGGGTACATCGACCAATTCATCGTGTTTCCTTTGGAAGTGCTGAAGTGGATTGCGTCTTGTCCGGCAAATACCCTTTTTGTTTTTACAGACCAGGCACTGGGGCCATGGGTTCCTTTAGTAGCGGGCCGGTCCCACCTTATCCACTGTCATGATTTTCTGGCACAACGGTCTGCTCTGGGCGAGATTTTGGAAAATGTCACAGGCTGGTCTGGTAGGCAATATCAGAAAATAATTCGGCGCGGTTATTCAAGGGGCAGGAATTTTATTTCTGTTTCAGCACATACACAATCAGATTTGCATCGCTTTTTGCCTACAACTCCTCTTTCTTCAGAAGTGGTCTATAACCAGGTTGCGCCTGTTTTCAAACCTGTAAAGGTAGCGGAAGCCCGCTGCCATCTCTCAGAGGTTTTAAAAGTCATCAATCCTTCAGCACATTCAGTTAGGGAAGGATACTTACTCCATGTAGGTGCAAATGTTTGGTATAAAAATAAGCTGGGGGTGCTTGAGTTGTATCAGGCCTGGCGGGAGGTAACAAGCACACCTTTAACACTTATCATGATAGGAACCTTAGTGGGGGCCAACCTCCTAAACCGGGTGCAGAGAAACTCTTGGGGGAAGGACGTCGTGTTTCTGGATCATGTTCAGGAAGAGTTGCTGGTAAACGCCTATTCCGGTGCAACTGCCTTACTTTTTCCTTCCTTGGAAGAAGGTTTCGGCTGGCCTATTGCAGAGGCCATGGCTTGCGGTTGCCCTGTTGTTACAACTAATAAGGCACCTATGACCGAAGTAGGAGGGAAAGCAGCTTTTTACCTTCCCCGACGGCCTGCGGAAAAAGGAGAAGCAACACGTTGGGCCCAGGAAGGGGCAAAAGTAATTCATCAGGTTGTAAGTCTCACTTCAGAGGAGCGAACAGCAGTAATCCAAGCTGGCTTTTCGCAAGTGAAAAAATTTAATGCCCAAGAAGTCCTTGTCCAGGTTGAAAGGCTTTATCATCACGTTCTGCGGCAGAATAAAACCACTTCAGAAAGAGTTGGTAGCCTTCCTTGAGATAGACTTTGACTTTTATTCTTTCCTGTAAAAGAATAAGTAAATGCCCAAGAGGATGTATTTACTGCATAAAACCCTATATATACTCCATTTTATTTTTTAAGTATGAAATTACTTCAGGTTATTGGTAGTATGAACCCATCTACGGGAGGTCCTTGCCAGGTAATTCGAAACTCCGCGCCCGAACTGGAAAAGCAAGGAGTGCACACTGTAGTGGTATGTATGGATGATCCTGCTGCAGAGTTCCTTGGAAAGGATGCCTTTGCAATCAAGGCTCTTGGGCCCGGAAAGACCGCCTGGTGCTACAGTCCAAAGCTTTTACCGTGGCTCCTGGAAAATATTACTTCCTTTGATGCTGTCTTACTACACGGGCTTTGGCTTTATCCTGGTTATGCCCTGCAAAAAGCCATAGAACAACTAAAAGGGACTAAGGCTACATTTGGCAAGGAGAAAGCAGCTTTGCCAAAGTTGTTTGTAATGTCGCATGGAATGTTGGACCCTTATTTTCAAAGAGCATCAGGAAGAAAGTTTAAAGCCCTTCGGAATTGGATATACTGGAAATTAATTGAAGGAAAGGTAATTAATGAGGCAGAGGGAGTGCTGTTTACATGCAAGGAGGAAAAAAGACTTGCACGACAACCTTTCCGGCCTTACCGGCCAAAAAAGGAAATTAATATTGGATTTGGAATTGCCGCCCCTCCGCCTTTCTCCCTTAAAATGAGAAATGCCCTGCAGGAGAAATGTCCAGAAC
Source organism: Nafulsella turpanensis ZLM-10 (assembly GCF_000346615.1). GTDB lineage: Bacteria > Bacteroidota > Bacteroidia > Cytophagales > Cyclobacteriaceae > Nafulsella > Nafulsella turpanensis. The sequence goes on from NZ_ANNU01000063.1 coordinate 27,038, forward strand.
TTAAAAACTGCCCTTATATTCTTTTCCTTAGCAGGATTCATGAGAAGAAAGGGGTGGACCTATTGATAAAAGCCTATGCAACGCTTGTAAAGACTAAGCGTGCTGCTTCTGTAATGCCTGGCCTGCCATGTGAAATGGATAAACCTTCTTCCGGTAAACCTGCTGAACTCCCTAAACTTGTTATTGCTGGACCCGGTATTGAAACAACATATGGGCAAAGGATGTACGAACTGGTATTAGAGAATCCTGACCTTCGTAATTCTGTACTCTTCCCTGGAATGCTTAATGGAGATGCAAAATGGGCTACTTTTTACTGTAGTGAAGTCTTTATTTTATCCAGTCACCAGGAAAACTTCGGGATCGCAGTAGTGGAGGCATTGGCTTGTGGAAAGCCGGTTTTAATTTCTAGCCAGGTAAATATATGGCAGGAAATCAAAGCTGCAGGTGCCGGTTTGGTAGCAGAAGACACCCCCCGTGGTGTAGAAACGCTATTGCAATGCTGGAGCAAGCTTTCTATTGCAGAGAAATTAAGAATGGGACGAAATGGGCGGGAATTATATAAAGTCCGCTTTGCGAACAGGCCTGCAGCACGAAAATTATTGCAGGCTTTAACCTACACCCAGGAATAAGAGGGACGGTAGTTAAGGAAGCGAACTATTAGCTATTGAACTTTTGCTAATCTTACTGCCCACTCAACAAAAGAATTCACTTCATGAAGATAACAATTTTACAGGGAGCATTTTTGCCTGTTCCGCCCCTTCTAGGCGGAGCTGTCGAGAAAATGTGGTTTATATTAGGAAAAGAATTTGCCCGTCAGGGACATTCGGTGGTGCATATTTCGCGCCGGTACAAGCATTTGCCCGAAGAAGAATGGATCGAGGGGGTTCAGCATATCCGGGTACGAGGCCATACAACGCCTTCTTCCGGTCTCTGGCTGAAGTGGCTTGATTTTCGGTATACGCTGCGGGCAGGAAAGGTACTTCCTCCGGAGTCTGATATAATTATTACAAACACTTTTTGGGCCCCCACAATATTAAGCACGAGCCTTAGAAAAAAATGCGTAGTAGATGTCCAGCGGATGCCAAAAGGGCAGATACCTCTTTATAAACAAGCTAAGCTTTTCAGGGCTAATTCCAAGCCTGTGGCTAAAGCCATCAGGCGGGAACTTACTGCTGAGGACCACGACAAGGTATTTATAATCCCTAACCCATTGCCTTTTAATAACCTGCTACCAGTAGTAATGGAAAACAAAAAGCCGGTAGTCCTATATGTTGGACGCGTTCATCCGGAAAAAGGACTTGCTCTTTTGGTTAAAGCTTTTAAAAAAGTAGGAACAGCCTGGAAACTTCAAATTGTAGGACCCTGGGAGGTTGCGGCAGGGGGTGGAGGCACTGCCTATGTTAATTCTCTCAGGCGCCTTGCCGGAGAAGAAAACGTGGAATTTACAGGACCTGTACATGATATGGAACAACTAAACAGACTTTATGCGGAGGCTTCTATTTTTGTATATCCTTCCGTAGCAGAGCAGGGCGAAACCTTCGGGCTTGCTCCATTGGAAGCTATGGCATGGGGTTGTGTACCTGTGGTTTCTAAACTTGATTGCTTTCAGGATTTTATAAAACCGGGGGAGAACGGGTTAGCCTTCGACCACAGAAAAGAAAATGCTGTTCATTTACTACGGGAATCCCTTCTTTATTTAATGAATGAAGAAAAAATACGCTTTGATTTGGCTCAAAAAGGGCTTGATGTACGAGTAAGCCATTCTGTGCCTTACATTGCTTCTCTTTTTTTAAGAAAATTCGGGCAAAAAACAATCAGCTAAGGTAGAAATCGCATGAAAATCCACTCACAAAAAGATCCTTATGAAAGCCCCTGGACTACTGGCCAGCGGGTTAAATTGTTGCTGTGGGAATACGCATGGAGGCTATTGTGTTCCTGGACACCTAAACCAGCCAACCGGTGGCGCATTTTCTGGCTCAGAATTTTTGGCTGCCAGATTTATGGGCGTCCCTTTGTTCATCCGTTGGCGCGAATCCAGATTCCCTGGAATCTGATTTTACATGACCGGGCTTGTTTAGGTAGCCGCGCAAATGCCTATTCCTTAGGAAAGATTGAGATATTTGAGGAGGCCACTATTGCCCAGGAAGCGTATTTGTGTACCGGTTCGCATGCTCTTGATCAAGTAGCAAAAAATTTGATTACTGCCCCAATAATAGTTGGAGCTCATGCATTTATTGGTGCACGTGCCTTCATACTGCCAGGAGTAACTATTGGTGAGCATGCAATGGTTGGTGCCTGCAGCGTAGTTACGAAGTCGGTGCCGGCAGGAGCCCTTGTAAAAGGGAATCCTGCCAAGCAGGCTCATCTGCATAGTTCACCTCGGGAACTGTTGGGAAATGAAAAGTAAAGTAGTCAGATTCTGCCTGAGGTTTCTCCGTTTCTGGGCAGCTTTTATTCAGGTAGGCAATCCTTTTGGTAAGGCACCTGCTTTAATTCCAGATCCGGATGAAAACGAAAAGTTGCCTGTTCCTCCAGATTCAGGGAATGAGCTTGCCATCTGGCGGTTATCAAATGTACTTTGCAGTGGTTTGTACGGAGGAGCTGTTATTAGTGCCCAAAACAGGGTATATAAAAGGTTTACAGCCTTTCCTTGGGGAACCGATCTACATCCTGTTTTAACTTCCCCTTTTCTGGGAAAAAGAAGGAGAAGTATAGGAAAAGCTGTTTTTCTCTTAACTCCGGAGGCACAAGGAAACTATTACCACTGGATGGTGGATTTGCTGCCTCGACTGCTTTTTGTTATGGATAATTTGGGGGATGTGGAGGAGCGATTTATTATTCTTCATAGCTCGTCTCGCCCTTACGAACTCCATACCTTACGCCTGTTAAATATTTCTCAGGCAAGGGTAGTCCGAATAGCTCCTTCAGAAATTGTGCACGTAAAAGACCTGGTGGTGGCTGATTATGTGCCCTGTGGGGAGATGTTTCCGGAATGGAAAAAGAAACTGTTTGGTAGATTTAGAAGAAAAAAATTAGAGGCCGTAGTAGCCAAATCTTTCGGGAAGGTGTATCTGCTGAGAGGGCAACAGAAAGTAAGACGTATTATTGGCGAGGAGCACTTGATTGAGTTACTGTGGAAGAAAGGGTTTGCTATTATTGACCTGCAGCAACTATCGCTGGAGGAGCAGATGGAGAGCCTTGAAAATGCTAAGATAGTGGTGGCTCCCCATGGAGCAGCCTTAACAAATCTTGTTTTCTGTAAAGAAGGAACATTGGTGGTTGAATTGCGCAGTAAGACAAATCCACCGGAACATTTTTCAGAAATTGCTAAAACCTGTAATCTTCGTTTTGAAACCATAAGTTTAATCCCGGTTCGTAATCGTAAGAAGAAGCATCTTGCCAATAAAGAAAACCTTCTTCTGGATAAGCAAAGCATAGAGGAGCTCATCGAAAAACTTTCTGTTGAATGCTGTAACGGGAGCAATTCCATTTTAAAATAGAGCTTTTGGCATCAGTACCAAAACAAATCGGGGAACATTTCCTGAAAGCAACATCTTGATAAATATTTTTTGAAGGAACGCCTTTCGGCGGCACCTAAAAAGTACAAAACTTATAAGTAGTGTATCATGAAAGTGAGCTTAACTCCCAGCGAAAAAAATGTTTTTTTCTGAAAAACAGGAATTACGCCAGAAATTAGATGAGTTCTATTGTACTGTGCAGGATTACACAGCTTTCAATGAGGTAAGTATGCAAAACAATTGCTGGCGTCATGTGGGGGAGGAAATTCGCCGGAGAAGCCAAAAAATGGGAAGTGATTTTGTCTGTGTGCTTGAAATTGGGGCTGGCCGCAGTGGCTTTGGGGATTGGCTAAAAGAGGAAGGCCTACGGGAAAAGGTGTGCTGGAGCGCTCAGGATATTACTAAACAGAATAAAAGCTGGCTTGAGACTCAGGCAGATGATTTCATTTTCGGAGATGTAAGTGAAGTTGAACCTAACACCCATTTTGATATTATTTTTTCCACTTATGTTCTTGAGCATGTAACAGATCCAAAACAACACCTCGAGCATCTTTACCGGCTTTTACGACCCCGGGGATGTCTATTCATTTTCTGCCCCCGTTACGATATACCAGGATATTTTTGCCCAAGCAGCAGGCATTTAAATTTACAAAAGCGTATAGAGCTTGCATGGCGGTGGGGGAATGCCCGATGGACTTCCTGGCGCAGAGATCAGCCTTCCTTTTTAATCCAAAATGATTTAGCGGCTTTTCATGGTCCTTTCTTTCGAGATGCAGATGCAGTACACTGGGTTTCACAGTTGGACTTAAAGCTGTGGGCTCTCCATAAAGGGCTGCAGCTGCGCACAATTAACATGAATTTAGAATGGCTGGGGTTAAAAGATTGGGTTGTTAAAAGGTGGCTTACATGTGCTTTGGAATTTAGAAGGGAGAGTAGTAGTTAAGCTTTTCTTCTTCAACCCCCTCTTGTTTTTCTAATTCCTCCTATCTTTTGTAGAAAGCTTGAAGATAAGCAGATCTCGAAATTCCTGCTCTTTTTGATGTGTTCACAATCTATCCGCTTAACTTATGTTACTAGATTTAACAATTGCTATTCCGGTACGGAATGAAGAAAAAAACTTATCAGGATGTCTTGCTTCCATTGGACGGGATTTAGCTCAGCATGTAATAGTAATAGATTCAGATAGTACTGACCGGACGCCTGAAATTGCCATGAACTTTGGAGTGGAACTGGTAAATTTTACTTGGAATGGTAAATTTCCGAAAAAGCGTAATTGGTTTTTACGAAACCATAAACCAGACACAGAATGGGTACTATTTCTAGATGCTGATGAGTATCTGACGGAACCTTTCAAAGAAGAACTACGAAAGGTTCTTAATAGAAAAAATGATGACAAGGTAGGGTACTGGTTAAACTATTCGGTTTACTTTTTAGGAAAAAAACTAAATGGAGGTTACCCCTTACGAAAGCTGGCACTTTTTAAGGTTGGAGCTGGTGAATATGAACAGGTTGATGAGGAGCATTGGAGCCGGCTTGATATGGAGGTACATGAACATCCGGTTTTATTGGGTAAGGAAGGCTTTATTCGTTCTAAAATAGATCATCAGGATTTTAGAGGCATTTCTCATTTTGTACATAAGCACATGGAATATGCAAATTGGGAGGCAAGGCGCTTTTTAAATGGAATGAGCAATCCAGGATATTCATCTAATTTAACCCGGAAGCAGCGGTTAAAGTATTACCTGATGCGCAGCCCGATGATTGGCGTCGTCTTTTTTATGGGCAGCTTTTTCCTTTACGGTGGCTTTAGGGACGGAGTGAAGGGATTTGCTCATGCAGTTTTAAGGATGTCTTATTTTATGCAGGTCTACTGTAGAATTCAGGAGATCAAAAATTCATCTGAAAGTCCGACAGAATGGAGATGGCAAGGACACCAAACTATTCTTAGACCTTATAAAACCATTAATGAGTCTTCTAAGCAAACGATTAAGTAAATTTTTTCTTCTGAAGTCTTTTTCATTCTTCTACCTTTCTTTGAATAACCTTCTGGTAAGTCCGGTTTTTCTTCCTGTAACAATATATCCCATCCGGCAGGCTTATATAATATAGCTGCCTCTATTTCTTTGTTCTATCCATCTAATACTTTTTAATCTATCAGATTATGCAAAAAAGAATATTAATGATTGGGTACAATTTTTCTCCCGAGCCAACGGGAATAGGTAAATATAGTGGCGAGATGATTGATTGGCTTGCAAATCAGGGATATGACTGCACCGTAATTACTACCTATCCGTATTACCCTTACTGGAAAGTGCAGGAGCCATATTATAAAAAAAGATATTGGTACACTACCGAAAAAAGGAAAGTTGGGAATTATGGAAAAATTAAAATTTGCCGTTGCCCCATGTATGTTCCTGCAGTACCTTCCGGCTTGCGAAGAATGATTTTAGATATATCTTTTCTTGTTTCTGCTTTTTTTAAACTATTGCAATTAGTCCCAGGGAAAAAATTTGATTATGTAATTACTGTGGTTCCTTCCTTTCAGTTAGGCTTACTTGGGGTGCTTTACAGGAAACTGCGAAAAGCGCATTTTCTCTACCATATTCAGGATATGCAAATAGAAGCGGCCAGGGATTTAAAAATGATACGATCTGCAAAAGTTATTAAAGCCCTTTTTAAGTTCGAAAAGTTTATTTTTAACCATGCCAGTGGCATAAGTAGTATTTCAGATGAAATGGTCCGCAAAATACACGCAAAGGCGGGGAAAGAAGTTTTTTTATTTCCTAACTGGACGAACATTAGCCTGTTTTATCCTATTGGAAAGCGGGCGGAACTTAAAAAGAAATTTGGATTTGCTTCATCCGATAAAGTAATACTCTATTCCGGGGCAATTGGTGAAAAGCAGGGACTGGAGAGCGTATTGCATGCAGCAAGAAATTTTCAATCCCAGGCTAAGGTGAAATTCCTGATTTGTGGTTCGGGGCCCTATAAAGAGAAGTTAAAGAAGCTGGCCAACAGCCTTAATCTGTATAATGTTTTCTTCCTGCCCTTACAACCGTTCGATAAATTCAACATTTTTCTTAATATGGCTGATGTGCACCTGGTCATTCAGAAAAACAAAGCCAGTGATTTAGTAATGCCATCGAAACTCACAACAATACTGGCTGTAGGAGGCTTAGCTGTTGTAACGGCCAATAGAGGATCCTGTTTACACTCTTTGATTACCATGCATAAAATGGGCATACTCGTAGATGCAGAAAATCAGGAGGATTTAACCAATGGTATCCGAAAGGCGCTGAGTGAAGAATTCAACCACATCGGAAAAAACGCCAGGCAATATGCTCAGTCTCATCTTTCCATTGACGGGATAATGAGTTCTTTTGAAAGCTTATTAGGAGCGGTCTCTATTCCTGCCACTGCTGTAGCAATAGAGGTAAAGAAAGGAAAAACTTTTGAACCGATTAACCAAGAGGAAACCTTGTTTAGAACACCTGTTTCGATACCCAAAAAAGTGGATACGGCATTTCAGTCCAGAGACAGAAGGTCATTGTCTTCTGCTAAAAAGGAAAAAAAGAAACAGATAACTAAATCAGATATAAAAAAGAAAAAGCAGGGTGAGCCGCCTTTTTTCTCAGAACCCCGCAATAATAAACCTGGCGAAGACTAATTGATATTCCTATTCATTACTTATCTCTCTAAGCTTAAGGTGAGGAACTAATTTTAACACCAGCAAAGAAGAGTTCCCGTTCTTTAACTCCAAAAACTGAACAAACTTAAGGCAACTACACAGTAATCAAAATTTTTATGCCACTGGAAGTGCTACAAATTAAGTCGGGTGTTTTGTGGTAGAGCTGGTTTTCTTGTGCCTACTTATATGCGCACCGTTAGTTTACTGCAGGATTTTTTTTCTCGTACAGGTGGAGTAGGAAAAGCAGGACGAGTAGGGAAAGGAAACGAAATAACATCTTATCATGAAACTATGATTAAAAGCCGACAAATGCTTTAAAAAGCCAGCCAAAACTTACAGCCTAAAACTTTTATTTATGAAAACACGCTTATTTCCTTATTTACTGCCCGATGTGCAGGTAAAGGATGCAGGACCTTTTCTTGAATGTCCAATTTCCCAACCGTCTGTTGGCTTAAAAGCCAACATTTATTACTTTGGTCATCCGGATTGGGCGAAAGAGTATTTAACCTATTGTCATTGGGACCAGGCTTTTAAAGCCCGGTGGAAAGCTGCTTTAGGTGACTGGACAGACAAAATCGTAGTAGATATCGGGTGTGGACCCGGCAATATTTTTGCTTCGTTACAGGGCAATCCCAAACTATTAATTGGAGTAGATGTAGCTCCTAAATCTTTGGAACTGGCTAAAGAATATGGCTACGTTCCAATTTTGGCAGATGCTTCTCAACTTCCTTTTATTTCAGGTTTTGCCGATATTGTTACCTTAAATGCAGCCCTTCACCATTGTGAAGACATGGCTAAAGTTTTAAAGGAAGCGGCCCGTTTGGTGAAACCAGGAGGAATTCTTGTAACTGACCATGACCCCCAATATAGCTCCTGGAACTATAAAGGTCTTGCTAAAATACTTTGGAATGGGAGGCTCATTTATTACCGCCTAATTGGCCACAGTTTCCATAAATCAAGAGACCAACAGTTATGGGCATTAGCTTGTGAAATTCACCATAAGCCTGGCCATGGAGTAACCACCAGTTTCTTTCAGGAAGCTTTAAAACCACTAGGTTTTGATGTAGCGGTTTTTCCACACAACCACGTAGCAGGGGCAGAAGTATTAAGAGGTAATAAGGGAAAGGCAGAGTTTAAATACAGGTTGGGAAACCTTTTGTCGGGTCGGAATCCCAATGCAGATAAAAGTGCCCTGTCCCTGATGTGTGTGGCCAGAAAAGCCGAAGTAAAAATTCAGGAAAATGAACCTGCTTATGCACAGGTTTCAGGTCTGGACTAGGAAAATACAATCCCTCAGCTAGTTAGCACTGCCTTTAAGAAGTAACAAAAGAATTTTTTGGCTATTTCTACACTCTTTTTTATCGAGAACAAGGATAAAATTAGATAATAAACCTTTTCTGGTTTTTTCGCTATCAAGAATGAGTGAGCAAAATAAATTACATTTTGCTCACTCCAATAAATCATGACTAGCATTAGCAAAATTAAGTTGTTTTGCTTTTGAGAATCAGAGAAAGTTTTAAATCCAATAGGGCCCTTATCACAGTGGCTAACGTCAATTTTTTAACTTTTAAGCTATGACGTATAAATACGCAACCTTTGTAAAATGGATCAATGTTGTCTCAGATTATTTATTACTTAACCTTTCGCTTTGTTTGTTCTTTACATTCGAGTGTCCTCATTCATTCTGGGACTCTACTTCTGAGAACTACAGGTTAAGTTTCCTTATTTTAAATCTGATTTGGTTTTACTGTTCTTCCCTTGTACGTCAATATGAGAACGTTATAATCCGAGAAGCCATACCTACTGTAAAAGTTACTATATCGGCTTTAACTATATACCTGCTGGCAGGTTTAGCCATGGTGGTTGCCTTCCCAAAATTCAGCCTTAGCTTAAGCTTTCTTTTATCCTCTTTCGTGTTTTACGCAATACTTATTTTGTTTATCAAAGTTACTTTCCTTGCAATTCGAAAGTCACGTCGCAGGTTTTGGCAGGAAAGCAAAAAAGTGGTAATTGTGGGAGGGGGCGCTGTAGTGATGGATTTATACAAATATATTAACGAAAATCCGCACCTGGGGTACATGGTCGAAGGTATGTTTGACGATGACCTGCTACAGCAAAAGGAGGCAAATTTAAAAATATTGGGGAAGGTAGACGATTGCTTTAATTATGTATTAACAAATAATGTGAAGGAAGTTTTTAATGCCTTGCCAATGCATGCCTTTGATAAAGCTCAGAAGCTAATGGAAGAGGCAGATAAGCACCTGATTCGCTGCAGGCTGGTGCCAGATGTTAAAGCCTTTTTTGATAAAAATATTCTTTTAGAGGTTTATGGATATATGCCAATATTAACCCCAAGAAAAGAACCACTGGACAATAAAGCTAATGAAATAATAAAAAGATGCTTTGATATTGCTTTTTCATTGCTGGTAATTTTGTTGCTTTTAAGCTGGTTAGTACCACTGGTAGGCATTATGATTAAGTTGGAATCTAAAGGGCCTGTGTTTTTTAAACAATTACGCTCCGGAAAGGGCAATAAAGCTTTTTACTGCCTGAAATTCCGCAGTATGCACCTAAATAATGAGAGCGACAGCAAGCAGGCTGTTAAAGGAGATAAACGAATAACAAGGGTAGGGGCCTTTCTCAGGAAAACTAGTATGGATGAATTGCCCCAGTTTTTTAATGTTCTGATGGGCGATATGTCTGTAGTGGGTCCTCGGCCTCATATGCTCCAGCATACCCGGGATTATTCTGTCCTGATAAACAATTTTATGGTTCGGCATTTTCTTACCCCCGGCATTACTGGTTGGGCCCAGGTAAATGGTTTTAGAGGAGAAACCAGGGAAACCGATGCCATGTCCAAAAGAGTGGAAGCAGATCTTTGGTACTTAGAAAACTGGTCTTTGCTTCTCGATTTAAAGATTATTTTTCTAACCATTTGGCAGGGAATTCGCGGAGATGAAAACGCCTGGTAGGCCTGTAAAGACCAAGTTGTATTTTTAGGACGATTCATGAAAAAAATATAAAAAATTAATTTCTAAATAAGAAAAATAATAAATAAAAGCATTATATTTAAATCGTATGTAGTTGGTTTACAGGATTATAAAAAAAACAGGGTGCATTAAACAACTTGCTAAAGCAAAGTAAATTAAGCTTCTCCGTGTATTTTTTTGTGACTGGTGCCTTTTTAACTTTTTAGAAGATGCCGATAGGCTTTCTTTTTTTTGGCGTTTTTATGCAGAACCAAGAAATGTAAAAGTTTACTTCTTTCCCGGCATCCCTTTTATCCCGTTAATAGCCTGAAAATGTATTCACGCCAGGCATTAATTTTTTAAAGTTAGCAGCGATTTAATATCGGTTCAGTGAACAGTAAAAGTAAAATTGCTCATTCTTTTTTATTTACACATGAATAAATTTTTCCTACTTCCTGATAAACCTTTATTGGCGGGTTTTAAAATTCCTGCTTGGTTGATTTTAGTTACCATTCTTGGCTTTCATGTGACTGCATTCGGGCAGCTGCCTACTGAATTCCAAAAGGTCGAACTGCTAACTGGTCTTAAAAATTCCATCAATTTCGAGTTTGCACCTGATGGACGAATTTTTATCCTGGACCGGTACGGTCAAGTGCTTATTTATAAGCCGAATACCCAAACAACAGTACCTGCAGGTACTTTGAGTGTTTTCCACGATATGGAAGATGGCCTATTAGCAATTGCCTTTGATCCTGATTTTGCTGCCAATAATTACGTGTACATTCATTACTCTCCCCTGTCGATATCGGTAAATAGGGTGTCCAGGTTTAAAATGGAAGGGGATCTGCTTAGCCTGTCTTCAGAAAAGGTAGTGCTGGAATGGAAAACCGATCGGAATGGATATTTTCATGCAGCAGGTGATATGGATTTTGATTCTATGGGCAATTTATACATTGCAACAGGTGATAATACGAACCACTCCTCCTATGCTACCCTCGATGAAACCGATCCTGATAAGAGTTCGGAAAGAACATCTTCTAACACCAATGATCTGAGGGGTAAAATTCTGAGGATAAAACCGGAGGCGGACGGTACATATAGTATCCCGGATGGAAATCTCTTTCCAGACGGTCAAGGTGGGTTACCTGAAATTTATGTTATGGGAGCCAGAAATCCTTTTAAAATTTTTGTCGACAAAACAAATACCGATTGGTTGTTTTGGGGCGAAGTGGGTCCTGATGCGAACTCAAGCAGTTCTCTTGGCCCTTACGGAATGGATGAGATAAACCTGACTAAACAGGCAGGTAACTACGGCTGGCCTTACTTTGCCGGAAAGAACGAGCCTTACTTAAACGATTACGCCAGCCCAAACTTCTATTACGATCCTGCCAAACCAGTAAACATCTCTAAATGGAATACGGGAATCACAGACTTACCTCCAGCTCAATCTTCCTGGTTAGAATTTTTTCACCAGTGTTATTTGGCCGGGCCCAGGTACTATTTTGATCCAGGGAATGATAATCCTAAAAAGTTACCTTCTGATTTCCATAAAGCCTTTTTTTATTATGATTTTAATAGCAGTAAGGTGTGGGTGGTTAAAATGGATGATGATGGCACCATCCTTTCTACTGAACAACTGGCGGGCGATGTGGTAAAGGGAGCCGGGTTTATTGATTTAAAAATTGGACCTGATGGGCAGCTTTATATCCTGGAGTATGGAGCCGGATGCTGCCCTGATAATACGGGAACAGGAAAGTTAGTACGCCTCGATTTTATAGGTACTCATGGGAACAGCTCCCCGGCGGTAAGCATAAGCGCAGATGTTACTTCCGGTTCTCTTCCACTTACTGTCAATTTTTCAAGCGAGGGTACCAGCGATCCAGAGGGTGATGCCTTAACTTATGCCTGGGATTTTGACGCGGATGGAGTAGTGGACTCCAATGAGCCCAACCCCTCTTTTATTTATACGACAGCAGGGGTTTATAATGCCCAGCTAAGGGTTGACGACTCGAATGGAGGAATAAATGCCAAATCGGTAACTATTTATGCCGGAAACAATGCCGCTACTTTTGATTTCGTTTATCCGCCGGATGGAGGAATGATAAGCTGGTATGATAATATTGATTATAAGATTGTAGTAAATGATCCGGAAGATGGCTCAACAATAGATGGAAGCATTTCGTGCAGTAAACTTAATCTGGTGCCTTCCATGGGACACCTGAAGCATTTTCATGACGGATTAACCATTAACCAGTGTGAAGGATCTTATTTCCTGGATCCTGGCAGCCATGATTCAGGTGTACCAGAGGATGTTTTCCAGGTTTTGAATGTCAATTATACGGATAACGATGGACTAAAATCTTTCGACCAGATTATGCTTCACCCAAAACAGACGGAGGCCGAGTTTTACGACCAGCAGCTAAATACCAGCTTAATTGATAACTCTGATGAATTAGGAGGAGGAAGCAATGCAGTCAGGGCCTTATCGCACGGAGCTTACATTGTTTTTGAAGGGCGAAATATGGTAAACATCAATGCTGTTTCTTATCGGCTGGCATCAACCTTAGGAGGAATCATCGAACTTCGATTAGGAGCGCCGGATGGGCAGCTTTTACATACCGTGCAAGTGCCTGTTACAGGTAGTTTAAATGAGTGGACCTATGTTGAAGCTCCTGTAACAGATCCGGGGGGAAGGCATGATTTATATTTTGTCATGAAAAGAAATTCAGGTGATAAGAACCTGTTTGATTTAAATTCACTTGAGTTTAAAGGTAGTGGAGTATCGGTAGATCAAACCCCTGCGAAACTTAATTCCCTGAAGGCTCTTTCAAAGAATGAAATTCAGTTAAAGTTTAATGAAGCACTTAAGCAATCTTCGGCAGAAGGGCTGGTTCATTACACAATTAATAATGACATAGAAGTACTTGCTGCCAGTTTACTTCATGACAGGAGAACAGTAGTTTTAAATGTATCAGATCTATTGGCGGAGTTAACCTATGATTTAACTGTAAATGGTATAGAGAATGAAAGTGGGGTGGTTCTTAATCAAAGTATTATTCAGTCCTTCAAGTACGAGCCTCCGACTATCCGGCTAAATGCGGGGGGAGCAGTATTTGCCACCAGTCTTGGGGAATCTTTTTCTGCCGACCAATACTTTAGCGAAACCTCCAGTACTTTTAGTAAAACAATTAGTATTGATGGAACAATAGAGGACGGCTTGTACCAGAGTGAGCGCTATGGAGAAAGCTTTTCTTACAATATTCCCCTTGCGTCAGCCACCTACCAGCTTAGGCTACATTTTGCAGAACTATACCATACAGCAGCAGGTAAGCGAGTATTTAATGTGTCGGCAGAAGGAAAGGATCTGCTTACCAATTATGATATTATAGCAGATGTAGGCTATGCCACTGCAATTGTAAAAGAAATAATGGTAGAAGTTACAGATGGCACGTTGAATCTGGTATTTAATGCATCTGTCGATAATGCAAAATTATCTGCCATTGAGGTACAGGAAACTACTTCAACACCACCAGATAATACAGCTCCAGTAGCTAATGCAGGTGATGATAAGGTCATTACCCTTCCGACTAATTCAGTGATATTGGATGGTTCAGGTACGGATGCTGATGGTACAGTTAATGGTTATAGCTGGAGTCAGGAAAGTGGGCCCGGCACCGCCATCTTTAGCAGTACCAGTATAGCTGCACCAACGGTAAGTGAATTAACGGCAGGTACCTACATCTTCAGTCTTATTGTCACAGATGATAAAGGAGCAGTTAGTTCTCCAGACCAGGTTTCTATAGTGGTGAATGAGGCTCCTGCTGGCAACTCAGCACCTGTAGCAGATGCGGGAGCAGACCAGACGGTGACGGCAGGCAGTGATGGCACAGCTTCGGTGGCTTTGGATGGTTCAGCTTCGGCAGATGCAGATGGAAGCATCAGCAGCTACAGCTGGAAGGAGAGTGGAGTGGAGATAGCTACAGGTGTAAATCCTTCTGTTAACCTGGCAGTAGGCAGCTATACGATTGCTCTTACTGTAACAGATAATGAAGGAGCCACTGCTACAGATGAAGTAGTGGTGACGGTGAATGGCCCTGCTGATTTTAGTCCTGTTCGCCTCCATGCAGGAGGGGGTGAATTTACTACAGGTGGAGGGATAATCTTTGCTGCAGACCAGTATTTTAGCCCCTCCAGTACCTACAGTAATACGAGCTTGAATATAGCCGGCACTACAGATGATGCATTGTACCAGAGTGAACGCTATGGAGCCAACTTCAGCTATGACATACCTGTTCCATCAGGCTCTTATCTGGTAAGGCTGCATTTTGCAGAGATATATCATACTCTAGCTGGTAAGCGGGTATTTAACGTTGCGGCCGAAGGAAATCCAATTTTGACAAACTATGATATTATGGCCGATGTTGGATATGCTGTAGCTGTAATAAAAGAATCAGAAGTAAACGTAACAGATGGTACGCTGAACCTGTCTTTCACTACCATTGCAGACAATGCAAAGATTTCTGCCATTGAAATTCTCGCATCCACCTCTGTTCCAACGAATACAGCCCCTGTAGCAGATGCGGGAGCAGACCAGACGGTGACGGCAGGCAGTGATGGCACAGCTTCGGTATCTTTGGATGGCTCTGGCAGCAGTGACGCAGATGGAAGCATTAGCAGCTACAGCTGGACAGCAGATGGTGTAGAGATAGCTACAGGTGTAAATCCTTCTGCTAACCTGGCAGTAGGCAGCTATACAATTGCTCTTACTGTAACAGATAATGAAGGAGCCACCGATACAGATGAAGTAGTGGTGACGGTGAATGGCCTTGCTGATTTTAATCCTATTCGCCTCCATGCAGGAGGGGGTGAATTTACTACAGGTGGAGGGACAATCTTTGCTGCAGACCAGTATTTTAGCCCTTCCAATACCTACAGTAATACGAGCTTGAATATAGCCGGCACTACAGATGATGCATTGTACCAGAGTGAACGCTATGGAGCCAACTTCAGCTATGACATACCTGTTCCATCAGGCTCTTATCTGGTAAGGCTGCATTTTGCAGAGATATATCATACTCTAGCTGGTAAGCGGGTATTTAACGTTGCGGCCGAAGGAAATCCAATTTTGACAAACTATGATATTATGGCCGATGTTGGATATGCTGTAGCTGTAATAAAAGAATCAGAAGTAAACGTAACAGATGGTACGCTGAACCTGTCTTTCACTACCATTGCAGACAATGCAAAGATTTCTGCCATTGAAATTCTCGCATCCACCTCTGTTCCAACGAATACAGCCCCTGTAGCAGATGCGGGAGCAGACCAGACGGTGACGGCAGGCAGTGATGGCACAGCTTCGGTATCTTTGGATGGCTCTGGCAGCAGTGACGCAGATGGAAGCATTAGCAGCTACAGCTGGACAGCAGATGGTGTAGAGATAGCTACAGGTGTAAATCCTTCTGCTAACCTGGCAGTAGGCAGCTATACAATTGCTCTTACTGTAACAGATAATGAAGGAGCCACCGATACAGATGAAGTAGTGGTGACGGTGAATGGCCTTGCTGATTTTAATCCTATTCGCCTCCATGCAGGAGGGGGTGAATTTACTACAGGTGGAGGGACAATCTTTGCTGCAGACCAGTATTTTAGCCCTTCCAATACCTACAGTAATACGAGCTTGAATATAGCCGGCACTACAGATGATGCATTGTACCAGAGTGAACGCTATGGAGCCAACTTCAGCTATGACATACCTGTTCCATCAGGCTCTTATCTGGTAAGGCTGCATTTTGCAGAGATATATCATACTCTAGCTGGTAAGCGGGTATTTAACGTTGCGGCCGAAGGAAATCCAATTTTGACAAACTATGATATTATGGCCGATGTTGGATATGCTGTAGCTGTAATAAAAGAATCAGAAGTAAACGTAACAGATGGTACGCTGAACCTGTCTTTCACTACCATTGCAGACAATGCAAAGATTTCTGCCATTGAAATTCTCGCATCCACCTCTGTTCCAACGAATACAGCCCCTGTAGCAGATGCGGGAGCAGACCAGACGGTGACGGCAGGCAGTGATGGCACAGCTTCGGTATCTTTGGATGGCTCTGGCAGCAGTGACGCAGATGGAAGCATTAGCAGCTACAGCTGGACAGCAGATGGTGTAGAGATAGCTACAGGTGTAAATCCTTCTGCTAACCTGGCAGTAGGCAGCTATACAATTGCTCTTACTGTAACAGATAATGAAGGAGCCACCGATACAGATGAAGTAGTGGTGACGGTGAATGGCCTTGCTGATTTTAATCCTATTCGCCTCCATGCAGGAGGGGGTGAATTTACTACAGGTGGAGGGACAATCTTTGCTGCAGACCAGTATTTTAGCCCTTCCAATACCTACAGTAATACGAGCTTGAATATAGCCGGCACTACAGATGATGCATTGTACCAGAGTGAACGCTATGGAGCCAACTTCAGCTATGACATACCTGTTCCATCAGGCTCTTATCTGGTAAGACTACATTTTGCGGAAATTTATTTTACTGCTGTAGGTCAACGAGTATTTGATGTGACAGCAGAAAATAACCTCTTTCTGGATAATTTTGACATTTATGCTGAAACAGGAGATGCTACGGCAGCAATAAAAGAAGTGTCAGTAGCCGTTACAGATGGTACACTCAACCTGAATTTTAACGCCTCTGTAGATAATGCTAAAATTTCTGCCATTGAAATTTTAAGCCAAGATAATTCCCCCATCCCTTCTGTTGCTATTCTTTCGCCTAATGAAGGAACCAGTGTACCTCAAAGTTTTAACGTTAGTTTCGAAGTAAATAATTGGGAGGTAAGTGAAGGAGGAACCCATATTCATAAGATAATAGATGGGGTAGACCTGGGCGAAGTATATACGACAGATCCTCAGGTTTTTGAGAATTTGTCTCCCGGAAACCACACCATTAAATTGCTTTTGGTAAATGCGAATCATAGTCCCACTATTTATAGCGACCATGTTCAGGTAAAGGTGGTGGAAGATTTAGTTTGTTTGGATAATCCATTCCCGTTAGATTGGACAGAAAAACCGATTGGCAGTGAAGTGCCTTACCGTTCGGTGTACATTTTTTCTGAAGATTTAGATGGAGATGGCTTAAAAGATATTGTAACAGGGGGCTGGTGGTATAAGAACCCTGGCACCCAAACCGGAGAGTGGGTACAGAAAGTCATCGGAGAACCCATGAACAACATGTCTCTTATTCATGATTTTGATAAGGATGGGGATATGGACATTTTTGGTACCCAAGGGAAATATATTAGTGCGGAAATGGCATGGGCAGAAAACGATGGGACAGGCAATTTTACCATACATACCAATATACCGGCAGGCACCTCCACTTTCTCTGAAACCTTTATGGCAGGAGCCGCCATAGGAAATTATAATGGTGTAGAGAATATTCAGATTGCCGTAGTTTGGAATGGAGCTGGATCAAGTAACTCACCTGTACAAATGATAACGGTGCCTGCCGACCCGGTTAACCAGGCCTGGACAATTGCCTCTATTAGCCAGGATTCTTACGGAGAAGCAATAAGCGCAGGCGATATTGATGGAGACGGTGACCTGGATCTTTTCCAGGGAGGAAATTGGTTAAGGAATGATAAAGGTAGTTGGACTACCTTCTCCACAGGGGTTGCACTGCCTTCTTACTTTGATCGCAATGCTTTAGGGGATCTGGATGGAGATGGAATATTGGATGGGGTCGTAAGCCAAATTGGAAATGACCAGGAGGTGAGTTCGTTTCTGCCGCCTGCAGATCCAACGAATAAGTGGAGCAGAAAAACGATTGGTAGTCTCGTCGATGGCGGCTTGAGTTTAGATTTGGTTGATATTGATTTTGATGGTGACCTGGATGTACTAACAGGGGAATGGAAAAACGAGCATAGATTGCTGGCTTTCGAAAATGATTTATGTAATACAGGCACTTGGATTGAGCATGTCTTACACCCAGGGGGGACCACTGATCACCACGATGGCACCCAGACAGTTGACCTTGACAATGACGGCGACCTGGACATTATTTCTATGGGCTGGGATAAACGTATACCGAGAGTGTTTGTAAATAATGCTGTCGGTGGAGGGGAAAATAATCCGCCGGTGGTGGCCAATCCTATTCCTAATCAGCAAGCGATAGAAGGAGTGGCATTTAACTTTACTTTTGCTGAAAATACTTTTAACGACCCTGATGGGGATATCTTAACCTATACAGCCGCTTTGTCAAATGATAATCAGCTACCCTCCTGGTTAAGTTTTGAGGGAACTACACGGACCTTCAGTGGTTCACCTGCAGCATCTGATGTGGGTTCGTTAGCAATAAAAGTAGTTGTTTCTGATGGTGTAGGAGGATCAGTCAGTGATATATTTGATTTAACAGTAGAAGGGAATGGTGGTGGAGGCATTAATACAGCACCGATAGTAGATGCAGGTGTGGACCAGACAATTACACTGCCGGAGAATACCGCCAGCTTTACGGCCGCCGCTTCGGATGAAGATGGAACAATAGCTTCTTACCTTTGGGAGAAAGTAAGCGGACCGGAAGCCAGCCTGAGCAGTATCAATACGGCCACGCTTTCGCTCTCCAACCTGGTGGAGGGAAGCTACAGCTTCAAAGTAACTGTAACAGATGATGCAGGAGCCACTGCTTCTGACCAGGTAAACCTGACGGTGAATCCTGAAGCTACTGCTACTTGCCAGTCCCTGGCATTCAATGGCAGTATTCAGCTGATGCTGAATAAACCATTGGTGCTGAGTGGCGACTTTACCATTGAATATTGGGCGAAATTCTCAGGCAACACAAGTAATTCCGATGCACCTGTAAGTGGAGGTGACAGCCAGTATATTAATTATTACAAAACACAGGCCAGACTATACAGTAAAGGGGCTACTGGCGGTAATGATCCTATTGTTTCTTCCCACAAAACAGTAGCCGATACCTGGACCCACTATGCTTTTGTAAGGCAGGGGAATATGATGAAGGTGTACATCAATGGCGTGGAAGATGTGGGTGCAAAGGCCACAAACCAATGGACCGGTGACTTTACCATCAACAACTTAGGGCAGGGAGCCGGCTATTTGGCAGGTGAGCTGGATGAACTAAGAATATGGAAGCTTGCAAGGAGTGGCACTGATATAGCTGGGAACTACAATAAAGGGGTAGTAATCACAGCAACCGGACTAGCCGCTTACTTCAACTTTGAGGAAGAAACTGGGGTAGTGAAGGATGTGAGTGGCAATGGATATGACAGCCAAGGCCTTCCTGCAGGTATCAGCCGTACAAGTTCAACAGCTCCTCTTACAGATTGTGGCAGCACTTCTCCAAATACAGCTCCAGTAGCTAATGCAGGTGATGATAAGGTCATTACACTGCCAACCAACTCAGTGGCACTGAATGGTTCAGGTACGGATGCTGATGGTACAGTTAATGGTTATAGCTGGAGTCAGGAAAGTGGTCCTGGCACCGCCATCTTTAGCAGTACCAGTATAGCTGCACCAACCGTAAGTGAATTAACGGCAGGTACTTATATCTTCAGTCTTATTGTCACAGATGATAAAGGAGCAGTTAGTTCTCCAGACCAGGTTTCTATAGTGGTGAATGAGGCTCCTGCTGGCAACTCAGCACCTATAGCTAGTGCGGGAGCAGACCAGACGGTGACGGCAGGCAGTGATGGCACAGCTTCGATATCTTTGGATGGTTCAGCTTCGGCAGATGCAGATGGAAGCATCAGCAGCTACAGCTGGAAGGAAAGTGGAGTGGA
>NZ_ANNU01000064.1 GCF_000346615.1 Nafulsella turpanensis ZLM-10
ATATTTAATTATTTATTATTGTAAAAACCTGTATCGCTATTCTAGGACGAGACACGGGCTGTAAAAAAGAATAATTCCGGCTTTGTGTATCTTCCGGTAAATGGATTGGGCTAGCAGTGGTGCATAAAAAGAATCTTATTGGTCTTCTGAAAAAAGGCTTGTAAAGCTAAAGGTTTCTCCGTTAAACAAACCTTTATCGCTCAGCTTAAGCGAAGGGATTACCAGGAGAGCCATAAAACTCAGGGTCATAAAGGGTGAGCTTAACTTACTACCCATGGATTTGGCAAAGGCATCCACATGGCTGTAAGCAGCGGCTACCTCATACCCGTCATCGGCCGACATTAGCCCTGCTACCGGTAAAGGGAGTACTTTTTCCTCTTTGTCCTTTACGGCTGCCACTCCGCCCTTTGCTTCTATCAGTAAATTAATGGCTTTCGTAATTTCTTTATCATTGGTACCTACCGCTATCAGGTTATGAGAGTCGTGGGCAACACTTGAAGCAATGGCTCCTTCCTTCATTCCAAATCCCCTGATAAAAGCAATGGCTGGTTCGTTATTTTGAGTATAACGATTGAGTACGACCAGTTTTAGAATATCTCGTGAAGGATCTGGGGAAACAAATCCCTCTTCAATCAGTGCTTCTTCTGTAATCGATTTGGTAATCAGCTGCCCGTCTGAGGCTTCAATAATTTGTATATGCTTCTCTTTTGCCGCTATGCGTAGCTGGTTGTCCTGGAGAGGGGAGGCATCAAATTTATTGATGATATTGCTTTGGGAGCGTGGAATCAGGCTTTTGCCATTTTCTGCTACCAGCTGTCCGTTGAGGTAGGTCTTCAGAACTTCAAAATTCTGCAAATCTTTCACCACAATTAAATCGGCAGGATCTCCTTCTTTTAGTTGGCCCAGCTCCAGTCCATAATGCGCTACCGGGTTTACACAGGCTGCCTGCAGTACTTTAAAGGAATCGACGCCCCTTTTTACAGCCCGGGCAGCGAGCTGGTTAATATGTCCTTCTACCAGGTTGTCGGGGTGTTTGTCGTCGGAGCAGAACATCATTTGGGCCGAGTGCTCATGCAGGAGGTCAACGAGGGCATCAAAGTTCTTGGCGGCGCTTCCTTCACGAATCAGGATTTTCATGCCGCAGGCCAGTTTATCCAGGGCTTCTTCGGCTGTAAAGCATTCGTGGTCGGTGCTGATGCCGGCAGTGGCATAGTCATGCGCTTGCTGTCCTTTCAGGCCAGGTGCGTGGCCGTCGACCGGGCGATTGTGCTTTTGCGCGATGCGGATTTTTTCCATTACCTCAGGATCTTTCTGCAGTACACCGGGCCAGTTCATCATTTCGGCCAGGTACTTAATGTCCGGGTTTTGGAACAGGCGGTCAATGTCGTTGGGGCTAATAACGGCCCCTGCGGTTTCGAAAGGAGTTGCGGGCACACAGGATGGGGCGCCAAAGTAGAATTTAAAGGGGACCTTTTTGCCATTCTCAATCATGTATTCGACTCCCTCTACTCCTAATACATTGCCAATTTCGTGCGGGTCCGAAACAGTTGCGCCTGTCCCGTGCACAACGGCCAGGCGGGCAAATTCGGCAGGTACCAGCATGGAGCTTTCGATGTGCACATGGGCATCGACAAAAGGAGGGAGGATGAAAACTTCAGGCGCGTTGTCTATCTCCTGAATTGATTGAATTTTCCCATCTTCTATCCTTATTTCCACGCCCTTTATTGTCTGCTCGCTTATCCTGACCAACTGGCCCCGAATGATTTGTTGTTCTTGATTTACCATTAAAAAGTTGGTTGTTTTAGGTTTAAGTTTCAGGAACTATTTTGTTCTTACAATCGATATGCGAGTAATAATTCCTATATTTGCATCGAACTTAAAAGTATGGAAAATTTAAGAAAAGGCCTGAAGAGAACGGTTTATTTGATGTTGATACTCTCTTTAAGTATGAGTGCCTGCCAGACAACTAAGAAAGGGAAACGGCAGCCGAAGAGCGGACCCATTCCCTGTCCGGTAAAAGATTGTTAACTTAAAGCAAATTTTTGCTTGTAAAGCCTTATTAAAGGCTTTTACTTTGTTATACCTGTAGAGAACAGGAAAATGCTGGTTTGAATGAAGAAGATTGTTATTGCCATAGATGGTTTCTCGGCATGTGGGAAAAGTTCAACTGCAAAAAGAGTGGCCGCTAAATTAAATTATGCTTATATCGATACCGGTGCCATGTACCGGGCAGTAACCTATTATTTTCTGGAAAATTACATCAACCTCACCAACCCAAAGGCGGTGGAAGATGCCCTCAAAAAGATCCACATTGAGTTTCATCATAACCAGCGAAGCGAATCAAACGAAACCTATTTGAATGGCCTCAATGTAGAGGATGAAATCCGGCAGATGCGGATATCTGATAAGGTAAGTGAGGTGAGTGCGCTGCCGCAGGTACGGAGCTGTATGGTAGAGCAACAGCGAAAAATGGGGCGAAAGAAAGGCGTAGTGATGGATGGGCGCGATATTGGAACCGCTGTATTTCCTTCGGCAGAGCTGAAAATTTTTATGACAGCCGACTTTGAAACCCGATCGGCCCGTCGCCAGAAAGAGCTGCTGGAAAAGGACCAGCTTGTAGACCTTGAGGATATAAAAAAGAACCTGCTGAAGCGGGACCACATTGACACTACCCGGCAGGAAAACCCCCTCCGCCAGGCGGAAGATGCCCATGTCATTGATACCACTCATGTTACCCTCGACGAGCAGGTGGACATGATTTTACATCTGGCGGCCACTAAAATAATTGATAATGAACCCTCTGCCTAAGACTACTGAAAGATGGAAGTTACGATAGATAAAAATTCCGGATATTGCTTTGGTGTGGAATTTGCCATCCAGATGGCTGAAGATGAGTTAGAAGGAGAAAATACCTTATACTGTCTGGGCGATATTGTGCATAACGATATGGAAGTGCGACGCCTGTACGAAAAAGGACTACGCATTATTGATCGGGATGAGCTGAAGGAGCTCAGGGATTGTAAAGTGCTGATTCGTGCCCACGGCGAGCCACCAGAGACCTATCAGCTGGCCCTGAAAAATAATATTGAGCTGATTGACGCTTCCTGCCCGGTGGTACTTAAGTTACAAAACCGGGTAAAGCACTCTTACGATAAAATGCAGGAAGTGAAAGGGCAGGTAGTGATTTATGGCCAGAAAGGGCATGCCGAAGTAGTAGGGCTCACCGGTCAAACGAATAAAGAAGCCATTGTGGTCACCACTCCCGAAGACTTAAAGGCAGTTGACTTTAGCCGCCCCGTAACTTTGTATAGCCAGACGACAAAGAGCACGAAGGGCTTTTATGATATAAAAGAGCGGATTGAAGAGCAGCTGAAAGCGCAGCGGGGAGGAGAATTAACCGTAATGGACTTTAATGCCAACGATAGTATATGCAGGCAGGTGAGTAATCGGGAACCTCAGCTAAGCCGCTTTTCGCAGCAGCATGATGTAATCGTATTTGTGAGTGGTAAAAAAAGCTCTAATGGCAAAGCCTTGTACAGCGTGTGCCGTCAGCAGAATGAAAAAAGCTATTTCATTGAAAATGAGAGTGAATTGGAGCCTTCCTGGTTTAATGGTACCAAAAGTGTTGGAATCTGTGGGGCAACCTCTACCCCCATGTGGCTAATGGAGCGGGTGGCGAAGCACATAAAGGGCATGGCCGCTGAAACTCAGCCGGCTTATTAAAAGTGAAAAATCGCGGGCTACTGCCCGGCGGCGGAGGTAGCATTTAAATAAAATATGCTGTTTTTATTGTCGCATTTTTTACTATTTTTGCAGCGTTTTGTACGATAAAATACATTTGATAGATAGAAAATGTCCAAAGTTATCAAGCTCAAAAAAGGATTTAATATAAATCTGGCCGGTAAGGCAGAGAAAAGGCTGGGGGGAGAGGTACTTCCTGAAATATTTGCCCTTAAACCCACGGACTTTCACGGCATCAAAAGGCCTAAACTTTTGGTAAATGAAGGAGATACCGTAAAAGCCGGAACGCCAATCCTTTTTGATAAGATGCTGGAATCGGTCATGTTTACAGCACCGGTAAGCGGCGAAGTGGTGGAAATAAAGCGCGGAGCAAAGCGGAAGTTGCTTGAAATAAAAATTCTGGCCGATAAGCAAATTGCTTATGAATCCTTTCCGAAGCATTCAGCGGGCGATATTTCAAACCTTAGCCGGGAACTAATTCTGGACCAGTTGCTAAAAAGCGGGTTGTGGCCCAATATCATCCAGCGGCCTTACGGCATCATAGCCGACCCGACAGAAACGCCAAAATCCATTTTCATTTCCACTTTCGATACCGCTCCACTGGCGCCGGATTACAACTTCCTGCTGAAAGGACAGGAGGCTCATTTCCAGACAGGCCTGGATGTGCTGAAAAAGCTGACAACAGGAAATGTTCACCTTGGCCTGAAAGGAGAAGGAGAGGTAGCCCCGGTTTTTGCACAGGCTAAAAACGTGCAGCTCCACAAGTTCAGCGGTAAACACCCTGC
The DNA here is from genome assembly GCF_000346615.1 of Nafulsella turpanensis ZLM-10. Classification (GTDB taxonomy): domain Bacteria; phylum Bacteroidota; class Bacteroidia; order Cytophagales; family Cyclobacteriaceae; genus Nafulsella; species Nafulsella turpanensis. The sequence goes on from NZ_ANNU01000064.1 coordinate 4,527, forward strand.
CGGAAACGTAGGCGTACAAATTCACCATATCGACCCGATTAATAAAGGCGATATTGTGTGGACGGTAAAGCCACAGGCAGTAGCCCAGATAGGAAAGCTCTTTACAGAAGGTATTTATGATGCCAGTAAAATTATTGCACTGGTGGGCTCTGAAGTAAAGGAGCCGCAATACTACCGTACCTATGTAGGAGCAGGCGTTAGTCGCCTGACAGAGGGTAAGGTAAAGGCCGGTAAAAACCGCTTTATCAGCGGTAATGTGCTGACTGGAGAGAAAGTGGCAGAAGATGGCTTCCTCGGATTTTATGATAATATGCTTACGGTTATTCCGGAAGGAGATAATTATGAGTTTCTGGGCTGGATTATGCCACAGGCCAATGTACCAAGTTTCCACCGGGCATTTGGTTTGCTGTCGTTCCTGAACCCTAAAAAGGAATTTGTAGTCGATACCAATACAAAAGGAGAAGAACGGGCATTTGTGCAAACCGGGGTATTTGAAAAAGTGGTGCCGATGGACATCCTGCCCACTCACCTGCTGAAGGCTATTATGGCCGAAGATTACGATGAAATGGAAGCCCTGGGCATTTATGAAGTGGTAGAGGAAGATTTCGCCCTCTGCGAGTTTATAGATGTTTCCAAACACGATGTGCAGGCCATTCTGCGAGAAGGACTTACTTTAATGCAAAATAGTTAAATCATTCAAATGAAAGCTTTAAGAGCGTTTTTAGATAAACAAAGACCACTGTTTGAGAAGGGGGGTAAGTTCGAGAAGTACTACTATGGCTTTGAGGCTGCTGAAACTTTTCTCTTTACACCTAACCATACTACTGCCGCCAAAGGCGTTCAGATCCGCGATGCCGTTGACCTGAAGCGACTGATGATGACCGTAGTGATAGCCATGATCCCGCCACTATTGTTCGGTATCTGGAATATGGGTTACCAGCACTATATTGCCATTGGCCAAGAGCCTGAATTCTGGCAGTCTGTAGCCTTAGGTGCTGAATTGGTAATTCCTATTATAATTGTTGCTTATGCCGCAGGTGGTCTTGTAGAAGGCTTATTTGCGATTGTACGAAAGCACCCGATAAACGAGGGCTTCCTGGTAACAGGTATGCTTATCCCATTGATTTTGCCCGTAACCATTCCGCTTTGGCAGGTAGCTTTGGCTACGATTTTTGCAGTCGTTATTGCCAAGGAGGTATTCGGTGGTACAGGCATGAATGTTTTAAACGTGGCAATGACTGCCCGTGCATTCCTGTACTTTGCTTACCCTGCAGATATGGCAGGCGATGTGTGGGTATATTATGGTGAAAATGCACCGATTGTGGAAGGTTATACCGGTGCTACTCCATTGGCGCTTGCTCAGGAGGCAACCATTGCCGAAACACCTATTCCTGTAGAGCAGGCCTTTGAAGCATCCTGGTTCGGCCAGTTCGAAATGATGAGTGCATGGGATATGTTCTGGGGCGATATTCCTGGTTCTATTGGAGAAACTTCTACCCTTATGTGCCTTATCGGCGCTCTTATTCTGATAATTACAGGCGTAGGAAGCTGGAAGATAATGCTAAGTGTGTTTGCAGGTGCCTATGCTATGGGTTTATTGAATAATGCAATTGGCCTGAATCCTTTCATGGAAATGCCTGCCTATTACCACCTGATAATTGGTAGTTTGGCTTTTGGTGCTGTTTATATGGCAACAGACCCTGTTTCTGCCTCTCATACCGAGACTGGAAAGTGGATTTACGGCTTCCTTATAGGGGTGATTACCGTAATTATCCGGGTGTTTAACCCTGCCTATCCGGAAGGTGTAATGCTGGCGGTGCTGCTCATGAACGTATTTGCACCCCTAATTGATCATTATGTTGTAGAAGCAAATAAGAAAAGGAGGTTATCCCGTGCGACAGTCTAACGCTTATGTAATTGGTTTTGCCGCTATTTTAACAGTGGTATTGGGAGGATTATTAGCGCTTGCCGCTACAGGTCTCCGCGATAAACAGGCCGCTGCCGAAAGGCTCGATACCCGTACTAAAATATTAAGTGCGGTAATGGAAATTGAAGAAGGAGCGCCTATCGATGCCATATGGGAAGAACGTATTAGATCCCTGGTGGTAGATTTTGAAGGAAATGTGGTAACTGCTCTTGAGAACGGGGAGCAGCTGGTAGCAGAAAAGCTGGATATAGGTAAAGAGTTTGATAAGGCTCCGGAAGATCGACTATTCCCGGTATACAAGTTTATGAATGAAGAAAATCCGGAAAAGGTGGATGCTTATATTATTCCAATGTATGGCAATGGTCTTTGGGATAATATTTGGGCCTTCGTAGCGCTGGAGCCTGATTTGGTGACAGTTCGTGGTGTACGCTTTGACCACCAGGCTGAAACCCCCGGACTGGGTGCAAGAATAACAGATGCAGAGGTACAGGCACGCTTTGAAGGAAAGAAGATCTACAATGATTTGGGCGAACTGGTTTCCATTGAAATGGTAAAAGGAGAAACAGGCGACCCAAGTATTTATGATGACTACCATGTAGACGGACTCTCCGGTGCTACGCTTACGGCCAAAGGCGTTAATGCCATGTTAGAGAAGTATTTCGCCTATTATGAGCCTTACTTCAAAACAATAAAGACGGCAGACGATTCAGAAGTGGAAGAGGCTGCAGAAAGTATTTAAAACACCGTCTGAAAGTTTACTTTCGGCAAAAAATAAATAGCTATGAGTACTGAAACCATAGAAAAAAAAGATACCCAAGTAGAAAAAAAGCCTTCTGAACCTCTTTTGTCGAAGAGGCGCAGGAAGTTTATTGCAGATCCATTGTCTGACGATAACCCTATTACTGTACAGGTACTAGGTATTTGCTCGGCCCTGGCGGTAACCACCCAGATGAAGCCGACCTTTGTAATGGCGGTTGCGGTATTGGCAGTAATTGTGTTCTCCAACCTGATTATTTCTGCCATGCGGAATCTGATTCCAAGTCGAATCAGGATTATTGTGCAGCTGGCGGTAGTAGCTTCCCTGGTAATTCTGGTAGATCAGGTGTTAAGAGCGTATTTATATGATGTCTCCAAAATGCTGTCGGTGTTTGTGGGGCTAATTATTACCAACTGTATTATCATGGGACGACTGGAGGCCTTTGCGATGGGCAACAAACCTTATGATTCCGTGCTGGATGGTCTGGGTAGCGGTTTTGGTTATGCATGGATCATCCTGGCAGTGGCCTTTTTCCGTGAGTTATTAGGCTCAGGAGCCGTATTCGGATACGAGGTGTTTGCAGCCATCGGCTGGGAAGATTTCCCGACGAATGGTCTGATGGTAACACCTGTGGGAGCCTTTATGGTACTCGGATTGATTGTGTGGGCGCAGAGAGCAAAAACTGGTTACGTAGAAAAATAATAAAGTTATGGAGCTAATTAACTTAGGAATAAAATCAATTTTTATTGAGAACATGATTTTTGCCTACTTCCTGGGCATGTGCTCTTACCTTGCAGTTTCTAAAAAGGTAAGCACAGCTACGGGTTTGGGTTTAGCGGTTGTTTTTGTACTAACCATCACGGTGCCGGTAAACTGGCTGCTGCAGGTTTTCGTACTTCAGGAAGGTGCCCTTAGCTGGATAAGTGCAGATTTTGCTTCTGTAAACCTTTCCTTCCTTCAGTTTATCATGTTTATTGCCATTATTGCAGCCATGGTGCAACTCGTGGAAATGATTATTGAAAAAGTATCGCCTGCACTCTATGGTTCACTGGGTATTTTTCTTCCCCTGATTGCGGTAAACTGTGCTATTCTCGGTTCATCTTTGTTTATGGTACAGCGCGATTATACCCTTACCGAAGCTACTGTCTTTGGCTTTTCTTCAGGCATTGGATGGTTACTGGCTATTGTAGCACTGGCAGCCATCCGCGAACGACTGAAGTACTCCAATGTACCGGACGGCTTAAAAGGGCTGGGAATCACCTTCCTTATTACAGGATTAATGGGAATGGCTTTTATGTCTTTTATGGGTATTAATATTTAATAAGAATATTCCAGAAGATATGAAAGGTCTTACAGGTTTCCTGTAAGACCTTTTTAATTTAGGCAGGTAGTATTTACCTGACGGAAAAAAAGAAGGGTTACTCTAAAATGTCGTTTTAAGCAGAACGTTCAAAAAGAGGAAACCTCCTAAAGGCAAAAACAGTTAAAAAGAAGCAGGAGCGAAAGCCAGAGGTTTTATGACTTCAAGCAGTATGAGGAGAGAACTGCTGCTTATTGTTCGCCTTGAATATTTCGCCGTAAATTATTTAGTTATTCTTCATGAGAGAAAGTATTACATTTAGACGCATATTTAATTACTTTTTAAGAGGCCTCCTGGTGCTCGTTCCAATTGCTTTAACGGTATATATTATTATCGTTTCTCTGCAGTGGCTCGATAGCCTGCTGCCTGTTCCGGTGCCTGGACTGGGCCTGGTTCTGATTATAGGGATAATTGTTTTATTCGGCTACCTTGCTTCCTCCCTCATTGCCCGCCCTGTGTTTGAAATGATGGAAGAAGTCCTGATGAGAGTACCTTTGATAAGCCTGATTTATTCTTCCATTAAAGATTTACTTTCTGCTTTTGTTGGTGATAAAAAGAAGTTTACACAGGCTGTTCTGGTTACCCTGAATGAAGCGGATGGAGTTCAGAAGCTCGGCTTTATCACTCAAACCAATTTAGAGGTGCTGGGAGAAGCGGGGAAAGTGGCAGTATATCTTCCGCACTCTTATAATTTTTCAGGAAATTTGTACATCGTGGCAAAAGAGCGGGTTACTTTACTAAATGTGCCGGGTGCCGATGTAATGAAGTTTATTGTTTCAGGAGGCGTTAGTGGTTATACAGAACTTGGCTTAGCAAAGGAAACCCGCGACAACCAGCTGAAGCAGCGGGAACTGACCAAAATCGATTAAGCTGATGTCGCGCCGTTTGGTCATCACCGATATTCATGGATGTTTTCATTCTCTGCGGCAGTTACTGGAGCAAAAGCTTCAGCTAAAGAAGCACGATACCCTTTACTTACTCGGCGACTATGTTAACAAAGGCCCTTTCAGTAAAGAAGTACTCGATTATCTTATGCAGCTGCAGGAGAGGGGATACAAGCTTTATTTATTGAGGGGTAACCACGAGCAGGAGCTGCTAAACTGTATCGACGGAAAAACCGATCTGGACCGCTTAATGAGCAAGGGCGTAAAGAGCCTGCTCAAAAGCTTCGGGATCCGGCACCCACAGGAATTGCCCCGGCTCTATATTGATTTTATGCGGAGCCTGCGTTATTTTTTCGAACTTCCTGAATTTTACCTTGTCCATGCCGGCTTCAATTTTGAAAAAGAAAATCCTTTTCTGGAATCCGAAGAAATGTTTACCATACGCGATTATACGGTAGACCTGACAAAAACAGGAGGAAAAAGGATAATCCACGGGCATTCTCCTACGGCTCTACAGGAAATACTCAGGAGCCTTGAAGAGAGTAGTACCTTGCACTACAGCCTCGATGCCGGTTGTGCTTATAGGGATAACCCCCGGCAGGCCCATTTGCTGGCCTTAAACCTCAATACATGGGAGGTGTATTGCCAGCCAAATATCGATGACTCTCCGAATTATGCCTAAGCTTTTTAGCCCAACATATTCAATTTCTCTTCGTACAATTAATTAACCGTTTGGGCCCTGGGCCCAATTTTTTTAGGTTTTAATCATGGAGAAGAAATTATATGAATGATAGATTTTTCGAATTTTCTTTAGATGTAAACCAAGGACCCATTCTGGCTACTGCCATTCACGACGGGCACCAGGTGCGCAAAGAGTTAAAGGATCTCTTCAGGCTGAAAGATGAAGAAAGGCTGCGGGAAGAAGACCCATACACCGGTAAAATTGCCCGGGCTTTCCCGAACCACCTGGTGGTAAACCGTTCCCGTTTTGAGGTGGACCTGAATAGGGGTGAAGAAAAGGCCGTTTACCAGAAGCCCGAAGATGCATGGGGGTTAGATGTGTGGAAGGAGCCTGTGAGCGAAGAAATGATACAACAGTCTCTCCGGCATTACCACCAGTTCTTCGAGGAGGTAGAGGGTGTAGTGCAGCAAATTATCGACGCTCATGGCTACGCTATTGTGTACGATATCCATAGCTACAATCATCGGCGGGAGAGCCCGGAAAAATCAGCACCAAAAGAGGGGAATCCTGACATTGATATTCTTACAGAGGGGATAGAAATGAAGGTTTGGCGGCCCGTGCTGGACCAGTTAAAGCATGAACTACAGCTTTATCCCTATCCTGACGGACCACTTGATGTACGGGAAGAAGTGCGTTTTAAAGGGGGAGGAAGCAATTTTATGCAGCGGATGCTCAGTCGCTTTGGAGAGAAGGTATTTATCCCTTCTATCGAGTTTAAAAAGATTTTTATGGACGAATGGACAGGTGTCGTGGATGAAGAAAAACTGGGCCACCTGACCAAAGCCCTGCAACAAACAGAAAAAGCTGTTGTGCAGGCAGCCGAAAACAGGAAGAAAATACTAGCATCTTTATGATAGAAACATGGCAAGACGAAAAAGTTATTCATCTGGCTAATCAGTTAAAGAACGGCCAGGGGTTTCATGTAGAATTACCTGGTAAAAGCCTGTTGCACATCGACAGGCCTTTGCCTTTTATTTGTGTTTACCGATATCCGCAGGGTATTGAAAAAACTGCTCATGCCCGTTTGGTAGATGCACAGGCTTCTTTTATTCATCTTCGTTCTGAAGACGAGGATCTTGTGCGCCAGTTCCTTGAGGAGGCTACTGAAATTCTGCGAAAGCAGTTCGGTGCAGTACTCATACTGGAAATATGGACTGTATCGGATGTGGACTACTCCGAGCCGGAAAAAGCAGAGGAGCTGTTCCGGCTCTTCTGTAGCCACAAAGGCTGCAAGGTAACTGCCGAAACCTTACAGAAAGAATTGAACAGCCTGGAGGTTGTTAAGCGCCTTCCGAACCAAGGAGTGAAAATGGAAGAAGAAGATTTTCCTTCCTACCGGCAGCCCTTATTAAAGGCAGATGAGGCAGAGCAGGCCGGGGTCCAGTATATTGGGCTGGCCATTGAGCCTTTCTATTACTCCCAGGCACAGAACAGGCTGTATCCAATGCTTTTCAGAGCCTTTCGCAAAGAGTTTTCCACCGCCCTCCGGAAATCTTTCTTCGATTTTGTAAGGGTGCAAACCCGCTTTAAAGTGAGTCACTTTCAGGGGCTGGGACGCCAGAAGGAAGGTGATTTGGTGTGGCAAATAGACCGGGAGCTGGTCGAAATAAATGATAGTTTTGATTTCCTGCTCCTGGTAACTGTTACCAATCATGAGGAGGAGTGGGAGAAGTTTCAGAAGAGTAATTTTAGTACTCAGCCCACTTTCCAGTACCGCCTGATTCCAGTAGACCCTGAAATGCTGAAGCGGCGGCTATACAACCTGCCCATAGAAGAGGTGGATGACCCTACGCTGGCCTTCCTTTTCAGGGATAAGCGCGACGAGCTGGACCGGCAGCTGAATATGCTGCTGGAGCGGGAAACCCCGTTTTTTAAGTACAGTAGTTTGCAGGTTTTCGGCGAAATAGGAGATGCACTGCATAGGACCGCCTGCGAACTGCTTGAAAAATTACCAGTAGAGGAAGAGGAGGGCGATGAGGAAGTGGAAACCATAGGAGCTGAAGAGTTCGCCGCTCTTGCCCGGGAAGAGATTGAGTGGCTCAGGCAGCAATACCCGGCCCTGGATGCTACTGTGGAACTTCGAAATGATATAGAAGGGCTTATGGTCTCGAAAGGTCAGCTGTTAGTGGACCGTCACTTCCGTACCAGCCGAAAACGGGCAGAAGCCCTCATTCAGCATGAGGTAGGAACCCATGTGCTCACCTTTTATAACGGAAAAGCACAGCCCCTCCAGCAATTATATGCAGGCGCCCCAGGCTATGAAGATTTGCAGGAAGGTCTGGCTGTATTAGCGGAATACCTGACAGGAGGCCTTAATCCCGGTCGTTTAAGAATTTTGGCGGCAAGGGTAGTTGCGGTAAAGCATATGCTGGGTGGAGCCAGTTTTATCGATACCTTTCAGCTGCTCCATGAAAAGTGGAACTTCTCAGCCGAATCGGCTTTCTCTCTCACCACCAGAGTATATCGCGGAGGTGGTCTTACCAAAGATGCTGTTTACCTGAAAGGGCTGATTGAGCTGCTCCGTTACCTTTCAAGCGGCGGAGCTTTAGAGCCTCTTTTAATTGGTAAAATCCGGCAGGATTATCTTCCCTTTATTGATGAACTCATGAGCCGAAAAATTCTGCAGCCTGCCCCTTTAAAACCCCGCTATCTGAGCAGCGAAGAGAGTAAGCGAAAGCTTAAAAAACTAAAAGCCGGGGCAAACGTTTTTAACCTTGTAGATCCAAATTTTTAAATTTCAATAATGAGAATAGCTTTTATATTAGATGATGTAGCCACAGAAGATGAGCGGTATACCTCCATGATGCTGGCCCATACCATGCATAACAGTGGCCATGAGGTGTTATTATCGGATGTGAGAAACCTTGCCTATTACCCGGATGGACATATGGGGGTAAAAGTGAGAAGAGCTCCCAAAAAAACATATAAAACACAGCAGGAATATGTAGCCGACGTAAAAAGCGATAAGGCGATCACAGAAAAAATAATGGCTCCTGATCTGGATGTGCTCCTGATAAGAAATGATCCTTCTGCGGCCCCGGCAAGTGAGCCCTGGGCACAGATTCCTGGTGTTGTGTTCGGGCAGATAGCTACCCAGGATGGGGTGATAGTCCTCAACGACCCCTTTACCCTGTCAGACTCTGTAAATAAAATGTACTTTCAGCAGTTTCCGGAAGATGTACGGCCTAAAGCGCTTATTACACGCGATCCGCAGGAAATAAAGGAGTTTTATAAAGAAAATAAAGACAAAGGAATTGTTATTAAGCCATTGCAGGGCTCCGGCGGAAAAGGGGTTTTCCTGGTAAATGAAGAAAGCGCTGCCAATTTAAATTCCATGATTGAGGCAGACCTGAGAGATGGTTATATCATAGCCCAGGAGTACATTCCTGAAGCAGCCAAAGGAGATATTCGCCTGTTTATGGTAAACGGGGAAATTTTTGAATGTGACGGGAAAGTAGCGGCTATTCACCGCTTTAATGCAAGCGGCGATGCCCGAAGCAATATATCTGCAGGAGGCTCAGTAAAGAAAGCAAAAATTACAGATAGAATACGTGAAATTACAGAGCGCGTGCGGCCTAAGCTGGTAAAAGATGGTGTTTTTATTGTTGGGCTGGATATTGCCGGCGATAAACTTCTCGAAACAAACATTTTCAGCCCGGGAGGTTTAACGACAGCATCGGAAATTGAAGAAGTAAACTTTTCAGAGGGCTTAATGAGAGCCATTGAGCGAAAGGTAGAGTACCGGAAGCGTTACGGGCAAACCATCACTAATAAGTTTCTGAATACACTTTGATGCGTTGAATGATGGAAAGAGGTAAAGCGGAATCAGGCCCGGAAGCTGGGTCTGCCAATATCATAGTGGCAGGTGTGGCTGTTTACCTCCAGAAGGGAGATATAACCAGACAGAGGGTAGAGGCCATCGTAAATGCCGCCAATACCAGTCTTGCCGGGGGTGGAGGGGTAGATGGTGCCATCCATCGTGCCGGTGGTCCTTCCATTATGGAAGAATGCAACGAAATACGGAAGCAGCGGGGAGGGGTGGCTACTGGTGAGGCTGTTTATACCTCTGCAGGCAGGCTCCCGGCTACCTACGTTTTTCACACGGCCGGTCCCGTCTGGCATGGTGGTAAAAATGGAGAAGGACGGCTGCTGGCAGAGTGTTACCGTTCCTGTCTTCAGCTGGCAGAGCGGCTGGAGGTTACTTCTATTTCCTTTCCTGCCATCAGTACAGGTGTTTATGACTTTCCTAAACAAAAGGCTGCGGAAATAGCCCTGCAAACGGTTCAGAAATGGCTAAATAAGCATCCGGGTAAGCTAAAGGAAGTCCGCTTTGTAAACTTTGAGGAAGAAAACCATCGGCTGTACCTGGAAGTGCTACAGTCTTTAGATATATAAAAAAAGCCCCGGATAATTCTCTTTTCGTAGAGTGCTATCCGGGGCTGATGTTTTAAGTGGCCTTTAAGGCAGCCTTACTTTTTACGGCTTGGCCTGGTGTCTGCTCTTTTTGCCTCCTGGCTGGCTTTTAAAGCCTCCTGCAGCCTTGCCTGGAAACCCGATACTTTCTTATCCTTGTTCTTAAGCTTATTCTGTTCCAGCTTAGCAATTATCTTGTCATCATCCACGAAACGTCGGATAGCCATTTGCTGACCGAAGGTAATGACGTTCGACAGGAAGTAATAATAGGTAAGACCTGCAGAATAGGAGTTCAGGAAGAACAGGAAGGTAATGGGCATAATATAGCTCAGGGTTTTCATGGGGCCCTGCACGGTTGTCATTTGCTGATTCGACCAGGTATACAATATGGTAGAAGCGGTCATTAGCAGGGTGAAAAGACTCACATGGTCCCCGTAGAATGGAATTTCAAAGGGAAGCTGCATAATAGAGTCGTAAGTCGAGAGATCCTCTGCCCACAGGAAGCTTTCCTGCCGTAGTTCAATCGCATTCGGAAAGAAGTAGAACATGGCAAAGAGTATCGGCATTTGCAGCAGCATCGGCACACAACCGCTAATGGGATTAATGCCCACCTGGCTGTAAAGCTTCATCTGCTCCTGCTGAATCTTCACCATATCATCGCCATACTTTTCCTTTATCTCATCTATCTGTGGCTTTAGTACCCTCGTCTTCGCCATGGAAACGTAAGACTTGTAGCTGAGGGGGAAGAGCAGCAGTTTAATAAGGATTACCAGCAGGAAAATAATTAGACCATAGCTGGTAAAGAACTGCTCCAGGAAGTGAAAGGTAGGAATGATCAGGTATTTATTGATGGGGCGAAGGAAGAAATAGCCTAAGTCCACATTTTTGTCAAAACCTTCCGTTACATCATTCAGTACCTGATAGTTATTCGGTCCAAAATAATACTTGAACTCAGCCCCTTCCTGCAAGGGGGCAGGCGCGATGGCCAGTTCTACCTGTGCATGCTTCAGGAAAACCGTATCGCTAGGGCTGAAGCTGGCAGCCACGCGACCTCCCTCGAAGAACTCATTCGCAATAATGGCGGCAGTAAAGAAGCGGTGGTTCATCCCCACCCATTTAACCCCTAGCTCGATTTCTTCGGCTTCATTTTCTCCGGTGCGGCTCAGCTCTTCATATTCTTCCTCGACAGTAAAGTAATTAACCGTGCTTTTAGGTCTGCTTTCTTCTACTGTATGCTCGAAATTGCGCATGCGGTTTTTCCAGCGATAGAGGAGGGGCGTATCTTCAATAACTCCGTCAAGGCCTTTGGCCTGCAGGTTAAAGCCAAGCTGGTAGCCTTCGGCAGGCAACACATAGCTCTGGCGAATAAAGCGGCCATTGCCCAGCGGCAGCACAAAGTTTACCTGCTGAGCAGGAATACCGTCCAATTCTACGGTTTTTACCTCCGGCTGGTAGTACAGTTCCTTCAGGTCTATAGGTCCATAGCTTGTTTCGGCGATGAGCTCCATCTGGCTGCTTTCTTCAGTAAGCAGGTAGAGCGGCTCCTGGCTATAGGTAAGAAACTCCTTTAGCCATACACTTTTAATCTGACCGCCATGGGAGTCGAAGGTAACTTTAATTTCGTCGTTTTCCAGTACTACTTCTTCAGACTCCCCCTGTATGCCGGCGGCAAAAATACCATAGCGCTGGCTCAGGGCAGCCTGTCGTACCGAGTCATTAACAGCAGTAGGTTCTGCAAGAGCGGCTTCTTCTTTAAAGTCTGTTTCCTGAAGTTCGGCGCCTGCTTCGGTAGCTGCAGGAGTTTCGCCTTCTAAAGGAGGTTCAGGGGCAAAGAAGGTAAAGTACACTACAAAAAGCAGTGCAATCATTACCAGCCCGGTTGCTTGGTTTCTATCCATTGTAACGTATTAGAACGATGTCTTTTATTTGTCTTTGTATTTAAAATCGATGGCGGCCTTTATAAAGCGCAAAAATAAAGGATGCGGCTCCAACACACGGCTTTTCAATTCGGGGTGGTACTGTGCGCCTATATACCATGGGTGGTCTTTGAGCTCCACTACTTCTACTAAGCCGGTTTCGGGGTTTATACCAACGGGTACCATGCCTGCCTTTTCGAAATCTTTTAAATACTTATTATTGAATTCGTAGCGGTGGCGATGACGTTCCTTTATCTTGTTTTTTCCATAGGCGTTGGCCGCCTTACTTCCTTTTTTCAGCTCGCATGGGTAAGAGCCTAGTCGCATGGTGCCGCCCATCATTTCCAGGTTTTTCTGGTCTTCCATAAGGGCAATAACCGGGTGAGGCGTATTGGCATCCATTTCGGTAGAATTGGCACCCTCGAGCCCCAGCACATTCCGGGCAAATTCAATAACGGCACACTGCATACCCAGGCAAATTCCAAAATAAGGAACGCCCTGTTCGCGTGCATAGCAGGCCGTAGCAATTTTACCGGATATACCACGCTCTCCAAAGCCCGGCGCCACCAGTATACCGTCCATCTCGCCTAACAGCTGCTGTACATTTTCTTCACTTACTTCTTCCGAAGGAATAAGCTTTAAATTTACCTTACATTCATTACCGGCGCCGCCGTGTACAAAGGCTTCGATAATGGATTTATAGGCATCAGGTAACTCTACATACTTGCCTACTAAAGCAATATTTACCTCACTGGTTGGGTTTTTAAGGCGGCCCAGGAACTCCTTCCACTGCTCAATATCCGGCTCGTTCTTATGCGGAAGTTTCAGCTTGGTCAGTACCCGCTCATCGAGCTTTTCCTTGCGCATAAGCAGGGGCACATCGTAAATGGTTTCGGCATCGCGGGCCTCAATAACGGAATTAATATGCACGTTACAGAAGAGCGACAGTTTTTTGCGGATATCGTTCGGGAGGTGGTGCTCTGAGCGGCAAACCAGTATGTCGGGCTGAATACCTGCTTCGAGTAACTGCTTTACCGAGTGTTGGGTAGGCTTGGTTTTAAGCTCTCCGGCTGAGCGCAGGTAGGGAACGAGGGTGAGGTGGATAACCAGAAAGTTGTTGGGTCCTACATCCCAACGCACCTGGCGTACAGCCTCAATAAAAGGAAGTGACTCAATATCACCTACGCAGCCGCCAATTTCGGTAATAATAATATCGTAATCCCCTGTTTCGCCAAGGTTAAAGATGTTTCTTTTAATCTCGTCGGTAATGTGCGGAACTACCTGAACAGTTTTGCCCAGGAATTTTCCCTGGCGCTCTGCGGTAATTACGTTGTGGTAAATACGACCTGTGGTAACATTATTCGACTGTGAGGTATCAATACCTAGGAAGCGCTCGTAGTGCCCCAGGTCGAGATCTGTTTCGGCACCATCTTCCGTTACATAACATTCGCCATGTTCGTAGGGGTTGAGGGTGCCGGGGTCGATATTGATATAGGGGTCGAGCTTTTGAATGGTTACCCGAAAGCCTCTGGCTTGCAGGAGCTTACCAAGGGAGGCCGAGATAATTCCTTTTCCTAAAGATGAGGTAACCCCGCCAGTCACAAATATGTATTTAGCAGATGCCATAAGAGATTGTAGGATTTTGACTTACGGGGTACAAAGGTATACTTTTCCAGCTAATAATTTAAACCACAGACTTATTTTAATTGGCCGGCCTATCAGAAGGATAAATACTGTGTTAGCTATCACTCTTTTACGGAAGGGTACAATTGAGATAGTACGTCACTTGTTCCTGAATGCTGTTCAGGCTCATTTAACAATTACTTGAGCTGCTGCTGCTTAAAAAGGTAAAAGACAGCTGTGTTAGAAAGTGTATAAAAATTCCCCATATTTAAAAAATCCTCTCATATTTTGAATTATTAAAGGTTGGTGTTGACTCATTCTTATTGTAAAAGTGCAATAGCAGACAATTGGCTGGATATCTTAGCCCTGTAATAAGTGTGTCGGTTTTGTAAAAAAAAGTTCCCGCGGCTCTTCTACCTTTAAATTCTGAAGATAACAAGGTCTTTCACAGGACTAATGATTTGATAAACAGCATAAACAGGGAACATTTTGAAGAGATATTTACCGTACATTTTTAGCTTCCTATTTTTTCTTGGTAGTAGTGCTGAGGTAATGGCGCAATGTGGGGAATTGATTATTATCGACCAGAATATTGGTGTTGCCAGAACGCAGTCCTGTGCTCCCGTAAACGCAACCCTTTCAGCGGACTACACCTTCCAGAATCCTGTAGATGCCTCTAAGGTACAGTTTCGCTTTTTCCTGAATGACGATGTTACGGCTCCTGTTACGGTAAACGGGATCCAGGATGCCACTAACCCTAATAAGTTTTCGGCTTCAGTAAATCATCTTTATGTACAGGGGAGCGATTGTGACTATACCCCTGAAATTTATATTGTATATGATGGGGTGCTATGTACCGGAACCGGGCAGAGCCAGGCCTTCCATGTGTGGAATACCGATGAGACTAACCCTGGTCCGGTAGTCATGGATCCGGAGGTAGCCGAATTTTGTCCGACTACCCCCATCAGTAATTTCATTTTTCACGACAACACCACTTTCAACTGTAATAAGGAAATAACCAACACCAATCCTAATCGCCAGAACCGTTGGGTGCAGTTTATTTATAACACCGATCATACAAACGGAAAGCTGGTACAAAATGTAACGGTAAACGGGGTGCAGCTGACAGATGCGGCAGGTAATTTCATTACTGAGTTGACAGGCAATGTGGAGCTGGTGCCTTACCCGGCCGATGGGCCTGTTTCTTATACATTGGGGATTAATGCTCCGGCAGGCTCTCCGGTAGGCAACTACTTTGAGGTGACCATGCGGAACTGGAATATCTGTAACCCTTATGATGACCCAAATATTGCCGGCCCACCGGCTGATCCTTCAATGGGAGACAACCCGCCCATTGAAACCACTGCACGCATTCTTATTGTGGCTCCTCCAAAACCGGTTATTACGGCCGATGAAGAGGCCTGCCCGGGAGAGGAGATTTATTTCGATGGTGCTGAAGCCGCAGGTATTACGGGTGTGGGATACGAATGGGAAGTTTATAATGATGTTGACGGGACTGAGCTTTTAGCGTCCAGCAAGGATGCGGACTTCTGGTTCGATGGATTTGCGACAGCCGGTAAAAAACTGGTGAAACTTAAAATTCAGCGGCTGTCGACCCAGGCTGACTGCTGGAGTGTGGTAACAGATACCATAAATGTTTATGATGCGCCAACCGTAAGCGGGAAAATAAATGGAGTGGATGTTCCGGCAACGGAGCTCTGTTACGATCCTGAGAATTCAACCCAAAACATTGTCTATTCTCATGAGATGTTCAGTGAAAACAGCTATAGCTATTCTTACAAACTATTTAAGAGAAACAGCACCAGCCTTACCCCCGATAGTATTCCGCCAACGGTTATTTCCGGCACCAGAGCCGCTAATTCTTCGGCCAGTGTATCTTATACCGCGAGTTACAGTAAGCCTGGTAAGTACCAGGTTTGGCTGGTAAGTGTCGATGCTGTTACAGGCTGCGAAACTATCGACACGAGAACGGTAACCATTTACGATAAGCCCGTAGCCGATTTTACCTTTACCGAATTATGCGAAGGGCAAACTTCGGTTTTTACCGATGCCTCCCTTCTTTCTTTTGCTATTAATGGGGATAAAATTGTTAGCTGGGAATGGGATGTAAACTACGATGGCATCACCTTTTCGGCAGACTATTCAGTAAAAGGTCCTGTTTCGCATACCTATTCTACTGCCGATACCTACAAGGTAGCCTTAAGGGTAAAAACGAGTGAAGGAGCCTGCAGCGATATTGCGATGCATGAAGTAAAGGTATATCCTGTGCCGGTGGCTTCTTTAGACTATGATTATACGGCTCCTGTTTGCCCGGGTGAACTCATTACCTTCGAAAATCTTTCACCTGGAAGTAATACCGCGGCCTTATTTCCGGAGGGCGTAAACTATACGCTGGTACAAACTGATGGAGTGGTAAGCGAGGAATCAGCTTTTCCTGATGCTACCAGGGCTATCAGCTTCGATAATAACACCAATACCGAAAAAGTATATAAACTGCTGCTTAAGGCCACGTCTGTAGAAAGTGCCTGCCAAAGCCTGAGCGATACTTTAGAAGTAAGGGTAAAACCGGGAGCGGTGGCCGATTTCTATGAGCCGGACTACAGCGCTTTTGACGAAAACTGTTCACCGGTAAACCTCAATCTCAAGGTAAGTGCCACCACTCTTGCTCTGGCAGGGGAGTCGCATACATGGGTAATATCTCTGAATGGGGTTACACAGGATAGCCTTACCTATTACCCAACAGAGCAGGAATACAGTGAGTTGAGTTATCCAATAACTAACACGACAGATGCCGGATTAACCTACAAGGTTAAACTGCTGGTGAGCAAAACTGGTGCCTGTGTTCGGCCGGTTACTCACAGTTATCGCGTAAATCCTGTGCCTGCCGCCGAAGATTTCCCTATTGTGGAAAGACGCGACTGCGAGTACAGCTATTTTGATGTAAAAGCCGAGGATTTGGCCGGGGTAAAGAATCTCCACTGGACCATCTTCCCTTTGCCAGAGAACCATGCCACCCTTACGTACGATAATGAATTTACCCTCATCTATAAAAGGCCTGCCAGAAATGAGGCGGCAGAGCAGGTAAAAATCAGCCTGGTAAAAGAAAACTACTTCGGCTGCGAGAGCGCAGAAACCCTTAAAGAGGTAGATAATCTGCCTAAAGTTATTGAAACCGTAGAATTATCGCTGCTGAGCTCCGAATCCGAAGGGTGTAGCCCATTAGTTGCACAGTTCGAGAATACCACGGTGGCTCCCGCAGGTACTATCTATGAATTGTACATCAGGAAGAATGCAGGAACAGAAGAGCTGGCGAATTTATCTTCGGCCGAACTGGAAAACCAGTTTAGCTACACCTTTACCGAACCCGCTTCTTATATTGTTCGTCTGAAGGCCATTGGCCCTGACGGCTGTTCGCTCTATAATACCACTCCTTTAAACCTGGTGGTGTACGACGATCCGCAGCCAAACTTTACCCTCAATAAGCTCGAAGGCTGCGCCCCGCTCGATGCAAGTTTTATCCGCAATATTCAGAACAGCACGAGCAATAGCTGGCTCATTACTGAAAAAGCAAGCGGAGCAGTTGTGTATAACCCGGCAGCAGGGGTGGATACCATTGCTAACTTCCGCTTTGAGAATGCCACTAATATTATAAAGGAATATGAGGTAAAGCTGCTTTCAGTCTCTGATAAAAACTGTTCGGCCGATTCGAGCCTTACCGTAAAGGTATATCCGCAGGCAATCGCCACTTTTGAAATGCCGGCCACGGAGCTTTGTGCGCCCTATGAAGTGGTGGTGAAAAATACTTCGAATAATCCTGCAGGTACCACCTACACCTGGCAATGGGGCGATGGCTCTTCAACCACCAGCGATGCAGCAGAGCTCACCCACACGTATAGTAATGGTTCCTACACCAGCTCGCTCTACAAAACCATTAGCCTTACCGCTCTTACCCCCGATGGCTGTAGCACTACCACCCAGCAGCAACTAACCATCAACCCACAGGTAATGGCCGACTTTGTAACGGATAAGAGCGAAGGTTGTGCACCATTGATAGTGTACTTTACCAACCGCTCCCAGGGCAACAGCAGCAATGCAAGTGGCTGGTACATCAGAAAACAGGGAGACACTGATTTTACAGCACAGGGTCCGAATCTTTTATCGTACCAGTTCGAAAATACCACCAACGCAACCCTCGTGTATGAAGTAAGGTATGTGGCGCAGAGCAGCGGTGGTTGCAGCGATACCTTGAGCAGAGAAATTACAGTATACCCGCAGGTGCAACCGGATATCAGCCAGAATCTTACCACTGGCTGCGCTCCGCTGGAAGTGAATTTCACCAACAATAACCCAAAGGCGCGGGAAATTTACATATGGGACTGGCGCGATGGATCTGAGCGGGATACCACCCGTTACCAGCAAACCGCTATCAGTCATACCTTTACCAATACCTCGTCTTCCAGCCCGCGGAGCTATATGGTACAGGTAGAAGTGAGAGATACCGTGAGTGGCTGTAGCAGCTACATCAGCAAAGAAGTAAGTGTACTGCCGGTTGTTCGGGCAGAGGTTATTCCAAACAAAACAGAAGGCTGTGCGCCATTGCAGGTATACTTCCAGAACAACAGCCAGGGCGCAACGCATCACCGCTGGGAAGTGCGGGTGCAGGGGAGAGCCACTGTATTGTATCAGGAGGAAAATGCCATTCCTACGCTTCCGGTGCTGGAAAATACCGGAACAGCACCAAAGGTATATGAAGTTACTTACACCGCTCGTAACAACAGTACTTCCTGCCAGGATGAGCAGGTGACAGAGATTACAGTTCACCCGGGTGCGGGAGCTCTTTTCAGTATGGACCAGAACACGGTTTGCACCGATACCGAAGTTACTTTTAACAATCTGGATATTAAAGCGGGTATTCAGTATATCTGGAGCTGGAATGATGGGGAGGCGAATGATACCACCACGACCGAAACGACCATCAGGCATACATTTATTAATACATCCACAAGCAGGTCAAAGCAGTTTGAGGTAAAGCTTACCGCCTATAATCCTGCCTCTGGCTGTTCGGCGGAGTACCGGCAAACGGTATGGGTAAATCCTGCCGTATTGCTGCGGGTCGACCCCGATGTGAAAAAAGGCTGTGCTCCGCTCACCGTTAATTTCAACAATCAGTCACAGAATGTATCTACCCATCGCTGGTATGCCCGCAGGGCAGGCAGTGCAGAAAAGCTGCAGGAGCAGGATGGGGCAGAGGCAAGCTTTGTACTGGAGAACAATACAGGCAATGTTATAGAATATGAAGTAGTGTATGTTGCTTCAGCCTCCAGTGGATGTGCAGATTCCACGGTTACGCCTATAGAGGTATACCCTGAGCTCATGCCGGCCTTCACCACTGATTCTATCAGGGTTCGCTTACCAAATTCGACTTTCCAGATCTTTAATGAAACACCTCATGCAGCTGCCTGGAGGTACCACTGGGATTTTGGCGATGGAACGAGCTCGAATGCTGTGCATCCTGGTTCCCATACCTACGGAACCTATGGGCAGTACACGATAAGCATGACTATTTCAAACGGTCTTTGCAGCGAAACTTATACACAGGAGGTGTTTGTCAATGAGATTCTGCCGATTGTCGACTTTGAGTCCATACCGGTATCGGGCTGCTGGCCGCTAACGGTTAATTTTAAAAATAACAGCCAGTTTGCCGACCCTAATACCTATCGCTGGGATTTCGGCGATGGAGAAGGCTATTCAGCCGGCGAAAATCCCACTTATACTTACTACAAGCCGGGCGATTATACCGTAACGCTTTCGGCCAGTAACCCTTCGGGCGAAGTGGTGTCGACCAGCTATGCCATTGTAAATGTATATGGCCGTCCTAAAGTAGACTTTGAGGTGCGGGAGAGTGTGGTATATGTTCCGGGCGACCCGGTATATGTAGCCAACTATACCATTGGGGGCAGCACTTACCTCTGGGATTTTGGCGATGGTACCACTTATGAAGAATTCGAGCCGGTGCATTATTACCAGGAGCCGGGCATCTATACCATCTCCCTGATATCTGTTAACGAATGGGGTTGTGCCGATACCCTGGTGCGGGAAGAGGTGGTAACTGCCGAAGCCGGAGGAAAGGTAAAAATACCAAATGCCTTTACCCCAAGTGCCGGCGGAGCGAATGGTGGCAACATAGAAGCCGGTAATAACGATGTGTTCTATCCGGTGCTGGATGGCGGAATTCTCAAATATAACCTTCGTATATACAACCGCTGGGGGGAATTGCTCTTCGAGAGTAACGACCGCAAAACAGGTTGGGACGGCTACTATAAGGGCCAACTCTGTAAGGCAGATGTATATGTGTATAAAGTGAGAGTGGAGTTTAGTGACGGAAAAATACTGGATAAGATCGGGGATGTCACTTTAATACGATAAGGAAGAGCTTGTAGGGAAGAAAAAAGATAGTTAAACAGAATGAAAAAACTTTTACTTGTAATTTGTTTCATCAGCATTTGGGCCATTGGCGAAGTGCGGGCACAGGATCCGCAGTTTTCGCAGTTCTATGCGGCACCCATGTACCTGAACCCTGGTTTTACGGGTACTGCCAGCCAGCACCGCTTTAACCTGATTCATCGTATTCAGTGGCCGAGCCTGCCAAAGGCTTTTACAACTACGGGTCTTTCTTACGACTACAATATGCGGCGCCTCAACAGTGGTTTCGGGCTGATGTTCCTGCACGATAAAGCCGGAACAGGAGGGATGACCCGCAGCAATATAGGTGGTTTTTATACCTACAAAATTCAGCTGGAGCGCGGCTGGGTCATCAGCCCGGGCCTGCAGTTTTCCTACACACAGGGCAACCTTGACTTCTCTAAGCTTACACTGCCCGATCAGCTGGAGTTTAACGACAGCGGAGTACCCATTACCAGCGACCCCGATGCCCGAAGGGTGCAGGGGACCAGCTTTTTCGACTTTGCCACTGGCTTGCTGGTTTACAATAAGCTGGCCTGGGCAGGAGTATCGGTCTACCACCTTAACGAGCCCAACCAGTCTTTTACCGAAAGTGAAGACCGGCTGCCGGCAAAATATTCCGCCCATGGCGGGGTACGTATTCCGCTCTACAATGGCCCGCAGGAGCGTGACCGGATTTCAAGTATTGCA
>NZ_ANNU01000065.1 GCF_000346615.1 Nafulsella turpanensis ZLM-10
TACGTATTCCGCTCTACAATGGCCCGCAGGAGCGTGACCGGATTTCAAGTATTGCACCCTCTTTTATTTACAAAAAGCAGGGACAGTTTCAGCAGCTCGATTTAGGCTTCCACTTTCATTACAACCCCATTATGGCGGGTTTCTGGTACAGAGGCTTGCCCCTCATCCGGGATAACTATGGCTATGCCCGGCAGGATGCAGTTTCCTTCCTCTTCGGCCTTCGATTCGACCAGTTTGATGTAGGTTACAGCTTCGACTTCCCTATTTCCTCCATGGGTCCCTCCTCAGGTGGTGCCCACGAAATAACCTTAATGTACCAGTTTAACCTGCTGCAGTCGCGCAAAGTGAAGCGCAAGGAGAAATTCATTCCCTGCCCTACGTTCTAAAGAAAGAATACCTAAACAGAAGATGCTCCTTTTAAGTGGGAGCATCTTCTGTTTTGCCCCTGCTTTAAGAAAACGAGAGAATTTTAATCCGTTACTTATTGAAGTTAAAGCTGTTGTACTACCTTTACATAAATCGAAATACATTGAGTAAGAGGCGCTTGTAAAGAGTGCCTTATAAGATTCCCCCTCCAGTTTGATGCAGTTATTCGTTACATCCCTTAATTCCGGCAGCAATGGCAATTGCTATTATATTGGTAATGAAGATGAAGCCATCCTCATAGATGCAGGCATTTCCTGCCGTGAAACTGAAAAGCGGATGAAGCGCCTGGGCCTTTCCATGGAAAAGGTAAAGGCCATTTTTGTATCGCATGAGCATTCCGACCATATCCGTGGCATTGCAGGCATCTGCAAAAAATGGAAACTGCCGGTGTACATCACTCCCTGGACCCTGAAGGGTGCAAAACTCAGCACCACCTATGAGAATTATCAGCCATTTCAGGCTTATGAGCCGGTAACGATAGGCGACTTCAGCATCACGGCTTTTCCGAAGTACCACGATGCCTCCGACCCGCACAGCTTTATAGTGAGCTCCGGAGAATTAACGGTTGGCGTTTTTACAGATATAGGCGCTCCCTGTGAGCATGTCATTCAGCATTTCGGCCTCTGTCACGCTATTTTCCTGGAAGCGAATTACGATGAGGAAATGCTGTCCAATGGTCGTTATCCTTATTTCTTAAAGCAGCGCATTAGGGGAGGAAAAGGCCACCTGTCTAACCAGCAGGCCCTGCACCTGTTTCTTTCCTGCCGGGCACCCTTTCTCAGTCATGTTTTTCTTTCACACTTATCTAAAGACAACAACTGCCCCGAACTGGTGCACAGCCTGTTTAGCCAACATGCCGACGGGACTGAAGTAGTGGTGGCATCCCGCTTTGAAGAAACGCCTTTATATACCATACAGGCGCAGGAGGAAAAAGGAATGGCAATTGCCTGAGCCATAACACCTGTTGTGTTGAATGTTGGTGGCTGATTAATTTTTCTTCATGCTTAACAATCAGGTATACAGTTGGTTGAGTATAGAAAAGAAAGAACCATGGCAGATTTAAAATACAACCAGAAAGCGGGGGGCGATATACCCGATAAGAAAACAGGTGACGGAAGAATGAATATGGAGCACATGCCCATAGGCGAGCTCCACCGCCGTGCCGAAATGCTTAAAATCCCTAATTATGAAAGCCTGAACAAGCAAAAGCTTATAGAAGAGCTTCATAAGAAAGGGGTGTAAGTTAAGATCCCAGGTTGACTTACCAATTTTTATTGCAATTTCACTGCAGTAACGAAAGCAGGGTGGCCGAAAAATTATTGCTTTGTTCTCCTAATTAGATTAAAGATACCATCAGGTACTGCTTGATTTTAGAGGCACGATGCAATTGGCATTACTGTTCCCTGTTGTCATACCCGTAGGGTATCTGAGGGTTGAAAGTAACTGAAAAATTGCATGTGGGTAAATTGGCCTCTGTTCTTTTTTAACTTTTGCCGTACTTTAAGGTGATCCTTTAAAAAAGATTCCCTTCGGGAATGACAATGGAAGAATTTCTTCCTATAAAAAAGGGTTTTTGTACGGTCAACCCCAGGTCAGATTTAACCTCTTCCGGAAGGGCGGAATTATTCAGCTATGGCGGTATAGCTGTTTCATACATTAAGCCTCCTGGCTTCTGCGGAAGAAGAAACACTTCCTTCTGCCGGGCCATCAGCCAAAATCTCACGAAATCAGAAATTTGTCTGCCACCCCAAGGTATAGTTGCCTATATTTGCGGAAAATACCAGCCAATATTTTATATGAGCAATGCACCTGCCGTACTGTCGGCCCTCAAAAACGGACAACTTATTTTTATTCATGATGCCAGCGGAAGCTACCTTGCTGCCAGTACCCGTAAAAAGGAGGCCGTAAACCAGCTAATCGAGTTGAGCGGGGCGGAGGCGCATTCTGAAGCTTTTGTGGCAATTGGAGAAAGTCCGCAGTTGTTCGATTATGTAGTGCAAATTCCTGAGCTGGCCTGGGATATTATTGAATATGCCGAAAAGCCGCTGCATGTTATTTATAAACAAGGAAAAGGAGTGCCTGCTCAGGTTTTGCCGGAAGGCCGGATAAGGCTGATGCTGGTATTGCAGAACCCGCTGCATGATATACTGGTGAAATTACACCATGGCATTTTATGTGTTCCGGTAGACCCGGCACAGGTCGAAAACTTTAAATCAGTCATTGCCGAAGCGCTTGCCCTGCCACCTCAATCTGGAAGCGGCATAAGTGCAGCGCGGGTAATGGAGCTGGGCCCGAATGGAGAAATTAAGTTTTTGAAGAGATAAGGAATCTGATTTTTGCATGGATTTTAAAGAACTGCTTAACCGGCACCCTTTTTTTGGGGAGATACATTCTGCAGCAGAGGAGTTAGGACTCAAAGCTTACGTAATTGGCGGCTTTGTCCGGGATTTTATTTTAGGTCGGCCCTCGAAAGATATTGACGTGGTTTGCATTGGCAGCGGTATTGAGCTGGCCGAAGCGGTAGCCAGAAAAGTAGGTAAGGAAGGAAAAGTAACAGTATTCAAAAACTTCGGCACTGCCATGCTCACCATTGGCGAGTGGGAGGTGGAGTTTGTCGGAGCTCGCAAGGAGTCGTACGACCGTAACAGCCGCAAACCAGTAGTGGAAAATGGCACACTGGAAGATGACCAGAACCGGCGCGATTTTACCATCAATGCCCTTGCTGTAAGCCTGAACAAAACGACCTATGGTGAACTGCTGGACCCTTTTGGTGGTGTAAAGGACCTGAAGCGAAAAATCATTCGCACACCGCTCGACCCTAAAATAACCTTTTCAGATGATCCGCTGCGCATGATGCGTGCCGTTCGCTTTGCCGCACAATTGAACTTCGATATAGCGCCAGATACTTTTGACGCACTCAGCGAACAGGCCGAAAGGCTAAAGATTGTATCGGAAGAGCGGATTATCGACGAGCTGAACAAGATTATCCTGACGCCTAAACCTTCTTACGGCTTTAAGCTACTGTTCCATGCGCAACTCCTGCATCAGTTCTTTCCTGAAATGGTCGCACTCCATGGGGTGGAAACCCAAAACGGGCTTTCGCATAAAGATAATTTTTACCACACCCTCCAGGTGCTCGATAATGTGGCGGAGGTGTCGGACGATCTCTGGCTGCGTTGGGCGGCTATTCTGCACGATATTGCCAAGCCTCCCACAAAGCGCTTCGACAAAAAAGTCGGCTGGACTTTCCATGGCCATGAAGATAAAGGGGCCCGTATGGTGCCACACATCTTTCGTCGCCTTAAGCTGCCCATGGACCATAAAATGAAGTTCGTGCAAAAGCTGGTGCGCCTGCACCTCCGGCCTATCGCCCTGGTAAAAGATACGGTTACCGATTCGGCCCTTCGCCGGCTCCTTTTCGATACCGGCGATGACCTCGATGCGCTCATGAAGCTCTGCCGCGCCGACATTACCTCTAAAAACGACAATAAAGTGCAGCGCTACCTACGAAACTTCGATAAGGTAGAGCGGAAGATTCAGGAGGTGGAAGAGAAAGACCATGTCCGGAATTTCCAGCCTCCGGTTTCAGGAGAGGAAATTATGGAAGCTTTCGGTCTGAAGCCTTCCCGAGAAGTAGGGGAAATTAAGGAAGAAATAAAGGAGGCGATTCTGGAGGGAAAAATCCGGAATAACCGGGAAGAAGCATGGCGGTTTATGCTCGAAACGGCTAAAGCGAAAGGACTGGAGCCGGTGAGGAAATGAGTGAATAAAAGAATAAACCGTATTATTAATTCACTCATTTTTTATAAGCGCTGTGTGGCAATAGCATAAAGCCCCTCTTTTAAATCTTTTCTCCAATTTTTCTTAGCAGCATTATCATCCCCCAACCTTTTTAGATGATGTTGTGTCTGTAAAGAGTACCATAATATTCTGTTCCATGAAGAAACTTGCTTACCTCCCAGCCTTGCTGCTGTTTATTATTTGTATGGTCTCCTGCGAAAAGGAGGAGCCTGAATTTAAAATAGTCAGCGGCACCTATACAGGTTATTTCTTCAGGATTGGTCCTAGTGTTGATTACCTCCCTTCCGAAGTAACTTTAGAATTTAATGGCAATAAATTTGAAGGGAGCAGTAGTATAGAGAAATACCCTGCTATTTGCAGAGGTACTTTTGAAATTTCAGGGAATGAAATAGAGTTCAGTAATGCCTGTCCCTGGACTGCCGAGTTTGACTGGACTTACATATTAGGAGGGAAGTTTGAGATTTTCGTTGAGGGAACCCATCTTACACTTACCCGCAGGTACAGCAATGACCTTTACGACAGTTATTCACTTGAGCGGCAGGATTAATAATGGCTTTCTTTTGAGAGTTAAAAAATTAATACTCCGTCCGGTAGTCGAATACGTCAATGGCAGAGTCGAGTACTTTGCCTTTTTCACATTTCAGTACCCTGCCCGGGTGCTCCTTAATCATGCGGTGGTTGTGCGTAGCCATTAAAATGGTGGTGCCGCTATTATTAATTTCCTCAAAAAGTCGGTATATCCCTTCCGAAACTTCCGGGTCGAGGTTACCCGTAGGTTCATCTGCCACCAGCATTAAAGGTTCGTTGATAAGGGAGCGGGCAATGACAATACGCTGTTGCTCACCACCCGAAAGCTGGTGGGGCATTTTGTTGCCGATAGAACCTAATCCTACCCGCATCAGTACCTCTGCCAACCGGTTTTTCATTTTGCTTTTGTCACGCCAGCCGGTGGCTTTCATAACAAAGTAGAGATTCTCCGATACTGTCCGGTCGTAGAAAAGCTGGAAGTCCTGGAAAATAATGCCCAGCTTCCGGCGGAGGAAAGGCACTTTTTTCCTTTTTATTTTCTCAATGTTGAAGCCGGCCACCTCCATATGCCCGAGGCGCAGTGGCAGGTCGGCATATATGGTTTTTAGTAAGGATGATTTACCGCTACCCGTACGTCCAATCAGGTACACAAACTCTCCTTTTGAAATACTGAAGTTGACATCATTTAAGATGGCATTCTGCTCCTGAAAAATGCAGACATCTTTTAAGTTTACAATAGGGGCATCGGAGAATGACATAGCTTAAATATCCAGTTTTTGTAGTTTGCCGAACGGAAGGGAGTTAATCAATTGCTCAAGTGCCTCTTCTTTACCTTCCAAACCATATTTTTCCAGTTTGGTAAGAGGGCGATCTGCCCGGAAATAGGCAATCAGGACGAAGTTATCGTCGCGCAGCTGAATATAATCAGGAATTTTGGCTTTTCCTTTTACCTTAATAATGTACATGGTAGGCATGAAGAGGGGACTTTCAGGATAAAAAGGAGGCAGGCCTGTCAGGTAGCAGGCCTGCCATAAAGCTGTTTTAGCTGTTTGATTTTTTGTGGTCGGCCAGGAATTTCTCCAGTCCGCTATCTGTCAAAGGGTGCTTAAGTAGACCGGTAATCACACTCAGCGGACAGGTAGCTACATCGGCGCCAATTTCGGCACATTGCACCAGGTGCATGGTATGACGAACAGAGGCAGCCAGTATTTCAGTTTCGAACTCGTAGTTCTGGTAAATCTGAACGAGCTGCTCGATAAGGGCTAAGCCATCGGTAGAGATATCGTCGAGGCGACCAATGAAAGGAGACACATAAGCAGCGCCTGCTTTGGCGGCTAAAATGGCCTGACCTGCAGAAAATACCAATGTACAGTTGGTGCGAATGCCCTGGTTGCTGAAGTATTTAATCGCTTTTACACCCTCTTTAATCATGGGCACCTTTACCACGATTTTATCATCGATTTTCGCAAGGGCCTCGCCTTCTTTAATAATTTCGTTATAGGTGGTGGCAATTACTTCGGCGCTTACATTATCATCCACAATATCGCAGATAGCTTTGTAATGAGCGCGAACATTTTCTTCGCCACGAATTCCTTCTTTGGCCATCAGGGATGGGTTGGTAGTTACACCATCGAGTACGCCAAGGTCGTAAGCTTCGCGAATTTCGTCGAGATTTGCTGTGTCAATAAAAAATTTCATGAGTATTGGGCTTGTAAAGTTTGCTTACAAAGCTAAGAAAATTATTGATAAAACGACGGTTGCCTGAAGGGCGTTCAGGGGTAAAAATCAGGAAGAAGCAGGGATGAATAAAAAGGAGGGGAAATAAAAAAGGCAAACCGAACATCGCACCGCTCAACCATCTACCCTTGCTGCCTTCCGGCCCTGGGGGAGTTCGACAGGAGCTGGTCGTGCCGATTTGCCAATGCAAAGATAGGGTAGGTTTTTTAGCTGTGCAAGAGTGTAAGAAAAAAAGTTGTTCGTTGGTAGTTGTTCGTTGTTAGAAGGCGCCGGAAATAGTTGCCTTTTTTGGCTATAAAGCCACCAGGTGAAAAATTAAAGACAATAGGAGAGTTCAAACGTTTTTATTTGAAAAGGTGCCACTCTGGCATTGAGTGAACCTCAATGAACAACCAGCAGCCAACAACTAAAACCTACTCTTTTCCTGTTAAGCCTTTCAGGTGCAGGTTAAATTCCAGTGCACTGGCCGGCTCAAATTCATCGGCTGCCAGGTCTTCGAATATTTCGTCATCGTACTGCATCTTGGTCTTTTCCACTTTTCCGCCCGGGTGGATAATTAGCTCCAGCCCCTGGTAAGTAGCGGGGTTCACCTGTACCAGTACGGTATAGTCATCGAAAACCCGCTTAAAGTATTGCTGAACGATATTTTGTGATGCTTTTGCCATTATCTTATTGAATCAGGTGTGGTTGGCAAGATAGCAAAGACAGTGGAATTAAGGTTGCCTTTAGCTACTGGAGCCTAAAATAAAAACTATGAAGCAGGGTAGGCCTCTAGCTGCTGTCGCACTCTTGTTTCTCCTAAGGCGGAAGCAACTCCCGTATACTTTTGTTTTTCCAGCCACTGATCTTCAAGTGCCTTTGCCCACAATTGGAGGTAAAGTACCACATCTTCCCGCTTATTATGCCGGAGGTAGCGCTGCCCTTTGGGTAAAAGCTGAAGAATATCCGGGTCGTTTAAGCGCTCCAGGTACTGAAGATCTTTACTGTCGAAGCCGGCGGCCAGTATTTCCGCAATTACCTCATCCATAGGCAGCCCGCTGCCGGGGCAGTAATCAATTAACTGCTCATTCCAGTCCCCGCTGCGACTCCGTAAGGCACTGGCATGAATTTCTTTTTTGCTTCTGCGGGTAACTTCCTGAGCAAGATGTCCGCAGTTACAGCTGCCCATATGTCCCCATTGGTAATTAGCTCCACTATACAGTTTTTCTGCCGTTCGCCGAAGGGCGAGTATTATTTCCGGGTTTGCTCTTGCCATTTTTTTAATTGTTTTTATGTATTCGTCTAACAACTAAGACTTTTTATTAGTTTGTTTCAAGAGTGCCCGTCCCGAAATGTCGGGTAGATTAAAGTTTGTAAAATATAAAATCAGAAACCATACCATGGGAAGAGGAGATAAAAAGACTAAAAAAGGTAAAATAGCCAAAGGAAGCTTTGGTAAATCACGTCCGCATAAAAAGCAGGTAGAGACTCATCCGGCTCAGGAAGAAAATAAGAAGACCGCGAAAAAGAAATAAAATTAAAAAGGGTAATTTGAGAAATCCGGTTCTTTTCTTGGAGAAGTAAAAAGTCGGATTTACCTTGCACCTACAATGAAGATGACAAACCTATATAGCGCATGGTGGTGGCACACTCTCCAACCCAGGAAGTGAACAGCCTTGCTATATATACCCTATAAGCATTTAATAATCCGAGGCCCGCTGTTCACAGCGGGCTTTTTTGTTTTTATACACATGGAAACGCTCACGAATAAAACTAAAATATTTAAGCTCCACACCCGCAGTCGTAAAATGCTGGCCGATACGCATACGCCGGTGAGCATTTATTTAAAGTTGCGCGATAAATACCGAAACCCGGTACTGCTCGAGAGCTCCGATTACCATGGTACCGAAAACAGCTTCAGCTATATTTGCTGTGAGCCGATGGCCGGTTTTCGGCTGCAGGGCAAGCTTCTCTACACCTATTACCCCGACGGGGCTGAACATAGACAGGAAATAAAGCAGAAGGGAGAAGTAACAGCTGCCCTTGATGCCTTTTCTTCTTCCTTCCAGGCAGAAGACGGGCAGGATAAGTTCATCAGTAATGGCCTGTTTGGCTATATGGGCTACGATGCCGTGCAGGTTTTTGAGGATGTAGAGCTGCAGCAGGGTGAAGAGGCGATTCCACACATACTTTACCATGTTTATCGTTTTGTGATAGCAGTCGATCATTTCAGGAACGAGCTCCATGTATTCGAGCATGGAACAGAGCAGCCGTCTTCAGAAGGAATTGAACAACTGCTGGCAACCATTAATAATAAAAACTTTCCGAGTTACCACTTTGAGCGGGCAGGGGAGGAGAGTAGTAATTTTAATGATGAGGATTTTCTGAAAGTGCTGCAGAAAGGAGTCGACCATTGCCAGCGGGGCGATGTTTTTCAGATGGTCCTGAGCCGCCGTTTTCAGAACCGATTCAGCGGCGACGAATTTAATGTGTACCGTGCCCTTCGCAGCATCAATCCATCGCCTTACCTTTTTTACTTCGATTATGGGAGCTTTAAAATATTCGGCTCTTCGCCGGAGGCACAAATCGTGATAAAAGGAAATGAGGCCAGCATTTTCCCGATTGCAGGCACTTTTCGCCGCACCGGAAATGATGCTAAAGATGCGGAACTCGCCCAAAAGCTGTATGACGACCCCAAGGAAAATGCGGAGCATGTAATGCTGGTCGACCTTGCCCGTAATGACCTGAGCCGGCATGGACGGCAGGTGGAGGTGAAGACTTTCAAGGAAATTCAGTATTACTCGCACGTCATTCACCTTGTTTCGCATGTGCAGGGCCTGCTGACGCCTGAAGAGAATTCGCTCCAGATTGTGGCCGATACCTTTCCTGCTGGTACACTCAGCGGTGCACCCAAGCACCGTGCCCTGCAGCTAATCAACGAATATGAAAAGGGGCCGCGCGGCTTTTATGGCGGAGCCATTGGCTTTATGGGCTTTACCGGAGCCGGAAAGGAGCCACTGTTTAATCACGCTATCATGATTCGCTCCTTCCTCAGTCGCCAAAACACGCTTCACTACCAGGCAGGTGCAGGTGTGGTAGCCAAAAGCAGCATCGAAAGCGAACTGCAGGAGGTACATAATAAGCTCGCCGCTCTCCGCCAGGCAATGAAGCTGGCAGAAGAAATACAGTAGTGGGTAGAATTAGAAATCGGTTAATGTCTTCTATTCTATCATTCACTCACTCTTTCATTCAATTATTAATTCATGAAACTACTGGTAATCGATAATTACGACAGCTTTACTTATAATCTTGTACACATTATCCGGGAACTGGGCTATCAGCCGGAAGTGTGGCGGAACGATCAGTTTAAGCTGGAAGAGGTGGGGGAGTTTGATAAAATATTGCTTTCTCCCGGACCCGGCATTCCTTCCGAGGCCGGACTGATGCCGCAGGTCATTCAAAAATATGCCCCTTCGAAAGATATCTTAGGAGTCTGTCTGGGGCACCAAGCGATTGCCGAAGCCTTCGGAGCGAAAATATTCAACCTGGACGAGGTGCTGCATGGCATTGCCGATACCTGCCTGGTGGAGGAAAAATCTGATGCTGTTTTTGAAGGTTTGCCGCAGGAGTTTAAGGTGGGGCGTTACCACAGCTGGTCAGTAGTTCCGGAAAGCTGCAATGCAGAAACAGGGCTTCAGATAACCGCCCGCGATAGGAGGGGAGAAGTAATGGCTCTCCGCCACCGGGAATTAAAAGTACGCGGATTACAGTTTCATCCCGAAAGCATCCTCACCGAGCACGGCAAAAAACTTATGCAGAACTGGCTGGAAAAGAAATGATAGAATGAATGAGTAATAGAATGATAGAATAGCAGAGGCCTTTATTCACTCATTCTATCATTCACTCATTCAAAATTTTCTGGAGACTCAAGACTAATTAGAAATGAAAGATATACTGAACCAACTTATTGAACATAAAAGCCTCGACCGCGAAACGGCACGGGAAATCTTAATTAAGCTGACTCAGGGGGAATATAACCAAAGCCAGATTGCTGCTTTCCTTACTGTTTACCTGATGCGGAGCATTACGGTGGAGGAGCTGCAGGGATTCAGAGAGGCGATGCTGGAGCAGTGTATTTCGCTTGACCTGTCGGCTTACGACCCTATTGACCTTTGCGGTACCGGAGGAGATGGAAAAGATACCTTCAACATCAGTACACTTAGCTCCTTTATTGTGGCAGGGGCGGGGCAGGCAGTAGCCAAGCATGGCAACAATGGCGTGTCCTCTGTCTGTGGCTCCTCTAACCTGCTGGCACATTTTGGCTATTCTTTCACTAATGATAAGGAAGAAATTAAGCATTCGATGGAAGAGAGTAATATCTGCTTTTTGCATGCACCGCTTTTTCATCCGGCCATGAAAAATGTAGCTCCCATCCGGCAGCAGTTAGGGGTAAAAACCTTTTTCAATATGCTGGGGCCGATGGTGAATCCTGCCTTCCCGAATAAGCAGCTGGTGGGCGTGTTCAGCCTAGAGCTGGCCCGCCTATATGCCTATCTCTATCAGCAAACGAATAAGCAGTTCGTAATTTTGCATGCACTGGATGGTTATGATGAAATCAGCCTGACCGGCCCCTTTAAAATGATTACCAATGAAGGAGAGCATGTGCTGCATCCGGAAGATGTTGGTCTGAAGACGATTTCAGCGGAATCAATCAAAGGAGGCGACAGCATAGAGGAATCGGCTAAAGTTTTTCTGCAGATACTGATGGGCGAAGGCACTGAAGCGCAGGAGTCGGTCGTGCTGGCAAATGCAGGAGCCGCCCTTGCCTGCGGGAAAGGGATTTCGTTTGCCGAAGGAATTGAACAGGCCCGCGAAAGTTTGAAAAGCGGCAGAGCCCTCGATACCTTCCGGAAACTTACCGGCCATAAAAGCAGTACCACCATCAGCATGCAGTCTTAAAACTTTATACTTATTACTTACTACTACTCATGAGTATTCTCGATAAAATTATCAGCCATAAGAAAAAAGAAGTTGCCGAACGAATTGGCCTCTACCCGATAAAGCTGCTGGAACAGAGTATCTACTTTGAAAGCGAGCCTATCAGTATGAAGAAGTACCTGCTGAGGGAAGACAAATCAGGAATTGTTGCGGAAATCAAGCGTAAATCGCCCAGCAAAGGAGCTATTAACCCGCATGTAAATGTGGAGCGAACTTCCATCGGCTATATGCAGGCAGGTGCATCTGCCCTGAGTGTGCTTACCGATAGTGAATTTTTCGGAGGGAAAAACGAAGACCTCACCATCGCACGCAAATATAACTTCTGCCCGATTCTTCGTAAGGATTTTATTATAGAAGAGTACCAGATTGTGGAGGCTAAGTCAATCGGGGCCGATACCATTCTGCTTATTGCGGCCGTGCTCGACCCTCAGCGGTTAAAGGCACTGGCTGCTTTTGCCAAAAGCCTGCATATGGAGGTGCTCATGGAGGTGCATAATCTGGAAGAGCTGCAGCAGAACCTTCACCCTGAGGTAGATATGGTGGGCGTGAATAACCGAAACCTCAATACCTTCGAAACTACGGTGGAGACCTCCAAAGCACTTGCTTCGCACATACCATCAGGCTTTGTGGCGGTAAGTGAGAGTGGCATTAATAATCCTGCCACCATTGCAG
The DNA here is from genome assembly GCF_000346615.1 of Nafulsella turpanensis ZLM-10. Lineage (GTDB taxonomy): Bacteria > Bacteroidota > Bacteroidia > Cytophagales > Cyclobacteriaceae > Nafulsella > Nafulsella turpanensis. The sequence goes on from NZ_ANNU01000065.1 coordinate 12,142, forward strand.
AACTCAAAACCTTCGGCTATCAGGGCTTCCTGATGGGAGAGTATTTTATGCAGCATGCCCGCCCCGAAGATGCCGCTTCCCGATTTATAAAAGAACTGAAAAAGCTAAACCAGCAGAAAGCCTGAGGAAATGCAAAAGCCAAAGCTGAAAATATGCGGAATGAAGTACCCTGAGAACCTGCAGGCAGTGGCCGCCCTGCAGCCTGACTATCTGGGCTTTATCTTCTACCCTAAATCGAAGCGCTATATGGCTGACACCCTTTCTCCTGAGGTGGTGCATACTTTGCCTTCCGGTATCGGGCGGGTAGGGGTGTTTGTAAATGCAGAAACAGACTTTATTCTGGAGCAGGCGTCAGCTTACCAGTTGCAGGTACTACAGCTCCATGGAGATGAAAGTCCTGAAGAATGCCGTCAACTGCAGGGGAGAGGCTATACCCTTGTGAAAGCCTTTGGTGTGGATGAAAATTTCGATTTCAGCCAGCTTCGGAACTATGAAGCAGTAGTCGACTATTATCTGTTCGATACCAAAGGCTCGGGCTACGGAGGGCATGGCCGGACTTTCGACTGGAGAGTGCTGGAGCAGTACGACCGGCACAAGCCTTTCTTCCTGAGTGGAGGTATTGGGCTGGAAGAAGTAGAAGGCTTAAGAGAGATGGGCGGCTTTCCTCTGCTGGCCATAGATGTCAACAGCCGTTTCGAAGAAGAGGCAGGGAGAAAAAATATTGCACAGCTCAGGGGCCTTCAGGAAAAGCTTGAGCTGCTTTGAGGCAGGGCAATCGGTTAGTAAATTATTGAATCAGCAAATAAGCACACTTATATAGTATGTCAGAATACAGAGTAAATGAACACGGGTACTACGGAAGTTTTGGCGGAAGCTTTATTCCGGAGATGCTTTACCCGAATGTGGAAGAACTGCGGGAGCGGTATCTCGCCATTCTGGAGAGTGAAGACTTTCAGAAGCAGTACCACCAGCTGCTCCGCGATTATGTTGGTCGCCCTACACCGCTTTATCTTGCCGAAAGGCTGTCGGAGCGCCTTGGGGCCAGTATTTACCTGAAGCGGGAAGACCTCTGCCATACCGGAGCTCATAAAGTGAATAATACAGTCGGGCAGATATTGCTGGCGAAGGCTCTCGGAAAGCAAAAGATTATTGCGGAAACAGGTGCAGGGCAGCATGGAGTGGCCACGGCAACAGTCTGCGCACTGATGGGGCTGGAGTGTATTGTATATATGGGGCAGGTGGATATGGAGCGGCAGAAGCCCAATGTGGAGCGGATGAAGCTGCTTGGAGCCGAGGTGCGTCCTGCCATGAGCGGCAGCCGAACGTTAAAAGATGCTACCAACGAAGCCATGCGCCACTGGATTAATAATCCGGCCGATACGCACTATATAATTGGTAGCGTGGTGGGGCCTCACCCTTACCCCGATATGGTCGCCCGTCTGCAGGCGATTATCAGCAAAGAAATGCGTGCTCAGCTGAAGGAAAAGACAGGAACGGAAAACCCTGACTATGTGGTGGCCTGCGTGGGCGGCGGTTCCAATGCCGCCGGAGCATTTTACCACTACCTCGATGAGCCATCTGTTAAACTGATAGCCGTGGAAGCAGCCGGTAAAGGCGTGGATAGCGGAGAGTCAGCGGCGACCACCTTTTTAGGAAAGCCAGGGGTGCTCCACGGAAGCAAAACCCTGCTGATGCAAACCGAAGACGGACAGGTGACGGAGCCCTACAGCATTTCGGCCGGCCTTGATTATCCTGGTATAGGCCCGCTGCATGCCCACCTTTTTGACTCAAAGCGTGCCGGATTTCTGGCTGTAACCGATGCACAGGCCATGGATGCAGGTATTCGCCTAAGCAAACTGGAGGGTATTATTCCTGCAATTGAAAGCGCTCATGCCCTGGCGGCCCTGGAGCAGATGGAGCTAAAGAAAAGCGATGTGGTCATCGTCAACCTCAGCGGCCGCGGCGATAAAGACCTGGAGACCTACATTAAGTGGGGCGGATACTAAATTTGGAATTGTGGAGATGTGAAAATAAGGAAATGCTTTTTCAGTTCCTCACTCTTCCGACACCAGCTACAAACTACCAGCCATCAGCCACCAAATGCTCAAGACTCATGACTCAAGACTCAAGACTAAAATTGAATAGAATAGACCAGTTTTTTCAGCAGCGAAACGAACCCGTGCTGAACATATATTTTACGGCAGGCTTTCCGCAGCCCGATAGTACCCGCACCATTTTAAGCGGTTTACAGAAAGCAGGAGCCGACCTGATAGAAATAGGGATTCCTTTTTCTGACCCTGTGGCTGACGGGCCTACTATCCAGCAAAGCAATAAAAAAGCACTTGAAAACGGAATGACGCTCCGCCTGCTGATGGAGCAGCTAAAAGGGTTTCGGGAAGAAGTGCAGGTGCCGGTGGTGCTGATGGGTTACCTCAACCCTATTGTCCAGTACGGGATAGAACAATTCTGTCAGGACTGCGAAGCTGTAGGGATAGATGGCCTTATCCTGCCCGACCTTCCTATGTATGAGTATCAGATTTTCTACAAGGAGTTCTTCCAAAAGCATGGGCTGCACAACATTTTCCTGATTTCCCCCCAGACCAGCGAAGCACGCATCCGGGAGATAGATGCCAACAGCCAGGGCTTTATTTATATGGTATCTTCCGCTTCTGTTACAGGAGCTAAGCAGGGAATATCGCAGGAGCAGCTCGGCTATTTTGAACGGATTCAGCAGATGAAACTAAAGAATCCCAAGTTGATAGGCTTTGGCATCAGCGACCGTGAAAGCTTCCAGCAGGCCAGTCGGTATGCAGAAGGGGCAATTATCGGCAGTGCTTTCATTAAGCTGCTTGAAAAATTAGAACAGCCGGAGCAGGATATCAAAAACTTTGTAGAATCTATCAAGCAGCCGGCGACTCAGTCAGCAAAGTAATTTACATTCAAGACCATCCACCATCATGATTATACAGTTACAGAAAAATATCGATGAAGGCCAGAAAGGCCAAATTATCGACAAAATTAACAGTCTCAAATATTCCACTACAGAGGTAAACACCCAAAAAGGAAGTTACATCATCGGGATAGGCAAGAAGGATTTTGATATCCGCCAGCTCGGGAACATGCCGGGCATTGCCGATATCCATATTGTATCCGACGATTACAAGTTGGTATCGGCAAAATGGAAAGTAGAGCCATCCGTGATTGACCTTGGCGACGGCGTCAGCATTAGTGCGAAGGATTTTGCCGTAATGGCCGGCCCATGTTCGATAGAAGGGGAGGCTCAGATTAGAAATACCATCCAGCATCTGAAGGAAAACAACATCAGAATAATGAGGGGTGGAGTGTATAAGCCGCGGAGTTCTCCTTATTCCTTCAGAGGAATGGGTATTGAAGGTTTACAGTTGTGGCACCAGCTGGCCAGTGAGGCAGGAATAAAGATTATCACGGAAGTGATGCAGGTGTCCCAGATTGAAGAGATGTACCCCTATGTCGACATTTTCCAGGTAGGAGCCAGAAACACCCAGAACTTCAATCTGCTCGATGAGCTGGGGAAGGTGGATAAGCCGGTAATGATCAAGCGGGGCATCAGCGGAACCATAGACGAACTGCTGTATTCAGCAGAATATGTATTCAGCGGAGGAAATGAAAAGCTCCTGCTCTGCGAGAGAGGCATCCGTACCTATGAAAAAGCGAGCCGCAATACGCTGGACTTAAATGCTATTCCGATTCTGAAGGAAAAAACACACCTGCCGGTTATTGCAGACCCATCGCATGGCATTGGCATCAGAAAGCACGTGGAGTCCATGACCTTGGCCAGTATCATGGCCGGAGCCGATGGAGTAATCGTGGAAGTGCATGAGAAACCCGAAGAAGCTTTCAGCGATGGACAGCAGACACTTGATTATAAGGAGTCAAAGTGTCTTTACGAGAAAATTCGCCAGGTGTACGAACTGCGCCAGACGTTTTAAGAATGAAAAAGAAGTAAAATCCGGTAGTTGTAAAAAGCTGCCGGATTTTATTTTTTACCTGCAGGTAAAAAAGGGGCGAAAGGAGGTGATTTATTTCGACAGTAGAGGAGAATCCGGAATAAAGGGGAGGTAGAAGAAGAAGTTTCGGAATGGGGTGAAAATACTTTTGAGGAGCTCTT
>NZ_ANNU01000066.1 GCF_000346615.1 Nafulsella turpanensis ZLM-10
CTCCTTGTCTCATAACGTTTCTTTTTGTGTATCGCTATTTCAGGACGGGACAAGTACCCATAAAAAAGCAGGCTGACGAATTTCGTCAGCCTGCTTTTTTTGGATATTTACAAAAGAGCAATATGCCTGCTTGTTTAAGCAGTGGATTATGCTCCCTGTTGCTGCTTAATCATGTTCAGTGCAGAACCGGCCCAGAACCAGGCGATTTGCCCTTCGTTATAGGTGTGGTTTGCTTTGAACTCATCTGTTGAACCATCAGCATGGGTAAGCCTTACCGTTAATGGTGTTTCCGGCTTAAAGTTATCCAGACCGAGGATATCAATGGTATCATCTTCCTGTACTTTGTTGTAGTCGCTCGGATCGGCAAAGGTAATGCCCAGCATACCTTGCTTCTTCAGGTTTGTTTCGTGGATACGGGCAAAAGATTTTACCAGAATTACACGAACACCCAGGTGGCGAGGTTCCATTGCCGCATGCTCACGAGAAGAGCCTTCGCCATAGTTGTCGTCCCCTACTACCACTGAGCCTATATTGTTTTTCTTATAGTCACGGGCGGTAGCCGGTACTTCCCCAAACTCACCGGTAAGCTGGTTCTTTACTTTGTTAGTAGCCTCGTTAAAGAAGTTAACAGCCCCAATGAGCATATTATTGGAGATGTTGTCCAGGTGGCCACGATACTTCAGCCATGGTCCGGCCATGGAGATGTGGTCGGTAGTACACTTGCCTTTTGCTTTAATAAGCAGTTTCAGTCCTTTATACAGTTCCGGAGTATTTGGTTTAAAGCCTTCCAATATCTGTAAGCGGTCCGAATCAGGAGCTACTTTAACTTCTACATTCTCGCCATTTTCGGCAGGTGGCTGGTAGCCGGCGTCTTCAACTGCAAAACCTTTGGTTGGCAGCTCAATACCTCTTGGCTCATCCAGCATTACATCCTCACCATTTTCATTCTTAATAGTGTCCTTCATCGGGTTAAAGGTAAGGTCACCGGCAATAGCCATGGCGGTTACAATTTCCGGAGAAGCTACAAAAGCGTGGGTATTTGGGTTGCCGTCGTTACGCTTGGCAAAATTCCGGTTAAAGGACGTAAGAATAGAGTTTTTACGTGAAGGATCCTTCATGTGGCGCGCCCACTGGCCAATACAAGGTCCGCAGGCATTAGCAAGGACTACACCACCCATGCCTTCGAATACCTGCAGCAGTCCGTCGCGTTCAGCCGTATAGCGAACCATTTCGGAACCTGGCGTTACGGTAAATTCCGATTTTGCCTTCAGCTTTTTATCTACTGCCTGCTGGGCTACAGAAGCCGAGCGGGTCATATCTTCGTAAGAAGAGTTAGTACAAGAGCCAATAAGACCTACTTCAAGCTCCTGTGGCCAGCCTTTATCTTTTACTGCCTTGGCAAACTCAGAAAGTGGCCATGCGGCATCCGGCGTGAAAGGGCCATTGATATGCGGCTCCAGTTCGTCCAGGTTGATTTCAATCAGCTGGTCGAAATATTTCTCCGGATCGCCATATACCTCCTCATCGGCACGAAGGTTTTCGCTGCGCGCATCAGCTAATTTAGCCACATCGGCACGGTCAGTTGCCTCCAGGTATTCGCGCATTTTGTCGCTGTAGTTAAAGAGCGAGGTAGTTGCACCAATTTCGGCCCCCATATTACAAATGGTACTCTTACCCGTACAGGAAATAGAATCAGCACCTTCGCCAAAGTATTCTACAATATAGCCGGTACCACCTTTTACAGTAAGGATACCTGCTACTTTAAGAATTACGTCTTTGGCACTGGTCCAGCCGCTCATTTTTCCGGTTAGCTTCACACCAATTACTTTAGGGAACTTAAGCTCCCAGGGCATGCCTGCCATTACATCTACTGCATCGGCACCACCAACCCCAATGGCCACCATTCCAAGGCCGCCGGCATTAGGGGTGTGAGAGTCAGTACCAATCATCATACCCCCCGGGAATGCATAATTTTCCAGCACTACCTGGTGGATAATACCGGCACCTGGCTTCCAGAAGCCTAAGCCATATTTATTAGATACAGAGGAAAGGAAATCATAAACCTCTTTATTTACATCAACTGCTTTCTTAAGGTCCGCTGCGGCACCGGTTTCGGCCTGAATAAGGTGGTCGCAGTGAACAGTAGAAGGAACCGCAACCTGCTTTTTGCCGGCCTGCATAAACTGCAGCAGTGCCATTTGGGCGGTGGCATCCTGCATAGCTACGCGATCAGGAGCAAACTCCACATAAGATTTGCCGCGGCCATAAGATTCGGTTGGTGTTCCCTGAGAAAGGTGAGAGTACAGAATCTTTTCAGTTAAAGTTAGTGGGCGGCCCACTATTTTTCTTGCTGCTTTAATACGATCATCCATCCGATCGTAAACAGCCTTGATCATGTCTATGTCAAAAGCCATTTTATAAAAATTTTATCGTTTAAAAGTACTCAACCTGTCAACTTAACATTGGTAGGCAGCGCAAAGTTACAAAATTTGGCTTATTTTAAAATTGCCTGCGCTACTTCTGTAGGGAGCCAGGTGATGGCAACCTGCAAAAGAATGAATTTTATTACATTTCAGATTTAAAATCTGAACAGAATGGGAAAAATTGTAGGGTGACCGTGAGCTGGTAAAACGAGTGAAGGGAGAAGGATAGTGGAGAGGTTGCCTCAGAGGCAGGAAGGGAACTTTGTTTTTTTAGGTAATAACTGTTTGAGTATAAGTGGATTGTCCTGCTGGTGGTGAGATTTTACTTTAAAACGGAAGCCAGTCAGCCTAACTTTTTTGATTTGTGGGTGCTTTTGCTGACTGCAGCGGCATTCATGCAAAGGAATACGATAATACTCAGATGTAGTAATTTCGCTTTAATTCAATTTTTCTAAACGATTATTCAAATCATATTTACAGTCTGATTAATTTGATATAGCTGTATCTGCCTTACATGATATGATTGAAATGAACAATTATAGCTGTTTACTGATAAGAAAAGTTAGCAGGAGCCTCTCCATGCTGCTTTTGGTCTTTTTTATTTGTACCAGTCTGGCAGCCCAGGAGCAGCCATTGAAGTTAAATGCCAATGTTATAGAACATCCCTGTTCGGGCGAAGGTCATGTTATTTCACTAAAGGCTGAAGGAGGGAAAGAACCTTATAGTTACAGGTGGAAAGATGGAACAAGTGGAGGTTTCCGGGAAGGTTTGACTTCAGGTACCTATGAGTGTGTGGTAGAGGATGCCCAGGGGAAGTCTATTAGTAGAGTGTTTAATTTTGCTGCTCAACCAGCCCCGCTTGTGCTGAAATACACTCAGGAAAAAGCAGCAGAAAACTTGGCCAGCCTTTCGTTGCAGGTAACAGGAGGCAAAGTGCCCTATACTTATTACTGGTTTGGTCCGGGCTTAGATACAGAAGCGATGAGAAACACCTCTTCCCACTCAGGTTTACCTGCCGGTACTTTTCATATAATTGTGAAGGATGCCAGTGAGTGTTCGGAAAATATCACTGTCACTATTAAGTAAAACCTGTAAGCTATGAAGCATTTCTACTTTAAGAACTTTTTTACGCTTATCTTCATCCTAACAGGATTTACTGCATTTAGCCAGGTACCTGTTTTCGAGATAAATAATATTAAGCATCCCTGCGATGGCCAGTCTAATGGTTCATTTGAGGTGTTGGTAACTGCAGGAGCACCTGAATTTAGCCTCTATGTTTTTGGTAGCAGAAATGGGCAGGCGATAAATGGAGTTCCTATTACACAGGGAGAGCCATTTGTAGTGGATCAGATGAACCCGGGGAACATTCTTGTGGTAGTCTCTAACTCTGCCGGACAGGCTTCATCTAACAATGTGTCATTAGTTGCCACCAGTGCTGTTTCTATTGATGATTATGTACTAACCCATAACACCTGTCAGGATGAAACTCCCTCTGGAGGTATTTCTCTTTCGGTAAGTGGAGGAACTGGTAATTATAGTTATTCTTTCGATGGCGGAAACACTTTTGTTTCTCTACCAATAAGAAATTTAGCAGGCGGAGAATATACCTTAACTGTTTTTGATGAAGGAACAAGTTGTTCTGATGAAATTACCTTCACTATTGATGATCAGCTTTCCCTTACAACAATCAATCCCGCACCATTATGTTCAGATGAAGGATTAATAGATTTAACAGCCTATGCTACTCCCTCTGTAAACGGGGGAGAATTTACATTTACAGGAGAAGGAGTTTCAGGAAATAATTTTGATCCTTCAGCGGTTGTTTTTGATGAAGGCTCTGCTTCATCTTCTGTGTCTGTAAATGTATTTTATGAGGTAAATGGCTGTTCTACAACCGAAACTATTGTAATTACCGTAAACGAAGTGCCTAATCCTCCTACTCCGGCGGCTGTCATTTCCCCGGTTTGCGAAGATACCGATGCACCAGTAGTTACTCTGGAAGGCGAAAACATCCTTATCTATTCCGATGCAGCCCTTACTACCCAGGTAGGGAGCGGCAACACTTTCGATCCTGAGTCAGATCCTGCCTTTTCAACAGCTACAGGAGGCATAGCCTTTACTTATTATGCTACTCAGCAGCTCAATGGTTGTACCAGTGAGGCTTTTCCTTTTCACATTCCCGTTATTGAAAACCCTGAAGCGGTTTTTGCGACCAATGCTTTGGAAGTATGCCAGAATGAGGATGCTGCCCTGCGGGTAAACCTTAGCGGAGTAGCCCCTTATGAGCTAACCTATGAAGCAAATGGAGAAGAAACCACTGTAACAGGTATTAATGAGGATTTTTATCTGATTTCATTTGACAGCCTCCAGGCAAATGTAAGCGTTAAGCTTATAAATATTAAAGGAAGTACCGGTTGCGAGCAGGCTCTTTCAGAAACTGCCACCATTACTGTTAATGCGCTTCCTGCCGTTACCCTGGCTGCCTTTAGCGATGTATGTGACAAAGACCCTGCCTTTGCTTTGTCCGGCGGTACACCTGCTGGTGGTACTTACAGTGGTAAAGGGGTAGATAGCAGCACAGGCTGGTTCAATCCTGCTGATGCAGGGGAGGGCGACCATATTATTACCTATACCTATACCGACGCCAATGGCTGTACCAATTTTGCAGAATCTACCCTTACTGTAAATCCGCTGCCTGAGGTGACTTTAGCCGGCTTTGCAGATGTTTGTGCAGAGGATAAGCCTTTTGAATTAAGCGGAGGCACTCCTGCCGGTGGTGTGTATTCCGGTCCTGGTGTTGTGGATTCTCTGGGCACCTACTTTTTTAAACCATTCGCAGTAGAAGCAGGCACTCATTCAATTACTTACACTTACACAGTTGATTCCTCCAGCTGTGAAAATTCTGCTCAAAATACGATTACGGTAAACCCCATGAGGGCTCCGGTTCTAAACCTGAAGGTGAGTGAAACAGAGGTTTGTGCAGGCAACAGTGTAACCTTTTCGGCTGATGTTACGGACGGAGGTACCAATCCTACTTATAACTGGTACCTGAATGGAGAGCTGGTGGCCGATAATAATACCGACACTTATACTTTCGAGCCCAAAGATGGAGATGAGGTTTACCTGGAATTTACACAGGGTACCTTAGATTGTGGAACAGGCGAAACAGTGTTAAGTCCTGTGCAGGCCATTACCGTAAATGAGCAGCCAACTGCCAGTATTGCCGAAGATGCAACCATCTGCGAAGGTGGCGACGCAACGCTTACTCTCAACTTTACAGGAACTGCACCATTTTCAGTGCAGTATTCGAATGGAACAGATACCCTAACTCTTGCAAGTGCAATTGCTTCAATGGAGCTGACGGTTAGCCCTGCTGTTACCACTACCTATACGATTATAAGTGTGGCAGATGAAAAGTGCAGCCGAACAGTTGCCGGAGAATCAGCTACCATTACAGTAAATGAAAGTTCAATACCACTGGTGAACATTACACCAGTTTCTGCTGAAGTGTGCCAAGGTGCTGAAGTAAACTTTACCGCTTCTGCTACCAATGCAGGTACGGATGCTACGTATACCTGGTTTGTAAATGAGCTAGCAGTGCTCAGCGGAATTAATGAAACAGCTTATACCTACTCACCGGCAGATGGCGATACAGTTTACGTTCAGCTGACGCAGGGAACCATTGAATGTGGAACAGGCGAAACTGTAAATTCCAACAAAGCAGGCATAAAAGTTGAATCTGCTCCAGATGTCACCTTTACCGGCCCGGCCACTGTTTGCCTGGCTGAGGTGCCGGTAAGCTACAGCCCGACAGTAGCAGGGGGAACCTTTAGTTCCAGTGTGGCAGGTGTTATTTCTGCTGAAGGAAACTTTAGCCCCGATACTGCCGGCCTGTATACTATATATTATAGTATCACTTCCACACTTGGCTGCTCTTCGATTGATTCAATGAGTGTACAGGTAAATCCTGTCGATGCTGTTTCGGTTGAGCTGTCAGTTGATCAGGCAGAGGCCTGCGGCACCACGAACGAATTTGTCTTTAACGCCAGCATAACCAATGGAGGAGATAATCCGGGAATTCGCTGGTTCATCGATGGGGTAGAGCAGAAAGGTGAAACGGAAGCTACATTTACCGTTGCGAACCCTCCTTCCGATTCTGTTTACAATGTAAGCGTTGCAGTTACGCAGGACAATTCTACAATGCTTTGTGGAAATGGCGCTACAGTAACTGATAATGAATCAATTACGGTTTATCAGTCTCCGGTTGCTACATTAAGCACCACCGATGCCACTACTATTTGTAAGGGAGAAAGCATCAGCCTGCAATTTAACTTTAGCGGGACTGCACCTTTCGAACTAGCCTATACGAATGGAACAGATACCACTTCGCTGAGTGGAATTACAGAAAATATCTTATCTGTTTCAGTGCAACCATCTGAAGGCCAGGTGTATAGGGTTGTTTCTTTTGCCGATGCCAGCAGCTGTACAACCAGCTTTAGTGGCGAAGTAAATGTTAGCGTAAATGATGTACCTGCCGGAGTACCTGCAAATTTACAGGCCACGACAATCGCGTGTAGCGAAATTTCCGTAGGGTGGGACGGTACAGTGAATTCTCAGGCCTATCAGATTCGCTGGTCAGCAGACCCTGCTTTTGAAAGCGGTGTAGGTTCCGATACTGTTTCGGTAACAACTGCTACCATCAGTGGCCTGAGCGGAGGAGCCACGTATTATATTGAGGTAACTGCTCTTAATGCTTGCGGAGCTGCAGAAAATAGTGCAGTGACCAATGTTACTCTGCCTGAAACTGTGGCAGCACCGGAAAATATCACCATTACAGAAGAAAATTGCGATGGCTTTACCGTAGCCTGGAATAAAGTGGCTGGTGCAGAGAGTTATGCACTCGATCTTGCAACAGATGCTGCTTTTGAAAATTTTGTCGAAGGGTACAATGCCTTCAGTACAACTGATACCACGGAATTAGTGAATGGGTTAGAGCCGGTTAATTATTACCTGCGCCTGCGTTCAATCGATAGCTGCGGCATTAGCCAGAACAGTGTGGTGGTGCAGATAGACCTGAGTAAATATGTAATGGACAGCCTGAGCGCGAGCATTACATCTGTAAAATGTGCAGACGATTCTACCGGTAGTATTTCGGCACTCGTGGCTTATTATAATGAGCTGGCAGTTGAGGCAGATGAAACGACCTTCACCTTCCTGTGGAATACTGGCGCCACAACCAGCCGTATAGATAATCAGCCAGCAGGCGAGTATTGGGTGGAAGTGACGAATGTGGCCGGATGCAGCATACGTGATACATTCGAGATTACACAACCACAGCCAATCGTGCTGGAGGTGAATCAGGAAGATGTAAGCTGTTTTGGTGACAGCACAGGTACGGCTACTGTTAGCATCAGTGGAGGAGTGGAAGATTATTCTATTGTGTGGACGAACAGTAATGCAGAAGTTCTTGCGACCGATACCTCCCACATTTATCAGCTTGCTGCTGGTAAGTATTTTGTGAATGTAACAGATGCCAATAGCTGTGTTGCCCGCGATAGTGTTACTATCACCCAACCGGAGCAGTTAATTCTTACTGTTGATAATATCCAGAATGTTAGCTGTCCTTCCGACAGCACCGGCAGTATTTCAGTAAGTGTAGCAGGTGGTGCAGGAAGCTACCGTTACGTTTGGCATACTCTTTCCGTGGCGGAAGATCAGTTTACGGTAAGCAATCTTCCTGCTGGTAATTACCCACTTACGGTATACGATGCCCTCAACTGTAGCATTAGCGATACCCTGCAAATTTCATCGACCCACCCTCCGGTAGTGGTAAATTTAGGGCCGGATCGCTGCGAAACAGAATCAGCTGTTTTAGATGCAGGATTTGATATAGCCGATTATGCGATAAGCTGGAGTACAGGGGAAACTACGCAGACCATTACCGTTACAGAAAGTGGAAGTTATGCTGTAGAAGTAAGCAGCCGCAGCAGTGGATGCGTAGGCACCGATACCGTCAACATTAATATAGGAGAACCGATTGCAGCCAGTGTTGAAATTGACCTACTGGAAGATGAAAGCTGCAGCGGAACAGAATTTGTAGTCGTGGCGAATGCACAAAATGCAGGCGCGGCCCCCGATTATCAGTGGTATTTAAATACCAAGAGAGTAGGGGTAAACAGCGATACACTCAGGCTCACCAACTTTGCGGAAGGCGATACCATCCATGTAGTCGTGCAGCCTGATGTCAGCAGTAGCTGTGTGGCTGCAGAAAATGCGGGCGATACACTCATCATCAGCACACCATGGCTACAGGCACCTGTTATTGAAGCAGCACAGCTGGAAGTGTGTGGTGAAGAAACCATTAGCGTGGTGGCAGAAGGCGAAAACATCCGCTGGTATCTGAATGCTATCAGTGAAGAAACATTCCTGCAGCAGGGAAATACCCTTAGCTATACAACTGCAGAAGTCGCCGACACCATTTACCTGCTGGCAACCCAGCAGCTGGGCAGCTGTAATCCTGGCCGGGCCGATACCCTTGAAGTAATCATCAGGAGTACGGTAGCACCGGTAATACCGGAGGATATTACCCGCTGTGGTAATGAACCCCTGCCGGTAATAGTGGCAGAAGGCGAAAACATTCGCTGGTATGCCGATGCGGCCCAAAGCCTGTTTATTAATGAAGGAAGTACTCTGGAGCTGACCGCTCTTACCGGTAGCGACAGGATAACTACCGATACTACTTTCTATGCAAGCCAGACCATTAACGGCTGTACCAGCCTGGTGGATAGTGTAACTATTACGACCCTGGCCACACCGGTAGTAAACTTAGGCCCCGACATTGTTCGATGCAGCCCTGCTGAGGTGGTACTGAATGCCGGCTACAATCCCGCCGATGGCTATTTCATTGAGTGGATCAATACAGGTGCAACTACTCAAACCGATACGGTTAGTCAGACCGGAAATTATAGAGTAAGAGTAACTCATATCGAATCCGGCTGCTCAGCTGAAGATGAGGTGGTGGTTACCATTTCCGAAGAGATTAGCTCACGCGTAGACATAAATGCCCTGAGTGAAATAAACTGTGGAACAGAAAGTCTGCAGTTAGAGGCTGGAGTAGTAAATAATGGTGAAAATCCAACCTACACCTGGTTCCTGAATGGTACCCTGCTGGAAGGTGAAACCGGCGCTGTTTTAACGCTTAGCAATTATGCCGATCAGGATTCAGTAAGCGTAAGTGTAAATGTGGACCTGGAATGTGCGACAGAAAATCCCGTTAGCAATTACTTTAATATTGAAATGCCGGAGCTTGCTCCCGTAACATTGAGTAGTACTGCTGAAACAGTTTGTATAGGCGAGGCTAACCCTGAATTTACAGCCTCGAACATGCTTGAAGGAAGTGTGATCCGCTGGTACAAAGGAGCGGTACATGCCGATAGCCTTGTAGCAGAAGGAACAAGTACTTATACTCCAGAGGTTAGCGAGGCAGGTACCTATACGTACCTCGTAACCCAGACCACAGAACGTTGTGGAACCAGTGAAGCTGCCAGCATGGATTTAACCATCAATGGCGATGCAGACTGCGCCCCTGCGTGTGATTTTACACCTACAGCCAGTATCGAAATACTGCCGGGAACAGTCCTTTGTGAAGATATTACCACCATTAGCCTTCGTGCCGATACCGTAGAGGTAGGGCCGAATGCCAGCTATACCTGGTTTTATGAAGGAACAGAAATAGGAACCGGAATTACATTCGATTATAGCAGGGCAGAAGGTTTTACCGATGGAGCTGAAGTAAGCCTGCTTGTAAATATCAATGATGAAGCTAATGCCTGCAACGGCGTGGAAACGATAGAACAGAGCGTAGCACTAAGCATTAGCAGCCAGGTGCAGGCGACTCTCTCAATCAATCCGGTAGACCCTGTCTGCTTAAGTAGCGAAGGCCAGGTGACCTTTAATGCCACCGGCACCTACATCGACTGGAGAGCCCAGGGACTGGTAACTAATCTTAGCTGGTACCTCGATGGTGTACTGATGCAGACAGCCACGCTGGAACCAGAAAGCAGCGAAGCCGCCCTAAGCTTCAGTATCGCTATTAGTGAACTGACGGAAAATAGCCGCCTGGAGCTGATGGCGGAGCTGGATGAGAGCCTTGCCTGCGTTTTAGCACCAGGTACGGCAGAGTACCAGATTCCTGTAGCAGAAGCTCTTGCGCCGAGCGTTAGTTTAAACAGCTCTGCCGGTGCAGATGGTGTATGCCCCGATACTAGCATCAACTTTACGGCTGTAGCAACAAACGCAGGAGAGGAGCCGGTTTATACCTGGTATGTACAGAAAGAAGGAGAAGTGGCTGTAGAAATGCAGAGTGGACTTTCCAATGCCTATACACATAATAATCCGGCGGCGAATGCACAGGTATGGGTAACCATTACTACAGATGCCGAAACCAATCTGTGTTTTTCTGCCAAAGAAGCTACTTCAACTGCCTATACTATTGTCATCAAATCTGAAGAGGATTGTGCTGACGGCGGCGGAGGCGGTGAATTTAACTGTAATGCCTTTAGCATTGAACTGTTACAGAAAGATGAGCCAAGCTGCGGTGAGAACAATGGTTACCTGAAGTATGCAGTGAGCGGAGGTGTATCACCTTATACAGTTCGCTATACCTTTACTGAAACCAGCATACCTGAGGTACTCCATGGCGATGTGGTGGAAGTGGATATAGAGAACATCCCGGCCAACACTTACGGGTCTTTATCTATCGTGGATGCAGCAGGTAATTCCTGCTCACTAGATAGCATCAGCCTGCCAATGGCACCGCGCATCTCCGCAACTTTAACCAAAGCAGCTAATGGAGACGTTACCTGCCACGGAGAGGAAATGGGTAAAGCAAGGCTTGAAATTACAGGCGGTAATGAGCCTTTCCAGTATAAAATTTCTGAGGAAGAAGGCTGGGTTACTGTGCCTGGTCGTCTGCTCGACTTCAATAACCTTCCTGCCGGTCTTAATACCGTTCTGGTAAGGGATAACGAGGGAGACGAATGTATGACCTCGGCCACTGTCGAAATTATGAGCCTGTATCCGCCGCTGGAAATTGTAAGCTTCGATACCGAAGATGCCAATTGCAACGACGACATGGGTAAAATCTGGATTAATGAGATTGAGGGTGGCAATGGAGGTCCTTACAGGATAAAACTGCAGAATGAGCAGAGCTTCCGCGACTTTGACCCATCGGTACCATTTGAGGGTCTTATCCGTGGACAGTACAATGTTGTGGTAACAGATGGAACATGTGAAATTACCCGCGAAATTAGAGTGGGTTCTCCTGGTCTGATAGCGATTGACTATGAATTAATACCATACGATTGCGAAAACCCAGGCCTCAAAGCAGGCTTATATGCGAGCATTAATCCAGACTTAACAGAGGTTGAAGGAGAATTTGAAGCCTCTATCTCCAAAAGGAATGAGACCGGTGAATATGTGGTGGTGCCTGGGCTTGAAGCCATTCGCTTTACGCAGGGCGAGCTGTACCAGTATGGAATGGAAAATGGGACTTACTCCATAGAAGTGCGCAATGTGGACCGTAAAGGCTGTCCTGAGAATATCAGTGGTATTGTCATTGAAGACTCTGAAATGCCAAGTGCGATTACCTTCACCCATACACCGGAACATATCTACTGTGTAGATGCAGTGGGAGGAGTAACAGTAACCGAGCTTTCAGGGGCGCGGAATGCGGCCTACATTATCAGTATTTACCAGAATGACCGCCTGGTAAGAGAGCGGACCATTGAAAATGCAGAGTATGTCGTAAATAATGGTAAGGAAGGTGTTTACCGGATATCAGATTTACCTGCCGGTATTTATCGAATGATGGTGAGCCAGGAGCAGGGTGGCTGTGAAGGCATTGAAACTTCAGAGCCTGTTGCTTTCCGGATTGAGGAGAACCCAAGCATGTTGTATGCCGAAGTGGTGGAGAAGACAAAATCCTTCCCGGAAAGAGGCTCCGCTAAGCTGAAACTGGCGGTACAAACCAATAGTGGGCAGGAGCCTTACCTGAGCAGTATCTATCTCGTCGAACCGCTCTTCCCGGGCCAGCAGTATGTTTCAGAAGAGGACACCGTGCAGTACAACCCGATTGAAGCTACTTTCGAACATACTTATGAAGGTTTGCCTGCAGGTGTTTACGAACTGTACGTGAGCGATGCCAATGGCTGTACGTTCTTTATCCAGGATACCATTGCACACGATGAGAGCCTCTTTATACCGAATGTAATTACTCCTAATAATGACGGCTATAACGAAGTATTCTATGTTCGGAATATCCCGCCAAGCGGTACGAGGCTGATTATTACGAACCGTTGGGGTAAGGTGGTATACAGTACTAAAAATTACCAGAACGACTGGACCGGTAGCGATATGGAAGATGGAGTTTATTACTACCATCTGCTGGTCGCGGGTGGGGAAGGAACAGAAATGAAAGGTTGGGTAGAAATAAGGCGGGGAACCCGACCTTAAGCAGCCATAAATTTTAGAAGCTGTGCGGTTTATCTGCACAGCTTTTTTTTCAGGATGTTTATGATTATATTAAGGTAAGTATCCTGGTGTTAAAAAATTGAAGCTGGAATAGCCGTAGGTAGCCAGAAATACTATATGGGAAAAACATCTGGAAATGGAAAATGACAGAATGCAAATGGAGCAGGCTCACCAGAAGGAGCTGACTATAGGAGCAGTGGAAGCAAATTTATACGCTCTTCTTTTTGTTCTTCCGATTCTGCTGTTGTTTGGTTTGCCTTATGTCCTTATCTGGCATGAAAAGTTTAGTCTCTCTAACTTTACTGCTTTTATGGATGCCTGGTCGGAATGGCTGTTACTGAGTCCGCTCATGATTATCCTTATAATGGCCGTTGGGGTGGTCCTGCATGAGCTTATCCACGGCATCACCTGGTCCCTTTTCTGTAAAAACGGCCATCGTTCTATCCGTTATGGAGTAATGTGGGAATTCCTGACCCCCTACTGCCATTGCAAAGAGCCGCTGGCTCTTCGTCCTTACCTCCTGGGAGCAGTTATGCCCGCTGTGCTACTGGGATTTGCTCCTTCTGTTTACGGCATTATCAGCGGGAGTTTAGGCTGGCTGCTTTTTGGCCTTACCTTTACCCTTGCGGCCGGTGGCGATTTTATTATGATTTGGATGCTTCGGAAAGAATCAAAGGAAAGCTTTGTACAGGACCATCCTGTTAAAATTGGCTGCATTGTGTATGCCGCTAATGAGCAGAAGTATGAGAAGTCTCCTGTAAAGGCATAAGAAGTTAATTAGCCACTTAAAAAAGCCAAAGGCAGAGCAGGTAAATAGAGCCTCCCAAAAGCATAATAAGGCTGCTGTAAGGCAGAATATCCCGCGCATCGAGCCTGGTAAAGCCCAGGAGAGGAAGAGCCCAGAAGGGTTGCAGCATGTTAGTGAGTCCATCGCCATAAGCCAGGGCCATAATTACCTTGCTGGCAGGTACACCCAGGGCATCTGCCGCCTGTACCACCACCGGGCCCTGTACTGCCCATTGTCCTCCACCACTCGGAACAAATATATTCACCAGGCCGGCACTGAAAAAGGTGAAGATGGGAAGGGTATCTGGTGTGGAGAAGGAAACGAAGATTCCGGAGAAGGCTGTAATTAGCCCTGAGTACTTCATTATACCCATAATGCCAGCATACAACGGAAACTGGATAATGATGCCTGAGGCGCCGGCAACCGCCTCCTGTACAGCCCACAGGAAGCGGGCAACGGAACCATGGAGCAGCAGTCCGAGCCCAAAAAGTAAAAAATTAATAAAGTTAAGGTCCAGGAATCCTAAAGGATTACGACCCTCTGCCGACCAGGCAGTATAAAAAGTCAGAATTAATATAGCACCTCCCAAAAGCCAAGCAAGGTAAGGCTGTTGGTCTACTTTTTCGGCAGGGGTGTGGGCGCTGAAAGAGATATTGCCGGAGTCTTCTCCGGAAAATTCCGGAAATTGCCCCGGGCCTGATTTTTTGCCTACCCAATACAAAACTGCGGGAATAAGTGAAAGGAGCAGGAGAAAAGCCACCATATTCAGGGGCGAAAGCAGGGTTTCACTAATGGGAATTTGCCCGATGAGGGCTGCCAGGAAGTGTTCCTCCTCGGCTACTACCAAAGGGGCAGAACCTGAAAAACCGCCATGCCAAACCATCATGCCACTGTAGCCTGCTGCAGCCACCAAAGGGTAATTAATGGATATACCCTCCGCTTTTGCTCTTTCTCCTATTTTACGGGCCAGAATAGCGCCAAAAATAAGGCAAAGCCCCCAGTTGATAAAGCCGACGAACATTGCGGCAAAACCTGCTAATGCGGCTGCCCGGCCGCTGCTGCTGGCATAGCCTGTCAGGAGACGAATAGCTCTTTGTGCGGCAGGCGTTAGGGCCAGGGCATGGCCCAGCACCAGAATGAGCACCATTTGCATGGAAAAAGCCAGCAGTTCCCAAAAACCTTCGTACCAGTACCCCAATACTTCCATTGGGCCACTCAGGGTAAAAATCAGGCAAATCGCAAAAGCCAGTACCATAAGAATGGTGGCGATGCTAAAGGGCGATGGCAGGTAGTTGTGGACAAAACGAACGTACCAGTTGGCGTGCATGGGCTTATAGTTGAGTTAAAAACTCCAGCGTATCTACTCCGTCAGCATAATCCCACAGTTCGGGTTCCTGTGCTGTTCCAAAGTTGATTTGCCCGTCTTCATGTCCTACAACACATTGTATTTTAGCCGCCTGTGAATTCAGCTTTTCCTGTAATTCTTCTTTACTGCTGTAGTGCTCATAATACACTACTGATATTGGAGATACAAACGCCTGGTCTTCCTTTAGCATTAAAAAGCCATTGTCGAGGTGGGCAACCCTGTTTACCAGGTAAATTGATTTATTGTAGTCGTAATTATTAACATATTTATGGTGGTTCCTCAAGCTGTTATAAGGCTCCAGTGCATCGAGCAGGGGAGAGAAATTATAATTTTCCGGTACAAAAAGCTTGCTCACATTTCGGCAGCCCAGGCCAAAGTACTGGGTAATGTCCAGTCCTAGCCGAAAGAGTTCATCAGTACTTTCGCTGCCATCTAGAACCGCACAGGAACTGCGGTTCTTGCGGATAATGTGCGGCAGCTTACTGAAGTAATATTCAAAATAGCGCGAGGAGTTATCGCTGCCGGTGGCAATCATGGCATCCATGCCTGTGAGCTTATCTGCAAAATTGATTTGCTTACGAAAGGCCGGTTCAATTTCGCATAGTTCATTCGCCAGGAAGGGCAGGAGGGCCGGGTCCTGAGAGCTTAACTTCGCATAAAGAATATGGCCAGTTACTAACACCGACAGAAAATCATGAAAGCCAACCAGGGGAATGTTCCCCGCCATTACCACCCCAACTTTTTTAGGGGCAGGATTTTCGTCAGGCAGATCGTACCGGCTGAGCCACTGCTTAAGCTTTTCCTCATCAAGGTACCGGCTAATACCATCAAGGGCCAAAAGCACATTTTCTCTGGTAAACCAGCTATTATGGGCAGCTGCTTTATAATACAGTTGTTCTTTTTCTTCGTCTGAAAAGTTACGGACCAGCTGGCCTAATGCTGCCAGTGCAGCAATACGGTTTGAGAGTGTCATGATTATTCGTCTGTTATTAAAAAGTGGCTGCTTGGTAGCAGCTCTCTTTTGCACCAGAATTGTATTTTTCGGCTCTGGCTGCATGATTTACAAAAATACTGATTATTTTTGTGAAGATTTTTACAGGCAAACATAAACCATTTGGCTTTGTTTAGTTGGAAAATCAAATCTAAATTTTAATACATCAAAAGAAGATATATCCTATGGCAATAATGATCACCGATGAATGCATCAACTGTGGTGCATGTGAGCCCGAATGTCCGAACACTGCCATTTATGAAGGTGGCATGGAATGGACCTGGAGCGGTGGCACGGATTTAAAAGAAGTTAAACTGGAAGATGGAACAGTCGTGGAAGGGAATGCCCCTCAGGAACCTGTTTCAGATGAATTCTACTATATCGTAACAGGCAAATGTACCGAGTGTATGGGCTTTCATGAAGAGCCGCAGTGTGCCGCTGTTTGCCCTGTAGACTGCTGCGTAGATGACCCCGACCACCGCGAATCAGAAGAAGAGCTGCTGGCTAAAAAAGCATGGATGCATAAGGAGTAGGGAAAGATAGAAGATTACAGTCAATAGATAAAGGATTATAAAAGCAAAACAGGCTGCACCGGAAGGACAGCCTGTTTTGTTTTTAAGATTGGTGATTGGTTGGTAGAAAAAGTTAAGTCTCCGTTCTCACCTCTCCAGTCCCATAATTATTTCACCGCATCTTTCCCCGTTTACTTAAATAGGTACTGAGGACCTTCTGATAGTCCTGCTCAATATTGGCCTCCACAAAATCAATTTTTAGCTGCATACAACGAAGCTTTAGCTCCTGGTAGTACTGCTGCATATTTTTCTGGTACTGCTCACGAATCTGGGCCGGATTCAGTTTAATTTCCTGCCTGCTTTCCACATCAATAAAACGATACGGGCGGTCTTCAAATGCCAGGTTTAGCTCAGTCGGCTGGTGGGTAACATGGAAGACCAGCGCCTCGTGCTTATTGTGGCGAAGGTGCTGCAGGGCAGAGAATATATCATCTATCGCCTCCTCCTGGCTAAACATATCGGAAAACAGAATGACCAGTGAGCGTTTATGGATTTTTTCAGCTATCCGGTGAATGACCTCTGCTACTTTGGTTTGTTGTCCGGAGGGGTTTTGCCGGAGCATCTGCTGCATATGGGAAAACAGTTTTTGCAGGTGCGTGGGAGTGGATTTTACCTCACTGGCAAATTCTACCTTATCTGAAAAAACCGTAAGGCCGACCGCATCGCGCTGCCGCTGGAGCAGGTAAGCAAGTGAGGCGGCACATAAAATGCTGAAAGATATTTTTCCTTTCCCCTCCTGAGGGTAGTACATAGAGGAGGAGTTGTCGATTAGCAACTGACAGCGGAGGTTGGTTTCCTCTTCATAGCGTTTGGTATAGAGGCGGTTTGTGCGGGCATATACCTTCCAGTCGATATGGCGGGTGCTTTCGCCGGCATTAAAGAGGCGGTGTTCTGCAAACTCAACCGAAAAGCCGTGGTAGGGCGATTTATGGAGGCCGGTAATAAAACCTTCTACCAGTTGCCGGGCCAGAAGCTCCAGATTTGCGGTTTGGCGGATGCTTTCCAGGTCTATGGTCATGGAGGATAATTAAAAATTATGAACTAAAAATCCAGAAGGTGGAAGAGGGAATCTGAAACAGGAGATAAACATGAGCATAACCTGGTTTGTGTAATCCGGCGGAAGCGTAAACCTTCTATTTTAATACTCTTCCTGGTTCTCACATTCCCGACTTCACTACTCCACTTCTTCGAGCCTTACTTTTGTAGTGCCTCGGTCAATAAAGCCCAGTTCATGTGCAGCTGCCTTCGAAAGGTCGATAATCCGCTTTTGATGAAAAGGGCCCCTGTCATTAATCGTAACGACTACACTTTTATTGTTGCGCAGATTTGTTACCTTTACCCGCGTACCGAAAGGTAAGGTTTTGTGGGCAGCGGTAAAAGCGGATGAATCATAAAGTTCGCCGCTGGCAGTAGGCTTACCCTGGAAGCTGTTGGCATAAAAAGAAGCCCGCCCTTCCTGTGGGAGAATCTTATCTTGTTTCTCCTCAATGGGGTTGGACGTCTTCTCAAAAACCAGTGGTTCTGTAGAAAATGTATCTGCACCGTTAGCATTTTCTTCTTCGGACGGGCCGCAGGAAGCGCTAAACAGGAGCGGTATAACGATGAGTAACAGTAGCTTATTCATTTTGTTGGAATATTTTTTTTAGTTTTGTTTCGTGATAATTTATTTATCCATATCTTTAAAACGAAATTATATCAATTATTTCCTTTAAATTCTTATAATTTTAGGTTTTCATATAAAATAATGTATCGTGGAAGAGAATAAGGAAACAGAAAAGGCAGAAATCTATAGCCAAAGAGTTAGAGCTGGTAAACGCACTTATTTTTTCGATGTTAAGTCTACCCGTTCCAATGACTACTACCTAACCATTACGGAAAGCAAGCGGCGCTTAAAGGACGATGGCTATGTGTATGAGAAACATAAAATCTTTCTGTATAAGGAAGATTTCGAAAAGTTTCTCGAAGCCTTAAAAGATTCGGTTGACCATGTGAAAACCGAGTTGATGCCGGAATACGACTTTTCACAATACAACAACAAAGAAGAAGACGAAGGGGCCGAGCTGGATACCGATCTTAGCTGGGACTAACCCCTCATAATATTTAACCGGAAGCCCTTGTATTTGTACGAGGGCTTTTCTTATTTGGTGTATGGCCAGTTTTAATCCTAAAATTGAGCTGATTAAAAGCTCGCTTATTGTTCTTGCTGTAGTGGTAGGTCTTTTCCTGCTTGCTACCTGGTTATTCGCCAATATTCTTATTTACCTGCTTATTTCGCTGGTATTAGCCACGCTTTTGCGGCCCATGGTAACCAGCCTATCCCGAACCCAGTTTATCGGGCTCCGGCTGCCCAGGGGTTTGGCTATTCTGTTTTCCTTTCTTGTTCTCTTCCTGATTCTCATCCTGTTCGTGGTCCAGTTTATTCCGCTGGTTTCCGACCAGGTAGAGGTACTGGCTACTATCAACTACGAGAAACTTTACGATCAGTTTACCAGGCCCATTACTATCTTCGAAGAATTTATGCTTGAGCATGGGCTCATGCAGCGGGAGCCTGGATTTATTGTGGAGGGCGTAAGAGGGTACATGAACCATATTTTCCAGAACCTGGAAATACAAAGTATTGTCAATAGCCTGCTTGCCCTTACGGGTAATATTTTTATAGGCCTGATGGCCGTGCTCTTTATTACTTATTTTCTCCTGCAGGAAAAAGGCCTGGTGCGGAAAAATCTTATTGCCCTTATTCCCAATCAGTACTTCGAAGTATCTATTGCGGCAGTTTATAAAATAGAGAAACTGCTCTCCAACTATCTGCTGGGCTTATTCTTTCAGATGTTTGCTATCTTTAGCCTTGCTTCCCTTGGCCTGAGTATAGTAGGAGTAAATTATGCCCTTACGATAGCTGTTTTTGCCGCCGTCGCCAATATTATTCCGTATGCCGGTCCGCTGCTGGGAGCCGCCTTTGGTATAGTAGTGGCCGTTTCCACTTCAGCAGATATTCCGAATCTGGATGGCTATCTTTTCCTGATCGTAAAGATATTGGCTGTTTTTGGCACTGTACAGCTCATCGACAACCTTTTACTGCAGCCCTTAATTTTCTCAAAAAGCGTAAAGGCCCACCCATTAGAAATTTTTCTTGTTATATTTGCAGGCGCATCTCTGGGAGCTCAAATGGATAATGTAATCCTGGGGATGGTGCTGGCCGTACCCGCCTATACAGTGGTGAGGGTATCTTTCCTTGAATTTTACAAAGGATACAGCCAGTACAGAGTATTTAAAACGAAGAGTTAAATATAGATTATGGCATTGCAGGTAGGGATAGTAGGATTACCCAACGTTGGCAAATCAACCCTTTTTAACGCGCTTTCCAATGCAAAGGCAGAGGCGGCCAACTTTCCTTTTTGTACCATTGAGCCAAACGTAGGCGTAATTTCTGTGCCGGACGAACGCCTCGATGTACTCAAAGAACTGGTTAAGCCGGAGCGGGTGATACCCACTGTAATAGAGTTTGTGGATATTGCCGGCCTGGTAAAAGGAGCCAGCAAAGGAGAGGGTCTGGGAAATAAATTCCTGGCCAATATTCGTGAGGTAGATGCCATCGTGCATGTGGTTCGCTGTTTTCAGGACGAGAACATCGTTCACGTGGAGGGAAAGGTAAATCCTGTTTTTGATAAAGAGGTAATTGATACTGAGCTGCAGCTCAAAGATCTGGAGTCGGTAGAGAAGAAGATTCAGAAGGTGCAGAAGGTTGCTAAAATTGGCGATGCCCAGGCGAAAAAAGATTTGGCTTCGTTAGAAAAGTACAAAAAAGGACTTGAAAGCGGGCTGAATGCAAGAGCGATAGAAGTAACGGATGAGGAAAAAGCCGTTATTGCCGATCTGCAGCTCCTCACGGTGAAGCCTGTAATTTATGTGGCCAATGTCGATGAAGAGTCGCTCCACGAGGATAATGAATTTGTAAAGAAGCTTAAAGATTCTGTAGCTGCCGAAAATGCACAGGTAATCCGGGTGTGTGCGGCACTGGAATCGCAGATTGCGGAGCTGGACCTGGAGGAGCGCCAGATGTTCCTTGAAGAGTATGGCCTTAAAGAGCCGGGCCTTCACAAACTCATCCGTGGCTCCTATCAGTTGCTCGACCTGATTACCTATTTTACGGCGGGGAAGCAGGAAGTACGGGCCTGGACCATCCGCAGAGGCTGGAAGGCTCCCCAGGCGGCAGGAGTAATCCATACCGATTTTGAGCGTGGCTTTATAAAGGCAGAAGTAATTAAGCTGGCCGATTACCAGCAATATAAAACCGAAGTGGCCTGTAAAGAGGCTGGAAAAGTTTCAATTGAAGGGAAAGAGTACGTAGTTTCAGATGGAGATGTCATGCATTTTAGATTTAATGTTTAGGCATTCATTGAATTATCTGTTAGATTTGTCATATTGGTATACTAAAACAATCGGGTAATCCCTAAGTTATCAATAGAGATTTAGAATAGAGTGTATTTTTTAGGGCAGCATTTAAATTGCTGTACGAACTAGTTCGAGAATTAAATTTTTGTAAGATTGAGGGTACGTATAATATTTTTACTGAAGAACAAGGGTGGCTATGTTCCTTTTCACCATCAGTACCTGCTGGCCCAGTTAATTAAAGGGCTTATCATTCAGGGCGGTGAAAAGAAGTATAGAGACTATACCTTTTATAACTTTTCCGGCTTAAAGGGGCAGACCAAGATTAGCCGAAACGGGCTTCACTATTACTCAAGCCGGATTACACTTGTGCTTTCCAGCCAGGACCAGGGTTTTATCGACTACCTGATCAGGATGCTCTTTACCTATGAACAGATTGAGGTTGGGAACCTGCTTTTAATTCCGGAAACGGTTGAAAAGGAGGAAATGCCTGAAGTAGGAGAGAGTACCAAGTTTATTTGTATTTCTCCGCTTGTACTTAGCGCGCCCAGCTTTAACGATGCTTCAGGCAAGGCTTTTATCAGCCCGACTTCCGATCAGTTTTCCGATATGCTCTATGAGTCTACCATTAGCCGGATGGAGCAGTCTGGAGATTATACCACAGAACAGCTTACTTCTTTTTACAAGTTTCAGCTGGTTCCGGACCGCAATTACCTGAACAAAATTAAAGAAGGGCAGAAAAAGTTTGCCCGTATTTATCCTCTCTTTGATCAGGATGTAAAGTATGAAGTAAGAGGTTATACCCTTCCTTTTACCCTTTATGCCGCACCGGAGGTACAACAGTTTGTATTTGCCTGTGGCCTTGGTTCCTGCACACATAAAGGTTTTGGTATGCTCGATATTGCTAATAGCGACCCCAGCAAGAGGGCCGTTAAGTATGAAGTGGAAGGAGTTAAAATGCGCGAATTTCAGCATCAGGCTCCCCAGCCAAGACAACGTCAAACTCAGGATAACGAATAGCTCGCTTGAAAAAAGTATAAATAAGGAAGAGGTGCCTGTAGGGGCACCTCTTTTTTTGCCTGTGTGTTTTCCGGGGCTTTAGATTTGTGTAGCTGAGGGGGAGATAAAGCTTTGTTCCTCCCTTCCTTAACGCTCCCTGCTGGTAAATTCGGCGTAGCCTACAATGGTATCATAAATTTCTCCCGGCGGCCGGTAGTAAACGATAATCTCATACAGATTTTCCGTTTCGGCAAAGCTTCCTTCAAGAGCATATTTCTGCTCATCATTACCCAGTAAAAACATATAATTATACCAGCCCTGCTTCAGGAGCAGGTCGGCGAGGTAGCCGCCTGCTTCGGCATCGTAGCGCATCCGGTAGGGGGGAGCTTCATTATAATTGGTAAGTCCACCTGCCACATATACCGGGCTGGAGAGTGGTGCCTCTGCCTCCAGGAAAAAATGGACATTTACATACTCTGAGCTAACAGGAGGTTCCGGATACTCAAGGTTAGTGAGGTGGAACCAGCCATTCAGGTCTCTAATCTGGCTGTAGGCTTCTCCTGCACGGCTTTCGTTCGGTACCAGGTAAGCATGAATACCGGTGGAGTCCCTCAGCACTTCTCCTACATTCTGGCCCCTGGCCCGCACAGTTCGTAAATCGAAAAAGCGGTATTCATTTCCTCCCTTAAACTGGTTCGACTGGTCAAAAAGATGGTATTCTATCTCTCCAAAACCAGGCTCAATGCTGCTGGGCGTAAAGCCGAATTTGGCATTTTCCCAGTGGCGGTTCTGCCGGATTACCACTTTAAACTGGTTGGAAGGGTCATTAACGTTGGCAAGATTGCTGTAGTTCAGGCTAAAATCGATTTGCTGGTTCTCCCTTCTGGCCACTGAGCCGGAAGGAAGGACAGTGGCGTATTCAATACCTACCTGATTGGTATAAACCATAAACCGCCTGGTCAGCACTACTTCTTCAGGGTTATTATTTCGATACACAGCCAACACATAATTGCCGGGTATTTTTACTTTGGGTACCAGAAACTGGTAATGTACGTACGGAATAAAAGTGTTTTGGGAGAATTCGTATTCCGTAACAGGAAACTCATTAAAGGAAAAAAGGTACTGCAGGGAAGTTAGGCGGGAAGGTTCCCAGCTCCAGTTGCAGTGAATGATGCGCACCTGGTACTGCTCTGTATCTGGCTGCAGGTCGTCGAAGGTGAGCAGCAGGCGTGGTTCCTGGTCTAAAGAAATAACGGCAGGTGCCAGGGAGGCCGCCTCCTGTCGGGTGTAGGGGTAAATTTGGGCAGAGTGAATGGTTGGTATGTAAGTTTTATCCTTCATTAACACAGGGCCTGTTGTAGCCGCTGAGCTGCTGCCCTGCTGTTCGAGGGGAACACACGCACCTACTAGAAAAAAGAGCAACAGGTGGGCTAAAAGAGTGAAATTTCGAATGTTTCGGTACATAGATAATAAAATAATGCCGTTCCCTTTCGGAAACGGCAGTCATCAAAAAATTATTCTTCGTTGAGTTCTTTTTCTTTCTCTTCTATTTCGACAGCTAATTCATCCCACTTTTGCTGCCACTCTTCCAGCTGTTTCTTTTGCTGCTCGTAGCGCTGTGTAGCCTCAGCTAAATTATCTGGCTGCCCGTATACTTCCGGCTTTGCCATTTCAGCTTCGGTTGCTTTTGTCTTTTTTTCGAACTCAGTCACACGGGCTTCGGCTTCCTCCAGCTTTTTATGCAGCTGCTTTACTTCTTTTTGTAGCAGTTCGGTTTCGCTGGGGGTTCTTTGCTTCTTCTCTTTTACAGCTTTTGCCTTTTTAGGCGATTCTTCCTCCTGCTGCTCCTGCTGGGAGCGCCACCATACATATTCGTCGTAAGTACCCGGGTATTCCTTTATTTCCTGGTCTTCGATATACCATATTTTATTGGCTGTGCGCGAAATAAAGTGGCGGTTGTGCGATACCACCACAAAGCTGCCTTCGTACTGCTGTAGCGCCTGTATCAGGATGTTGACGGACTGTATGTCGAGGTGGTTCGTTGGTTCGTCCAGCATCAGGAAGTTCGCCTCGGCCAGGAGGGTTTTGGCCAGCGCTACCCGCGATTTTTCTCCACCCGAAAGGACTTTTATTTTCTTGAATACCTCTTCGTCGGTAAACAGAAAGCAGCCAAGAATATTCCTTAACTCGGTTTCGCTCTTTTCGCTGCCGGCTTGTTTTAACTCTTCAAGTATTTCATTATTAACACCAAGGCTTTCGAGCTGGTGCTGGGCGTAAAAGGCAGTGTTTACATTATACCCTTCTATTCTTTCCCCTTCAATGGGTTCGCTACCCGAAATAATCCGCAGCAGGGTAGACTTTCCTTTTCCATTGGCACCAATCAGGGCTATTTTATCGCCTCTCTCAATTTGTGCATTGGTATTCTTCAGTATTTGCAGGTCACCGTAAGATTTTGATACATTCTTCAGCGTCATGATAAAACGACCGCTCTGCTGATTCATGGTAAACTTAAAGTTTACCCGGCGGTTTTCTTCTATCACATCATCGATCATATCCATCCGTTCCAGCGATTTTACCCGCGACTGCACCTGCCGTGCTTTGGTAGCTTTGGAGCGGAAGCGTTCGATAAAGCGCTCGGTCTGTTTTATTTTTTGCTGCTGGTTTTCATAGGCATTGCGCTGTATCTCGTTGCGCTGCTCTTTTTCTTCCAGGTAAAAGCTATAATTACCGGCATACTGAATGAGGTCGCGCTGGGCCACTTCCACAATGCTGGTAACCATATTGTCGAGAAATTCCTGGTCGTGCGAAACCACAATTACGGCTCCTTCATAGGTGCGGAGGTAATTTTCCAGCCACTGGATAGATGGAAGGTCAAGGTGGTTGGTAGGCTCATCGAGCATGAGCAGGTTGGGCTTTTCGAGTAGCAGTTTAGCCAGCATTACCCTCATGCGCCAGCCACCGGAAAATTCACGCAGGGGGCGTTTAAGGTCGGCAGTCTGGAAGCCAATGCCTTCCAGTACCGACTCGGCCTGCGCCTGCATGCTGTAGCCGTCGAGGGCTTCAAACTTTTCCTGCAGGCGGGTTAGTTTATCTACCAGCTTATCTTCATAAGCCACTTCCATCTGGTGGAGTACCTTGTCTATATCTTTCTGAATTTGTACCGCTTCGGCAAAAGCCTGCATGGCTACAGACAGGATGCTGTCATCTGACTGGTAGGAGAGCAGATCCTGGTTGAGGAAGCCAATAGTCGTATCGGAGCTCTTGCTGATTTCTCCTTCATCGGGCTGAAATTCCCCGTTGATTAACCGCAGGAGGGTGGATTTTCCTGTTCCGTTCAGGCCGATAAGCCCAATCCGGTCCTTCGGCTTAATATGCAGGTTTGCTTCGTAATAGAGGGGGCGATCGCCTAAAAAGTAAGATAAATTATTAATGGATACCATAGTGCAAATTTACATCTCCTCCTGCTTTATTCCTTATTTTTGCTGAATTATGTGCGATTAGCCGGCAGGGTAGCTATAAAGCTGCTTTTTAACAGGTGGATGAATTTAAATTATAACCATACAGCCCTGCCGAAGTTCTTTTTTAAATTAACTGAAGAAACTAGTATGAAAAAAATTGCTGGTACTGCCCTTGTACTGGGTGGTTTGCTTGCCGTAACAGCCTGTGGTAGCAATGGCGCCGAACAGGAGGCCGAAATTACAGAGGTGGAAGAAGTAATTGCCCCTCGCGATTTAACAGTAACAAATACCTACAATCCGGATAATCTACCGCTTGACAAGATTAACCTCCCGGAAGGATTTAATATTTCTGTTTTTGCCGCTGGTATTGAAGATGCCCGTTCCCTGGCGCTGGGAGAGGAGGGCACTGTCTTCGTTGGCAACCGCTCTGCCGATAAGGTATATGCCGTGGTAGATGAAAATAAGGATGGGGTAGCCGACGAGCAGTATGTAATTGCTTCAGGCCTTAATATGCCAAACGGAGTTGCCTTTCGCGATGGCGATTTGTACGTAGCGGAGGTAAACCGGATATTACGTTTTCCTGATATTGAAGCTAATCTTGCCAACCCGCCAAAGCCTGAGGTGGTTTTTGATGATTATCCAACAGACAGGCACCATGGCTGGAAGTACATCAACTTTGGGCCTGATGGCAAGCTCTATGTGCCGGTAGGTGCCCCCTGTAATATCTGTGATTCCGAAGAGGATATTTATGCCACTATTACCCGCATGAATCCCGATGGCTCTAATATGGAGATTTTTGCTGAAGGAGTTCGTAATTCAGTAGGCTTTGACTGGCATCCCGAAACCGATGTGCTGTGGTTTACCGAAAATGGGCGCGATATGCTGGGGAATAACCTGCCACCCGATGAGCTTAACCGGGCACCTGAAAAAGGAATGCATTTCGGCTATCCTTACTGCCATGCAGGTGAAATTCCTGATCCGGAATTTGGGAAAGGCCAACCCTGTGAAGAATTTGTGGCCCCGGCCCAAAACCTGGGTCCGCATGTAGCGCCGCTGGGCATGAAGTTTTATACCGGTAATATGTTCCCTCCTGCATATAAGAACCAGATTCTGATTCCGGAGCATGGAAGCTGGAACCGTGATGAGAAAATCGGCTATCGCATTCAAAAGGTAAATGTAGATGAGAATGGAAACGCTGTTAGCTACGAAACCTTTGCCGATGGATGGCTGAATGAAGAAGAGCAGGAAGCCTGGGGCCGCCCTGTCGCTTTGCTACAATTACCCGATGGTTCTTTGCTGGTGTCGGATGACCATGCCGGCGTAATTTACCGGATTACCTATGAAGGGTAGGTATTAGTTGTTGGTTGAGGGTCGTTAGTTGTTCGATTTTTGGTGACTGGTGCCTGGAAGCGGCTGGCTAACGAGCTGTTTCTATGTGATCTTAAGCTTTCTCCCATGGTTTTGTCATGGCGAGCGAAGCGCGGCCATCTTCCGAAGATTAGTACTTCTTTCAGGCTAATTAGCTTATCAATAGATTACTTCGCTGCGCTCGCAATGGCAGCCATTTATTAGCTTTTGCCGGGAGAGTGAAATTTATTCAAGAAGTCAGGCTTTTTTTCCAGCTTTACAAAAAGGAACAGCCTCCACAATTCTGCAGAGGCTGTTCCTTTTTGATTACTTAATATCTTAATTCTAAACCCTGCTCTTTGCTTTTGGATTGAATCTTTCTTTTCCGCCAAGCAGCTGCCAGTACAAGATAAAGTCAGAAGCAAGGCTCCATGCCGGGTATGGAAAAGTAGCAGGTTTGTTTCGTTCGAAGAAAGCATGCCCTGCCCATACGATCCGCCGCTGCGGCAAAGCCATATCCCACCACTGGTGCCAGAAATAATTCCCACCAGCTTAGGGTAATCAGCGCCCAGGCCAAGACAATAAACACTAGGGTAATGCCCACACAATGAAGTTTGCGGCAGCTTGGGTTTTGGTGTTCTGAAAGATAATAAGGATAAAACTCCTTCAGGCCCTGGTATTGCTTTGCTGTTGCCATGGTAGTTCTATTTAGGTTGATATTTTAGTGAGGAGAAGGACTAAACATTCTTCTGGTCTTATGTCTCATGTCCTATGTCTCTTACTCAAACTCAACCGGCATCTCAATACCGGTGCGGTCCCACATCATTTTGAGGACCACATCATTTTTATACTGGTCGAACTTAATGGTAAAGGGCTCATAAGTAGTATCGAGTTGATGGGTAGGTACATCGAACCGGAGCAAATCATTTTTCTCATTGTAGTTAAAAGCTCCCCAGAGGCCAAGACTTTTATTTAGAATTACCGTCCATTTATCCTTTTGAGGGATGGTAAAGATAGAATAAGTGCCGGCGGGTACTTCATGTCCGGCAAGCTTAATATCACGGGTGGTGGTAATTTCAGTAGCTTCATTCGCCCCGGTACGCCAGATTTTGCCATAGGGAACCAGTTCTCCAAAAATATTCCGGCCTTCTTTATGCGGCTGGCTGTAAGTGATTTTGATATAGGTATCTTCCCAGGGGAAGGTCACCATTTCAAGGGGGCTGGTACGCGGTTTTACCGGTTCCTGTGCACGGGCATCGGTATACAGGATAAACATTACAGCCAGGAGGGCTGTGCAGAAAACGCTTCTGAATGACATATCTTTTTGAATAAAAGTATTAATTTACACCTTTGTACAGGCAAAATAGAATATTTTATCTATTTAAACAAAGTACCGCCTGCCGACCTCTGCTTTCAGACCTATGGACAGAACCTTTCAGGAAAAACCCGAGTACGACGATATCTTTATGGAACTGGCGGTGAATCTCGCCAGACGCTCTCACTGCGTAAAGCGGCATGTGGGAGCCGTTCTTACCAAAGATACCCGCATTATCAGCATCGGCTACAACGGTCCGCCGGCCGGAACGCACAATTGCGATGAGGAATGGCCGGAAACCGGTTGTGCCCGCGATCGCAAAGGCAGCTGCTCGCTGGCTATCCATGCCGAGCAAAACGCCATCTTATATGCGATCAAGAACAATGCCAAGGTAGAGGGGTCTACCCTCTATGTTACACTCTCGCCCTGCCTGGCCTGTGCCCGCATTATTTACAGTGCCGGCATCGAAAAAGTCATTTACCTGAAGTCATACGCTGCTTATAAAGGCATTGATATAGACGAAGGCCTCGGCTTTCTGCAGGAGTTCGGGGTCGCCACGGAGCAGTACGAGGGCAAGCTGAGTAATTTGACGGATATGATTTGAGGGGGTACTGGCGGGGTAAAAAGAAAGAGCAACAATAGGGGCGAAAATTGAAAGCGGAGGCTGATTGGTTTTAGAATAATTATGTGCAAAAAATATCTTTTCTGGATTTAATACATGAAAAAGCAATTTCTGTTTACTTTACTTATACTTTTCTCAGTCATCTCCCTTCAGGCTCAGGAAACACCCGTCTTTACCCGGCAGGATACCCTGCGGGGGAGTATTACGCCTGAACGGGAGTGGTGGGACCTGACTTACTACCACCTCGATATTGCAGTAGACCCGGAGGAGAAAACCATTGAAGGGAAAAATACCATCCAGTATCAGGTGCTGGAGCCACAGCAGCGTATGCAGATTGACCTGCAGCCACCGATGCAAATCCACAAAATAACCCAAAACGGGGAGGGGCTTTCCTTTGAGCAGGACGGCAATGCCTGGTTTGTGGAGTTGGAAAAGCCGCAGGAGAAAGGGGAGGTCAATTCCGTAGTGGTGCATTACGGGGGCAAACCGCAGGTAAGTGAAAATCCACCCTGGAGCGGGGGCATTACATGGACCACCGACAGTAAAGGTCGCCCATTTATTGCCAGCTCAAATCAGGGCGATGGTGCCAGCCTCTGGTGGCCCAATAAAGACCATATGTACGACGAGGTTGATAGTATGCTTATTAGCGTAACCGTGCCGGAAGAACTTATGGATGTTTCTAATGGCCGCCTGAGAGGGGTGGAGCATCATAAAAAGAAGGACACCAAAACCTACCACTGGTATGTCGATAATCCCATCAACAACTATGGCGTGAACATCAATATTGCTGACTACGTCCATTTCGATGGCGTATATAAAGGAGAAAAAGGTAAGTTGACGCTCGATTACTATGTGCTGCCGGAGAACCTGAAAAAGGCAAAGGAGCAGTTTAAGGAAGTTCCCCGAATGCTGGAGGCTTTCGAGCACTGGTTTGGCCCTTACCCATGGTACAAAGATGGCTATAAGCTGGTGGAAGCTCCTTACCTGGGCATGGAACACCAGAGCTCAGTGACTTATGGAAATGGCTATCAGAACGGCTATAAAGGCCGTGACTGGAGCCTGACCGGGCAGGGCATGAAGTTCGACTTTATCATCGTGCATGAGTCGGGGCATGAGTGGTTCGCCAACAACATTACCTATAAAGATGCGGCTGATATGTGGATACATGAAAGCTTTACGGCCTATTCCGAAAACCTCTTTCTCGAATATTTCTTCGGAAAAGAGGCAGGTAGCGAATATGTACGGGGTACCCGTTCCGCCATCCAGAACGACCGCCCGATCATCGGGATATATGATGTAAACTATTCAGGATCCAGCGATATGTACTTTAAAGGTGCCAACATGTTACACACCCTCCGTCAGCTGGTAAATGACGATGAAAAGTGGCGCAGCATTCTCCGTGGCATGAATAAGGAGTTCTGGCACCAAACGGTAACTACGGAACAGATTGAAAATTACCTGAGCGAACGAACAGGTATGGATTTATCGGACTTCTTCGACCAATACCTGCGCACCATTCATATTCCTACCCTTGAATACCGATTCCTGAATGGCACCCTGGCCTACCGCTGGAGCAATGTGGTAGATGGGTTTGATATGCCGGTGCAGGTAAGCATTAATGGAGTGGAAAAGTGGCTGGAGCCGAAAGAAGGAAAATGGTCGGTACTGAAAGAAGTGCCGGCAGATGCAAGCTTAAAAGTAGACCCTGACTTTTACGTAAGCTATATGGACCTGACGGTGGAGTGATAGAATTACAACACAGCTTAAAAGAAGAGCGGCCTTTTATAAGCCGCTCTTCTTTTTTGAGGGGGAGGTGCTTAAATAAAATTCACCTCTGCCTCCAGTTCAATACCAAATTTCTCTTTCACCGAAGCCTGTATATCTTCCGATAACTGCCGGATTTCCTCGCCTATTGCGCCACCATGGTTTACGAGCACCAGTGCCTGTTTATCATTCACGCCCACATTTCCGCGGCGATAGCCTTTCCAGCCGCACTGCTCAATTAACCAGCCAGCCGGTACTTTTATGCCGTTTTCCTGCGGATAGGAGGGGATGGAGGCATACTGCTGCTGAAGGTTGGTGAAATGTGCTGCATCAATTACCGGGTTCTTAAAGAAGCTGCCGGCATTGCCAATCTTTTTCGGGTCGGGTAGCTTACTCTGCCGTATGTGCACTACCGCATCGCTAATGGCCTTCAGGCTCAATGAACTAATGCCTCTCTCTTCCAGAGTTTGCTGAATAGCACCGTAAGTAGTATTAAACTGCGGCTTCTTGTGTAGAGAAAAAGTTACATGGCTAATCACCCATTTATCCCGTTCGCTGGTCTTAAATACACTGCTGCGATAGCCGAACTGGCAATCGGCATGGCGGAAAGTGCGTAGGCTGCCATCTGTCCTGTTTACGGCTTCCAGGGAATGAAAAGTGTCTTTAATTTCCACTCCATAGGCACCAATGTTCTGCATAGGAGCTGCTCCGACTGTGCCAGGAATGAGCGAGAGGTTTTCCAGTCCGCCAAGGCCCTGGGCAATCGTATTCAGCACAAACTCATGCCATACGACTCCACCGCCTACTTTTACCAGAACATTTTCCTCCCCTTCTTCCACCATGGAAATACCACCGATTTTATTGAGCAGTACGAGCCCTTCGGGATTACGGGTAAAAAGGATGTTGCTGCCACCACCCAGCACCAGCAGGGGCATGTTTTTAAATTGCTCATTGCGGAAGAGGGCCTGTAACTCTTCTGTACTTTGGATCTGGCAGAAGTAAGGCGCAACGGCTTCTATTCCAAAGGTATTATATTCTTTTAGGTTTTTATTCCTCTCTATGTTGAGCGTCATTTTTAAATTTGAATGATAGAATGATAGAATGATAGAGTATGGCAGTTATGTCATTTTTCGCCCGTAAGATTACATTTTAAATAATCGGGCTTTTTATTCCTTGTTGCCTCATTTGAAAAACATCCTTTGTCCTTTATCTAATGTCCAATGTCTACCGTCTCATGTCTTAAATCCCCCATCTTCTAAGCCGCTACTTCTTTTTTATCATCTGCAAAAACGTCTACTTTATCGGACGCCTTCTTCAGTATGAAAAAAGAGATAAGGCTTATGGTTCCGTAAATCAGCACTTCTATCCAGTTCCGGAAAATCAGGTGCCCAATGAAAAACAGTACAGAATAGGCCATTACCACGGCACTAAGCCAGCATACTACCAGGTAGGAGATGGTGACATTATCTCTTATTCCTCTTTCAAACGGCTTCCAGTTGCCTAAAGGTCGTACTTTGGCATAAAACTCTTCAAGCTTTCTGAAGTTGGTAGGCTTGGTAAGGTAAGTAACGACTATCCAGCTGATGGTGGTGAAGCCCAGAATGAAGAGGAAGCTCCGGGGGTCTTCGAGTACAGAAAGGCCCCAGGCAGAATCGAACTGCACAAAAACATATTTTGTAAGGGCATAGGCGAAAAGGGGAGCTGCAGTAGCGGCAATTTCGCTCCAGGCATTGATGCGCCACCAGTACCAGCGGAGGATTAGCACCAGCCCTAATCCCGCACCTGCTTCGATAATAAATACCCACACACCGGAAATAGTCTCTATCTGGCTGGTAATTAGAAGGGCAAACAGCATTAAGAGGCCGGTACCAATGCGGCTGGCCGCGACCAGCTTAGCAGAGGAAGCTCCGGGTGCTATAAAGCGTTTATAAAGGTCGTTTATAAGATAGCTGGTTCCCCAGTTGAGCTGAGTGGAAATGGTGCTCATATAGGCAGCAAAAAAAGCCACCAGCAGTAAGCCTCGCAGGCCGTCCGGCAAGTAATCTTTCATCGCCATTACATAACCCAGCTTTTTATCATCGGCAGGAAGGTCGGGGTACAGCACCACGGCACAAAGAGCCACAATAATCCACGGCCACGGACGAAGGGCATAGTGGGCAATCTGGAAAAAGAGGGTGGCGTAGATGGCATTTTTTTCATCTTTAGCGGCCATCATGCGCTGCGCAATATAGCCACCACCACCTGGTTCGTTACCCGGATACCAGCTGGCCCACCACTGCAGACCGATGATGGCAAAAAAACTGCCAAAACCCATGGCGAGGGTAGTGCCGATTCCAGCACTGCCACTGCCGATTTGTGGAAAGAAACTCAGCGACCATTCCGGTAGTTGCTCTTTGAGTCCGCTAATGCCGCCCACTTTTGGGGAGTCCAGCACGAGCCAGGCCAGCACTATACAGCCGCCCATGGCAATAATAAACTGGACCACATCTGTAAAAGCGACTCCTAACAGGCCGGATACAGAAGAATAAAGTACGACAACCAGCATAGCGGCAAAAACATACCAAAGAAGCATATCATCCGGTATACCAAAGAACACCTTTAGCAGCGACATCAGCGCCACATTTACCCAGCCAATAACCAGTGCGTTCATAAAAAGACCAAGGTACACTGCCTTAAAGCCCCGCAGGAAAGAGGCTTCTTTGCCACTATAACGCATTTCAATAAATTCCACATCGGTCAAAATCTCCGCCCGCCTCCAGTATTTGGCAAAGAAAAAGGTAGTAAGCATACCGCCGATGAGCATATTCCACCACACCCAGTTACCGGCAATACCATTGTTGGCCACCAGCTCGGTAACGGCCAGAGGGGTGTCGGCGGCAAAAGTAGTGGCTACCATGGAAGTGCCGGCAATCCACCAGGGGAGGTTTCGGCCACCCAGAAAGAAGCTGTCAATATCCTGACCTGCCTTTTTCCGAAAGTAAAGGCCAATAAAGATGGTGATGGCAAGGAAAACTCCAATGACTATCCAGTCTGCAAGCGCTAATTCCATTTGTTTTGTAGTGAGTATTGAACGGTCCGCCTTAGTGGTCGTGAGCTTTGAAGTTGGCAATGTATTCTTTTTCCCTTTCTAGCGGTAACCTTTTAGATAGGGTAAACATACTGCAGCTGTCCATTTCTTCTGTAAGCGAAATTTTGTCTAAAGTACTAAAATAGTGGCGGATGCAAAACGGGAAGTAAGATTTATCGCAACAAAAAAGCCGGCAGTTCAGGCCGGCTTTTAAATGAGGGGGTAAGTTATTAGCTTAGCTGCATATCTTCCACAATCTGAGCTATTTTCTGTTCCAGCTCTTTTTGTTTCTGCTCAAAGGCAGCTGTATTGTTGAGGCTGGTATTGACACTGATATAGAACTTTATTTTGGGCTCGGTACCTGAAGGGCGGGCCGATATTTTACTGCCATCCTCGGTAAAGTACTGAAGAACGTTTGACTTAGGGAAAGAGAGTTTTTCCTCTTTTCCGCTGGAAAGATCCAGGCTAACACCTTCCTGGTAATCAATAATTTTTACCAGGCGCGAACCCGCAATCTGCTGTGGCGGATTGCTGCGGAGGTTGGCCATCATGCGCTGGATTTCCTCGGCTCCTTTTTTACCTTCTTTCTTTACTGAAATAAGTTTCTCCTGATAAAAGCCGAAGCGCTGGTACATTTCCAGCAGCATGTCATATACTGTTTTGCCATTGTTTTTGGCGAAAGCAGCCAGCTCGGCAATCAGGGCACAGGAGGCAATCGCATCCTTGTCGCGGACAAAATCTCCAATCAGGTAGCCATAGCTTTCTTCACCGCCGGCAATAAATTCTTTTTTCCCTTCAAACTCCCTGATAATGGAGGCAATCCACTTAAAGCCGGTGAGGGTGTCGTAGCTCTCTACATTATAGCCTTCAGCAATGCGATCAATAAGGTCAGTCGTTACAATGGTTTTAACAATGTATTGGTTGCCGTTTAGCTTATTCTTTTGTTTCCAGGCCTCCAGTAGGTAATAAATAAGCAGACTACCGGTTTGGTTGCCATTTAGTAGTTCCCATTCTCCAGCCTGGTTTTTAACGGCTATTCCTACACGGTCGGAGTCAGGGTCCGTTCCCATAAGCAGGTCAGCATCCAGTTCACGTGCCTTGTCCAGGGCTATGGAAAGCGCTTCGGCTTCTTCAGGATTGGGGTAGACAACTGTTGGGAAATTTCCATTGGGCTCCGACTGCTCCTCCACTACGTGCACATTGGTAAAGCCAATTTGCTTTAGGGCTTCAGGAACTAAAGTTATACCGGTGCCATGAATAGGGGTAAAAACAATTTTCAGGTCGTGCTGCGCCTTAATGGCATCGGGCGAGACGGAAAGAGAAGCCACCTTGTTAAGGTACTTTTCATCCATTTCCCGCCCGATAATCTGGATGAGGCGTTCATTTTTTTCGAAGTTTACTTCATCGATGCTCCGGATTTTTCCGACTTCGGCAATCACGTTTTTATCGTGCGGAGGCACCAGTTGGGCACCATCGTTCCAGTAGGCTTTGTAACCATTGTACTCCTTTGGGTTATGGGAGGCAGTGAGTACCACACCACTTTTGCAGCCCAGTTCACGAACGGCAAAGCTTAGTTCCGGTGTTGGACGGAGGGCTTCGAAGAAGAAAACCTTTATACCATTAGCCGAAAAAATAGCTGCGGTGGTCTCGGCAAAGAAGCGGCTGTTATTGCGACAGTCATGGGCAATGGCTACGCTGATGCTCTCGGCGGGATAAGTCTTTTTCAGGTAATTAGCCAGTCCCTGAGTAGCCATGCCAACCGTGTATTTATTCATGCGGTTGGAGCCTGTACCCATTATGCCCCGCAGGCCACCTGTGCCAAACTCAAGGTCTTTATAAAAAGCTTCAGTAAGTTCTTCTTCCTGCTTTTCGTTTATCCAGGTATTGATCTGCTCCTTTGCTTCAGCGTCGATGTTGCTGTTCAGCCAGGTGCGGGCTTTATTTAAAATTGCTTGTTCCATGAAGTATGAAAAAATGTTTTTAAAGAGTCAGGAATCAGGAAGCAGGAGTCAAGATGTAGGTATTTGGGTACTGGTTCTTGACTTCTGACTCCTGGTTCAATTTATAAATTACCCCTCAGCTCCTGCTCACGCTCAATTGCTTCGAAGAGGGCTTTAAAGTTCCCTTTTCCAAACGAACGGGCACCTTTGCGCTGAATAATTTCGAAAAAGAGGGTAGGGCGGTCCTGTATAGGTTTGGTGAAAATCTGGAGGAGATAGCCTTCCTCATCACGATCGACCAGAATGTTGAGGTCTTTGAGGGGCTGAATATCTTCTTCTATTTCGCCTACACGGTCCTGCAGGTCATCATAATAAGTGTCAGGTACATTTAAAAACTCAATGCCCCGGCGGCGCATTTCGCTAACGGTTTCCACAATGTCTTTGGTCGCAATGGCAATATGCTGTACGCCGGCACCTTTGTAGAATTCCAGGTATTCGTCGATCTGCGATTTTTTTAGACCCTCGGCAGGTTCGTTAATCGGGAACTTGATGTACCCGTTTCCATTACTTACCACCTTGCTCATGAGTGCGGTATATTTGGTGGAAATATCCTTATCATCGAAGGTAAGGAGCAGTTTAAAGCCCATTACATCTTCATAGAACTTCACCCATTCATCCATTTTACCCAGCTCTACATTTCCCACACAGTGGTCAACATACTCAAGGCCAATGGGCTTAATAGGGAAGGTGCTTTTCTTTTCAACAAAGCCCGGCATAAATGGCCCCTGATAGTTTTTGCGCTCCACAAATTTATGAATGGTTTCGCCATAAGTTTTAATTGCGGACACCACCACTTCCCCATGTTCATCCTCCAGCTTTTGAGGTTCCATGGCGGCCTCTGCTCCGCGGCTGGTAGTTTCGTTAAACGCTTTTGTTGCATCATCTACCCATAAGGCAAGTACTTTTACGCCATCGCCATGCTTTTCTACATGTCTGGCTATTTCTGTGCCCGGCTGGAGGGAAGAGGTAAGAACAAAGCGTAGTTTATTTTGCCTGAGTACATAGCTTGCGCGGTCGCGGACGCCTGTTTCTGGCCCTGCATAGGCTACTAACTCAAAACCAAGTGCTGCCTGATAATACATGGCCGACTGTTTGGCATTGCCAACATAAAATTCGATGTGGTCGGTACCGTTAATAGGTAAAAAGTCTTGTTCCATGGTGGGGTTTTATTTTAGTCTTCCGGGCAAAAATAGGGCTTTCCTTTAGCAAATAAAAATGAAAAAGCAGGCCCTGCAAACCATTGCATCGCCATACAGGGAAGCTGTTTCATCATAAGGCACACCCTCCTATACTACTAAAATTGAGGGGGAATGTTGAGCCGGTTTTGAATTTTTAAGAAAACATTTGCTTGTTTTCGACAATAGTTTAAGCTTTGTATCAGAAATCAACAACAGACTATGGATATTAAGGCATTAGATAAAGCGCTGACCGCGTTGGTAGAAAAGAAAAACGAACTGGCCGGGCTCAATTATAATGATCCGAAATACGATGATGCAGAAGAGGAACTGCATTCGATGGAAGATGATTTTGTGAGCCAGTATGGAGAGTATCTGGAAGATGCGCTACATGTAGTGCACGACGATATTTGCCCGGATAATGATGTGTTGCTGCCAATTGCTTATCTGGCAGATAAATACCAGAAAGTTGGAGAGAAACCTGATGGCTCCCCACTTTGGGATACAGATATGCAGCAGGGAGTATTGGTAGATGTGGATGACTACCCTGGCAAGCCTGCCCGACTGGTTTTTGTACCAAACCCAACCCGCCTGATGCTGATGGTAAGTGGTGTAGGAAAAGAAGAAGTGTGGACTGCAAAGTAAGCAACAGTTGCCTTTTGTCTCGTCCTAGAATAGCGATACAGGTTTTTACAATAATAAATAATTAAATAT
>NZ_ANNU01000067.1 GCF_000346615.1 Nafulsella turpanensis ZLM-10
ATATCATGCTGAATTTAAAGTATTTGACCCTCTATTCGTAGAATCAATTCCCGAGTTCAGGTTATAAAAGAAAAAAGAGTACTGAGAAGAACTCAGTACTCAATATTTAATTATTTATTATTGTAAAAACCTGTATCGCTATTCTAGGACGAGACACATGCGGCTACATCCAGCTCCGCTATCTCCTTTTTATAGGCGGAAGGCAGTATCAGTGACTTCAGGAGCCAGTCCAGCTTTAGCCTTCTGCTGAATTTATACACCGCCAGAATGGGGGTGAGGAACGATAGCTTTCGGAGATTCAGCAGCTCTCTTACCCGCTCCGGAACTACCAGAATCTGGGCCTCCAGCAATAAAAAGTACCGGATGGGCCCCAGGTGCTTTCGGTACTGCTTATACAGATCCTGGGTGAAGTGGCTGTTGGTGTAATTCCGCCGTAGGTGCTCTTTCCTTACCTTCTCCCATTCCTGATAGCTGGTGGGAAGATCGGGAATACCCATGCGATGACCTACCCGGTAAAACACCTCAAATACCTCTTCCTTTTCCTTTTCCAGCAGCTTCCGCTCTACCATTTCGTAGGCACTAATGGAGTAGCCAATCAGCATGAAGAGTACATCCCGGTAGGCCCAGTCGGGTATGCGGGAGCCTCTCTTTTCTTCAACACCGGCATGAATTGCGGTAATTCTGTCAATCGCCTGCAGGGCTGTTTCATTTTCTGAGAAAACGATCTGGCGGGCATAAGATACGGTGGAAAACAGGCGTCCCAGCGGATCGGCCGGGAGCTTTCCGGTAAAATAAAGCCAGTCTACTGCCTTGTTCAGGGCAAATTCCGCAGAAGCCCCGGCAAAAATGAAGAGGGTGGTATCTCCTTTTCCCCATATTTCCCGCACAATTGAACCTTTGGGTACAAAATATTCCATAGGATTTAAACAGCAAATGAGCTGAAAATGTGCCGGTTCTGGCTTTTCTTTTAAATTGAAACAGGCGAGGGAGGGGCATATGGGTGCAGAGGCCTGTATCAATTTTTTCCCTGCGCTGAGGCTAAGCTGAAACAATCTGCCTTTTACCTTTTGCATCTTAATAAGCCAATGATGTTTCAAATGAGGATTCCTAAGGTTGAGGAACCTGGGAGACCATACAGGTTAAAGTTCCGGCGGGAAAATAAAATCTTCAATCCATATTTCGGTAGGTGAAATGCGTAAAAAAAAGCGGCCCCAAAAATCTCCGGGGCCGCTTTGTTGAGTATGGAATGGAAACGTCTGTTTCCTTTTATTCAATAAATAAGTTATGTATTACAGGTTTTCCCTTTCTCTTCTTGCTCTTTCACTTTCGGTAAGGGTTCCTGTTCCTGTTTTAGATCCCATTGGAGGTCTGGACTCTGGTGTTATTGTATTATTTGTTCTTCGATTAGTATGTGTTCCTGTTGTCGCTTTATGGGTATCGGCATAACGCGTATCCGGTACACGATGGGTAA
The DNA here is from genome assembly GCF_000346615.1 of Nafulsella turpanensis ZLM-10. Lineage (GTDB taxonomy): Bacteria > Bacteroidota > Bacteroidia > Cytophagales > Cyclobacteriaceae > Nafulsella > Nafulsella turpanensis. Next base: position 1,472 of record NZ_ANNU01000067.1, read on the forward strand.
ACATAGCTACTCCAATTTCTGCAATACCAAGAATTAAATGTGGCAGGTACACAAAATCATCGAAGCCAAACAACCATGGGGACACCGCCAGGAAGGCACCACCTATCATGTCCAGCATCAGGTGCGTACGCAGGGACAGTTTTCTGGTAGCGCTCATTTCATAATCGGTGACAAGGCTGTACAAAATGACACCTGCACCTAAAATAACGGGAATCCAGGTTTCTGCTCCACCCCGATCAAAACCAAATAACCAGGGAGATACAATTAAAAGAGCTCCCATGAGGTAGTCTATTATGCCATGGGTGCGTGTTGAAATAAATTTCATAACTTAAAAAGTTTAAAATTGATACTGAAAAAATATTCATAATCGTCTGAGATTATACGACTTACGATTTGAAAGGTTCAAGCTGCGGTAAAAGTTATACAAGTGAAGGGGGCTGGGCAGGGGGTGCGGAGGTAATAGCTGCAGAAGGATTGATAATGCTCCTGGGGGAGGGGATTTATAAGATACAATGGCCTAATTACCTGGCTTTTTACGGAATTACCTCTGTTTTCAGCTAAACCGATGAGCATTAACTGAGCGCTTCCTGGCCCCCTGAAAGACTGGACCGGAATAACTGTATTAATGATTTTAGCAGGTAGAGCTTCAGTTGACTATTCTGAAGCCCTTATTGCAGAATTTGCAGCTACGGGCGTACGCTTTTGTTTCCGGATACGCCGAACATCTGCTTTCAATAGCACAGCAATGACTAAAGCCGCTATTATCAAACAGGTGAATACATAGAATACAGGAATGTAACTTCCGGTTCTTGAATAAATTTGTGAAACCAGGGTCGGGCCTATTAATCCACCTAAAGACCAGGTTGTTAAAAGATAACCATGAATGGCACCGAGCTCTTTCGTTCCAAAAAGATCGGCTATAAAGGCAGGAAGGTTAGAAAATCCACCACCATAACAGCTGACCACCAGGAAAATCAGTACCTGAAAAACTATTGCGCTTGAAATATTGGGCAGTGTAAGGAACGCGATAAGTTGTATAATAAAGAAAATGATGAACACCACGGGCCGGGAAAGGTAATCGGAGGCTGCTGCCCAGCCAATTCTGCCCGCACCATTAAAGATTCCCATAAGGCCTACCATTACGGCTGCGGCTGCGGCGGATAATCCTCCTATTGTTTGAGCCATTGGTGAAGCGACTGATATCATCATGATGCCCGCACTGGTATTGATTATCATGATCGTCCACAACATCCAGAAATGTTTTGTTTTTACTGCTTCCTTTGCAGTGAGGGAGGATAAATCGTTTACTACCTTTTCCTTACCCGAAGCCTTGCTTTGTTTCATGCCAGCGGGGAGCCAGCCTTTTGGAGGTGGTGCTATATACAAGGCACCCAAAAGCATTAGAACAAAATAACTTGTTCCTAAAATGTAGAATGTTGTGGAGATTCCGAGAGTTTCCATCATACCAGCCGCCACGGGGGCTGTGATAAGGGCTCCTGTACCAAAACCTAAAACCGCCATACCCGTTGCGAGTCCACGCCGGTCGGGAAACCATTTTACAAGTGTAGACACGGGTGCAATATAACCTATACCCAACCCTATACCACTTAAAAGCCCATAGGTAAGTATAAACAGCGTAAGCGAATCAATGGCCACTGCAAAGCCAGAGCCTGCCTGTCCCAGGCCAAACAACAAGGCAGCAACTATTGCCGATTTTCTTGGTCCACTTTTTTCAACAAATCTTCCGAATACAGCAGCCGATGCGCCTCCAAGAACCATCATTACTGTAAATGCTAAGGTAACAGATGAAGCGGCCCAGCCTAACGAATCGACTAGTGGAATGGTGTATACACTATAGGCATATGCGGCACCAATGGAAAGATGGATACAAATTGCGGATAAAGCGATTAACCATCTGTTTTTATGAGTATTCATGTTTTACCTTCTTTATATTATTACCGTTTAACTTTTTCGTATTGCCCCGACACCATCAAAATTTTACATAAACGAAAGGATGAACCAAATCCAGAAGAGCACCCGGCTGCAGTTTTTATTCCTGTACCTTATTTTTCAGGATTTCTGTTAACAAGGTCATAGCTTATCAAGATATACTTTTAGACTATACCAGCGTCTCTCCATTCAATAACCATATATTTTCTTAAGATCCCTAACTTATTTCAGGCTTTCCTGGCAGTATAGTGGTCTATCCGGACAGCTGTACGCACAATTTCATTTCCTGGAAAAGAAAATGGAAAATAATAAAACCGACAGAAAAATAAAGATCATCACTCTCTGCTTTTTCATTTCGGAGACCCATTATCTGTTAAAGATGATAAGGAGAAGAAAGGGTTAAAAAGCTTGTAGTTGAGGTTCTTTCCCTGACGATCAATTCGATAGCAAATCACAGTCCGCCTTTAGGGAAGCGCTATAACTGTTGAATTTCTGAAACCCTTCTTCCTCTATGCAACAAATCGTGCTAAGAGCGGGTACCTTCAAAGTGAAGCATTACAGTAGACAAAGTTTATTTAAAAATGAAGGAAAATACACAGGTCGGAACCACAAGTTTATCCTCAAGAGGCAAAGCTTTAGCCTCAACCGCTGCAAGAGTAGATTTTGATTTATACATGGAGGCATCTCAAAATCTGTATTGCCCAAGGGAAAACCCTGAGGGAGCCTTTCCCTTGAACGTTGCGGAGAACTCCTTAATGACTCACCTGATGAAGGAGCAGGTAGATGCCATTTTAAGCCGGCATAAGGTTCCTGAATGGGTATTTCATTATACAGATCCTTCAGGGAATCCGGAGGTGAGGGCTGTGATAGCCCGCTTTTTGGAACAATACCTTTGTGGCTGCCCTATAGAACCTGATGCAATCGGCTTCTCTGCCGGGGCTTCTGCCATTATAGAAGTGAGTGCTTTTTTGCTCGGAGATAAAGGGGATGTTGTGGTGATACCGGCTCCTTCCTACCCCATGTATACCAACGATATGGGGGTGAAAAGTGGATTAGTCCGCTACGACCTGCAAACCCATTATCATTTGGCAGAACACGGAGCAGATGGGCCTGTGAAAAAGGACATGCTGGAGAATGTGTGGGATGAACTGAATGCACAGGAGAAAAACTTTAAACTCCTGGTTATTACTTCTCCTGATAACCCGACAGGTGTGGTATATTCCGAACAGCGGCTCAGGGAGCTTGCCGGCTGGTGCATACAGCATAAGGTTCATATGGTGGTAAATGAAATTTATGGTCTGTCGCGGATAAATACGGAAGGCGGAAAAGTACAAAAGGAAGACCGAGAAGAGGTAAGGCATGCTTCCTTTGCCAAAATAATGGCTGAGTACCGCAGCGATTACCTTCACCTCTGGTATGCGCTATCGAAAGATTTTGCCAGTTCCGGTATGAGGTTCGGGATTGTACACTCTTTGAATAAGGACTTTCTGGAAGGGTTTGCCAATGTAAATGTTCCCCATATGGTATCTAATCTTACGCAGTGGATAATGGGCGAGCTCTTCAGGAATACGGCTTTTATTGAAAGCTACCTTGAGGAGAACCGGAAGCGCCTTACTGGGAGCTATGAGGTAGTGGTGGCAGCGCTCAATAGAATCGGTGTGCCATATATACCAGCGAGCGGAAGCCTTTTTGTGTGGGCCGATTTCTCTCAGTATTTAAAAGAAACAAGCGGGCAGGAGGAGGAAAAGCTATGGCTCAATATCTACAGGAACACAGGCGTATTACTTACCCCCGGAAGTGGCTTTCGACATCAGAAAAAGGGTTTGTTCAGGATTGTGCATACAGCAGTACCCACCGCTCATTTAAAGGTAGCCATGGATAGAATGACTGCTTACCTGTCCGCCTTATAGCAGGGGCTGTTGTAAAAGGAAAGTAAGCCATTAGGGAGGAGGAACCAATTAAATTTCTGCTACAGAATTAGTGCCGGAGGTGAATAAAGCTGTCCTAAGACTTCCCTAAGGGAAGTTCTGTTCATTCAATTAGTTCCTACAGGTAAATGGAAGGACTTCGAAAGTGTTAAAATAATCATCTCAATTGGAGATAAGGCTCCCGGCAAATCGAAGGTGTCGATTATCGTAATTTAGTCTTCTTAAAAATTTAACCATGCGCAGAAAACCCATCGGACCTAAACTACATGGAGCCATCGACTATGGCTTTTTCAGCATACAAATGCTGGCCCCGGGCCTGTTCGGCTTAAAAGGCACCGCCCGCACTCTTTGCTATGCCTTTGGGGCCAGTCAGGGATTACTCAACCTGTTTACCAGCCAGCCCCTTGCGCTGAAAAAGGTGGTGCCCTTTCGGGTGCATGGACAGCTGGAGACTCCTTTTGTGCCATCCCTCATCCTGCTGCCATGGATAACTGGTGCACTTAAACAACGGAATGCCCGCCGCTATTTCATTTCCTTCTTCAGTATTGCCCTTGCTAACTTCCTGTTAACGGATTATAAAGCCTTTGAGAGAGAAAGGAAACGTTAAATGGAAGGATAATTAACGCTCTTCCTGTATTCCGGAGCTCTTACCACCTGAGCATCCGGAGGGTATTGAAAAGTTGGTATACAGCTGGTTTTAAGTAGCGGTAGAGTAGAGCTGTTGCTGCAGGCAAACATTCTGTTAATGTTGCAGTTGATTTTAAAATGCCTGAAAGATGAAAAACATTTTCCTGCTCCTGCTCTCTGTCCTGCTGCTTTCTTCCTGCTTTCGCCTAAAAAGCTCCAATGGAGGGGGTGAGGTGGAGAATGTAAAAGCCCGAACACCTCAGCCTGAAGATATTGTAGTGCCGGAAGGCTACCAGATAGAGTTGGTTGCTGAGGGGCTAACTTTTCCTACTGCCATTACCTTTGATGATGACGGAACTCCCTACGTGCTGGAGGCCGGCTATTCGTATGGTGAAGAGTGGACAGAGCCAAAGCTGTTAAGAATTGAGGATGACGGGAAAAGAACTGTGGTGGCTACCGGAGGGGTAAACGGCCCCTGGAATGGCATAGACTACCATAACGGACAATTCTACATCGCCGAAGGTGGGGTGCTGAAGGGAGGTAAAATTATCAGGGTCAACAAAAATGGGGAAAAGGAGGTACTGGTGGAAGATTTGCCCAGTCTGGGTGACCACCACACCAATGGTCCTGTTATCCATAACGGCTATCTTTATTTTTCGCAGGGCACCGCCACCAATTCCGGCGTAGTAGGGGTGGATAATTATAAGATCGGCTGGCTGGATAGATTCTCTACCTTTAATGATATTCCCTGTGAAGATATAGTCGTCAATGGCTACAACTTTAAAAGCGAAAATCCTTTAACGGATGATCCGGATGATAAGGTGGAAACAGGTGCATATGTGCCCTTTGGCGTAACCAATGAGGCGGGTGACACCATACCCGGGCAAATTCCCTGTAGCGGGGCTGTTTTCAGGATGCCCCTATCAGGTGGCGAACCGGAACTGGTCGCCTGGGGACTTCGGAATGCCTATGGGCTGCAGTTTAGCCCGGACGGGAAGCTTTACCTGACAGAAAACGGCTATGATGTTCGCGGTAACCGCCCTGTTTTCGGCGCAGGTGATGTGCTGTGGGAAATAAAAACCGGTGAGTGGTATGGCTGGCCCGATTACTCAGCAGGTAAGCCTATTTATAAAAAGGATGGTTTTGTGCCTCCCGGAGAAGATAAAAACCTGAAGCTCCTCAAAGAAGATCCGGGTACTCCGCCTAAGCCCCTGGCTATTTTTGCCGTCCACTCTTCTTCGAATGGACTCGATATTATCTCTAATCCCGATTTCGGAACTGTGGGCTCCGTACTGGTGGCACAGTTTGGCGATATGGCCCCTTTTGTAGGAAAGGTATGGAACCCGGTAGGTTTTAAAGTGGTGCTGGTCGATCCGAAAACGGGAGTTATTCAGGACTTTGCGGCCAACTCCTCTGAAGAGAATGGACCTGCCTCCTGGCTGGAAAGCGACGGGCTGGAAAGGCCTATTGATGTGCAGTTTGACCCTTCCGGAGAGGCCCTCTATGTGGTAGACTTTGGTATACTCATGTTAAGTGATGAAGGAGATTCGAATCCGATTCCTGAAACGGGTGTCGTCTGGAAAATAAGTAAAAAGCCATGAAACTTTTAAAAAGCAGCCTTGTGCTCCCGGCAGTAGTTTTAGCTGTAACCGCCTGTAACAAGCCACCGATTACGACCGACCTCCCCCAAACCGAAGCCGTACAGCAGGGGCAGGTCCTGTACATGGAGTACTGCCAGAAGTGCCATCCCGATGGGGAGGCGGGTCTGGGACCTTCTGTTTATTATGTTCCTGATTTTGCAAAAAGGTTTCAGGTGAGGCATGGAGTTGGAGCAATGCCTGAATTCGATGAAACCGAGGTTTCAGATGAGGAGCTTGATAAGATCATTGCCTATCTAAGAGCCCTGGGCAGGGAGTAAGATTCAGGCGGTATCTAAGGCCTGTTTTTCAGATCCACCCTTCAGTTTATCAGGCAAAGCCGGCTAAACATGCCTGTTCATTCTCCGTAAAAGAAAGAGCAGTACCCTTGCTTAATAAAGGGTGGTGAGGGTTGAGTGAAAAGGCGATATACAATTTTTAATCTGGATAAAGGAGTGTTATGAATATTGAGAACAATAACGAGATTGTGAACTTTACGAATTACCTGCTGGGAAATAATTATACGGTTAACCCTGCTTCCGGGGAAGCGAAAAGAAAGTATTTAATTGCTCATCGTGGAGATGAGTTTTATATGATTGAACATGGAGCGCTGGGGTCGGATGCAGAAGGATATGGTATCTACAGAATCCAAAACCCTGAAGCCAGAACCAGGGTAAGTGAGATTGTTCCTATTACTGAGTTTGATCCTGCCCGGGGAATAGCAGTAAACAGCTAGTAAAAAGGACAGAGGAAAATAAAAACCATTCAGAATCAAGAAAGGCTTGCTCCAACAGGGCAGGCCTTTTTTTCATAAAAGACTATGACGGGGATAATTTGCCGGGCAAATTTTGTGGAGTTTCTGCCTGTGATGTAGGTGGTGAGCTTAGTAAATAGGCTCATTAGTGAAATGAGGCAGGAAATGATGCTATTCGGCTCATGAAGGGTAGCTGGCACTATCCTGACTTTTCCGAGCCCGGACAAAGCCCTAAATACATAATGTTGTATTTTTATAAATAGGCGAATAAAACATTCATTACCCGCAAGCCTGCAGCCTTCCTGCAGAACCAGCTCCTTCAGGCGAAAACGGAAGTTCGTGCTCCACGCCGGATATATTTCATCTGCTCTGGATAAGTGAGCCGGTGAAAAAAGCCACTTTAGACTTCTCCAGACCATGAAAGCCCACCGATATTCTGTATATTGAGCGGCCATTCAATGGAAGCCTCCCGGAGGAGTGGCTGGGTGTAAATAAGTTCTTATGCCGGGTGAGAGGCTAAAGTTAAGGCCGCTTTCCTGATTTTACAGCAGGCCAATTCAGGGAGGGATTTACTGTAAACGGAGAAGGCAGAAATTTAAAGAGAAAATGGAACAGCCAAAGACTGAATTTAAGTGCAGAATTTGTGGGAACAGCCGTAATAATGAATGGTTCAGGACCAGGGAAATGATGTATGGGCTAAGGGATGAATTCTGGTATATTCAGTGTAGTGCCTGTAAATGCCTCCAGATTAAGGAAATTCCAGCAGATATGTCACGCTACTATCCGGGCCAGTATTATAGTCATAAGCTTTATGACCCTTATAAATTTAAAGGATTCGGAGGGGAAATTAAAAAGCTGAAAATAAAGGCTGCGGTTTTTCAGAATACCCCTCTGCAAAAAGGGATCAGAATCCTGTTTCTCAGGGATCAGTACAAGTTTCTGCAGGAACTGGAAGTTTCCCGGGAGAGCAGAATTCTGGATGTGGGGTCCGGCAATGGTGGAAAATTCCTTTACCCTCTGGCCGAAATAGGATTTAAAAATGTTATGGGCTGTGATCCTTACCTGGATAAGCCCATCAAATATGAAAATGGGCTGGAAATAAAGAAAACCGACATATTTGGGATAAGCGGAAAATGGGATCTCATCACCTTCCACCATTCTTATGAGCATATCGGTAATCCTGTTGAAACGATGGAAGAGGTTGCTGAACTGTTAGCTCCGGGAGCAACATGCATCGTCCGAATCCCGACCGTTTCTTCCTACGCCTGGCAGCATTTTAAAACCGACTGGTTCCAGCTAGATGCCCCCCGCCATTTTTTCCTTCATTCTATAGAAAGTATGAAAATTATAGCCGAAAAGGCAGGGCTGGAACTTTCCAGGGTTTGGTACGACTCTACCCACAGTCAGTTTTCCGAAAGTGAAAAATACCAGAAGGACATTCCTCTGTTGACTCCCCAGCCTACAGGGCTCCGGCAGTATGTAAAAAGAAAAATTATAAAAAAACGATATAAACGACTTGCGGAAAAACTGAACCAACAGCAGCAGGGAGATCAGGCTGCCTTCTTTTTCAGGAAAGCTGAACGAGCATAAAAGTATCTTTCTGGAAAGGTAAGAACCCTGAAACATAAAAACCTCCTGCCTATAATTGCCTAATGGCTCTTACAGGCAGGAGGCTCTTTTTTTGATTATCATCCCTATTTCCTGCAATACGGGATGATACAGGTGAAAAGGTTAACGTTAATCTTCCTCTTCTATCTCCTGGCGGATAAACTCCCCTTCTTCATCAAAGAAAAGTTCATATTCCATTCCATCATTGCTCACCTCGACCACAAAGCCATTCCCCTCATCATAGCTTTCGAAGGAGGCTGCTTCCTCAAGCTTACCATCAGGGAAGTTGGTTGCGATGTAGTCTTTTACATTTTCAGGAAGTTCATCAATCGGAATGTCTCTTTCCGTTCTTACCCAATTTAAATCGGCATCATATATAACAGATACCTCCACCGAGTTTTCCTCAAACTCCGCTTCCCATAAATTTCCTTCTTTTTCCCATTCTACATCCTCAGCATTAGGGTGTCGTTCGGCCAAATCATTCTTGATTTCTGCCGGAGCCTTGTCACCCGGTAAAATATTATCTAATTCCTCGCAGGATGCTAATAAAAAGATACCAGCCACTAAAGCAAAAATGTTCTTTAATCTTTTCATAATGAAGTATATTAAAGTTAAGTATAACCTATTGATATTCAGGTTTTAATAGAAACGGATAGGGTATTCCATTAGTTGCAATGCTGTTGAAATTTGTTTCGGTAAATGAAGCTCCGACCTAAAGCTCCTCATCCATGAAATTTAGCAGCACAGCACTACATTTTCTAAATGTCGCCTGTGGCTCTGGAAAGATTTCGCTTATTTGTATAAACGGCTTTTCTGTATCAGAAAAAGGATGCATTTCGACAGAAAACTTACCGTACAGGCAATTTAAATAGCCTCTGTAAGAGAAGCTTGTATGCTTAAATGATGGCGTTTGGGGTAGGGAAGTTTGAAGAGTACTTCTACCACATGCTGTACCCTTTTATCTGTAAGGAGTGTAGGTGAAACTTACTCTCCTTGTGTGTATGAGGGCGCTTGTTACCCTGCTTTCGTCGCAAAAGGATTTAGGAGGCAGATCAGTAGTTGAAATCATATTTTTTGTTTTATTTAGGAATGCCGGCTCCCTGAAGCCAGATTTCTTCAGAACAAATTTTTTGCCCCATGACCTACCAGTTTAAGATACAAATCAAAGGAATAACCAGGCCACCTGTGTGGCGAAAAGTAAGTGTGCCGGCCGGCTTCACCTTTTTGAAATTCCATGAAGTGATCCAGGCCGCTTTTGGTTGGGAGAATTACCACCTGTTCCAGTTCTCGCCGAAAGGATTTGGCAGCTACCCCTCTATTGGCCTGCCCGACCCGGAGGGTTGGGACGAGGGTGATACCCGGGATAGCCGGAAAATAAAGCTATCGGATATTTTTTCGGAGGAAGGGCAGAAGTATACCTACATCTACGACTTTGGCGATAGCTGGGAGCATCAGGTGGTGCTGGAGCGTATTTTGCCCGATAACCTCCGCAAAGCCAGCTGCCTGGACGGAAAAGGAGCCTGTCCGCCTGAAGACTGTGGCGGAAGCTGGGGCTACGAAGAACTTAAGGAAACTTTGGCAGACCCCTCAAATCCTGAACACGAAAACATGAAGGAATGGCTGGGGCTGGAAGAAGAGGAAACATGGGACCCGGCTGCTTTTGACCTGAAAGAGGCCAATGAAAGGGTAAAGCATGTTTGAATTAAGCCTTGAGCAGAGGGTCTGGCACCAGAAGCATTGAACCGCAGCCATCAGTACTTTTAACTTCCGCTGTCTGGAAAACGCTTGTCAGTGTTGCAAAATTAACCTGTCGGTGATAAATCTTACAGATCAATAACTGCTGTACAGTGAGGAGGATATGATGACATTGGCCGAAAAGGTAATCAGGAGTCGGTAGCAGTGCCAGGGGTGCAGCCAAAGCTTTCTGTAACGATTAATAAAGGATGGGGCAGAAGGAGCTGCCCGATTTACGATTGTTGGATTGTGGGGAGATTACATTTTAAAACCACCGGCAGCATGGTGTTCATTTCTTCCTGCTGAAATGAAAGAAAGGTATAAAGATCTTATAATATTGAAAGCTCAGCAGCTGGATATCATTTAAATTCATCTTCAATGCTTGCTGATGCGCTGGAATAATTGTCTCTCACCTGGGGCGGAAAAAATGAGGAGGAGGGATTCGAACCTCATATTTTTATTCCTTATTATCAGTTAGTTAGCTAAGTGAAAAATGCCTGGTGAAACACGAGTGAAACATTTTCCTATTTTTTGCCGGTCCCGCAGGGACATGAACCCCCGGGTGCTTGATATTTCAAATATAACATTTTTTTATTGGATTTTAAATGCTTTCTGGAGAAAAGCTAATGTTTCACTTTTGTTTCACTTCAAGTTCTCTTTAAATCACTATTAGATGGTGCTAAAATAGAATGGCTTTATCTATAAAATATTTTAAAATATTATTAACTAGTTAGGCAACTTATTTATTAATCAACTATTCTGCTGAAGCATTTAATATTGAAAATTTAAAATCCTCGACTTTTTCAGGTAAGTCCAACTTCTCTTTAAATCTTACTGATTGACCTGGTAAAATGTATTCGTAAACTGTTATTTCTTTGCTTCCTATTAAAGCTTTTGTCTTAGAATAGAAATCCACTTTCAATTTTATGTCTTTAGCTTTTGCAACAGAAGCACTGTTTGTTAAGGTGCCGGAAAAGTAATCTACATATTTTACTTTAAATAAGCCCCCTTCGTCCTTGCTTTCAATACCAGCTTTCCCATTAAGAAAATCTTTCATATCCAAAGCCTCCCTTTCTTTTAGTTCATTTCTGAGTTCCTCAATAGGTCTATATCTGTAAGAATCTTTTCCAGCAAGATAGCCATCTGCGTACCCGAGTTTATTGCCAATAATAAAAGTTAACACACCAACGGCTATCGTTAACAAAAGGATTAAAATTGTCTTTTTCATTTTTTAGGAAATCTAATTGTTATAACTGTAACTATTTTTCTTGTAAAATTTTTGAAGTGGAAAAGATCTTTAGCTACCTGCTTCAGCTTCCATAATTAATACCTCTTCCGCTGTAATTGCAACTACTTCGATAACAGTATGGATACCATACATGGAGTCTGGGTTTTTAAGTCCTAAATAAAATTGGCCATTGTTGCAGCATGTTATTTGTACATTACCAGAATTGATATTTTCCCGAGTTCCTTCTAGGCCGTAACTATAAGTTTGCTTGTTTGTAAATAATCTTTGGTTTTGATAATCAAGGAGATATATATCGCAATGATTAGAGGCTGGTGGGCGTGATAAGAGCTCAACACCAAAAGAAAGAGTACCTGTTTGATCAATCAAGCTTGAGAGTTCGCTTACAAGGTTCATTTTTTCTGCTGTTGAGTTGATCTCTGCTTCATCTCTAGATGCAGCTATTTTATAGTACCACTGCACTGTATTTGGGGGAAGGTTAACAGGAATAATTACCCTTGATTTACCTTCTAAAAAGGTAGCGTTAGTACCACTATTAATATAATTCTTTTGCTTTTCAACTATAGTAACAGGGGTGTATTTAACTTCCTGTCGTACGGAAGTGATAAAGTCTACCGTTGAAACAGAGCCAGGCTTTCTTTCGATTCTTAGTTGAGCAGACCTGCTGAAAAGGTGATTTGTTGCTAACACAAAAATGTATATTCCTCTTTTCTCAACTCTGACTCTGACATCTTTTAATTCCTGAAACTCATTATTGGAATATTTAAGCTGGAATTCAGGGTATGAATAAACTGCAATTTGATTAGTGCCTTTCCTGTTCGTCATTTCAAAGTTCAGGATGATTTCATCACCTTCTTCAAACGCATAGTAAAAAGTGGGATGATTAGGGTAGTCAAGTCCCGGGTTATTGTTTTGCCAGATTCCTACGGCAGATGAGCCTGGAATATCAAAACCTAAATCGGCAATTAATACTTTATTCTTATTTGAAGAATAAGATTTCTTTGTGAAATTTAACTTAATAATTAGTTGCTTATTTGCTTCAATTGAAAAGATGGTGTCTTTTACCTGCCCATCAATGGTTTTCACCTGTAAAAAGTGATCGCCAGGAGTTAATGGAAATTTTTGGACTTGATTTTTGGTAAATTCACCTAATTCTTCTCCGTCTAAATTCACTGTTCCATCCTTATTTGCAGTGAAAATAAGGTTTCCAACTTCTTGACCAAAAGATTGGATAGCGAGTAAATTTATTAACACAATGAGAATGAGTGAGTAAAGGTTTTTATGCATAATACCTTGTTTACAAATTGTTATAGTTGACAAACCTAAAACAACTTACAAAAAAAAGAAAAATATTTCTTTCAAAAATTATGTTTATTTTAGGTAAATCTTACTTTATTCTCTAATACTTATCATTTAAGAGAAACAGCAAATTGAGGTCAGGAGAAAAGCCTTTTGATTACTTCATCAATAAAATGGAAGCGAAAATTTGGCCTTTTTGCTATAATATATCCTCACCGTCAAATTTAATTGCTATTATTAGGATGTGAATATTTTAATTTTAATATGTCGATTCCAGCCAATATCTCTAAAGACCATTTACTAAACGCTATCCATAAAATTGATCAGGAGGGAATACCGGTAGGGGGAGATTCCAGATATTATGATGTGGTATTTAGCGGAAGCAAATACCCTCCAAAGCTAGTGGTTTCCTATGCTAACATCTTTGCGAATGGAGAAGAGTTAGACCGAAATTCCTTCCGTGGTGGAAAAGATACCGAATGCTTTAAATTGTTAGAGGAAAATGGCTTTGAAATAAAATCAAAGGTGGAAAAGGAAAATTTTTACGAACTACTAATTAGGTTTCTGCATCAGGCACAAACTGATGAATTAAAAACAAAATCTTATTTGAATGAATATCAAGGGTTACTGGTAAAAGTGAGCTTCGGCCAAGGTAACCCAGCACGAATTCCATGGATTGCTTTGTTGCGTAGCGGCCAGACCGTTTCGAATGGCATTTATCCTGTTTATCTGTATTTCAAAAATCAGGGTGTACTGATTCTGGCTTATGGTATAAGTGAAACCACCCCTCCTGCTGTAAATTGGAATCTGGAGTCGCTTGTTCCAACCATTAATGAAGCCTTTCAGAAGCGGTTCAATGCAAAACCAGAGCGATATGGAAGTTCTTATGTCTATAAAGTGTATAACATTGATCCCAGTAGTAAAGCCTTTGGTTTAGATGAAGCTCGGGTAAATCAAGACTTAGATAATTTAGTTGATATTTATAATCAACTTCCTTTGAATTCTGATTCTATAAAAGAAAGTACAGCCTCGTCAAGTAAGAAAGCACCTGCTATCAAACAGGTTTCATTTGATTATGCCGAATTTCAAAAGCAAACGGAGACAGCTAATCTGAAGTTTAGGGAACAGCTGATCATTCGCTTTATTTCGGCTCTTTGCACTAAGCCTTTTGTGATTTTAACAGGACTTGCCGGTTCAGGAAAAACGAAGCTTGCTCAGGCTTTCTCACATTGGATTTGTGAAGAGGATAGTCAGATTTGTATTGTGCCTGTTGGAGCTGATTGGACGAATAGGGATCCTTTGCTCGGTTATCCGAACGCTTTAGAAGCTCAGCGGTACTTTAAGCCAGAGAATAAGGCGCTGATGCTCTTAATAGAAGCCGGAAAACCAGAAAATGCAGAAAAGCCTTATTTTCTAATTCTGGATGAGATGAACCTGAGCCATGTAGAACGCTATTTTGCCGACTTCTTAAGTGCCATGGAATCTGAGGGAACAATCTCTTTACATTCCGGACAAGTGGAATGGGATGGTGTCCCTTCTGGTGTAAGTCTTCCGAAAAACCTGTTCATCATTGGTACTGTGAATGTAGATGAAACTACCTATATGTTCAGTCCTAAAGTATTGGATAGGGCCAACGTAATTGAGTTCCGAGTAGAGGAAGAAGAAATGCAAGCATTCCTGTTTCGTCCGGGGAAAGCTGATTTGTCAAAGTTAAAGAGAGCGGGTTCTCATATGGCAGCTGATTTTATCACTAAGGCAACTTCAAAAGTTTCTGATGCTGCTAATACAGAAAAGGTGAATAAAGCGCTGCTTGAGTTTTTTGTTGAGTTGAAAAAGGCGGGAGCTGAATTTGGCTATCGTTCTGCATCTGAAATTAATCGATTTGTAAAAGTGCTACCAAGCATTGCACCTGGATGGGGAGAGGAGGCAATTCTTGATGCCGCGGTAATGCAGAAGTTGTTACCGAAAGTGCATGGCTCCAGGCGAAAATTGGAACCTGTGTTGAAAGCATTAGCAGGTTTATGTTTAGAGAAAAGAGAGGAAACGGATAGGCTTTTGAACGATCCAAATAAGATTCTTTATGATGACAAAAGCATGGTTCGCTATCCTCTTGCCCTAGAAAAGATAGTTAGAATGTATAAAGCGGCAGTGCAAGATGGTTTCACCAGCTTTGCAGAAGCTTAAACCTGTACTGATTTGGCAAATCCGGAAGAAACAATTGAAATTCCCTTACTGGATGGGAGTCAAATAAAGTTTTCTGTTTTCGCTGAATCAGCGCATCCTGAATCCTTGAGATTGATTCCTGATTCAGAAGCAGCTGAATTTGGAGAAGCTCCCTTGCAGCTCATGGAAGGATTTTCTTATGAGTACAAAATTGAAGATGGATATAAGCTTCAGGAAATTCCAAAAGTCGTCAGTCTTTCTAGAGTTAATAGATCAACAGGCAGAATAACGCCAAATATTTATGTAGGCTCTTTGGTACTTGAGGTTTTGGACGAAAAAGCCTCAGAAAAAAAAGGTGAATTTTCTATAGAGGTCCAATCAGTAAAAGCTGATTATAGGAAGGACTATCGGTTTATGTTAGAGGATATCACTGAAAAGTGTACCGACCTATTGATGCAAAGCAATTCACCGGTTACTCAAAACTTTACAGTTGACTTCAATGAGGATTCTCAGACTCTCTACCAGCGGTTTTCTTTTGTGAAATCAATTATTGAAACACCTGAATTTCATGAAGCCATTCATAGAATTGTAGGTGCACCTGTAACAAATTGGGCAGAGCGGGAAGAAGAAACAGATATCCGGAGGGCTAAAAGAATTGGAAATTCCTCAATAAGGCAAATCGCCTCAAGTTCCAGTAGAGTTATGCTTCCCGCAGATCATTCATTGCAAGGAAAGTTAAAGTCAGTTCCAGCAAAGTTACGGATAAGTAGAAAGCACGAAACTGTTGATACGCCTGAAAATCGATTTGTCAAGCATGCGATCCTTTCCTTTTTTCAATTTTGTGCAGACATAAGTGAACAATTGAAGAAAGGTAGCCGAGCTTACAAAGAGGCTCAGCAAATGCAGGAGGTTTTGGAAAGTATGCTAAACCACTCCGTTTTTAAAGAGGTTTCACCGCCTGCAACTTTAGCTTTAAACAGCCCTGTACTTCAACGGAAAGAAGGCTATCGTGAGGTGCTGCGGGTTTGGCTAATGTTTGATTTAGCTGCTAAGCTTGTGTGGAAAGGAGGAGAAGATGTATATCATGCAGGGAAGCGAGATGTAGCCACTTTGTATGAGTATTGGCTTTTCTTCAGCCTCTTGGATGATTTCAAAACTGTTTTCAATATAGAACCAACCGCCATTGGCAATCTCATTGGACCCACTTCTGACGGGTTGGGGCTAAAGCTTAAGGCAGGGAGGTTTATTCCTTTTAAAGGAGTGTATGATTCTGGTAATCGGAAGTTAAATATAGAGTTTAGTTTTAACCGTACATTTTCCGGTAACAATGATTATCCTTCCGGAGGCAGCTGGACGAAGAACATGCGCCCGGATTATACTTTAAGCATCTGGCCAGCAGAATTAAAAGCGTCAGAAGCGGAGATGCAGGAGTTAATTGTCCATATCCACTTTGATGCGAAATATAAAATAGCCGGTTTATATGAAATTATAGGCATTGAGAATGAGGATCCTGAAAAGGAGAAGGAAGAACAAAAACAGGGAAATTATAAGCGAGCTGATTTGCTGAAAATGCATGCTTATCGGGATGCCATCAGAAGGACTGGAGGAGCTTATGTATTATACCCAGGAGATAAGAGCTTACAAAAGTCTGGTTTTCACGAATTGATTCCAGGCTTAGGAGCCTTCCCAATTAAACCTTCCAGGACAGATAATGGAGTTGCAGAACTAAAGGACTTCATTTATGAAATAATGGAGCATTTCCTTAACAGAGCCTCCCAGCGGGAGCGGATGTCCTACAGAGTTTATGACATTCATAAAGAAAAGGATAAAGATGCTCTAAATGAACCTATTCCAGAATTTTTCAATGAGGGAAGAACCCTTCCCCCGGCGGACACTAGTGTTTTGATCGGTTTTTACAAAGATGAGCAGCATAGGGAGTGGATTGAAAGGACCGGCTTTTACAATGCTCGGATGAATAGTAAGCGAGGTTCTCTAAAATTAGGACCAGCTGAGGCAGGCGCCTCTTATTTACTCCTTCATTCCGATGGGAAATTAGAAACGGGTGATATCTGGCGAATTACCGATACTGGTCCGCGAGTCTTTTCAAAAGAGGAGATGATTAAGAAAGGATATCCCAATCCAAACCAGGAGTATTACCTTGTGTACAAAATAGAGAAAGTCGAATCTGCAGCATTTGCGAATGCTGTGTGGAATATTCGGAAGCTGGAGCAGTACAAATCAGGCAGAGGCTCTGCTTTGCCTTTTGCTGTGAGTTTGACGGAGCTGATGAGGGTAAAAGTTAATCAATGACTTTATTAAGGTAAGATCTTAGAGATAAACACAATCCTTTTCTGCGCATGAAAATTTACCTTTGGAGTGTATTGTTAGAAAATTTATTCGGATTGGGGAATGGCAAAATTCTTAACTACCTCGGCAATAGCTTACCACATTGAGAACATCGTAAGAGAAGCAAATAAGCATCTAATTTTAGTAACTCCTTATCTCAAACTCACAAAGAATTTATTCGAGAGACTTAAGGAAGCTAGCAATAACGGTGTTAAAGTGATTTTAATCTATGGAAAAGAGGAGCTGAAAAAAGAACAGAAAAATTGGCTCCAGGAACTTAAGAATATAGAGCTCCATTTCTCTGAAAATCTACATGCAAAAATCTATTTGAATGAAAAAGAACTAATAATAGGTTCAATGAATTTGTATGAATATTCGGAGAAGAATAATCGGGAGGTTGGAGTTCTTTTTGAAAGGAAAGTAGATCAGGAAATTTTTAATGATACCATCAGCGAAATTAAATCAATAATAAATGCCTCAAAACCTGCATATGTATCTTTTACGGAGAGGCCTATAAAGCCCATTAAAGTTAACGAAAATTCTAATGCATTTAATGAGCTAGCCAGGTATCTACGTCATTACTATCCAAACCAAAAGATAAAAGTAAATAGGGATGGATTAGGTGGAGAACGTGTAGAGGCAAAGGAGTTCGTTTTTAAGTTTGTGAATTTCTCCACAGTAGGTTATAAAACAGAGTTTTCCATAGACCTAAGTGATAAAATTCGGGAAGAAATTCTGGCGAAGTTAGATTTTGAAGAATTAAGGGAACACCGGGTTTATATAAACAGGGAGGTAATTTCGCTCTATATGAGTATTCAGCATCGTGATAATTGGGAAATTTATTTAAGAGAAAAGAAATTTGAGCTTATTGAGAAGGGGATTTTCACTGTACTGGAAAGACTCAATGCAGCTACCCTAGAACTCCAGAAAGGGACAGCCATAAATTTCTAAAAGGAAGTATAGGGGAAGAAAGTTAAAAGACCTTTGGCACCTTAATGTGGGAGATGCTTTGTTGGGTGGCGGGAAAATGTTATTTTAAAATCAGTAACTGGCCACATTTTTTTACCACATTCCTAATTTTTCTTTAACCAACATGGATAAGCAGATTTCCTATATCAATCAACTGGCTAAGCAATACAAAGAATATGTTAATGATGAAAATACTCTTTATCATGCTTTGAATGAGCTGGATAATGATACCTTACTATCAATCACGAAGGAATATGGAGATCCTGACCGGGATTTTCGACCAGTAAATGTTTTGCGGTACGAGGCGGTACGTTTGTTAAATAAAGGTGAAAAATTAACACCATCCCTGCTTGAGTCAATAAAGGATAACATTCGTAAAAAGAACCTGGACCAATTTCCACATTTCAGTACAAAGCTTAAAAAAGGGTTAGAAGAATATCCGGTAGGTAACCGAGATATTTTTGCCAGCTGGCAAAACCCCTGGCGTATTTTTCACACCTTCTTTTTTAGAGGAACAATTCGGGAAACCGTAAATCAATATTTACAACAAATTGCTAACCAGCTTAAAGGTGATTTAGGTTTGGTTGATTACACAACGCATTGTGTTGATTTTTACGGACCAAGTAACTTTGGGTGCCACTATTGTTGGTTTGCCTTGTACCCATCTAGTAAGAACTCCCATCAGCAAGCGTATCAGTTCTTTGTGCAGCTAGAGGAAGATATGAAGGCGGGATGTATTGGAGGTCATTTAATTAAAAACCGCATACCGAATCAGGTTGAACCGGTAGAAAACTATGATGATATTTTACAACTGCTGAATGGCCGAAAGGAAGACATTGAGAACCTTAACAAAGAAATTCGAAATTACTTTAAGCTATCGCCAGGAACCCAGGGGATTAGGTGGGAATTATTTCAGGAAAAGGAGATTGGAGCGGTTAACTATTCTAATCTCGGAACAGGGGATATCTCTCAGATAAACTCTCTTGCGGACTTGAACATTAAAGCAGGGCTGCCGCCCGATAGTAAATCCAATCAGACCTGGAATTTATGGTTATTCAAAACTGCTAACACTGGTGATGTGGTTTTTGCAAGTAAAGGAACAAATACCTGTCTCGGTGTAGGCATTATCAAGGGAGACTACTACTATGATTCTTCTACTTCATCCTTTTCCCACCAAAGATCTATCCATTGGATAACAGATAAGGTTTACGAATACAAAGCATATTCTATAAAAGGGTACCCAAAGCTTTTTAGGCCGGATACTTTTAGCCCTACTCTGGTATGGGAGTTTATTTTGAGTGAATATGTTCGGTTGTATCCGGATTTAGCGGCAGTTTTTGATGAGCACGATTTAAAGTATTCAAATGATTCCGTAAAGGAATTAGTAGAAAATGATGAAGAGGAGGTGCCCCAGCCAGAAGACACAGACTTTGATATAAGTTATTGGTGGCTGAATGCTAACCCAAATATTTGGAGCATTAATAAATGTTCTGTCGGGGATATTCAGTCTTACACTTCACACAATGAAAAAGGAAATAAGCGAAGAATTTACAGGTATTTCGAAGCTGTGAAGCCTGGGGACCTCCTCATCGGGTATGAAAGTAGTCCTGTAAAGCAGATTAGAGCCATTTTTGAAATTACCAGAGGCCTTCATACGACTGATAAAGGAATGGAAGAAATTGAGTTTGAACTTATCGAGAAGTTGGAGGTGCCTGTTGCATGGGCGGAGCTTTCAAATGAAGCAGGATTGGATGATTGTGAGGTGATAGTAAACAATCAAGGTAGTCTCTTTAAACTTTCAGAGGATGAATTTGATATTATCCGTACTATCATTGATGAAAAAAATATAATCCAGGAGAGAAAGCTGCAGGGTGCTGAAAAGAAGTTGTATAACTTCTCCAAAGATCCTGACAAACCTTTTATTGCGGAAGCTGAATTCAATAATATTGTTTCTCTCTTGCAACGGAAGAAGAACATTATTTTACAGGGCCCTCCAGGAGTTGGAAAAACATTCCTGGCCCGTAAGCTTGCCTATCAAATAATGGGTGAGGTAAGTGATGCGCAGATCGAAATGGTACAGTTTCACCAGTCTTATAGCTATGAAGATTTTATTCAGGGTTTGCGTCCGAACAAAAAAGGTGGTTTTGAATTAAAAAACGGTACGTTTTATCGTTTTTGTCAGAAAGCCCATGCACATCCGGAAAGGGACTATTTCCTTATTATAGATGAGATCAACAGGGGCAACCTCTCTAAAATTTTTGGTGAATTAATGATGCTAATTGAGGCTGATAAACGAAATAAGAGGTACTCGATTAAGCTTACCTATGCCGAAGAGGAAGAGGAGACCTTTTATGTGCCACCAAACTTGTTTCTCATTGGAACTATGAATACCGCTGACAGGTCCCTGGCAATTGTAGATTATGCTTTACGCAGGCGCTTTGCCTTTATTACGCTAAGGCCGGTACTGGATGAATCTTTTCGTGCTTTTATAGAACAGCGGGGGTTGTCCAGGGAGCTTACCAGTCACATTCAATCCTCCGTAAATATTATCAACAAATCCATTTCTGAGGACATAAATCTAGGAAGTGGCTTTCAAATTGGGCACAGCTATTTCTGTACCTATTCCAACAATACAGAAGAAAAGTTGTGGTGGAAGGAGTTGCTGCGATTTGAGTTACAGCCCCTGATGGAAGAAATATGGTTTGATAATCCGGAAAGGGTAAAGGAGATGATAAATATCCTGGAATTGTAGCTGTGCAAATCCCAATTCAAAATATCTATTATTTGCTCAGCTATGCCTGGAATAAATTAGAGGAAGCTGAAGCTGTGGCTGTGTCGGTAGATGACAAAACTCAGCTAATTGATCTATTCGCTAAGGTGCTCATCAATGCCACGAAAAGATTGCTAAAAAGAGGAATCGATAGGAATTATGTAGAACGAACCGCAGAGTTAGCAGGAATAAAAGGAAAGATAGAAATTGGAGAGACTTTAAAGGGTAGGATGTGGATGCAGCGGAAGGCTTCCTGTTCTTTTGATGAGTTTTCTGCGGACATTATAACTAATCAAATCCTCATCTCTACCCTTTATCAGTTACTCAGAACCCAGAATCTAGATAGAGATTTGAAAGAGCAGATCCGAAACCTCCTATGGATGTTCCCGCCGATTGACAAGGTGAGACTTTCCATAAATCTTTTTAAGCAGGTAAAGATTCACAGAAATAATCGTTTCTATGAGCTTATTATAAAAATCTGCCAGCTAATTTACGAAAATAGCTTGCCTGGAGAATCCTCTGGAAGCTGGAAGTTTTCCGATTTCACCCGTGATGAACAGAAAATGAATCAGCTCTTTGAAGGGTTTGTGTTTAACTTTTTTAGACTTGAGCAGCAATCATACCGGGTAAGCAGAGAAATCATAAAATGGCAATTTGATGCTCATGATGAAGGAGCGTTAAACTACCTGCCGCAGATGCGGACAGATATAAACCTGGAAAATGAAAAGCGTAAAATTATTATTGATGCAAAGTACTATCAAAAAACCTTAAGCAGGTATTACAACAGCGAAAAAGTACACTCAGGCAACCTCTATCAGCTGTTCAGTTATCTTCTTAATCAGGAAGATGGTAGTTCAAAGAAAAGTGAAACTACCGGAATTCTGCTGTACCCGACCATCGACGAAGACTATACCTTACAATTCCAGTACAAGTCGCATCCAATTCAAATCCGAACAGTAAATCTAAACCAACCCTGGAAGTTGATCTCTGAGTGTTTGCTTCAGATAGTAGAGTCTGAAAGTAGAGGTATATCACTACTAAATGAAGGAAGTGAAAGCTGAGTGGATGTAGAATAAGGTAGGGGTTGAGGACGGTTGCTGCCCACCTTTCTTCCTGCTACACTTATGTAGGTGTAGAATTTTACCTTACTTCCGGGCTGCTGAATCTCGCCAAACGCCAGCAGCAACAGCTTATGGGGAGCCCGCACGCCTTTGCTTTTCCAGGTATTGATATTTTCAAATTGCTGAAGGATGTCCTGATCATTCATGAAGCTAAAGATATAAAATGCTGCTGGGAAAAGCGAAATTTCCGAATTGTTAGGCAGGATGGCTTTAGCGGGGATAGCGTGCGAATTCCAGCCTGGGAATCTCAATATTAATTGCTCACGGGAATACGGGAGCAAAAGAGGGTAGAAGCTCTTTGCTGCCTTTCTTCTGTCAGGTCCGGAAGTATTTGCCGGTCATTGTATATAGTACACTTCTACCCCGGGTCCAGCTAATGGAGAGTACAAAAAAATGCTCAGGCCACTTTTGGTAACCTGAGCTGGAATGTATGGGCATTTTTCAGTATCGGGAGGCTTTACGGTTCATCGGTAAATACATAGTAATTTCTGTTGTAGTTTCCGGTAAACACAAAGGCTTTGTCCTGGTAGGGAAGGCTTAGCACATAGGAGGTTTCATAGTCGTAAAAGTTGCTTCTCCGGTCCCACGAATCAGTAGCCGGATCGTAGCGGAAAGTTTCCCGCGGCATAGGAAGGTCCTCATAATCCCACCCAGCGGCAATATAGCCTTTGTTATTGATAGAGAAAGAAACCATATGTGCCCGTGGGGCTATATCTTCCGCATCGGCTTTGCGGGTCCATGTTTTGCCAGATGGGTTAAACTCCCAGAGGTCATTCGACAGCCCGTTGCTGGTCTGGCCTCCAAAAACATAGCCCTTTCCATCAATAACAAAGAAGCCTGCGCCCTCCCGGCCAGCGCCGGGGAAATCTTCCAACTGTGTCCAGGTTTCAGTGGCAAAATCGTACTCCCAGAAATCCTTTAATTTGCCTGTAGTGTTATTGCGACCTAAGCCCACATAAGCTTTTGCTCCAATCTGAAAAGTTACGCCGTATCCGCGCCCTTCGCCTGGAAAATCGGGCAGCTGCTCCCAGCTGTCGCTGCCAGGTTCGTAGCGCCAGAAGTCTGTTCCATATCCACCATAGTAGCCATAGAATCCACCGGCTATATAGCCTTTCCCGTTATAGGAAAAGGAAAAAGGCCCCATGCGGGTGGTGCCGGGAAAGTTATTCTTTTTTACCAGCTCAAAAGTTTTCGGATTGAGCTCATAGAAATCCTGGACAGGATGGGTGGTAACAGAACCAAGGCCAACGAATACCCGATCGCCAATAACAAAACCAGCTTGTCCATTCGGCTCGTATCCATTCGGAAACTCAGCAATCCTTTCCCATTTACCTCCATGGATGTAATGAAATTTGCCAGGAGAAATGGCAAGGCGACCGTTAATTTCAAGCAGGAAGGGCCCTGTAGTGGCACCATGCGGCACAATTACATCGACATAATAACCATCGGCATACACCACTTCTGCCTCAAGGGAATCGTTAAAGGTTGCCTTAATTTCAGAAGGATCGGAAGGAAGATCCGAGCCGTTTAATCGTACCCGCTGACCAGCGCTCCCTTCCCATGGGTTCATGTTGTACACAGAAAAGCCAGGATGTATGACCTTAAAGCCAAACTCGCTGGCTGCCGTTACCTCATTGACGGTAACATACAGGATTCCACTTGAGCTGCTGGCCTCGTAGGGAACCATTACCTCCAGCTCGGTGGGCGTAGCTGAAAGAATTTTTGCAGGCGAGCCGGTAAAAGACACTTCCATAATGGAAGTGTCGGTACTGAAATTTTTTCCTACAATGGTAACAATATCTCCTATGTATGCGCTGTCAGGAATAGCAGCCTCAATAACAGGCTCGAAATTTTGCTCGTCAATTTCCTGGATGGGGGCATCGGAACAGCTCCACTGGAATAGAATGGCAGTGATGCAGGTAATAAATAAAATGCGTGAATGGTTCATGAGAATGAATGAGATTTAAACTTAGTACAGGGATTTTTTCTCCATAAAGAGAGAAAATTTGTCGGGGCTAAAGTATTAGTATAATTGCACTAATTATGGGTTAATTATCAGCATAACCCTACACAGGCATGGTTCAGCGAAAGCCTGCGTCTGAGGAGTAAAGAGAAGACCTGGCAGGATATGAAGTAGGGGAGCTCTTTGTGGTTAAAATCGAAGAAGGATAAGCCCGGAGCTGAGAAAAGAAATCGCCAGCCACCCCGGAGAGGGATAGTTACCACCTGATGTATTACTGCCTATAGTACGGCAAGGCTGGAGAAAATTTGTAGTTGACTTAAAGCAGTGCTAAAGTGTTAACTATAATGATATTTAACACTTATTGATGAATAACTATTCCCTGATTTCCTCTCTAACGGGCAGTATATCTGGTGGTATATTTTCGATGCTCCCGGCAGAGAGGATTGCCGCATCAGCTAAGAACTTCTTTTTGAAGGTTACCACTGACCCACCTGCCAGGTCGTGAATTGCACGTTTTCTGCTGTTAGCCGTAACCGTTAGTAAGGAAATCCAGCCAAGAAGAGATTTTACAATAAATCGAATCATTGCAGCCAAAAAGTTTATGTTTTCCTTTTCTGCGTTTGCCTTTCCAATCCTGATACCTACTGCTTTATGGCCAAAGGTGCCTCCATACTTGCTGGTCATGAAGGGGTCATAGAGAACGAAAACTATTATAAAAGTAGTGGCTCTTACCACACTTGGCACCCCGTTAAGGAGCCGGACAAGCTGTGAGATAAAAATAAGGCAAACCAGCAGCAACAACATATCTATTATTAAAGCCTGCAGTCTTTTTACGAGTACGGGATATTCTCTGATTATCATTTTTTAGGTCAAGGGTTAAATTGAGTAGGTGTTTATATTTCTGATACGCTGGCTGCAGTGTTCGAATTTCCTGCCAGCCTGTTGATGCGGGGCTGAATAACCCAATAGCCAATAATGGAAAACCAAAGCAGGAAGAACTCCCCTGCATAATCTGAAAACTTTACCGGCCTTCCCAGCTCTACCGCTCTGAGTGTTTTGGCAGCGAAACGCATTCCATAAAAAATACATACCATGGAAAGCAGGTGCAGTAGAATAATGATGAACGTCAGTCCACCCATTCCGCTCAGTGCATCCTGTTGATCACCCATCATGATGACACCCAGGCCAAGGCAAAGGAGGAGAATGTAAATGACCGGGATGGAAAAGAGAATTTTAAACTTCCTGATATTTAAGTCAGTACCGGAAGGCAACAGAGGGTGTAAGCCTGTAGCGATAGCCCAAATCCAGCCAAAGGTGCCAAAAACAAACAGCAGCATGGCTAGCGGAAAAAGCTTTAGTACGAGGAAAGGATCTAAAACAGCAAAAAGGTTAAGCAGAATGCCGGAACCCCAGCTGATGGCGAAAAGCTGCCAGTGCTTTAGTTTTAATAAAATGTTCATTTAAATTTTAATTGTGTTAAAACTGATTTGATGAGTAATTTTTATTTCCTTCGCTGCCTTATCTCAGCTTTTTAACCAGGAGATTGCCGGTTGCCCCTTCAAGTGTAAGGGAGTCTTTCTGTGACCTGAAATTTAATTCTCCAATTATCAGCCTGTAAGCTGAATTTCCCTGAACGGTATCAATTTGTAATGCTGCAGGGGGAATACTTACATTCCCTTCATTTCCATACCTTTCATGTAACTGCCGGATTAGCCTGCCAAGGGGAAAGTGGACTGAATCTGTTTTGGACGTAATGGTGAGGTATTTTGGTTCTTTGGGATTGTACTGAATGGTATAGTCCCTTCCATTTAATTCTGTAATTCTCTTATAGGCCATTGGGTGCAGTTCATCTGTGTCTTCATAAGCACTTCTTTGATAATATAGCTGGCCTATAAAAAGGAGGCGGTCATAGCCTTCAATATCCAGCATTCCTTTGGTGTCGGACCGGTAGGTGAAGTAGTTTCCATTCACGGCATCAGCCTGCTTGTATTGGTAAGGTAAGCCAAGCGTTTTCATATATATTTCTGCTTCGCTTACCCTTTTCCAGCTTTCTACGGAAGTATCTGCATTGGCTACGGTTAAGAAAGAGTCTAAAGGCTGCTGATACCATGCCTGAATAGAATGGAAGCCATGGTGATTGTCCAGGTAGTCAAGAATTGACATTACTTCATTGTGAAGTGAATCGTTGAGCTTCCCGTCATTTTTATTCAATTCCGGTGCATAAAACTCCGGCAGACTATCTGTTACCCATTTTACCTCCTCCTCAATAAGTCCTGCTTTCAGTATTTTTCCTTCCCGGAGTGCTGCTTCCAGACGGTATACCTGACTCTCTTCACTTATCGTAAACACACCCCAGGGACCGATTGAAATGAACAGTAATAGTCCTGCCAGTGATAGTGGAATGAACTTAATATTTTTTCGGCCAGTCAGAAAGTAGCAGCAGACAACGGTGAGCCAAATACCAGCTAGTAGAATAAAATAGCGGTTAATGGTAAAACCATAGTCTCCAATACGCATGCCAATGGCCAGAAAAAGGAGTATCAGTAAAGGAAGAAGGAATCCATAATAACCCTTTATTACTTTCTTCATCCACAGATTTTCTGTGTGCAGGGCATAAGGGTGAAATAGCAGCATGGTTAATACGCCCAGTACTGCCACTATCATGATCATGTAGGAAACAATCCCTTCGGGCCAGTCTCCGCTCAGGACTATTTTTATTCCGTAGCCGTACAGAATGAGCAGGTATAAGAACAGGAGTGGTAGCAGTACAAATTGAGAAAATACCTTCAGGCCTTTTGGGTAAGAAGTGACAGTATCGAGTTCTTCAAAGTCCAGCGGTACGCCGGCGGCAAAGAACCAGGTGTTGAAAACTCCGGCAATTATAATAAAGAGTTCTCCGAAAAGCTCATCCGGGACATCAACTTCAAATAATGTTTTTAAGGCGAGTAAGGCCATTACCAGGCCAACGTACAGGAAGGCGGAGTACAGGAGTGAAGCCAGAAAGCGGAGAAATAATGCTTTATTGTAGTTCCAGAAACCATTGAGCTGGTGGGTAAACAGGAATGGAATAAAGGAAACCAGCAGGTGGATAATGATACTGTAAAGGAAAAAGCGGATATAAGGAAGGGAGGTGTTTTGGGTGTACTCGGCATCTGGCAATGTAAAGAATATACCAACAAGAATCGCCGTGGCTGCCAGGTGCACAATTACGCTTGCACCTGTGCTTAGCTGTTGGCGACTGGCAAATATTGTGGTGCAGAAGTATAGTGAAATCCCCAGTGTAGCACAAAGCATGGCGTTGATGTAGGGGAAGCGATTAAAAACCTGTTCCTCTGTTTCAACCAGAAATATACCAATAACGACTGCTATAATGGCGGAGAGAATGCTTAACGGAAAACGCCGGAAAGATTGCCGTGCCTGGAACCCCAGGTAAGCCAGGGAAGGAAAACGTAGAGCCATGATAAAGGTAGTTTTGCTCCTCCGAAGGTAAGGTGGTTCTTTTAACAAAAAAAATAAGAATGGTTATAGAAAGTACGAGCTCAGTAAAACATTTGAGGAGGGGTATTCGATCAAACAATAAAATGCACAGTTGCATCTTTTTTTCTAAGGTAAACTGATAAACCTATCTTTAAACAGAGTATAAGTTGGCGAAAGAAGAGGAAAGCGTAAAATATAATTATAGCTAGCTGATTTAAGACCTTTGCTTTTCTTTACTTCCTCATCCAGTTTTCATAAATGTGGTTGCATTTATTTAGTTGTTGGAGGATATTGTTATATTAAGTCGTTGCCTCTGAATATCCGGACTGCCTCATCAGTTTTCCTGGAGGTCAGGAAAGAGACGGTAGAAACAGAGGTTAACCACTTTTTGTAATGTCAAACGAGAAGCAGCTCATCTAACTTTTTGCAGTATGTCTCAAATTAAAATCCTGTCGATCGATGGAGGCGGCACGCGCGGTGTAATTCCGGCTACTATTCTGGACTGCGTCTACCAGGACACGGGGAAGGCGCCCAAAGATATTTTCTACCTGATGGCCGGCACTTCTACAGGAGGTATTCTATGTACCGGTTATGCCGTAGGCTTACCCACCCGTGAGTTGCGGGATTTATACCTGAAGAAGGCGAAGAACATCTTTTACGATACCGGCTGGGATGACCTTCGCGATGGTTTTGGGAAAAATACCGGTGCTGACTATTCCAATGTACGGTTAAAGAAAGAGTTAAAAGCAGCTTTTAACGACAAGACTGTGTTTGATATTTACCAGCGTAACCTGGCTTCGGATCTTGGCAGGCTGATGGTCTGCACATTCGACCTGAATCCGGAGGTGCTGAACCCTGAGACAGGAGAGAAGTATCCTGTTAATTTCAGGCCTAAGGTTTACCACAGCGATTTTATGCGGGATGCAGATGAAAAATTAGTGGACATTTGCCTGAAGACCTCTGCCGGACCTACTTACTTTCCGGTTTACAAAAACTTTGTAGACGGGGGAGTTTCCTTAAATAATCCTTCCATGGCGGCTGTAGCTTACGCTATTAATAAGCGGGCAGATGGAAAAGGGGAGTACAGGCACCCGGATGGCGTAACCAGAGGACTGGGTAAAAACCTGCAGGATCTGAAGGTGCTGTCGCTCGGTTGTGGCACCTCTAACCGCAACTATATTCCGGAAGCAGTAATTAAAGCCCGTGATAACGGAGACTGGGGCAACTTACAATGGATTAAATACCTGCCCGATATGCTGACAGAATCCAATATGCAGGCCTCCTCTTATTATGTCGACCAGCTGCTGGCTCCTTCGCAATATAAGCGTATCCAGCTTTTCTTCGACAGACCCGAAGCACCGGATATTTTGCGGGGGGAGAGCCTCGGGCCGGATGTTAAGCGGCGGGATTTGCTGGAGGCCATGGTGCAGTATGCTGAAGAGGTATACCGCAGGAACAGAAGTGAAATACTAAGTTTTCTGGATTTAGCTCCGCTGGTGTAAAGGAATCTGGGCCACCAATGGCAGCCTAAGGTAAACTACCACTGCGAAAGGAGGGGCGCTACCGGGAGAGTGCGGTTATGGTAGCTTTTTACATTAAAGCTGAAGATGAATGTGGTCAATGTATAGCCTGAGACTATATTGTGCTTCATCCTTGTTATCTCCATTCCAAGCAGGCCTCACAGTAAGGGTTACATGTCCGCAGAGAGATTTCCTGCAGTGAAATCCAGAACCGCTAAAGGTTATGACCATTTTATTGAATCGTTCTATAAAAGTATAAGCTTATTTCATATTATTGCCAGTTGAGCCAAGGGTTTCATGCGGCAAGTTCATATACCAGCTTATTTGAAAAGCAGGCTTATGCACAAAGTTGACCGCAGCGGAACAATAGCTTAGGTGAAGAGTAATAGTAGGGTACGAATTACTTTCTTATTAAAACGAATAAATGACAAATGGCATCGGGACTTCTCGCTTTATTGGATGATGTGTCTGCTCTGGTAAAAGCCAGTGCTGCAAGCTTAGATGATGTGCCTGCCCAGGTGGCTAAAACCTCAGGCAAAGTTTCGGGAATTGTGATTGACGATACGGCCGTTACACCTAAATATGTTGTGGGCCTCGATCCCCAACGGGAGCTTTCAATTATTTTCCAGATTGCGAAAAAGTCACTGATTAATAAAGTACTGATTCTGAGCCCTGCCGCCCTGCTGCTCGGCTTCTTTGCTCCCTGGGCGATAGGTCCAATTCTGGTGGTGGGTGGAGCCTTTCTGTGCTTTGAAGGCTATGAAAAAGTGCATTCGATGTTTAGTAAACCTAAAGTGGATGCACAAAATATTCAGGCTGAAAAGGTAAAAGTGATGACACCGGAAGAGCTGGAAAAGGAGCGGGTAAAGGGTGCTGTACGGACGGACCTTATTCTTTCTGCGGAGATCGTGGCCATCACCTATTATACCGTAGCGGATAATCCCTTATTAACCCAGATTGCCGTGCTGTTGAGTGTCGCACTTTTTATTACCATCGCTGTGTACGGCTTTGTAGGCCTCATTGTAAAAGCAGACGATTTCGGCGTATACCTGGCGAAAGAAAAGCATGCTCAGGGGACGAGGAAAATGGGGCGGGGGATTGTGAATTTTATGCCACATTTCCTGAATTTCCTTGGCTATCTCGGAACAGCTGCCATGTTGCTGGTCGGGGGAGAAATTGTTGCGCATGGCATTCCTTTCACCAGTCATGCGCTGGATGATCTGGGCCACTCTCTGGCTTCTTCCCCTTTTCTTGCCTGGCTGGCGACGGCATTAGTCAGTGTCCTGGGTGGCCTGATTTTAGGTTTTCTCATTGAGAAAGTAGTGGTGGGGATAAAAAAGATGTCTGGTAAAGGAAAGAAAGAGGCTGCAGCGGAATAATGCGGGGCCTTGTGCTTTCCAAATTCGGCAATTTTGATATCAAATCCTATCCATCCTGCCATCCTGACGCAGAGAACAGGCTTTTCTCTTACTTAATGACATTGCGGGCACGTTTGCAAGGCATCTGAAATTATTAAAGCTTCCTTAGTCGAACTTATACCAAACAGGACAAACCACCTTCAATGGTAAACTTTTCACTGGCCTTTCGAAGGCCGAAATAAGGGAAATCTCCTATTTCAAAAATTAAGAGAAGTACCATTCAAAGGCAATCCTGCCAGTGCCTTATTCCAGGACTGTTTCGTGTTTGATGGAATAGAGAAATGGGTAAAAATAAGGCTTGCGCAATGCCAGCTCATGGGGAAGGCGTAGGGAGTAAATTTTGGGATGCCGGTAATTAAACCGCGTCAAAAGATCTCTGCCTGCTGTGCTACGAACTTTTCGCTGATGAGGAAGTTCAACAGGAAGAGCATAAAGCACTCTCCTCCAGATGCGGTGAGCTGTTTTTTTAGTGGTAGCTGATTTTTCTCTTATGAAGGTCTTGATTATTGCCGGACATCCTCGCCGGAACAGCTTTTCAAATGCCCTGGCAGAGGCCTATCGGGAAGGAGCCTTGCAGGCCGGGGTAGAGGTAAAGCAACTGACACTCGCAGATTTTCATTTTAATCCGAATGTAGTTACGGTATCGCCTCAGCAGCAGCAGGCCGAAGAAGATGTGCGGCAGGCGCAGGCATGTATTCGCTGGGCCGACCACCTGGTTTTTGTGTATCCAACCTGGTGGGGCACCATGCCTGCCTTGCTAAAAGGGTTTTTAGACAGGGTATTTACACCTGGATTTTCTTTTGCCGAAAGAGCAGGCGGTAATGGCTGGGAACAGCTCCTTAAGGGAAAAACAGGTCAGCTCATTACGACCATGGATACGCCTTTATGGGTGTACCGCTGGATATTAAAGGCACCGGGGCACAGAGCCTTAAGCGATGCCACGCTGCAGTTCTGTGGCGTGGGGCCGGTACGCACTATGGCATTTAGTACCATAAAAGATGCTGATTATGAGCAGCGGCAGCACTGGCTGGAAAAAGCCCGACAGGCCGGGCTGAAGTTAAAAGGAGGTGTACTTAGTCCTTGGGAGAAGTTCTGGAAAAGAATCATGCCCTGGATTAAAGCGCTTAGGTTACAGTTTTACCCCATGACCCTGGCGGCCTATGCGGCGGGGGCTCTGGGGGCAGTAAGCCAGGGCTACCCGTTTAACAGCTTTCTTTTTTGGCTGGGATACATCTGGCTCTTCCTGCTGGAGGTCGCCACTGTATTTACCAACGATTACTACGATTTCCAGACCGATAAGCAAAACAAGTTCTTCGGCCCTTTTAACGGAGGTTCGCGGGTAGTGATAGAAGGTGAGCTACGACAGGAAGCTTTAAAAAAAGGTGCTTTACTAAGTCTTGGCTTGTCCCTTCTTGCCGCCATCCTACTGCTTGTTATAGCGGGATTGGAACTGGCCACTGTTCTCTTTATGGCACTCTTTTTTATCGTAGCGCTGGGCTATACGGTTCCGCCCCTTAAATTATCGTACAGAGGTTGGGGAGAGCTTGATGTGGCTTTTACCCACAGCATTGCCGTTATGTTAGCAGCTTACCTGTTTATGGGAGGCAGCATCACCGACTCTCTGCCCTGGCTGCTAAGCACACCTCTATTTCTTGCCATCCTTCCTTCGATTATCCTGGCCGGAGTCCCCGATTACGAGGCCGACAAAGCCGCCTCAAAAAAAACGCTGGCCGTTAGGTTTGGCAAAAAAGGAGCCGCAAAGCTGGCGGCGGCCATTACCTTTCTGGCAGCCATTTCAGGAGTGGTTTGGAAGGAAGCGGAAGTAGTTCCGGGGGCTTTTGGAAATGCCATTTACGGAGCAGTGTTGCATGCTGTTTTACTGCTGGTGTTGCTTTATAAGTACATTCAGCGGCCCGACCCTGGTGGCAGAATAGATGGGCTGATGGTTAGTTCGCTTACCTACCTGCTCTGGTTTGTGCTTATTCCCCTGTTTCGCTTTTGGTAAAGCTTTGCGTTTGGGCTTATAAAAAATCAGTCAATAATAGCAAATGTTAAGTAAAAAAGGCGGAGAAGGTCATATAAATGATTTTTACTTAAGCGGACTTTTATGATCGATGGTTTATTGAGTTTTTTGGTTTGGTAGAGTTGATCATCTTGCCGGGGTTAATGCTGGCAAATTATGGGTGGAAAGATACCAAATTGGAGGTTTAATTTGGTCATTCTGTTTATTTCATCAGCAGAAAGTGTTAACTATAATAATATTTAACTTTCTACAGTGGGCGCAAGGGAAAACCTATTGAGGAGAAGAGCTAAATAATGATATTATTCGGCTCATGATTGGCTGGTATTTGAGCCGAATAGAAAAGCTAACCGGCTCATGGGCTACAGCTGGACATTCAAGGCTGACTCAAATTCAGGTACAAGTTTGGCGAAAATTTTAGCAGGAGAGTGGCTGATTCATTAATTCACGGTCCAGGCTTCATCTTAACAGTCCTCTTTTCTCCAACTCGTCCTTCATTACTTCAGCAGGCTCATAATAACTCTTTCTGCCTGGATAGGAAGTGTAGAAGGAGTTGAAGGCCTGGGTATACTTTATCCAAAGAGGTTCTGTTTCGATATAGTTATATTCAAAGTGAAGGGTAGGCGTGAAATCGATTTTCAGGCGGGATAGATGGGCAATGGGTGACCTGTTAGATTTGGTGTTCAGACCAAAAGAATCCGTATGCTCCAGGTATTTTTCAGGATCTAAACTGTGAAGGCGCATCGTAAAAGCCAGGTACTGCCGGAAAGTCGCCGCAAAATCCGGGTGATCGCTCTTTTTGTACTTCAATATGAGGATCGAGAATTTGGTAAGCTCATTGGTAAAAATAAGGTTCATCTTCCGGTTGATGTAGAAGATATCTCCGTACCAGGAAAGGATCGGGTCCGTTTCCTGTCCGCTTGCATCCGGTAAATCCTGGTAGAAAGAGTTGCTTAAATGGCCCTTGAGCTTTTTGGTCTGGTAGAGTTTGATCATGGTTAAGATTTTAAAACATCGTAAAAGCGTGTATTGATGAACAGCTTTTCCTTGCCTGCTTTTTTTGAATGTAAAATTCCCTGGGATTTATACGTGTGTAAATTTCGGCAAAATTTACCCATGTTGTATTTACATGGGCACGAAATACCCATATTTCAGCAGATAAAGTCCATCAATAGTAGAACCTCGCCTGGGAGTAGGAGGTGGATATACTTTAATGTCGTTTCTATTTTCCACAATCAATTGACTTAACATGTTAAGCTTTTGGTTTTTTCTATACATATCCCGCTTCACGTGTAAAGAATTCTCCATTTGCTTTACATATACAATACCTTCAGAAAACCACATAAAGAAAAAACTACTATTGGATATAGGGAAGATGGAGAAA
Organism: Nafulsella turpanensis ZLM-10; assembly: GCF_000346615.1. GTDB lineage: Bacteria > Bacteroidota > Bacteroidia > Cytophagales > Cyclobacteriaceae > Nafulsella > Nafulsella turpanensis. The sequence goes on from NZ_ANNU01000067.1 coordinate 35,406, forward strand.
CTCCTGATATTAATCAGCAGCCCAAAAGTATTTTGAGGCCTTAGAAGAAGAAGGGGTAATAGAAAGAGTCGGAACTGCCGGAGCAGGCTTCCGGAAGGTAAAGGTGTAGTTCCCTTTCTTCTGACTCTAAAGCTTCGAAAAGCTGGAAGTTCACGGACCTTTGCCGGCATAATTGTGAAATACCCGCACGTCTGTTGCCCATTTAAATTGTTCAGTGGTTACTTACAAGTACCGGCGCAACTACTTATATCTAATGATATTCGCTTCCGATCTGGTAATCAAGGGGTAACATATCTCCTACTTTTTCCCACCCCCAGTATCCCTCAAACTGAATATCCAGCGGCTCAGTAATACTTCCTGTTTCGTCTAAAATAACTCTTTTACTACGCAGGGAGATTACAGACGTCTGGTAGGTAGGCTTGCGTGATCCAAACAGCATAGCTGACCTCACATAGGCCTCCTCTTCCTTTTCATGGGTATAAACCACCTGAAGATAATCCTGGAATTCCAAAACAACTGCATGGCCATCCCTGCTCAATATCTGCTGATAAGGAACAGGGTTCTTGTCCAAGTATCCCACTGTTTTGGGTAAACTTGACTTAGAGAGCGTAATTGCAAGAGGATCGTCCTCTTTTAGGATAAAGTCACTCCCCTTTGCCTGTATAATTTCTCTGGC
>NZ_ANNU01000068.1 GCF_000346615.1 Nafulsella turpanensis ZLM-10
GTAATTGCAAGAGGATCGTCCTCTTTTAGGATAAAGTCACTCCCCTTTGCCTGTATAATTTCTCTGGCCCTACGGATTTCCTCTTCGCCTGGTCTGTTTGGGTTTGGTTTTCGGACCAGTCGGCGAAGGACAAAACCTTCCTCCTCAAGCTTCTGTGCCCGCAGAGAACGGACAAAATGCATGACAGACCCATTATAGGCTTTAAGCCGCTTGCGTTCATACTTTTTCATTTTAGCCCTGCCAGCTTGCATTTCCTCAAAGTTAGGATAGCCTGAATAAGCAAGGTAGTGCTCAAACATAGAGTACTTGTAGTCAGCCAACAGATAATTTATCCGGTATCCTAATTCCGGGTTTTCAATTTTAAGTAAGTCCCTGGCTTTTACTTTCAGCACCCCTGTAGCAGGATCAAAGTCAATAATGAGCACTTCCGGGTTCAGCAGCTTACATCTTTGAGCATTTTTACTGGTGCCTAAGAAAGAATCTTTGAACACTTTCAGGTTTTGGTACCATGAAATGTCTCTTTTGGCTTCAACCTTTACCTCATTCAGCAATTCCTCACTTGCTGAGAGTTTAAAGAGAAAAGGAGGTAGCTCTCCTTCAGCCTTCACCTGGTGAATAATTGGGGTGTAACCGAGGTAAGAGACAACAATTTCATATTCGCCAGGAGGAGCTGAAATATTAAACTCACCCGACTGATTAGTAACAGCACCAAAGGTAGTGCTGTTGAGATACACCGTTACATACTCCAGTGGCTCATTATTGCTGTTATCTACCACCCTGCCTTTTATCTTTACCTGCTGAGCCAGAGAAAG
>NZ_ANNU01000069.1 GCF_000346615.1 Nafulsella turpanensis ZLM-10
GATAAAATAAGGAGAAATTAACCTGTAGAACTACCGCGTTGTGCAACGGCTACTAGGGTTATGGTGCGTTTCATTTTATCACCTCCAGTATTTCATTTTCTTCTGATTTTAAGAAGGTCTGAATTACCATAAGGTTTTTATGAATCAGTTCTGATATTGCTTTCGTTGTCAGATTACCAGTTTTTAGCCAAATAATCTTAGGTGGGAATCCTTTAATTACATTCAGGTCAACAAAGTCTGAGTCAAATGTCACTACAGCATAACCATTCTTTTTGGCAAATTCGAAAATTTGAATGTCTGATGCATTTTCTAATCCTAAGTGACGCACCTGTTTTGCTTCAGGAAATATATCCTCAAGTTGCTTAACAATCTTTGGAGAGATATTTTGGTCAAACAGTAGTTTCAAGATGCAATCTTAAGCTTATGCTCCTTATCAGCCGCAAATGCAAGACAGGCATTAATCATGTCTTCATTTAGTTCGTCAAAATCAGACATAATCTCTTGCTTGGTCATACCATTTGATAGCCAATTCAGAACATCATAAACTGTTATCCTTGTCCCTTTTATACAGGGCTTTCCAAATCTTTTGTCAGACCGAATTTCTATGTATTCTTGATAATTCATATTCCAATATACTTAAAATCTGGAAATAATGTTTCTACCGGCCTGAATGCACCATAACCTGTTTATATCAACAGTTGGCCCTACAACTGCTGTTATATTGGCTATTTCTGCCGCCAGATGGTCCGGCGGATCGACTGGCAATGGACCTGATAACCGTCTTCTTTAAACTGATTTTGAAAAGGGATACCGCTCTCAGCGCTCACCTCCTCTAACTGCCGGATAAAGGATGGCCAGTCGTGCGGGATTTTCTGCAGATAATGAAGAATGTGGAGCTTTCCTTTTTTATCCTTTCCGCTTAACCAGAAATTGAATACCACCTGCTGAGCCCGTGGACCATCGCTCCGCTCATAGCCAAGGCTCAAACTGAGCAACTGATTTTCATAAATGCAGGCCAGTAGCCCTTCTGCAAGTGTTTCTGCATTTGCGCTTAGGACAATATTCTCTCTTGAAGCTTCTGCGGCCATGGTTTACAGGGTTAATAACAGGATAAGAGCCAGCAATGAAACCATCATGAGCATCAGCCCAAGAAAAGGGGTGCCTTCTTTGAGATAGGACTCTGCAGGTTCATAAGGATTATAAACGAGTGGCAGCGCCTGGCTGAAGTCTGCTTCCTTCCAACCCTTCGTCCGGCTTAGCTCCACCTGGTAAACTTTCTCTCCTACCCGGTAAACCACCACCGGGTGGTAAGCAACCGACATGGGTTCCCTGAACCACTGCTTGTTTTCACCCGTGCAGCCAGCATTACCAATGCTTTCGATAAAAGCCACAATCTCTCCTTCGGTACAAACAAATGTGCTGTATCTGGAAAGACTGCCTAGCTGTATCAGGCCGCCTGCAATAAAAAAGACTGAAGCGAGGACGAATAGAAAGAAAATCATGATGATGGTTTTTCTGTCAACGCTTTAATATAATATTTCCTGAAGGGAAATGAAAAGAAAAGTAAGTTTTGGATAGAAAAACCTATATTTTAAAATGGATTTATGCCTCACCCCAAATAAAAAGCGGAGCAGGTTTCCCTGCTCCGCTCCTGAATACAGCATTCATGCTGAAGCAGTTACTCTTCCAGCAGCTCTAAAATAGGCTCACCTGTCGCCCCATTCGGTAAACTAATATCGAGCATAAAGGAGAGTGTCGGGGCAATATCAGTAATATGCTGCCGCTTAAAGGAAACTCCTTCTTCCACACCCCACCCATACCAGATAAGGGGTACATGGGCGTCATAATTATAACCGGAGCCATGGGTGGTGCCATAGTTAGCAAAATCGATCCAGGCCGGGTCCAGCACCATCAGCACATCGCCCGAGCGCTTATAGTAATAGCCTTTCTGAAGCTTTTGGGTAATACCTTCGGTATAACCTTCCGTCTGCATCTGGCTGGCAGTATATACGGCTGCCACTCCTGCTTTCCTGCGCAGGAATTCGGCCAGCGTCTGCTGAACATCCTGCAGGTCGAGCTTACTGGTATAGATGAGGTCGTGGTTCAGGTAAAACTGCAGGTTGGTTGCATATTCCATCAGGCCAGCCACTCCGTATACCTCCTGCAGGAAAGCCTCTACCTCTTCGGCCAGGCTATTCTGGTCGAAGTAACCTGCAGGGGCCTTCTGGTCGATGAGCGACTGCGCCACCTCAGCGGCGGCATGGTCGGCCGTAAGGAAGACCAGGTATTCTCCTTTGCCCACGGTTTCGTCCAGGTAATTAAGCAGGTCTGCTATATCGCGATCGAGGCGCAGGTACATATCCTGTACTTCCACCGAGCGCGGGCCAAAGCTATGACCGAGGATATCGGTAGAAGAATAACTTAGCGCAAGCAGGTCGGTTACGGCATCTGCTCCCATATTTTCGCCTTCCACCGCTGCTTTGGCAAGCTCCGTTACCACGGAGTTGGCAAAAGGGGTATAGGTAAAGAGGTTATAATTACCATTCTGGCCACCCAGCACCGATAAATCGTATGGAAAGGTAGCCGTCTCTTTTCCTTTAAACACCTCTTCATAAGGAGTATCATCCGACCCTTCATATTCCGAGAGCGGAAGGAAGGTATTCCAGGTGCTGTCCATGTACTGCTGGGGAAGGCGGCGCTCATTAAAGGCCTCTACCCATGCCGGCAGTTCGGTTCTGTAATAGGTGCTGGTAATAAACTTGCCATACTTTTTATCGAACCAGTAGGCACCATCGGCCAGGTGGCCGGCCGGGAATGCCGCCCCTCTGTCTTTAATGGCCACGCCAACCACTTTGGCTTCTCTCCTGGTCGCCAGCTCGAGTTCATCGGAGATGGTGGTCGTCAGCAGGTTTTCGGCCGAAATATTTCCATAAGCTGAATTACTACCCACGGCACTTACTGAGGTATCTTCCGCACAATACTCACTTTCTTCCATTACCCGGTTGTACCAGCTGTTGCCGACTATTCCATGGACGGCAGGCGTGGTGCCGGTGTAGACCGAGGCATGGCCGGGACCGGTATAAGTTGGCACATAGTTATAGTGGGTATTTCTATTATAGAAACCCTCCTTCATTAACCGCTTAAAGCCGCCTTCGCTAAACTGATCCGCAAAGCGACTCAGGTAATCGGGACGAAACTGGTCAATGACAATCCCCACTACCAGCTTCGGCTGGGAGCTTCTCTTCTTAATCAGCCCTTCTTCTTCCAGCGTCTTCCGGACCAAGGCAGGATAATCCTCCTCAGTGGCCAGCGGAACATGCTGCTGCTTAAAGGCAGTTGTGCCCAGTAGAAAAAGGACAGCGACTCCAAATAATGCTCTCATAACAATAGTTTTAAAAAGCTATAAAACAGAAAAGCTGCTATTAAAGCAGCCTCTATTTAATTTTCAAAATGATTACTTTTTTAATGGGGCTGAAATCCGGTAATCGGCTTTTACATTTCCTTTACTGATGTTGGTAAGCTTGCTCTTCAGTAACCTCTTTTTAAGCCCGCTTAAATGATCGGTAAAGAGGATGCCTTCGATATGGTCGTACTCATGCTGAATAATGCGCGCTGCCAGCCCGTCGAATTCCTCTTCATGCTCGTTCCACTCTTCATCGAAGTAGTGAATACGAATACGCTCGGGCCGGAACACTTCTGCACGGATGCCCGGTATACTCAGGCAGCCCTCTTCAAAGGCCCATTCTTCCCCATCTTCCTCTATAATTTCCGGATTGATAAAGACCTTTTTAAAACCCTGGAGCTTTTCTTCGTCCATAGGCTCACCATCGACTACAAAAATACGCATAGCCTTGCCAATCTGGGGGCCTGCGAGGCCTACACCACTGGCATTGTACATGGTTTCAAACATATCCTCGGCCAGCTGCTTAACGTCTACACTGCCTTTTTCTATATCTTCGGCCTTCTTTTTCAGCACCGGATCGCCATAGACCACAATAGGATAAATCATAAACGGGAGCTTCTTTCTAAATAAGATTGTAAAATAATGGCAGCACTCACCTTATCGATGTTTGCTTTATTTTGCCTGTCTTTCTTTTTCACCCCTCCGCTAATCATGGCACTCATGGCCATTTGCGAAGTAAAGCGTTCGTCCTGCAAATGTATGGAAATATGCGGAAAGTTCTTGCGAAGAATGGTTACACAGCCTTTGGCCATTTGGGTGGCATTGGTGTCGGTATTGTCGAGCTTTTTAGGCATGCCTACCACAAAGGCAGCTACCTCTTCTTTTTCGGTATAGCTCTTCAGGAAGGAGACTAAATCTTTGCTGTGGATGGTTTCCAGGGGAGAGGCAATTATTTGCAGCGGATCGGTAACGGCCAGTCCTACTCTTTTTGCCCCGTAATCGATGGCCAGTATGCGAGCCATTCTTTAGTTAAGGCTGATTTTACTGCGCCACATTTTTTTCACTTCTTTCTCCAGTTGCAGGGCCTTTGGAAAAAGAATTTCGTTTTCCACTTTGGCGTGGGTCAGCAGGCTTTCTTCCAGCTCCTGCAGTTCTTTATACACTACCTTTACATGCAGGGCCGTACAGCCGTCAATAGCATAATCGCCGGTAATATGGCGGATGCCCATCATTTCATCGTCGTGGCAATCGTGCTCAATGGCAAATCGCTCCACGGAATTATTCTCCATCATGTAAAAAAGCCTGCCGGGGTGGAATTTTCCATGCAGGGCATTGTTAAGCTGGAGGATATAAGAAAAGAGTGTATCTTCTTCTTTGTAAATATGCTGGATAAAGTCCTCAATAAAGAGGGGAAACACAAACTTGAGATCTTCGGCTGCCTGGCACTGAACCACTTCTTTTGAGCCAAGGTTTTGAATGAGGCGGGCAATATAAGGAAGCTTGTGCTTTACAAAAAGATAGTGACTATGCTTGAGGTATTCAATAATCACTTCTACAGGAAGGCTGTTGAGGTTTGGCTGCTCATCCTGCCGGGTGGCAGACTCGAGGCTGCTCACCACATTCGACACTTTCAGCCCCCTCTCCTGGCAAACCTGCTCCAGCGTATGCTCAGAATAGTCATAAAACTCGATACCAAAGTAATACAATACCGAAGCGAACACGTAGTTCTTCTCAATCAGCTCCGTTATTTTGCATTTATTGTATTCCACTTTTCATCAAGTTATAAGAAGACAAATATACTAAATCCTGTAAAAACATGCTCTACTGAGCCCCTTAAAGTATGAGTATTTTTGAAATTAACTGGCTAACAGCCAGAAAGAACCGTCCATCTACCGCAAATGCCCATTTAAAGTAAATGTACTATCCCGATATAAATATACTTTTATTAATAAAAAGAAAGATTTACATTTATTTAGTAACTGATTAAATAAGTTCTGCACAAATTTTGTTTTAATAAAAACAGTAGAAAAATTTATTCCGTAAGGTAAGCTACAGCTCCTTACTCAAAAACGCTTAATCTTATTTCTGTGATAAATAATAAAAACTCAAAGTCTGCCACCAAAATGCCCCTTCTGGTTTCCATTGGAGTAGCAGCGGGCATCCTTTTAGGGGCCGCCATGACCAGTAGCGATGCTATTCAAAACTCTTATTCTTCCGTTCTTAAGTTTCGCGATGTGCTTTCTCATATCGAAAGAAGCTATGTAGATGAAATAGACACTGAAGTGCTGGTGGAAGAAGCGATTAACGGAATGCTGAAGAAGCTCGACCCCCATTCGGTTTACATTCCTAAAGAAGACCTTAAACTGGCAGAGTCGCAGCTGGAAGGTGAGTTTGAAGGCATAGGCGTGGAATTTAACCTGCTGAAAGACACCATTTATGTGGTTGCTCCCCTTAGCGGCGGCCCCTCAGAAACAGCCGGCATAAAAGCCGGCGATAAAATTATAACTGTTAACGGGAAAACCATTGCCGGCACCAACCTCACCAACCGCGATATTTTTACCCTGCTGAGAGGGCCTAAGGGCAGCGAAGTAGAGCTGGGTATTAAGCGAAGAGGCGAAGATGAACTTATTAACTATACCGTTGTACGCGATAAGATACCGCAGCATTCAGTCGCCGTAAGTTATATGGTAAATGAAGAAGTGGGTTACATTAAGCTTACCCGCTTTTCGGCCACCACTTACGACGAATTTAAGGCTGCCATGGAGGAGTTGAAAGAGCAGGGAATGGAAAAGCTTATCCTCGACCTGCAGGACAACCCCGGCGGCTATATGGACCGCGCCATTAATATTGCCGATGAGTTTATCAGCGGAAATAAAATGATTGTGTATACCGATGGCAAACGCTCGCGCTACGACAGCCAGGCACTCGCCCAGCGGAAGGGTATGTTTGAAGAGCAGCCGGTTATTGTATTGCTGAACGAGGGGAGCGCCTCCGCCTCTGAAATTGTGGCCGGTGCCCTGCAGGACAACGACCGTGGCCTTATTGTAGGTCGCCGCAGCTTTGGTAAGGGGCTGGTACAAATGCCTATCGACCTGAACGACGGCTCGCAGTTACGCCTCACTATTTCGCGTTATTATACCCCGAGTGGCCGCTCCATTCAGAAACCTTATGAAGAGGGCGATTACCGCAACGACCTGAACGAGCGCTACGAGCATGGTGAATACTTTAGTGCCGACAGCATCGACTTTATCGATACCCTTCGCTACGAAACCCGCAATGGAAGAGTGGTATATGGCGGCGGCGGTATTATGCCCGACTTCTTCGTTCCGTTCGATACCAGCCAAAGCTCTACTTACCTGAATAAGCTGTTCATGAACAACGTTATTAATGAATATACGCTTTCTTATGCACAGGATAACCGGAAAAAGCTTGAGCAAATGGGCTTTGAGAAGTACTACAAAAGCTTTGATGTAAGCGAGCAGATGCTCCAGCAACTAACTGCCCTGGGTAAAACACGGGAAGTGCCCTTCGATAAGGCAGGCTTTGCACAGTCTAAAGAACTGCTCCGCACGCATGTTAAAGCACTAATTGCCCGCAGTATTTGGAGAAATAAAGGTTATTACCCAATTTATAACCAAACAGACGAAGTGTTTCAGGAGGCTTTAAAGTTATTCGACGAAGCCGCCGAATTAGCCAGTAACGAATAGGTATGTATTATTGTAAAAGAGGAAAAATTCCGCATAAACGCCACACACAATTCCGGCAGCCCGACGGCAGCCTGTATGCAGAGGAACTGGTAAGCTCGCGTGGCTTTTCAGGTATATACTCTAACCTGTATCATATTCATCCGCCCACAAAGGTGCAGGAGGTTCGAAAAGCAGTCCCTTATGGTACAAAAATCAATGAGGAGTATCCGCTCCTGCAAACGCACCTCAAAACAGCAGGCGAAGGCCTTACCGGAGAAGATTATCTCGAGGCGCGCAAAATGCTGCTGAAGAATGCCGATGTGGCCATGGGCATCTGTAACCTGCCGGGTGGCAACCGTATGGACTACTTCTATAAAAATGCCGAAGCCGATGAGGTTATTTACGTCCACGATGGCAGCGGTCATTTGCTCTCGCAGTTTGGGCAGCTCCGGGTCGAGAAAGGCGATTATATAGTAATTCCCCGCACCACTATCTATAAGTTCGAATGGGAGGAGGCCGAGATGATCAGGCTGCTGGTGATAGAATCTGCCAGCCCTATAGAGACTCCTAGGCGGTACCGGAATGAGCTGGGCCAGTTACTGGAACACTCCCCCTTCTGCGAGCGCGACATTCGCCAGCCCGAAGAGCTGGTGATTGAAGAAGCCGAAGGCGAGTACCTGGTAAAAATTAAAAAGGGCGGTCTCCTGCACCAGTATGTGTATGGCCACAGTCCACTCGATGTGGTAGGCTGGGATGGGTTCCTCTACCCTTACACCTTTTCCATTTACGATTTCGAGCCCATTACAGGTCGCATTCACCAGCCACCACCGGTACACCAAACGTTCCAGTCCGAAGGATTCGTTATTTGCTCCTTCGTGCCACGCCTGTTCGATTACCATCCGCAGTCGATTCCTGCTCCTTATAACCACTCCAACATCGATTCGGATGAGGTGCTGTTTTATGCCGAAGGAAATTTTATGAGCCGTAAAGGCATCGACCGGGGATCTTTTACGCTCCACCCGGGCGGGCTGGCGCATGGTCCGCACCCCGGCACGGTCGAAAAGAGTATTGGCGCCAAAGAAACGCATGAGTATGCGGTTATGCTCGACACTTTCAGACCCCTCTATCTCACCAATGAGGCCATGGAGTATGTCGACCAGCAATACCCCATGAGCTGGAACGAGAAAAAATAAGGAATGAGTGCTCTTTACAGGCTGTTGCATTTGCCCTCCGGCAGGTACAACAGCCTTTTTTTATGCCTATTTCAAACAGCAAGCTAAGGCTAACGGTTAAAGAAATAAAAGATCCCATGAAGATACCGTCGAAACTTTCCTCTTTTTCATTACCTGCCCTACTCCTTTTTTCCTTTGCCTGTAGTGAGGGAGAAAGCGGGGATGCCGAAGCAGAAACTATTGCTGAAGTTGTTGCCTCCGAGGAGGAGGCTGTGGAAGAGGAGCCAGCTATTCCTGAAGAAGCATTTGAAACTATAGAAGTTACAGTGGAAGCATTGGGCAATTCAATGGAGGAAATTCGCTTCGATAAGGAAGAGGTTGTGGCACCTTCGAACGGGCAGCTTACCGTTACCCTGGTCAATAAATCTGAAGATCCGGAAATGATCCATAATATTGTTTTCATTCATGATGATGCCATAGAGGAGGTTGCCGCCGCAGGTCTTAAGGTAGGGCCAGAAAAGGCGTTTGTTCCAGACCTCTCTTCAGTATTTGCCGGCTCCGAACTTGTAGAACCGGGAGAGAGTACTGAATTTACCTTTACTGCCCCCTTCCAGTCGGGAGAATACCTTTTCGTTTGTACCGTTCCTGGTCACGCTGAAGAAATGAACGGCCGCTTTATCGTACTGCCACCTGCCGCCGTGGAGTAAGGCGGCTGTCCTTATCACTTCAGCCAGGGATCTGATTATACGCTAACCCACACCAGCTGCCATCTGAACGCCTTAAACAAAAAAGCTGCTCTACAAGAACAGCTTTCTTTTTCTCTACGCAATAATTACCTCTTTTAAATAGCATTCTGCTTTTTGGTACCTCCGCTCGGGTCTTCTCCTTTGGGATTACGACCCTGCTTGTGACTCTTATCTTTATCCTGATCTGTTTGGTGCCGGTCCTGTCCTTTCTTTTTGTTTTCCGGATGGCGGTCGTCGGCTATTCCTTTGTTATGTCCTTTTGTCATGATAGCTCTTTTTAGGATTAAAAATTTATTTCCTTCACTGATTTTACGCTATTGGGTAATAAGGGTTTAAACAGGAAGGAGAAAATCCTTTTTAAACTATTTCTACTAAACGACTCTCCCTTGGATACATAAAAAGAGGGGCTATTTTTGGAAAATAGCCCCTCTTTTTATGTAAAGTGCATGATGCTTTATTTAACCCTCTCCTTACGGGAGCGGAAAAAGCTCCAGTTACCGCTGTCTTTTTCGTGCTTCGCCGGACGGCGGCTGGTGGCAGAGCGATAAATAAGCTTTCGTTCTTTTTCCACAGGCTTTCTCTTCCCTGCTGCCTCTCTCCCCCATATGGTCTTTTTCTTTTCTACCACTAGCGGGCGCAGCGGTCGGCGGCTCCTTTCCACTACTTCCTCTTTTTTAGTTTTACGGTTCTTTAAAATACCAATTGTAGTAATGGCAGCCAGTATACCTGCGGCGGCACCGGCTACTATTTTAGGCAGCGGATCGCTTACGGGCGCAGGTAAACTTACTACCCCTGTGGCATCGGAATGGGCAGGAGTATCTACATAACGGCCTTTGCGCGGCGGCAAATAGCGGTCGGCAAAATCGATAAGATCGAGCTCTATACCCGGATACTGCAAGGCCTTTCCATGACCTGTTGCCACTACTTTTGGCCGGAGCGCCACCAGTTTGTCAATAGAACGAAGCGATTCTGTCCAGTCGCTTGTAAAATATTCCGGCGGCCCCATCAGTTCAGGCTTGCCCGAAAGCATGTCGCTCATATCGTGCATATTCATGGTAATAAAGGCATCGCCGGCAATCAGCACCGCATCCTTTTCATGAAATAAAGAAATGTGGCCCGGGGTATGGCCTGGAGTATGCACCCATTTCCAACCCTCAACGCCTGGCACTGCGCCATCTGCAGGTAGCTGGTATATTCGCTCAGAAATATTAACAGGCTCATTAGGATAGAAGCGACTAAGCTGTCCGCCAAAGCCCCCAACAGTAGGGTCCTGGGGCGGATAGGCCGACTGCCCTGTTAAGTAAGGTATTTCAAGAGGGTGCGCGTACACCGGCACATCCCAATACCTGGAAAGTTCTTCTACCGTTCCGGCGTGGTCGAAGTGGCCGTGGGTCATTACAATGGCCTCCGGCCGGGCCTGTACCCCATAGGTGTCATCCACTGCTTTCTTAATCTGGTCTACAGAAAATGGCATTCCTGTATCCACCAGAATCCATGGTCCGCCCGGCTCTCCAAGCATGTAGGCGTTCACAAAAGCGGTTTGAATCCGGTACACTCCTGGCACTACCATACTGGGCGCGGTAGTGGTAAACATCCTTTCCAAAAAATTTGCCATAATATTTCTTTATTAAATTCCTGCAATTCAGTTCAATTCACTCATATTAAGTAAAAGTCAAGTGTTTTTGTTGGGGCTAAGTCCAAAATTTATTGTAATTAAGAAGGGAGAGGTGAAGAGACAGACTACACAAGCCTGGCCACCCGAGAGCAAATCCGATGACTTTACTTTTATTCAAGTAAGAAGATAAATACAGGCTTCCCGTCAGCACCTGGAGTTTGTTTACGCTATCTGACTACTGGTAACATATTTGCAAAGGCATAAAAAAACAAGAACCCGGCTTTTAGCCAGGTTCCTGCTTAAACTAATATTCATTAATAATAAATACCGTATTAGGCATTCTGTGCTTTTTCATTCACACGGCTAATCGCCACATCATTAAGCTTTGAGTCAGCTGACTTCTCTTCTTCGAGGGTCTTTTCCAGAAGGTCGGCCGCCTCGTTAAAGCCAAGACGCTTCGCATAGTTACGGGCGGTACCATATCCGGCCATCTCGTAATGCTCTACACGCTGTGCTGCACCAATAAGAGCTGCATCACGTACTTCATCATCACCTTTCATTTCAAGGGCTTCTTTCCCTTCGCGAATCAGGCCTTCCATCGCCTCGCACTTTTCACCTTTAATATCTATATCAAGCTTCTGAGCAATCTGCTCCAGGCGTTCCTTTTGTCCTTTTGTTTCTTCCAGGTGCCCTTTAAAGCAGTCTTTCAGCTTCTGGTCAGTTGCTTTTTCTGCCATCTTTGGCAAAGCCTCTGACAGCTGGGTTTCTGCACTATACAAATCACGCAATTCGTGAATAAAAAGATCTTTTAAAGAATTCATATTATTTGCCATAACAATTCTGATTTAAGTTTAAAAAAATAATAACGCAATTTTTGCACTATTTTAATGACGTACTTTACGCGCCATCTGATGTATCTTACGACTTAAACCCAAGAGTGTTTTACTTATTTCACTCAAAATCAGTTATTTATGACTTTTTTAACATATTATCTCTCTCGTATTCAAGAAAAATATTTTTTTATTGAACCGTTCACATATATGACGAATCACATACAAAGCATACTCATATTCCGGCCCGGACAAACGATAAATAAGGTTTTCGGCTTATTTTAAAAGAAGAAGTATTGGAGGGATGCGGGCGCAGCCCTCAAAAGAAATTTTAACGAAGGCGCTGAGCCAGGTTTACTAGAGACGAACGCCAGGCAGCGGTTTCGTTACTTGCCTCCCACATTTCCATCAAACCGGAGTCGCCACTTACAATGGTAATAACACTTTTCGCCTTCTGCTTCAGCTCAGGCAGGTTGTCGACTTCCATAAATTCCACGGCAGTAAGCATTTTCTTATCGAAATCCTCAGCCGGGAAGCCGTTTTTTGCTGCTATTACCTCCGAGGCAGCCAGTGCTTCCTGGCAAAGGTGTGCATCGGGCCGCGAGGTTTCGAGTAGTTCGTCGAGCGTACCCTCTACAAATCCGGCTGTTTTAAACTGTTCCCATTCAGCCAGCCAGTCCGCCGCTGCATCATTTTCGAGGTTTCCGTATCCTCCGTTTCCCATAAATCCTGATTAATTTTTTATTTTAGTGGTCTTTTAGTAGGCTACGGGCGAGCCCTGGTAAAGTTTAAAAATCCATATATGCCCGAAGATATAAAATTTCTTTTAGCTTTAAGTTGTAAAGCAACAAAATTACCTTTGTAAGGATATACCTTCCTGATAGTCAAAAACCTATGAAGATACTCCACACCGCCGACTGGCACCTGGGAAAGAGGCTGAATGAATTCAGCCGGATAGAAGAGCAGCGCGAGGTGCTGGACGAGATTTGTCAGCTTGCGGAGCAGCACGAGGTCGATGCCGTACTGATTGCCGGAGACCTTTACGATACCTTCAACCCGCCTAACGAGGCCATTGAGCTTTTTTATAAAACCCTCCATCGCTTAACCGCCGGCGGAAGGCGTGCCGTTATTGGCATTGCCGGCAACCACGATTCGCCCGACCGGATAGATGCCCCGGACCCCCTCGCCCGTAGCTGCGGCATTATCCTGGCTGGGCGGCCTAAAACAACAGTTAAAGAATGTAAATTGGGCTCGGGGCTGGAAGTGCTTAAAAGCGAGCCTGGCTTCGTGGAGCTGTGCCTTCCAGGCAACTCCTACCCGCTGCGCCTGCTCCTGACTCCCTACGCCAGCGAAACTACCATGCGCCAGCACCTGGGCGAAGAAGACAAGGAAGAGGAGCTACGCCAGAGCCTGCAAAAGCATTGGCAGGAACTGGCCGATGCCCACTGCGATGACAAAGGGGTGAATATGCTGATGGCCCACCTTTACGTAATGGAAAAAGGTGGCCCCGCCCCGGAGGAAGACAGCGAAGGCGAAAGGCCCATCCTGCACATGGGAGGCGCCCAGGCCATCTATACCGAAAACTTCCCGCCACAAATGCAGTACGTGGCTTTAGGTCACCTGCACCGCTGCCAGGTCGTAAGCAAACAGCCCTGCCCGGCAGTGTACAGCAGCAGCCCCCTTGCCTACAGCTTCAGCGAAGCGCACCAGCCAAAATTTGTGATGCTGCTGGAGGCAGAACCGGGCAAGCCTGTCGAATGTACACCCATCCGACTGCAAAAGGGCAGAACCCTTGCCCGGAAAGAATTTAACAGCACCGAAGAGGCCCTCCAGTGGCTGCAGGCAAATCCAAACACCTTTGTGGAGCTTACCCTGGTGAGTGATACCTATATCGATGCGCCGACTAAAAAAGCACTGCTCCGGGCCCATGATGGCATTGTTAGTATTATTCCGAAAATAACCGGAGTGGAGGAGCTGGAGGGACAGGACTTGAAAGAAAAGAAAATCAACCTGCAGCAAAGCCGCGAGGCTCTTTTCCGCGATTATTTTCAGCAGCGAAAAGGCCAGGAGCCGAATGATGACCTGATGCAGCTCTTCCGCGAAATTGTTCAGGAACAGTCGTGAGTATTGGGTTCTGAGCCTTGAGTCTAAACTCAGAGAGAAATAATAATGACAGAATAAGTGTATGCTTTGCCTATTCATTCATTCTATCATTCACTCATTCTATCATTTAGAAATCAGCATATTAAAACATGATTCCTCTTTCCCTTACCATAGAAGGATTATATTCTTACAAAGAAAAGCAGACAATTAACTTCGAAACCCTCACATCAAATGGCCTCTTTGGGATATTCGGAGAGGTAGGGAGCGGTAAATCTTCTATACTGGAAGCCATTATGTTTGTGCTTTTCGACGATACGGAGCGGCTCAACAAAAGCGGGGACGATCGCTACTATAACATGCTCAACCTCCAGAGCAACCGCTTTCATATCGACTTTACCTTCATGTCCGGCAAAGGTAACCAGGAGAAATACCGCTTTGCCTGCATGGCCAAACGAAACTCTAAGGCCGATAAGTTTGAAGAGGTAAAAATCAGCAAAAACGACCGGCAGTACTACCGCTGGGAAGGAGAGCAGTGGCTACCGCTCGAGGGGGTAAAAGATGCCAGCGAAATCCTGGGAATGGATTATAAGAACTTTAAGCAGACCATCATCATCCCCCAGGGAAAGTTCAGGGAATTCGTTGACCAGACCAGCGGCGACCGTACCCGTATGCTCAAGGAGCTCTTCCGCCTGCATAGCTTCGACCTCGGCCCTCAAACCGGTAGCCTCCTTAAGAAAACCGAAATGGATATTCAGCACGTACAGGGGCAGCTGGAGTCATTAGGTGAAGTGAAGCAGGAAGAGGTAACGCGCCTTGGAGAAGAAATAAAGCAGCTGGAGGGCCTTATAAAAGAACTTCAGGAAAAAACCACCTCCCATAAAAAGGAAGAGCAGGAGCTAAAAGCCCTGGAACAGCTACATGAGCAGCTGCTTGAATGCCGCCAACGGCTGAAAACCCTGGAAGCAGAAGGCGCAAAGTGGAAAGAGCGGGAACAGCAGCTAAAAACCTATACCGAAGCCTACACCCATTTTTATGAAAAGCTCCGCCAGCAGCATAGCCTCGGTAAAGAGCTAAAGGAGAAAGCTGCTGCACAGCAGGAACTTGAAAAAAAGTTAAAGCAAAACAAGGAGCAGCAGCAGAAAGCAAAGGAAACTTTTGAGCAGGCCCGTACAGCCTATGAACAAAAGGACCAGGTGGCAAGAAAAATCGAAGACCTGGAGCGTACTCTCCAGCTCAAGGCTACGGAAGAAAAGCTGGCAGCCATCCAAAAAGTACAAGCGAAACAGACTGGGGATTGCGAAAAACTCGAAGCGCAGAAAAAGCAGTCGAAGGAGCAATACCTTGCCATGGAGGAGCGGCTCCAGAAACTGGAAGCCGGTCAGCCCGATATTGGCCGCCTGAGCGAAGTCTTTCAGTGGGTGGAGAAAAAGGAAACCTTCCTGGAACAGATAAAAAAGGCTGAAGCCGCACTGGAATCCTGCAAAGAATCACTTAAAACAAGCCAGCAACAGCAAAAGCAGCTTCTGCAGGACTGGCCGGCACTCTCTTCTCTTGAAGACTGGCCGGCTGTGCTAAGCGGGCTTGAAGAAATGGGCCGCAGCCTGCTGGAGCAGGAGGCCGTGGAAGATAAAAAGCTGCGGGAGCTACACGTGCAGCAGAAGCTTACCGAGTATGCTGACCAGCTGCAGAAGGGCCAGGCCTGCCCGCTGTGTGGAGCCACCGACCACCCACAGTTGGCCGTGAGCGAACATATTGCACAGGCCTGCGAGGAGCAGGAGCAAAAAATAAAACAATGCCGCGAAAAGCAGCAGCAGCTTAACCAGCTAAATGCGAACCTGAAGGAAGTACAGGCCAACCTTCGGCACCTGGAACAAAATCACCAGCAGCAGGAAAAAGACCTTCAGCAATTCAGGCAACAGCAGCAGCTACTGGAACATAATTTCTCCTGGCCGGAATTCCGGCAGACTGAAAAAGAGGAGCTTAAACGGCAGATAGATCTGGCTAAGCTGGCAGCTCAACAGATTAAAACTTTTAAAACTCAACTAGCCACAGCCAAAAAAGAGGCTGAACACAAGGCCGATAAATATGAAACCTTAAGCAGGGAACTGCAACAAACCGAGCGCCAGTTGAGCAGCCTGCAGGGAGAATGGGAAGCTAAAAAAGAGGCCTTACATGCCGATAACCAGCGCCTGCTCAAGTTCGAAACTGCTGCCCTGCAGGAAAGCCTGCAGAAAGGAAAAGAAAAACTGGAAAAGCTCATTAAGCATTTTGAGCATAGCCAGCAGCAGATCAACCAGCTGAATGAACATTGTGCCCGCCTGCAGGCCACCTTCGAATCGGGCAACCAGACCATTCAGGAGCTACAGCAAAAGCAGGAGGCCCTGCAGCAGGAAATTGAGGAACTTTGCCGGACCAGGGGTTTTTCTAACCAGGAAAAAGTGCGGGAAGTACTTGCCCTCCGTCTGAATATAGAAGAGGAAGACCGGCAAATAAAGCAGTACTACCAGCAGCTGCACATTGCCCACGATCGCCTGCAGAAGCTGGAAGAACAGGTAGCTGGCCGCCCTTATGATAAAGAAGCGCACACGCAGCTCCTGGAAAAGATAAGGCAGCAGGAGGAACAATGCGAGGAGCATAAAAAGCGGCAGACGCAGGCCGCCCATGAAAAAGCCGACAAAGAGGATAAACTTAAAAAGAGCGGGAACCTGCTAAAGGAGCTCGAGGCCCTGGAGCTTCGCCGCGAGAATTTAAAAGAACTGGCAGGCCTTTTCCGCGGCAGCGGCTTTGTCGACTATGTATCTACCATATACCTGCAGGACCTCTGCCGCGTAGCCAATGAGCGCTTCTTTAAGCTTACCCGCAATAACCTGAGCCTGGAGCTCGACGGGCAGAATAACTTTATTGTGCGCGACTTCCTGAATGGAGGCCGCACCCGTTTGCTCAAAACCCTCAGTGGCGGCCAAACCTTCCAGGCAGCTCTCTGCCTGGCCCTGGCCATGGCTGAGAACATCAAAAGCCTCAATGAGGCTGAGCAAAGCTTCTTTTTTCTCGACGAAGGCTTCGGTGCCCTCGACAAGGAAAGCCTGCGCATTGTCTTCGACACCCTTAAATCGCTCCGCCACGAAAACCGTATTGTCGGCATAATTTCCCACGTAGAGGAGCTTCAGCAGGAAATTGAGGTGTTCCTGAAAGTAGAAAATGATGCGGAAAAAGGAAGCTTAGTGAGCTGTAGCTGGGAGTGAGGCTGAGACAGACACAGAATTTTGTTAATAATACAGCTAAAAGAAAGCCATCAGGATCACTCATTGCAGCCAACAGAACTTGCTAAAGCTGTTTTAAGTGCCTTCTGAAAGTCAACTGGCTGATCAATCCAGATACTGTGTCCTGCCTTATCGATCTCCACTAAGTGTATGTTGGGAATCTTCCCAGACCATAATCGATGATATTCAACAGTCAATGGCCCAAAGTCATGACTTCCCTCCAACATCCAGACCGGGCAATTGTGCCTGGAAAGGGCAGGCATATAATTATAATCAGGAGGCATACTTTCTTTTGCTTTTCTTCCTGCAGATGAATTAAAGAATGCAAAACCTCCTTTATCTAACTTCCACTTATCCATATCATACAAGTTAGCCCCAGCAAACATTATCCGATAATAATAAGAAAGCTCCTTATCACTCATTTCATCCATAGGCTTGTCCAGCCCGTGTTCTTTGAGTGTTGACATAACTTCTTCCCTTTCAAACCAGGCTTTCTTTGCCTGTCGCTGCTTTTCGATTAATCTTTTTTCTTCAGGAGTAGTAGGAGACCGAGGCGCTGAAACAGATACAAGAACCAGTCCCCTTACCTTGTCAGGATGTGCATCTAAATAAGCCATTGCCAGTGTCGTACCTACCGAATGACCTACTAAATTTAACTTCCCAAGGTTTAACTCCTTTCGGAGCTCCTCTAAATCATTGATGTGGTTTTGCACAGAAACTAAACTATCCGGACAAGCAGAACGAAGAGAACCACGCTGATCATAAAAAACAAGATGATAATCATCATCGAGGCCCTTCATGGCATTAAGAAGATAACTGTGTTCGGCCCCCCAACCACCATGCAAAATCACCAATGTATCTGCTCCTCTGCCATATTCTTTTACAAAAAGAGAACACCCATCTGCCGTTCGCAGATACCACTCTGGCTCTTCATTTTTAAGCTGTCCACTAGAAACTAAGGGTAGAAAAAGGATGAGAAGAAATAAAAATGACTTTTTCATGATTACAAAAAGTTATCTAAACGCATCCGAAAAATGTATCTTCTGAATTCTGAGGCATTCTACATAATTCAATTGATCCTGCTATTCACATTTCCTACTATTGATTGCAGTTTTGAGCTGGTCCTTTACTCCCCTTCTACCTGAAACTCAAAATCGGTAAAGGCGGCTTCGGGCATTTCTTCGTAGACGGCAATGTCGGTAATGTCACGCTCGCCTCTTTCGCCGGAGAGGAGGATGTCGCCGTAGCGCTGGTAATCTTCCCAGGGGGTGATGAAGTTGGGGGTATCGGCAGAGGCATGGCGATAGAAGGCCCACTGCTTTACGAGCTTATCCTGCGGGTCGATATAAACCTTGTATTTATTTTCCGGTGTAAAGCCTACCTCCTCGAACTGGAGCTCTACCACCTCGGCCGGTGCACCGCTTTGCATACTATCCTTACCGGCATAGGTAAGGGTAACGCCGGAATCTTTCAATTTAAAAGGCATGAACAACCAGTAGCTGTCATTTACCCATATCTGCTTGCCTCGCTCTACATATTTGGCCACTGAATCCGGATGGGAGATTTCTTCGCCATAGCGCATAATACGGCCGGTATCGGCCTGCATATCAATCAGGTAAACAGTAAAATCGTTAGGTACTTCAATCCGCACGCGTCCCGTCTTCTTATCCCATAACAGCTCTCTGGCCCCAAAGAAGTTCCAGCTGAGATAGCGGGTATTGTCCCATGCGGGGCGGCCGCCCATTGCCTGCATTACACTATCGGCCAGGGCGATGGCCTTTTCATCAGATGCTTCAGCATTGAAACCTTCGGCGGCAGGATTTTCCACCACTTCTACCGGCTCTTCATCGACCTCCAGGGCCTTGTCGGCTTTTTCCTGGCAGGCTGCCAGACTAAGACAGGCCAGGAAAATAATTGAAAACTTCTTCATATCCGTAAGCTACAAAAAATTTTAACTACTGTTGAAGGGAGGTTTTGATTAAAAAGGAGCAACATCGCCAAGAGTAGCTCCTTTATCATTCTTGTTTTATTTGCCGGATGCCAGGGCCTCTTCGATACGCGGAATGGTGGCCGGATCGCTGGGGCGCGACATACTGGAATCGATGAGTTTACCTTCCTGGTCAATTAATACATAGCGCGGAATCGCCTGCACCACATAGTCCTGTGCAGTTTGGCTGCCCCAGCCCTGGGAGTAGAGATGGATGCCTTCTATAGCCTGTTTTTCCACCATTTCCCGCCAGCTGTTTTCATCATCGTCTATGGAAATATAGACAAAGGCTACATTCGGATTATCTTTGAAGTGCTCTTTCATTTTTTTAGCCGCGGGCATTTCGCCCAGGCAGGGGCGGCACCAGCTGGCCCAGAAGTCCACATATACCACTTTACCTTTCAGCTCTTCGAGCGACATTTCACCGCCTTCCAGGGTAGCCAGCTTAAAATTAGGAGCAGGTTTGCCAGCCATTAAATGCTCCTGCCGCTTGTATACCTCCTGCAGGCTTTCCTTGTATTCAGGGGCAGCATCGCCGGCAATAAACTGCTGATAGGCATCGGCATAAGAATCCAGCCCATCATAACTCATTCCTTCGAATAAGAGCTTATGACGAAAATATTCCAGCACCTCTCCCTTTAGTTCCTGTCCGGCAAAAGTATACAGGCCATTGATATATTCCTTTCCTTGTGGTTGCTTCTCCACTCCCTCAAGCTTTCTGCTGTAGCGGTCGCGCACCTTTCGGTACATATACTGCTGGTAGGCGGGCAGAGCCAAGGCAGATGGTTCCATCAGTGGCAATTGCTGCTCATACGCCTGATAAGCAGCCGGTAAAGCCGGAGATTCTTCCAGCCCGTTAAAATAGGCATGGGCAGAGGGGTATGACAGCAGCTCACCTCCCCATTCATAAGCTATCTGCTGCTTCATATTCTTATAAAATTCTTCAGAAACTTTGCCTTTATAGGTTTCCAGAAAAGCTAGTCGCGCCTTCCTGCGGGCATCGGCCGCTTCTTTGAATGCTTCAGGATCTAAAGATTTCATTTGTTCCCGCACAGGACTGGGATCCTCGAATTTGAGGAAGTGCGCTGCCATAAAATTATTGGCTGCGGCGCCATCTCCGCTGTATTTCAGCGATTCGTCGAACTGCTCCGGATTCAGGCTCAGACTGAAATCTTTACCAGGCTCCAGGTATACCGTACTTATTTCGCGGCCATGGCGAAAAGTGGCAAAGGTTGGCTCTTTCAACTCAACTTCTATGGCAAAGGAGCCGGAGGCATCGAGCGTATCGATTAAGTTTTCTCTGTTTAAAGAGGGTAGCAGGGGGTTAGGCACCAGCAGCACGGCTGTTGGGCCGGCTGGCTTGCTAATGGTGCCGGTAACGGTAAGGCCTTCCTGGGCAATTACATAGGTTGCCACCATCAGCAGGAAGATGGAAAAGATTGTTTTTTTCATGGCAGTCGCATCTGTTAAAAAAATGAAAGTTCATCTGGGTACAATCTAATGAATATAGAAAACAGATAAAAGCCACTGGTCAAAGATTATAACTGTCCATAAAAAAAGAGGCCATCCCTGCCTGGATAGCCTCTCCTGCATGCACTAATTTCAGTAAACTTATTTCCCGGCCTGCAGCAGGGCAAACTCTTTGGCAAAATAAGTAAGTATAATGTTGGCCCCTGCCCGTTTAATACTCAGAAGCGTCTCCAACATAATTCTATCGCCATCGAGCCAGCCATTCCGGGCAGCGGCCTTGATCATGGAGTATTCGCCACTCACATTATAGGCAGCAATAGGCAGCTCGTAGTTGTCTCTTAAAAGCTTAATTACATCCAGGTAAGCCAGCGCTGGTTTCACCATTAAAAAATCGGCTCCCTCGGCCACATCCAAATCTGCTTCCACCAGTGCTTCGCGCTGGTTGGCCGGGTCCATCTGGTAAGTTTTTTTATCGCCGGATTTTGGAGCCGAGCCCAGGGCATCGCGGAAGGGCCCGTAATAGGCGCTGGCATACTTGGCGGTATAGCTCATAATACTTACCTCCTGAAAACCTTCATCGTCAAGCGCTTCCCGTATGGCTTCTACCCGCCCGTCCATCATATCGCTGGGGCCAATGATGTCGGCACCGGCACGAGCCTGCGCTACGGCCATTTTCGCCAGCACTTCCAGGGTTTCGTCGTTGAGGATTTTGCCATCACGCACAATGCCGTCATGCCCTTCGGAGCTGTAAGGATCCATGGCGACATCCGTCATGATACAGGCCTCGGGAAACTCCTGCTTAATCCGCCGAAGGGTACTCAGGTATAATCCGTTTTCATTGGTGGCCTCAATGGCCAGGGGATCTTTAACACTCTCCGGCAGGCGGGGGAAAAGGTCGAAGGTGCGGATACCTAATTTCAGGCACTCCTCCATTTCTTTTAAAAGCAGGTCGGCGCTGTAGCGATAAATACCTGGCATGGAGCTGATGGACTCTTTTTCATTTTTGCCATCAATCAAAAAAACAGGAAAGATAAGGTCGTTAACATGGAGGCGGGTCTCCTCGACCATCCCTCGAATGGCGGCCGATTTGCGATTCCTTCTGGGTCTTCTGAGCATATAAACTACGGTTAAATTCTTCGCTTTTGCACGTCAAAGGTAAGGCAAAATCGGGCAGCCGAAAAGCAGACGGGACAGGAAAATGAAGAAGGTGCCAGCTAGTATTCTTCTTTATCTAAAGGAGAATATTTGAGAAAGAGCATATGAGCAAAAAGAGTAGGAGCTTTTTCTTTTACCCGTCCTTTTCCAACCTAAACGTTTGCTGCCCTTTTTTCACTCAGCTCCTCTATGAGGAAGGGCTTTAAACTTTGGGAAATCCCCTGTTCAATTACTGCCGGATCTTCCACCCCTTCTACAGCCTCATTTTCTCCAAGGAAAAATCCATAGTATAAAAGAACTATCACCCCCACTACCAGAAGGCCAATAAGTACATACTTCCAGGTTGATTTTCCATTACTATCTTTCTCTACTTCTATTTTTGCCATAACATTTTTGGTTAGTGTAAACAGCAGAGACAGCCAGTTCTGCCCCGGTTCTTTTTAATTTAGTAACAGGGCATGGGTTAGAAGGTTTTTCTTCTCACCTACACGAGCAGGTTCCTGTTTAACTTGAAGGGGACCCCATAAAACTTTCGGCCAATGCTGGTGAGCACTTGCCGAAAGTAATTTGAACCATATGTCGAAGCTGACAAGGGATTCTTATTTAGGTTATTAAAAAGTGGGTGCACTCATTAATCATGCCCTTCCACTTTTACTAATTTGTTGTAGAGCCCTAATATTAAAAAAGAAGGTGCCCACTGGCCAACAAACAGCGCAGTCTTGTCTTTACCCATTATTTTTAAAGTTAAAGATGCCGCCATAGAACCTAAGGATGCCCAGAGGTATACATCGGAAGGTATTTTGGCCGTCTGGTGTTCAATAGCAGTCGCTACTTTTCCTTCATTATGTTCTGTGTTATAACTTACTGCGGGTCTGTCTTTAAAATCTGTTGTTCTTTCCATGATTGCATTTAAATTAGTTTGAAAAATTTATTTCTCTATCTGTCAATCTGAACGCAGGGTTTTAACAAATGTTCGGAAAATTCACCTCTCTTTCATGCTAAAAATATAAAATTATTTCACTGATATACAGAACGTTAAGCAGGAACCGCTCTAAAAGCAAAAGCGGGAAAGGCCTGAGCGGAAACCAGGATAATAATGGAGCTATATCGAAGAAACAACTGACGCGGGCTTCCCTTATCGGCCAAAAAGCTTGAATGGCATATGCAGCTTAACCTGAAAATTTCGAAGGGTTTAGACCCAGGACAGCCATCTCCTATCCTGAACCAGAAATACAGGTAATTGCTCTACGTCCATCAGCATTAGAAAAGAAGGAACAGGGGGCTCTTTACTATTATTTTCTGTTTCCAAACAGCCGGCCTACTTTAAAAGCGCCAGCCATGGCAAAAGGAATTTCGGCCTCTGCCTGTATTACTTTAGAGCGCGCTTCCTGTACCCTTGCCACCATCTCCTGTTCCAGCGCTACGCCCATTGATCGCCTTTCTTCAGCTTTGGCTTTAGCAATCCGCAAATCCGCATTGGCCTGGTCGATCTTCAGCTCGGCTCCAATATTTTTCCCGATGTCCATATCGGAAATATCGATAGAAAGGATTTCGAAAGCTGTACCTGCATCCAGACCATTCTCCAGCACTTGCTGAGAAATTTTATTCGGGTTTTCAAGCACCACCTGGTAGCCGCCTGCCATACCGATAGTGGAAATAATCCCCTGCCCTACACGGGCCATAATAGTGTCTTCGCCAGCGCCGCCCACCAGCCGCTGTAGATTGGCCCGCACCGTTACCCTCACTACCGCCACCAGTTGTATACCATCGACCGAAACACCGGTTATGGCCGGCACTACAATTACATAGGGAGTTACGGAAACCTGTACGGCCTGGAGCACATCCCTCCCGGCAAGGTCGATGGCCGTAGCCTGCTTAAAGTGGAGATTGAGATTGGCTTTATCCGCTACAATAAGTGCTTTGATTACCGCCCTTACATTTCCACCCGCAAGGTAATGGGCCTCCAGCTGGTCAGTGGATATCTCTTTTATGCCTGCTTTAGTTGCCAGAATCATGGATTGCACAATAAGCCCCGGCGGCACCCGGCGGATACGCATAAAAATAAGCTTGCTAAGCGCAACCTGCACCCCTGAAAAGCGGGCGGTAATCCAGAGGTTCAGCGGGATAAAGTACAAAAAGACCAGTAAGGCCAGCAGTATGGCTGCCAGGAGAATGATGGTGCTGTATTCAGCCATTTAGAATAATTAAAAAAGTAGAAGGGCGCTGATAGAAACAGGTACAGGCGAATACTTTTAGCTGTGCCTTTTTTTGCCAGTACCAACCCTGCAAAGCAGAAGTGCTTTAAAGGGTTGGTAATGACATTAAAGCCCCATTCCTGTAGTGCCTGATGGAAAATACCCGGAGATTAATCTCTTTTCGCTGCTTTCTTCGCCTTTTTATCGGCACGTTTCTCTTTCAGGCTTTTCATGGCTTCCTTCTTATTTTCTTTTATTGTGCTTTTTTCTTTTGACATTTCCGTAGTGGGTTAGTGTTAGGAAATATACATTAAATACGTGGACAAACGTTCAATCAGGCAAAATAAAAATGCGAGTTACTCCCAGGAAAACATGCAACTCAAAAGACCGGAAAAGGACAGCCCTGTAGCACTCTCTGGTTTCACTAAAAAAGGAGCCAGGAGAAATCCTTATCTAAAGCCGGTTTTTTACGTAATTAAACCTGATACTCATAAAGAAGAATTTTTCACCGGAGATAAAATATGATATGCAGCAACGTGAACTTACAGACCAGAATGGCACCCGCTGGACCTGCGTACAAGCGTATGGAGGGCCAGGGAGTGAAGAAGCAGAAGAGGCTGATCGAATGGCAACAGACAAAAATAATAAAGTAGCGGTCGTCTGCACCCCCACGGGCGGAGCAAAAAGTGTACGCCTCCGGCTGGAGGAAACCTGGATAAACGATACCTCCGAGGAAGAACTCCTGCAGAAAATAAAGGCCGCTTCTGGTTAACCCTAACTATTACCGTGGAGGTATTTCTAGCTACTCCTCCCAAAAACCGAAGAGCCGGACACTCTTCAGCGTCCGGCTTCCCTCTATAATTTTAAACTATGCCTTACTTCAGCTGGTGCAAAGCTTCCCGCAGCCTGGGCAGGGCCGCCTGTATGGATTCCAGCGAAGCTCCCCCCACCGACATCCTGAACCAGGGCGACAGTTCACTGGTACCAAATGCACCAAATGGCACGATGGCCAATTTCGCCTCCTGAATCAGATAGCTGGTAATATCCTTATTAGTCCGGAGTTCCTTTCCATCCGGGGTGGTTTTGCCAAGCACATCAATACGGGCCGTCAGGTAAATCGCCCCCATGGGAATAATGGCATCGACTGGTAAGCCACTCCTCTTCAGCTCCTTCAGCCCGTGAAAGAGGGTGTCCAAACTCCGCTGCACCTTTTCTTTAAAGCCTTTAGTAAAAGCATCGACCGCTTTTCCATCCTGCAGAAAGGTGGCCACCGCCAGCTGCTCCGCCTTGGGTGCCCATGCCCCTATGTGGCCAAGGATAGACTTCATTTTGTCAATGACAGTGGTCGGGCCAAAGGCATATCCTACCCGTACACCTGTTGCCGCAAAACATTTCGATATTCCGTCGATATAAATTACATAATCGCGCAGCTCCGGCCGCAGGTTTACCGGATCGAAGTGCCGGGTATTTCCAAAAGTGAGCATCCAGTAAATCTGGTCGTACATAATGTACAGCGGCTTTTCATCGGCTGAGCGGGATTTATTTTCCTCAATTACGAGATCGCAGATAGCAGCCAGATCTTCTTTGCTAAAAACCGTACCTGTAGGGTTAAGTGGCGAACAGAGCGCAAGCAAGGTTGCTCCTTTCAAATGAGGCGCTATATCCGCCGCAGTCGGCATAAAGTTGTTTTCCGGCCGGGTTTCGACCATTACCGGCCGGGCGCCAGACAAGTGGCAGTAATGGTTGTTGTTCCATGAAGGCACCGGAAACACTACCGTATCGTCCGGGTCGATGAGCGCCAGGTAAGTGGCATATATGAGTGGCCGGGAGCCGCCAGCTATCAGCAAATCATTGGCAGGATAGTCCAGCCCCAGCCGCTCCTTTAAAAAAGCGGCGGCTGACTGCCTTAGCTCAGCTACCCCATTGGCCGGCGGATAGTTCGTATGGCCTGCCTGGTAAGCCTTGCCTATTTCCGTCGTAAGCCCGGCCGGAATGGGATACAAAGCAGGGTCGAAATCGCCAATCGTAAGGTTACAGATCTTTTCTCCCCTGCGGATCATATCATTGACCTCATTCCCAATTTTTATTATTTCTGAGCCAATAAGGCTGGCGGCCATTTTAGAGACAATCATGAAGCAAAATTTTTATAAACATAGCTGCTCTTCTGTTCAAATACAATAGCCTTATAAGCTTACTTGTACAGAAATAAAAAGGATGAAAACAGCGATTTCAGGAGCTGCCTGCGCCAACTCCTTTTACCTGCTCCATTTATTCTGTTTTGTACCAGAAAGTGGCAACTTCCGGATGGCTCCGCAGAAAATAATGCCTTCCGCTTACTGTAACTTTCACAAAAAACTTGCAGCCCTGCAATCAGCAACAACTAAACATGTGCTTACAAAAAGTTTACAGAATAACTAGAAAGGCCCGTTTGCTAGTGCCATAAAGCCAGAAAAACTAACATGATTTGCCGGAGGCATCAAAAAGCGCATTTGCTTGATTAACAAAAGAAAGCCCTAGTTTAGTGAAAAGATGAAAAACAGCGCTTATGAAAAAAGTATTCAAAAAAGTGTTTAAACCCTTCCTGCCTTCTTACGAGGTAATCTGCACCACTTACCAGGTAATTCCTGGTTTGCCTGTCAGCAAAAAGCTCTCGACCCAGTATTTCAACAGGGGTGAATCAAGCGAGGCCAAAGCGTTTTATGGCAAAGTGATTAGTTCAGAATTTACCCGTAACCTGGCGCCGGTAGAGGTCCACCTGAAAATGGCCGGCATTACCATTAAAAAGACACAAATTGGTCCTGTCGCAGAGCTGAAGCAGTTCCGCATGGTTGGTTAAATATTACCAGAATATTGAGTAAATAATCTAAGAGCCCCTTCTCAGGGGCTCTTCTTATTCCCCGCCTTTTTCCCTTCCAATGACAGCAAAAGGCCTTACTTTTCAAAAGCAGGATATTCCCATCCTGAGGAGCATTCATTTAGTTTTTATTTCATAAAGTGCGCTACTTTTCTAAATTTGTTCTTTTAGACTTTTAAAACGCATTTTTATGTTTCCATCTATAGATCCCACCACCACTAAAGCGGTAGAAAAGCTCGATGAGCATTATGAGCAGATAAAGGATACCCACCTGAGAAAAATGTTTGCCCATGATCACGACCGCTTTAAGCGGCTCAGCCTGCGCTTTGAGGATATTCTCCTCGATTATTCAAAAAACCGGATTACCGACAAAACCATGCACCTGTTGGTGGATCTGGCAAAAGAATGTAAGCTGGGAGATGCCATTTCGGCCATGTTTGGGGGCGAAAAAATTAATTTTACCGAAGGGCGCTCAGTGCTGCATGTCGCCTTACGGAACCAGTCCGGCTCGCCTGTGCTGGTCGATGGAAAGGATGTGATGCCTGATGTAAAGCGGGTACTGGCACAAATGAAAGACTTTTCTGATGCCCTCATTAAAGGCGAATGGAAAGGATATACCGGCAAAGCCATCGATACCATTGTAAATATTGGCATTGGCGGCTCCGACCTTGGTCCGGTGATGGTAACGGAGGCCCTGAAACCCTACCAGAAGCCCCACATGAAGGCCTATTTTGTTTCCAATGTCGATGGCACCCACATTGCTGAAACGCTTAAAAAGTTGAATCCGGAGACAACCCTTTTTATGATTGCCTCCAAAACCTTTACCACACAGGAAACCATGACCAACGCCCACACGGCCCGCAGCTGGTTTCTGGAACAGGCTAAAGACGAGGAGCATATTAAAAAGCATTTCGTAGCTATTTCGACCAATGCCAAAGGAGTAGCTGACTTTGGTATCGACACCAAAAATATGTTTGAGTTCTGGGACTGGGTAGGTGGCCGCTATTCGCTCTGGTCGGCTATTGGCCTTTCCATTGCCTGCACACTTGGTTTCGAAAACTTTAAGGCACTACTCGAAGGAGCCCATGCCATGGACCAGCATTTTGAACAGGCTCCGCTGGAGAAAAACATGCCGGTAATCCTGGCCCTGCTCGGCATCTGGTACAACAATTTATTTGGTGCCGAATCGCACGCACTGCTTCCCTACGACCAGTATATGCACCGCTTTGCTGCTTATTTCCAGCAGGGCGATATGGAAAGTAATGGAAAATCGGTCGATAGAAACGGAAAACCAGTAAGCTACCAGACCGGCCCCATCATCTGGGGGGAACCGGGCACCAATGGGCAGCATGCTTTTTACCAGCTCATCCACCAGGGCACCAAGCTAATACCCTGCGACTTTCTTGCCCCAGCTATCAGCCACAATCCTATCGGCGACCATCATCCAAAACTGCTGGCAAACTTCTTTGCCCAGACCGAAGCCCTGATGAACGGCAAAACAGAAGAAGAGGTAGTAGCGGAAATGAAGGCCCAGGGGGCGTCGGAAGAAGAAATCAACAGCTTAAAAGCATTTAAAGTCTTTGAAGGCAACCGCCCGACCAACTCCATCTTGTTTAAAAAGCTTGACCCCCGCACCCTCGGCAGCCTGATTGCGATGTACGAACATAAAATTTTCGTACAGGGCATCATCTGGAACATATATAGCTTCGACCAGTGGGGAGTGGAGCTGGGCAAACAGCTGGCCAAAAAGATTTTGCCGGAGCTCCAGAATGAAGAAGATGTGCAGACACACGATAGCTCTACCAACGGCCTTATTAATCAGTATAAAGCTTTCAGGAGCCAGCCCTGATTGAAGGTTCCTCCACCCTGCCAAAAAAGAAAGCAGTGTGGAGGAACACCTTCAGAAAATATTATTTAGGCTCAGCCATTTAGCCTGAATTTCATTAAAGATTTGCTGCAGTCCTCCAACTGGCCTTCTGAAAAGGCTGTAATGAATGCTAAAGGATGATGATAGATAAACTGGCCTGGATAGAAATCAGGGACTACCGGATTTTAAGTAGCCGGAGCCGCGGTAAAGATACCTGGTACCTACCGGGAGGTAAGCGGGAGCCCGGCGAAAGCGATGAACAAACCCTGGTCCGGGAGATACGGGAAGAGTTAGGAGTAGCGTTATTAAGCTCCACTCTAACTTTTGAAGGCAACTTTCAGGCCCAGGCCCACGGGCATCCCGAAGGAGTAATAGTGAAGATGAAATGTTACTCCGCCTCCTACAAGGGAACCATTAAAGCCAGTTCGGAAATAGAAGAAGTAGCCTGGCTTACCTATGCAGACAGAAATAAAATATCGCCGGTAGATAAAATTATCTTTGACCGGCTAAAGGAAAAGGGCAGAATTAAGTAAAACTTCTTTAAAACCGTTACACCGATGCCCTTCCTGGAAATTAGTAAATTGCCTCCGGAGAAAAAGTGTAGAATCCGTAAGACTATGGCTGCTATTGTAGAGGATTTTGTCCGACCTCTAACCTTTCAATAATCAAATGCCAAAGATAACAGCCTCTAAAATTTAGGAATGAGCGAGCAGTACAGCAGGCAGAAACAAGCCAGGATATTAAGAATCTTCAGAAAGATCCACCGCACCACCGGGGCGCTGCTGTTTGTTTTTTTCTTTTTTATTTCTGTTACCGGCCTCCTCTTAGGCTGGAAAAAGCACAGCGGAGGCGCTATTCTGCCCAAGTCCTATACCGGCACCTCCACAGACCTGAAGGACTGGCTCCCCCTGGAAAGCCTCCACCAGCAGGCAGTTATTATCCTCCACGACTCTATTTCTTCCAGCTTATCTCCTGAACTGGAACGGATTGATGTTCGAAAGGATAAAGGCATGGTAAAGTTTGTGTTTGTCGACCACTTTTGGGGAGTACAGCTCGATGGCGCTACCGGAGAATTGTTGCATATTGAACGGCGCCGCTCCGATTTTATCGAAAATATCCACGACGGCTCCATTCTGGATTATTATTTTGAGACAGAAGGGGAGTGGATAAAACTAACCTACACCACCATAATGGGCCTGGCCCTGCTTACCTTTACCGTTACCGGCTTCTGGCTATGGTACGGACCTAAAATGATGCGCCGAAGCCGGTAAACTACAGACAGAGCAAGACGTCCTCTTAATCCTCCTCCTGCTATTCAAAAAAAGCACAGAATTCTTACATATACTACGCTCCTTGACATTTGCCTCCTATCTTACGGATCTTAAACGGAAACTTTTCTTAGCCTACTCTCTCCATGAAAAAAGTTGTTTTACTTCCGACTGTACTTCTCCTCTTCAACACCTTTAACCTTCCTGCTCAAAATCTCTTCAGTCAGTTAAAAACCAGTAATAAAAACCTCTACAGCCCTTCCGGAAAAGCCAGCAGGGATGGCTGTTACAGCCTTGCATTTTACCATAACGATTCCCGTAACTTTTACACCTTCGACCCCGATGGAAACATTATTACATCCCTTACCCAAACTTTTCCCGGGAAAGAGTACCATCAAAAGCCGGTAGGTGTAAAAGAAATACCCGATGCTTTCATTTATTATTTCCACAATGCAGTTGATAACAACCGGCTGGAGGCTTACCGTCTTGGAAAGAAAGAGCATGAGTCAAGCTTTGGCTATTTTGAACTGGCCGAAAGCCGGAAAGAGAAGCTCCTGCACACCATTGAGGACAGAGAAGAACTATACTTTCTGCTAATGAATAAACAGGAGCAGAAGCTGATTCTGGTAAGAGTACTGGACGAAAAGAATGTCGAGCGAAAGGAATTTCCACTTTCAGAAGATGTTTTCGATTTGATGCGAAAATCAGACTTTGTGCAGGTGTACAGCGGCCGGGAAAACAACTTCTTAGAGCTGGAGCTGGAAAAAGCCTACCTCACTAACAAGCAAACACTCGTACTTACCAGGGAAATGGAAGAAAGTGCCCATGGTGTACCCGCCGGTTTTACCGCTATCCTTACTCTTGATTTCGAGAGAGGCCATTCATCCTTCCAGGCCTTGCCTCCGGCATTTGCAGAAACAAATTTCAAGACCAACACTTTTATTCTGAAAGACCGGCTTTACAAAATTAGCGGCAACAAGAATTTTATCGACCTCAGCATTTATCACTTCCCTTCCCTGAATAAGCTGGAAAGCTTTAACTACAACAGTAACCAGGAAATAGGACTGATGGGAAGAGGACTCAGCTTCAGAAAAAGCGATGATTTGCCCATACTGATAGAAAAGGAGAAAACCCGCAAAATTTTGCGCAAGCTGCAAAAAGGCACTCTGGCAGTTTATGCCAAACCGCTAAAACAAAATGCTGTTGCGCTCCGCCTTGGTTCCTTCCGCGAGCTTTCCGGCGGTGGGTATGGTGGTGGCATGATGATGCCCATGGGTGGTGGCTCCATTTCCACTCCTATGGGCTCCGTGAGCGCACCGTTCTCTTTCTCGCCTGTTTATTTTGGAACAGGTAAAAGCAGCACCGCTGAGTATTATTTTGATGTTTTACTGAACGAACAGCTTGAGGTAAAGGGCCACACAGCCCCGCGTGCCCTGCAGGAAAAAGAAGAAGAGGCCATAGAGCACCTGGATTCCCGCAGAAATAATTATTTACTAAGCCTGCCCGTTTCTTATACCAGAGGGTTGATGGTGTTCCACGATAAAAAAGAAGAACAGCTAAATATTTACCAGCTGGGATACCACAGTAGCGCGATGCCGGCAACGGAACAGCCAGCCGCAGGCTTCTGATTCAAAAGATTATTTGTTGCCAGCGCTGATATTTGACATGAATTAATTGCTTTAATAGACAAAATGTACTTTTCTGTTACTGCAAAAGAGCTTACATTTGCCAAACCGAATTCCCTGCAGCCAGGCAGAGGGGTGTAACTTGTACTTTATCTAATTTTTTCATGAGCCGAATTAAAATTACCAGCTTCGAAGACTTTGAACAATATGTAGGTACTGAAATGGGTATAACTGACTACCTCACCATTACCCAGGAACAAATCAATAAGTTTGCCGATGCTACCCTCGACCATCAGTGGATTCACCTGGACCAGGAACGGGCAAAAACTGAATCGCCGTTCAAAAATACCATTGCGCATGGCTACCTTACAGTCTCACTTCTTCCTTACTTCTGGGAGCAGGTAGTAGAGATTGACAATGTGAAAATGCAGGTAAACTACGAAATAGAAAGCCTGCGCTTTAACCAGGCTGTGGTTGTAGGAAGCCAGGTACGCCTGCGGGTAACTTTATTGTCCTTAAAAAACCTGCGCGGAATTACCAAGGCCCAGCTACAGGTAAAAATGGAAATAAAGGATTGCAAAAAGCCGGCTTATGAAGGAGTAATTACCTTCCTTTATCATTTCAACTAAACTCCTCCAACTGGAAGGGTTTCCTTCCGGAAAAAAGACAGCATACAAAATAGCACGTAAAAGGCTGCTACCCCTGTAAGGAAGACTTTTTCCCTTACAGATAAAAGCCAACGGCAGCTTACGGCTTTCAGGAGCAGAAGCACAGGCGCATAAGACCTGCGTATTAGGAATAAAATTACTGGTTTCGGCACATATGTAAGCTAGCTCCTGTTAATTTCATCATTAAAACCTCTCCGGGCCGGGAAAGGTGTTCTTCATCATTCCCGGCCCGGGTGAAACACCTGGTACCTTCCAAAAAATGATCTGTTTAGCTGCGAACTCCTCCAACGAAAGGCAATGGCAGCAACATCCGGCTATAGTGAGCCCCTTAAGTTATACCTTAAGTTATACCAAAACCTTATTTTTCTTCCCGGCTCTGAAATTACTTCTTCCCCCAGCCGTAAGCTACTCTTTCTAACGGGCGGTGGAGGCAAAATCTCAACTTCCTTCGCCTCCTCCTCACCCAAGATAAACTCTCCAGGGAGCAACTGCTTTTTCAATTGTTTCTTCTAAAGTCAGATAATTTCAGAAGCCCATTCATTGAAAGATCTTCATCATTTTTCCTTCTCTTTCCTCTGTTCGGCCCTATCAACAGGATATTTTCTTTTACAAGTACTTCAAACAAACCTTTTTCCTTACATACTCCGGCTCCTGCTGTAAGGTAGCAAAACAGCTTATGCGCCCATCCTGCCTCTAATTTTAATAGATTTACCTGCTATGTTCTTTCGAATGAGCACTCCCAAATCCTCAGCGCCAATAGCTTCGGGAGTATTTGCTTTTTCATTAGCCAGTAATCTATGACAAAAAATTTTACGTCTCTCTTCCGTACCGCCTTTGGGCTTATGCTTTTCTGCCTGCTTCAATTGCTTCTTTCTCAGCCACTGTATGCGCAGTGCAGCGATGAAACGCCTGTTTATGAGGTAGACCTTAGGGGTCAGCCAAACGGTAGCTGGACCTCTCCGGACGTTAATCGTGATGGAACCTGCTGCTCGGCTCCCTCTAACCAGCAATGCGTGGAATTTAATATTACGCTGGACCCCCTCTCCGGAGGCTTGCAGTTCGATATTACTTCGGGCCCCGTTCCTTCCGGTGTAATGACTTACCAGGTAGACTGTGGCCCCAGCATAGCTGTTGGAGACTCACTTTGTGTCGATGGTCCGGGCCCTCACCAGCTCTCCATCTGTATGCCGGGCGGCGCCAAGAATACCTTTACCATTCGCTCTATCGCGGCCTACACCCCCGTAGCCGATGCGGCAGTTACGGAAGGTTGCTCCCAGCTTATTGAAGCCCCCATTGCTTTTGACCCGGCTACTGTAGTCTGGAATGACATTACCGGCGGCGGAGCATACAACAAATACCTCAGCTGCACTTCGGGCTGTAGCAGTACTACCGTTACCCCTGATAGCAACCCTCCTCCTTTCGTCGACTATACCATTTGCGGCAATTCCCAAACCGCTGTCTGTTCCAGTATCCCGTACTGCGATACCGTGCGGGTATATTTTTACCCACCCATTGAAGTCGCCATTTCTCCAAAACCTGCACTTATATGCCCCGGTAGCAGCAAGGTAGAGCTTAGCAGTACTATTACAGGCGGCAGTGGTTCTTATAATTAACCTGAACTCGGGAATTGATTCTACGAATAGAGGGTCAAATACTTTAAATTCAGCATGATATAAAAAACA
>NZ_ANNU01000070.1 GCF_000346615.1 Nafulsella turpanensis ZLM-10
GCTGCTTAATTCAATTAAAATTCAAAGAAAGCTGTCCTAAGCTTGGGGTCCACTAAAACTATCCATTTCAGATGTTCAGAAAGTTAAACCTGAAATAGAGGCAAAGTATAAGAGAACTAAGCTAAAGGGTAATGAAATTTTAATATCTCTAGTTGGTAGTTTAGGCCACATAGCCAAAGTAAAAGATGAAATGATCGGCTGGAATGTGGCAAGAGCTGTAGGTGTTCTACCAATAGCAAATTC
Organism: Nafulsella turpanensis ZLM-10; assembly: GCF_000346615.1. Lineage (GTDB taxonomy): Bacteria > Bacteroidota > Bacteroidia > Cytophagales > Cyclobacteriaceae > Nafulsella > Nafulsella turpanensis. The sequence goes on from NZ_ANNU01000070.1 coordinate 244, forward strand.
TTTTGATAGTGAATGGGTTTACTGGTTTCTTAAATCTCCACAGGCCCAAAACTTCGTTCATGGCCAAGCCACAACCTCTGTTCAGGCAACTCTAAATCTTAAAGAACTACAGGAGCTACAGATAGCTTATCCAGACGAAAAGTATAGAAGGAGTGCGACGGAAATCCTCTCTGCCCTGGATGATAAAATAGAACTCAACCGCCGCATGAACCAAACGCTGGAGCAAATTGCGCAAACGCTCTTCCGGCAGTATTTTGTGGATAGCATCAGCCAAGATAATCTACCAGAAGGATGGAAAGAAGGCAAGCTTGGTGAAATTGTTAACGTAAAAGGTGGGACAACACCAAGTACCAAGCAGAAGGAGTTCTGGAACGGGAATATAAACTGGACCTCTCCCAAAGATTTATCATCCTTGAAATCCCCGGTACTTTTAGAAACAGAAAAGAAAATTACTGAAGCTGGTTTAAAGAAGATTAGCTCTGGATTATTACCAGCAGGTACTCTCCTCCTATCCTCACGCGCACCAATTGGATATTTAGCTATTACACAGGTTCCAGTTGCTATCAATCAGGGCTACATAGCTATTTTGTGCGATAATGGATATTCTAATTATTTTATGCTTAATTGGATAAAGGAAAACATGAACCTCATCATTCAAAATGCAAATGGATCAACCTTCTTGGAGATAAGCAAAACAGCATTTAAAAATATTGATACAATAATTCCTCCTGTGGAGGTTGTTGCAGAATTTAGCAGGAAAGTCGGTTCTATTTACAAACGGATAATTCTTAATGAAAAAGAAATAAACACCCTCACCAAAACTCGCGACACGCTCCTTCCCAAACTGATGTCCGGAGAAATTGATGTGACGCAAGCCCCCAAAGCCTATGAGCAGGTACTTAGCTGAAAGCGATATCGAAGAAGCGGCCATTGCCTGGCTGAGCGAAATCCCGCACTACCATTACCGGCATGGGGCGGAAATCCAGCGTCCGCTCAATAAAGCCGTGCTGGAAGACCAATTTGAGGCTTTCCTGCAGCGCCGCTACGACCATGTTCCCGCTAAAATCCTGGCTGAAGTCAAACAGGAATTCCTCTTCAATAAGGGCGCAGACATTCACCAGCGCAACCACCACTACCACCTCAAGCTCAGCAAGGGCATCAGCAAAAGCTGGAAAGACGATGCCGGAAAGGAGCATTTCGAGCACTTCTACCCCATCGCCTACGAGGCTGTGGAGCAAAACGAATTCCTGCTGGTTAACCAGTTCAGCATCGAAGGCAAAAACAAGCGCCGTCCCGACCTCCTCATCTTCATCAACGGCCTGCCCCTGGTGGTTTTTGAATTTAAAAACTGGTTCAACCACGATGCTACCGTAGAAGCAGCCTACAACCAGATTCAGCATTACATCCAGGACATCCCCCAGCTGTTCGAAACCAATGCCCTCACCGTTATCAGCGACGGCCAAACCACCCTGCACGGCATGTTCAGCAGTGGCCTGGAATGGTTCGCTGCCTGGAAAAGCACCGATGGGCGCGAAGTAGTGGAAAATGATTTTGCCCTGGAAACCCTTATCAAAGGCCTGCTCGTTCCGGAGCGCCTCCTGCAGTACATCCGCCACTACATCTTCCATGAAAATAGTAATGGCCAGCTCATTAAAAAGGGCGCGAAATACCACCAGTTCTTCGGCATCCAGTATGCGCTGCAGGAAACCAAAAAATCCATCCGTCCCCTGGGCGATGGCCGCATTGGCGTGGTCTGGCATACCACCCGCTCGGGTAAAAGCATTACCATGGCCATTTATACCGGCATCCTACGCCAGCTGCCGGAGCTGAAGAACCCTACCATCGTGGTGCAGGTAGACCGCTTCGACCTCAACAAGCAGCTCTACGAAGACTTTGTCGCCGCCAAAGACCTGGTGGGCGAGGTTGCCATTGCCAAAGATACCGATGACCTGCGGGCCCTGCTGAGCGGCGAAGGCGGCGGCGTGGTGTTCAGCACCATCGAAAAGTTCCGCCTCAAAGGCACGGAAGACGAGCGGGAGCTGGAGCATCCGATCCTGAGTACCCGCGATAACATCATCGTCATTGCCGACGAATGCCACCGCACCCAGTACGGGCTGGTACAGGGCTTTGCAAACAACCTGCGCCGTGCCCTGCCGCGGGCTTCCTTTATCGGCTTTACCGGCACTCCCGTCGACAGCAAAGATGCCGATACCGTAGCTGTATTCGGCGAAATCATCCACACCTATGATATCCGCCAGGCCACAGACGATAAAGCCGTGGTTCCTATCTATTACGAACCACGCCTGGCCAAACTGCACCTGGCCAATGCCCAGATAGAAGAAGAGGCAGAGGAAATTACCGGCAGCCTGCAGGAGCAGGACAAGAACAAAATTATGTGGGCCGCCATGGAAGATGCCGCCGGGGCCAAAGAACGGGTGGAAGCCGTGGCCAAGGATATCCTGAAGCACTACCTCGAACGCACCGCTAACCTGGAAGGCAAGGCCATGGTAGTATGCATGAGCCGAAAGAACTGCGTAAAGATGTACGATGCGCTGATGGCGTTGGAAGGTTGTCCGGAGGTAGCAGTGATTATGACCACCAATATTGCCAAAGACCCCAAGGAGTGGAACACGCACGTGCGCACCAAGGAAGCCATGGAGGCCGTAAAAGCCCGCTTCAAAGACCCGGATGACCCGCTGAAAATCGTCATCGTGCGCGATATGTGGCTCACCGGCTTCGACAATCCTGCCCTGCATACGCTCTATGTCGATAAAGTCATGACCGGCCACAACCTGATACAAGCCGTGAACCGGGTAGCCACCGTTTTCAGGGACAAGCCCAGCGGCCTGATTGTAGACTATATCGGCATTGGGGATAAGCTGCGCGATGCCACCAAAGAATATACAGCCGGAGGTGGCAAAGGCGAAATAGCTTTGGATGTAGAAGAAGCCTTCGCCCTGGCTAAAGATGTCATCTTTTTCCTGCAGGAGCAGCTACCTGAGGATATCGACTACAGCCGCTGGCCTGCCCTGGCTGCACCCGACAAAATAAAGCTGGTCAGTACCGCCACCAATTACCTGGTAGCCGAAGATGAGCGCTGCCAGCAGTTCCTGCGGAACGAGAAAAAGCTCAGCAACCTAATGCCTATCGTGAAGAGCCATCCGGCCATTAATGATATCGGCCTCGACCTGCTCTTCTTCCAGCACTTGGGCGCAGCAGTCCGGAAAATCAAATATCCGACTACCAACATTAAAAAGAAAGAAGGGCAGATAAAGGAGCTCATCCACCGCAGCATTGAAAGCGAAGAAGTGGTGGATGTATTCCAGATGGCCGGCATCGACCACTTCGATATTTCCATCATCAACGACGATTTTCTGGCCACTGCCAAAGAAAAGAAGAGCGGCAATGAGCTCAAACTGGAGCTGATTCGCCAGATTATGAATGATGAAATCAAGCTGCGTGCCAACAAAAACCTGGCAAAGTCGCGTAAGCTCAAGGAGGCCGTAGAGAAAATCATTGCCGACTACCACAACCATTTTTTCGACAGTCTTGTGGCCATGGAAAAGCTGCGGGATGTTGCCAAACACATGCAGGAAGAAGATGTCCGCCGCCAGCAGCTCGGCCTTACCGAGGAGGAAGAAGCCTTTTACGAGATATTAGCCCGCCACCCCAAAGCTGTACAGGATTTCGAGCTCATCAAAGAAGTAGTCAAGGATATTACCGCCCTCATCAAGCAAAAAGCCGCCCAGCCCGACTGGTACAAAAAAGACGATGTAAAAGCCCAGATTATCCTGTCCGTCAAAAACACCCTCCGCCGCAAAGGCATCAAAGCCGAGCTGCAGGAAATCCTGGACGAAATTATGGAGCAGGCTGAGGCCCGGTATAAGGAATGGGATTACCGGGTGGCGTAGAAAGTTTAAAGGAGAATTCGGTTATGGGCAAAAAAGAAATTGAGATCAAACCCAAATTCCTGTACAAAGCTACAGACACTGTAGTTAATAGCGCCGCAGACTAAACACTTCCTAAGCCTACAACAGAAACCAGGTTAGAGTGTAAACTTCCCCTTTTTAGGACCATTCAGAAGTAGAGGACTTTATTTAATTTTTTATAATAAGCAGAAAGCTACTGCTATCGTTATGGGTGTAAATTGTGGGTATCTCCGCAGGGCTTATCCACTGTTAACGCCCTGCCTGCTCCCTGGACATACTCAACAGGGCTCATTCCGTTAAGACTTTCATGGGGGCTGAAGTGGTTGTAATCCTGCATCCATTTTGCAGTTATCTCTCGTTCCTCATCTAGGGTATCGAAAATATACACATCTAAAACATTTCGTCTGTAGGTGCCATTGAACCTTTCCACAAAAGCATTCTGCGTTGGCTACGCGCCCCGCGCTTACCAGTGCCATCAAATCCTGGAGGAATAACTGGGAGGACTTAACTGCCTTTTTTGACTTCCCCCTGGAGATTAGGAGAATCATCTATACGACCAATCTTATTGAAAGTCTGAACGGGAAAATCAGGAAATACACCGCAGCGGCGGATCGCCAAAAGCAAAGGCTCCTTTCCTGACGATAATTCCGTAAAAAAAGCTGTTTTTCTGTCCCTGAGAGAAATCACTAAAAAATGGACTCAACCCCAAAGGGATTGGGGTATAATTCTCAACCAGTTTGTCAGCATTTATGAAGATAGGTGCAGGCTTTAATCCTGAAATTTTCTTAACTTGATAATGCACACCCGAAGAGGAAACAGGCTCTGCTGAG
>NZ_ANNU01000071.1 GCF_000346615.1 Nafulsella turpanensis ZLM-10
AACAGGCTCTGCTGAGGAGCATCCCGGAATGGAATTCCTGTCAGCAATAGGAGGTGCCAAGTGGAATAAAAAGAACCAGCCCCTTCCGCTGAAAAGGACTGGTTCTCCCTAACTTATTCTGCTTGCCCTATGGCTAAAAAAACCTAAACAAGGAAGCTCGAATTTTCATTTACACAGTTTTCTGGACACTGTCTTTGGTTTAAATACTGAACTTTTAAACGTTCATCCTAATCCTTTTTCAGCAATTACCATGTTCTTTTAAGCTTGAAATAAGATTCACTTCCTAATGTAGAACTGGTATTTTTGTTGGAGTAACCTGCAACAATGAATCGGTTATTGCCTTCCATTTTTCACAAAGTTGAAGTTCATCATCGATGCCCATGCTTTCCTCCTTATTATAAAATTCTAAAGTTTGTTCTGGCATGCTCGCATTACGGAAAGTTAAGTTCAATCCAACATGATCAACTACCAGACTGTCATTAACTTTCCTGCTCATATTCATTAACCTACAGTTGACAACCTCTGATAAATTGATAACAGTCTTCTGCTCAACCCCCTGCCGTTTCTTCAGATAGAACAGTCTATTTGCTTTGGAATCAATTCCTATGGCATAAGAATGTCTCCAGTAATCACTTTGCGAAATAACCAGCCCATTTTGTGCTGCTACATCCAAAAAGTTCTTTAAGAACTTCTTCTTTTCCTTCTTTTTAAGTTTCTGAAGATAAAAAACCGGCACAACAAAACAAGCCAGTGTAAATAATCCGAATATTATTGATCCTAAATCCATCTTTATTTTAATTTTATTTTGAGTGTTCCACATGATTGAGCCTGCTTATTGCTGGCTATCCTGCGGAATAGTAAATAATTGTTATTGGTAAAGCATTACTGCGGAAGACCTTCCTTTCCGCAAAAATTAAGATGGAATTACCAGAAGAAATGAAAAGGAAAAATAATGGTTCGAATGTTCAGGCTGAGCTGGTTCTTCTTCGAATCATTAAGGAAAGCCAAAGCAATATTTTGGGTCCTTAGCTCAAAGGAAGCCAACCCATAAACTAAACTATCCAGATAAACTTTAGAAGCTGGCCCGGTAAGCGGGATAACAGAATGTACAATTATCTGATGAACCCGATGTATACCAAGGATCTTTGCAGGGTTATTTTCTAAAATAAATAAATCAGAGTCAGCTGACCCGGCATAGACTTTAGTTAGCTCTAAGCGGGCAGAGTTCACCTGTTCTATACTAATACTGTAGGATAGTAAAAAAACAAAGAATAGTACGACTAATTTTACCTGCTTATTCATTTAAATGACCTTTCAATGCCAGTTCACTACAGACTCTGCTGCTGCTGCTCACCATCTGAAAATGGTTATTTTTTAAATTAAGTTTAATAAATTCAGAATAAATTTTCTTTCTTCTTTCAGCCCGGAAATGAGGTGCTTTGCAAAGCCAAAACAGAAAGAACTGCCACTCGTTTTTTCCGGCATAAGGTTAACGTCTTTGAAAGTACAACAGAGAATTTCCAATCCAGAAATTAAGCCTTAAGAGGGGCTAACTTCGGCGCCAGGAGCTGAATAATGAGCAAAGCCAGCAGATAAGAAACACTTGCAATAATAAATAATAGCATATAACTACCTGTTGCAGATAAAAGATAGCCTGCTGCGGTGGCTACTATCATTCCACCAATGGCACCTGCCATTCCACCAATTCCAACTACTGAGCCTACGGCCTGCTTCGGAAACATATCTGATACAAGCGTAAACAGGTTTGCTGACCATCCCTGGTGGGCGGCAGTAGCTAAGCTGATCAAGCCCACTGCTATCCACAGATCAGAGGTTTGAGATGCAAAAAAGATAGGGGTAACTGCCAGGGCGCAAACAAACATGGTAGTCTTGCGGGCCAAGTTAACGCTCCATCCTTTCCTCATCAGAAAAGAAGACAACCATCCTCCTCCAATACTACCCAAATCTGAGAAAACGTAAATTACAATTAAAGGTAACCCTATCTTGTCAAGCGTTAACCCATGGGAGGTATTCAGGTACTTTGGTAACCAGTACAGGTAAAACCACCATACAGGGTCAGTAATAAACTTTGCCACTGCAAACGCCCATGTCTGCCGGTGTGGAAATAATTTTAGCCATGGCACCTTTTTTTCTTTTTCCGGTACACCTGACTGAATATATGCCAACTCGTCCTTTGTTAAGGTGGGATGTTCCTCAGGCCTTTTATACGTTTTTAACCAGAAAATGAGCCAGATAAACCCCAATGCTCCGGTAAGGATAAAAGCCCACTCCCACCCCCATTGTAAGGCGATAAAAGGAACAGAAAGGGGCGCTAGAATGGCTCCTACATTCGCCCCCGAGTTAAATATTCCAATAGCCAGGGACCTTTCCTTTTTGGGAAACCACTCCGATACGGTTTTTATGGCCGCCGGAAAGTTGCCTGCCTCTCCTAAACCCAGGCCAAAGCGAGCTGCTCCAAAACCGAAAGCAGACCGGGCTACGGCATGCAGCATAGCAGCCAGGCTCCATAAAACGATTGCAAATGAAAAACCCTTCCTGGTTCCGAATTTATCCATTATGTTTCCCATTAACAGAAAACCTATTGCATACGCAAATTGGAAGGTGGTAACAATGTAGCCATATTCGATTTCTGTCCAGCCCAAATCTTCCTGAAGCTGTGGAGCCAGAATACCCAATACCTGCCGGTCAACATAATTAATGGTCGTGGCAAAAAACAAAAGAGCACATATTCGCCAGCGGTATCCTCCTACCTTCTGTCCTGGGTTCAGTGCCAACTCTTGCTCCTCTACAGCTGCGAGAACCAGGGCACTAGGCATGGCATTAGTTTTTGTTAATTTCATTTTGCTGTTTTTATTCAATAACTTTTGATTACCTGTAGGCCATGTCAATTCCCTGCCGGAGCATTTCGAAGTTTAAGGTACTGCTTTAAAAGAGGCACAAAAGTGATCACGATTAAACTTATTACAACCAGTTCAATGTAGTGAATAATGTCAGGGAAGATGGTTTTGAGCAGGAATCCGGCTAACACAAGGGTTCCTGCCCAAACCAGCGCTCCCAGAAGATTAAAGAGCATAAAGCTCCTGAAATCAGCTCGAATAATCCCTAAACAAAGAGGAAGAAAGGTGCGGATGACCGGTATAAACCTCCCCACCACAATGGCACTCTGATGTTTCTTTTCAAAATAGCTCGAGGCCATATCCAGATACTTCTTTTTAAAGAAGATGGAATCCGGCTGCCTAAGCAGCCATTTTCCAAATTTGCTCCCAATAAAGTAGGATAAGATATAGCCAAGAGAAGCAGCAAGGATGATGTACAGAATTAGTAAATGAACCGGCAAATCCAGGATAGGAAGCCCACACAACATGCCAGCCATGAACAACAGCGAATCTCCCGGCAAAAAGAAACCAAAGAAAAGACCATTCTCGGCAAAAACGATAAACAACAACAACCACAATCCCCCCTGATGAATCAAAAACTGCGGATTCATCAGCTGCATCAACAGCTGAACAAGCTCTTCCATATGGACTAATTAGAGAAGTTCGATTAGCACAATGGATGGGACTGGCAGGATAATGCCGGACTTTAACATCACATGCTCGTCAGTAACCGCAATTACTGCGCATTCAATTTCGAACAGGTGCCCCTGCTGGTTCTTAAACAGGATGTTCACTGGCTGATGCTCTGCATAATTCAGGAGCATGGCGCGCAGGAGGTGATGGCGTCTTTCGACTTTCTGTGCGGTGCTAGAAAGCACTTCAGTTTTAGCAAACCGGATTCCATTACAGTTTGCTATATCTATATGAGATACAGAATTCATGATTTTGAGTATTTAGATTAAAAATTACTGTTTCAGAATGCCCTGTAGGCAATAAAAAAGCAGTAAGAGCTAAATCCTCAAATTATGGTAGGCAACAGGAAAGTCTTTGAAGGAAAGAAAAGCAGCTGGGTCAGCACTTTCACAGACCGCCCTTTCAGAGCCGTCTTTATATACCTGCGAAAATAAAACGCTTACAAGGGCAGGGAATTTCCGCACCTGCTGGTGTAATTCGCTAATCTCGGTTTTGTGCTGAAGAACTCCATCAGGCGAAGTAAGCTCAGAAAAATCTGCTTGGACTGCCTGTATGGTTTCGTGTGGGTCGCATTGAGATAAAATAGGCTCTTGAGAGACTTTATTAGTCTCAAGAAGGCCCGAAAGAAGAAGGTGAAAGGAAAAGACAAGGGCGAATATTCCTAAACCTATTTTGTAGTTTTTCAATCCTTTATGCAACTATCTCAAATGTAACACAAAACAATGAATCTTATATAAACACAATGGTAAAATATTTTTCTGTTTAACAACCTAACTTTCTTTCAAGTAAAGTTTCTGCTTTTGGGTCCAACTTTAAAGACCTCTTAAATTTCTATATCCGCAACTCATTCTTAATCAAGACTTCTTTTGAACTTTGCTCAAAGTTTATAAATGTAAACCATGCAAACATTATTATTCCTGAGTAATATGGGAGGATATGAAATCCTGCTGATTTTATTTGTAGTTTTAATTTTCTTTGGCGCAAAAAAAATCCCTGAGCTGGCCCGCGGATTAGGCCAAGGCATTCGCGAGTTTAAGGAGGCTACAAAAGAAATTTCTGATGAGCTTGAAAAAGGCGTGAATGAAAATCCTCACCTGAGTAAATAAAAGACTTGCTAAAATGAGTACCTAAATGCTTAGGTACTCATTTTTTTTGGAAGCTTTCCTCAAGTTGAAGGGAGGTCTAAAATCTATTCTCTAAATCCTAACTTACTACACGCTTATGATGTAAAATAAATATCCTGCATAAATGAGGACAAATACAGCCCCTTCACTCCGGTCCACCTTTTTTCTGCGAAAGGTCATGGTAGTTAGAAATAGCAGCAGACTGGCTAATATTGTGACTCCAACATCCAGGTTACTGGCTGCACTGAATGGTAATGGCTTGATGATAGCAGTTGTTCCTAAAATAAAGAAAATGTTAAAGATGTTGCTTCCCACAACATTACCTACAGCAATATCCGCATTCTTTTTAAAAGCCGCCACAACAGAAGTTGCCAACTCCGGCAAAGAAGTTCCTATTGCCACAATGGTAAGCCCAATGAGCCTTTCGCTCATTCCCAGCTGAGAAGCAATATTAATAGCTCCTTCAACAAAAAACCTCCCCCCAAAATACAGGCCTAACAGTCCTACCGCAACATAAACAACCGCTCTCCAGAATGGCAGAAGCCGGGCTGGCTCTTCGGCATCCAAGGCAGGCTGTTGTTTAGCAATTTCGAGTGTATATACTAAGAATATGATAAAGAAGGATAATAGCACCAACCCGTCAATAACAGAAACAAAGTTGCCTCCCGGGCTTTTATCAATCCACTGATCATTGGCCACTATCCCTAACACCACTGCGGCCAACAGGCTAAATGGAATTTCTTTCCAGGTAGTGTTTTTTTGAATTGCCAGGGGGTGAATCAGGGCAGAAACACCTAAAATCAGAAAAATATTGCCAATGTTACTTCCCAAAATATTTCCAATAGCAATATCTGTAGATCCTTCCAGTGCAGAGAAAACGTTTACTGTTAGTTCCGGAGCAGAGGTACCAAAAGCTACGATGGTTAAGCCCACGACCAGGTCCGATATTCCATACTTCTTAGCGATGGAGGAGGCTCCTTCCACTAACCAGTTTGCACTTAAGACGATGGCGAGAACTCCGCCAACTAGGTACAAAATTGTTGTCATCTTCTTATTATTCCTTACCTTTTAATCCATTTTGGCTTTTCGCCGATCTAACCACTTGTATTCCCTCTCCATTTTCTATGATGTTTTCAATCATAGAAAGTGGCCAGAAATAATTTATTTACCTGAACAGTACTTTTAGCCTAAGGTTTTCATGGAGAAAAGGGTAATAAAATTGTTCACAGCACAGGGAATAAAAAGAAATACTTCCTTCCACTTAAACACCTTTTCCTAGTTTAGCAAAATACTTCTCTCGGGTAGAGCACAGTACGATTCCTACACCAATGCAGCATTTTCCTGGTATCAATAATGAAAAGCAAACTACTACCTACTATTTTAACCTTCTTCTTGAAGTACCGACAGCAGTAATTCCAAAGCCTTCCCACGATTACCCAACCAGCACTTTCACCTGTTCCACTTCTACCGGAAGCTGCACTTCAGCACCAAACTCTCCCTCCCACTTCGCTATTACACAGGTTGCCAGACAATTACCTATCACATTTACAGAAGTTCTGGCCATATCCATGAGTTCATCTATCCCCAGGATCAGAAATATGGGTGCCATAGGTAAATTAAAGCTGGCAGCCGTCCCCATTAATATCACTAAGGAAGCTCTGGGAATACCTGCCACCCCTTTACTGGTCAGCATAAGCGTCAGCACCATCAGAATCTGTTCCTCCAAAGGCATTTCCACTCCTGCCGCCTGAGCAACAAAAATGGAAGCAAGAGACAGGTAAAGAGTGGTACCATCCAGGTTAAAGCTGTAGCCGGTAGGCATTACAAAGGCCACAATCTTCCGTGGCACGCCAAATTTTTCCATCGCCTCCATGGCTTTGGGTAGGGCGGCTTCAGAACTCGTGGTGGCAAAAGCAATCGAAACCGGTTCCGATACTGCCTTAATAAACTTCCGAACCGGAATACGTAAGGCCAAGGCAACGGGTAATAACACCCCTACCAGAAACACCAGCAAAGCCACGTAAAGCGTTGCCAACAACTTAAACAGGTTTACCAGTATGCCTAGTCCCATCTCTCCTACCGTAAAAGCAATCGCAGCCCCCACTCCAAAAGGAGCAAAGTACATGATCACCCGAGTGAAGTTGAACATAACTTCCGATAAACTTTCGGTAAAACTGAGCATCGTTTGCTTCTTCTTACCATCTGTGATCATGGCCAGCCCAATGCCAAAAAGAATACTGAACACCACTATTTGCAGGATTTGCCCCTCGAAAACAGATTTCGCAATATTTTCCGGAAATACGTGCAGAATCACTTCTTCCCATCCCTGGGCTACTCCCTTTAAAGGCACTTCTTCAGTAGGCAATTCAATTCCTATCCCTGCTTTAGAAATATTGATAGCAATCAACCCTATAATAAGGGCAATCGTAGTCACCACCTCAAAATAAAGTAAGGATTTCCAGCCCATACGCCCCACCTGTTTAAGGCTGGAATGACCGGCAATTCCGACAACCAGTGTACCAAAGAGCAGAGGGGCTATAACAGTCTTGATCATTCTTAAAAACACCTGGCTTACCACCTTCAGGTGTTCGGCTACCTCAGGAAAATCATAGCCTATAGCCGTTCCTACCAACATACTGCCGAAAATCCAGGTGGTCAGCGAGGCTTTTCGGAGGCAATACAGCATAATGCCGGCCAGGCCAGCCCACCGGCTCACCATTAGCAGCTCCTCTCCCGGCAGTCCAGCCCATAGTAGCTGGACTACCACTAAAAAAGCGGCCTGGCTGACCAAAACCCAGGCGGCAATGGCAACGCCTTTTGATTTAATTATTTTCATTCCCTTAATTGATTGAACAAAATTTTTTGATAGTTAAAATGGCAACAATTAAAAACTGCTGCACAGACTTTTAGTCCACCACTGGTGAAGAATAAAAAACAGGTAATTTGTCAGCATACAGTAATAGAATCACTACTGCTATTTATGACTGATAAAGAAGAGTGAACGGCAGAATTAAGGGGCCTTCGCAGAAACGAAAATGAAATTAACCTTCAGAATGAAAGAGGAGGATAAAAAAGTTTGGCACTGCTGTATCGCCGGAGCGGCCATTAGCAGCAACAGAAGCCAGAGGTTTGGCAGGTCAAATAAAGATAAATTTACTTTTAAAGGTGGGGTTCCAGCAGTTGGCAAGGATGAGACACCCTGAAAAGTAGCATAGTCAACAATCTTTTCCTTTTCCTGATTAAGCCTTACCTGACTACCGTACCGATTGGCAGGAACAAATATTGCCAAGGTAAAAACCAGCATCGCTATAACAAAAGTTAAGGCTTTTTGGAAAATAGAATAGCTGGATTTCTTTTTCATTTCACACAAATGTAGCGAACAAATATTGAGCAAAAACAGACTTTGCCAAAATAATTTATTATCCAATCATTATATATTAAAATATAATATTAACAATTACATAATATTAAAATCATGGAAGTTGATTCAAACTTTTTGTCAATTTGCATAAGCACAAGGTAAACTAGTTTTCTTTTTGGCAGCAGTTCTGTATCTGTAACCATTTTATAGTAAAGGCAAACTTATCTAAAAATCTATTTGAGAAACACTTCTCTATAACAGCTGGAATATTTCATTACCGTTCTGTTTCGGCATCTACAGGCACCACCAAGGTCCCTCCATCCTTACTTAATAATTCCTTTCCTTCAACGATAAAATAAAGCAGTTGCTAAAAGTTGGCAATGCCTAATTGGCAAAGACTAATGGAGCGCAGGAAGGCAAGGCACCATCAACTTTAAGTTTTCTTATAAATAATTAAAAGGTCCTTCAAAATATAGAATTTATGATTTTCATTCGTTCAAAAATCTCAACCCTCCATGCTGCTTGTTTAATTGGAGGCGCATTGATGCTAAATAGCTGTGGTGACCAAAAAAGAGAATCAGCGAATGAGCTGGATCTAAGCGGGAACATTCAGATTGACGGCTCCTCCACTGTGTACCCGATAACTGAGGCGATGGCTGAAGAATTTCGTATGGTTGCACCAGATGTAAGAGTAACCGTTGGGGTTTCCGGCACAGGAGGCGGTATGAAAAAGTTCTCCAGAGGCGAAATTGACATTGTAAATGCTTCACGGGAAATCAATGCTTCCGAAGGTGAACTTGCAAAGGAAAACAACCTTCGTTTTGTTGAATTGCCTGTTGCCTATGACGGCCTTACTGTTGCTGTGCACCCGGAAAATGACTGGGTCAGGGAAATTACCCTGGCTGAATTGAAAAAAATATGGGAGCCATCCGCCCAGGGAACTATCACCCACTGGAACCAAATCCGTCCGGAATGGCCCAATGAAGAGATTCACCTGTATGGCCCGGGAGTAGAGTCGGGCACCTATGATTATTTTACGGAGGCTATCGTGGGCGAGAGCCATTCCAGCCGTGGTGATTATACGGCCAGTGAAGATGATAATGTACTGGTGCAGGGGGTTTCAACAGATCCTAATGCCCTTGGGTTCTTTGGCTTTGCTTATTATGAAGAAAACCAGGATAAGCTGAGGGCAGTACCAGTAGACGACCAGAATGATAGCAATGGTAAAGGTGCTGTTCTGCCTTCACGGCAAACGGTGAAGGACGGTACATATGCCCCGCTTTCCCGTCCATTATTTGTTTACGTTAATTCCAGTGCAGCAGCACGTCCGGAAGTAATAGAATTTGTTAATTTCTACCTCGATAATGCAGCCATATTAAGTGAGGAAGTAGGCTATATTCAGATGACAGAGGAGCAGTACCAGGAGCAAAAAGAAAAGTTTGAGGAATTTGTCCAGCAAGCCAGCCAGCAGTAAGCGCCTACCTTCCTTTTAGAGCTAAACATAAAAACTTTGAGAAAAAAGGAAAAGTTTATTGAAGGTCTGCTGGGTCTGGCAGCAATTATAACCGTTCTTGTTACCGTTGGAATTGTCTGGGTTTTAGTATCCGAATCAGCAGCTTTTTTCAGTGAGGTGTCCTTTATACGCTTCCTTACTGAAACAGAATGGACACCTCTTTTTGCAGACAAGAAGTTTGGGATACTGCCTCTGGTTACCGGCACCTTACTTACTACCCTTATAGCGATAGCCGTGGCTTTGCCCCTGGGACTTACGGCAGCTATTTATTTAAATGAATACGCCCCCGGGCGTATGAGGCAAATTGTAAAGCCTGTACTGGAACTGCTTGCCACTATTCCAACAGTAGTCTATGGTTTCTTTGCACTTACAGTGGTAACCCCCTTTTTACAGGAGTTCATTCCTGGCCTGGCAGGCTTCAATGCTCTTTCTGCGGGACTTGTGATGGGCATCATGATTATCCCCATGATCTCTTCACTAAGTGAGGATGCCATCAGTGCCGTTCCACGCTCCTTACGGGAAGCTGCTTATGGAATGGGTTCCACCCGCTTTCAGACAGCCTTTAAGGTGATGGTTCCGGCAGCTTCCTCTGGCATCGTAGTTTCCGTTATTCTGGCTATTTCCAGAGCAGTGGGCGAAACCATGATAGTAGCTATTGCAGCCGGTCAGCAGGCCAGGCTTACCCTCAATCCCTTGGTTCCTATAGAAACCATTACCACCTATATTGTGCAGGTAAGCCTTGGTGATGTACCCCATGGTTCCCTGGAATATAAAACCATCTTCGCAGCAGGTATTACTTTGTTCGTTTTTACCTTTCTGCTTAACAACATCAGTTTCTGGATCAGGAGAAAATACCAGGAGAAGTATGACTAACGCTCAGTTAAACCGTTTTAAAGACAAAGCCTTCCAGGCGTTCGGCCTTTTCTGTACCTTCTTCGGATTAATCGTTCTAGCTATATTCCTGCTGGATATCCTGAAGGAAGGCCTGGCCCGCCTTGACTGGGATTTCCTTACAAGTCTGCCTTCCAGGAGGGCTGCCAGGGCAGGGATTCTAACGGCCTGGGCAGGAACTCTCTGGATATTGGTGATGACCGCTCTCATCGCCATTCCCTTAGGGGTTGCTGCTGGAATATACCTGGAGGAATATGGTAAAAAGACCAGAATGGCCAGCTTTCTGGAAATCAATATAGCCAACCTTGCAGGAGTACCTTCCATCATTTACGGGCTTTTAGGGCTCGAGCTATTCGTTCGCCAGCTTCAGTTAGGTGGCAGCCTGCTAGCCGGAGCCCTTACCCTTTCCCTGCTGGTATTGCCCATTATTATCGTTACGACCCGGGAAGCAATTAAAGCAGTCCCCAAAAGTTTGCGGGAGGCCTCGTTTGCCCTGGGAGCCTCAAAGTGGCAAACCATCCGGATGCAGGTGCTTCCTGCTGCTACGGGTGGCATCATGACCGGCATCATTTTATCCCTTTCCAGGGCTGTGGGTGAGGCCGCTCCCCTAATAGTTATCGGAGCTTTGGCTTATGTACCCTTTGTGCCTGAAGGCCCCATGGATGAATTTACCGTACTTCCCATCCAGATCTTTAACTGGGTATCCAGGCCACAGGAAGCATTTTTAATAAATGCCGCGGCTGCTATTATCGTTTTATTGTGTATTACATTTATGCTGAATGGTATTGCTGTTTATCTCCGCTACCGGCAGCAGAAGAAAGTTAAGTGGTAAGTCTGTATGAGTAAGAATTATAAACTTGAGGCCAAGGATGTAAATGCTTTCTATGGTGGATTTCATGCCCTCAAAAATATCAACCTGGCCTTGGAAGAAAAGGCGGTAACTGCATTTATTGGGCCTTCAGGTTGTGGTAAATCTACCTTCCTACGCCTTTTTAATCGCATGAACGATTATATTGAAGGATTCAGGTTAGAAGGAAAGGTCCTACTGGACAACAAAGATATTTACCAGAAATCGGTTCAGGTAGATGAGCTTCGTAAAGCGGTAGGTATGGTTTTTCAAAAGCCTAATCCTTTTCCTAAATCCATCTTTGAAAATGTAGTCTATGGCCTGAGGATACAAGGAATCAGTAAAAAGGGAATCCTCGAAGAAGCAGCAGAAAGTTCACTGAAGCAGGCGGCCCTCTGGAATGAAGTAAAGGATAATCTGCATAAATCAGCGCTGGCACTCTCCGGGGGGCAGCAACAAAGGCTATGTATCGCCCGGGCCCTGGCGATTGAACCAAGCGTACTCCTCATGGATGAGCCTGCCTCTGCCCTTGATCCCATTTCAACCAGCAAGATAGAAGAGTTGATCTACACATTAAAAGACCGGTATAGTATTGTTATTGTAACCCATAACATGCAACAGGCAGGGCGTGTGAGCGACTATACTGCTTTTTTCCTGTCAGGGGAGTTAGTTGAACATGCCAAAACAAAAGCATTATTTACAAGTCCTCAGGATACCAGAACCCAAAATTACATTACCGGCCGGTTTGGTTAAAAAGTTTTAAGACCCATTAGAAATCTGCCAGCAATGACACCCTTGCAGAAAAACCAACTGGCGATGATAATACGTGCAGGCACATTAAATAAATGACCTGCCTACACAGAAGCCTGTATCAAACATATTTATCTGAAGTAATCATTAGAAGATTATTAAGTATGCCACCTATAGATATTGAATTAGAAAAACTAAAAATCAAACTCACAGAAATGTGGGACCTGGTAGGCCTACAGCTGCAAACAGGTTATGAAGCCATGGTGGCTGCCGACCCTGAACTTGCCGGGGAAATCAAAAAACTGGGTAAAAAAGTAAACCACTACGACCTGAAGATCGACAGGATGTGTGAAAACTTTTTCGCTCTCTTTACGCCCGTAGCAGTGGATTTACGGACTGTGCTAGCCATACTGAAAATTAATGCCAATCTTGAGCGGATCGGAGATACTGCCGAAGGAATTGCCTTTTTCCTAAAAAAACAGGATGGCCCTCTGGATCCGGCACTTCTTGAAAAGACACAGGCAATATTTATGTATGAGGAGGCCCTCAAAATGTTTAATGATTGTCAGAGAGCCTTTGCAGACAATGATACTGCGCTGGCCAGAGAACTGATCAGGCGGGATAAGGTACTCAATAGAATTTTTCGTAAGTCAGATAATATTGTCCTTTCATTTCTGGAGGATGCGCCTGAAAAGACGAAGCAGGGCTTTATCTTACTTTCCATAATTAGAAAGCTTGAACGTGTAGGAGATCAGGTTTCCAATATTTCTGAAGAAATCATTTTCTACCGGGAGGCGAAAGTGCTGAAGCATAAAGGCAAAAAAAAGGAAAAGGAATAAAGCAGTTAGTCATTAGAAAGCCTCCACTTCAAAAGCACTGGGCAAAATTTTCCCGGCACGTACAAATTAAGGAGTTGGATGAAAGGTTTAGCAAGACACGCTGGATTAGCCTGAACTTAATAAGTTATGCTGGCAGGCACTTATAATTATTTTTGTCCCTTATTTTTCATGGGGCCTCTGAAAGAAAAAGAGGAAGCACAGAGGCTTTAGTAATTTTAGCTACCTCTTTAAATTTTAATTAAACTTAGTATGCAAATTTTTCTCTGGGGCGGATTCTTATTACTGGTTGTTATTTTTCTTGCCATAGACCTGGGGGTCTTCAACAAGAAAGCCCATAGCGTATCGGCCAAGGAAGCCCTAACCTGGACAGGAGTATGGGTTGCTTTAGCCTTAGCTTTCGGCGCTTTTGTATATTACCTCTACGAAACCAACTGGATGAAGCTACTGCCACAGGATAATGAGCTGTTAGGCGATGGAAAAGGGGCATTGTTAAACTATTACACAGGCTACCTGATTGAAAAATCACTCAGCCTCGATAACATTTTTGTCATGGCGATGGTATTTTCCTTCTTCAGGATTCCAACTAAGTACCAGCATGACATCCTTTTCTGGGGCATTTTGGGCGCCGTGGTTTTCAGGGGAATTATGATTCTTGCCGGGGCTGCCCTCATTGAGCAGTTCTACTGGATGAACTATGTTTTCGGACTGTTACTTCTGTATTCGGCCGTACAGATGGCATTAGCCAAGGAGGAGGAAAGTGATCTGATGCAGAACCCTGTGGTGCGCTTTATTCACAGGTTTTATCCGATTAGTCAGAGCACTGAGGGAGGAAAGTTTTTTGTAGTTGAAAATGGAAAAAAAGCAGTCACCATTCTTTTTGTTGCTTTAATGATTATTGAGACGACCGACATTCTTTTTGCGATAGACTCCATCCCTGCTATTTTTGCCATTACGACGGACCCTTTTCTGGTGTTCACCTCCAATATATTTGCCATTCTGGGCCTGCGCTCCCTTTATTTTGTACTGGCAGATTTCATGGACCGCTTCCGTTATTTAAAAATCAGCCTTATTTTTATCCTGGCTTTCGTAGGCGTTAAAATTATGCTGGCGCATCATTATCATATCCCTACCGTGGTTTCCCTATCGATGATAATAGGAATGCTTACCGTAGGCATTGCAGCTTCTGTTGTTGCTAACCGTAATCAGAAAAAAACAAACTAATTGGCACGGGCCAAGGAGCATGCAAAAGATACTTAATAAAGATTGCCCCGCGGCGATATAAAAGGAGAACCTGACAGTTTCCTCTCCTGCCTGACTCCCATTACACTACCGTTTTTTGAAGGGATATATTTTTCAGTTTCAAGAAATGGTGGTTTTTCTTACAAGTTAAAGAACTTATATTCCCCGATACAGAAAGTAATTGGATATTATAAAGCATTATTGTTCATGCCATTAAGGTGTTGTAGTGTTTGTTGTGGTACAAATAAGGAGCAAATAATTAAATTTCAGCAATGACTGAAAAACCTTACCTATGATAGAACAAATGAGCAGGAAGTTTTACAACACAAATTATTTATTTCAAGAGGTACCTGAAGTTCAGGTAAGGACCATAATTAAGAGTGTAGGTTTTATTGAATCGAGCAGGAATTTTACCACTGCCCATGAAAATATTCATTAATCCTCTCTCTCCGGCTATTCCATAGCCGATTATTACCCGATTAATTCTTTTTTCCTGCCCGAAAGAAAAGTGTATGCCATAATCAAAGCTGCTATAAGTACTTTCAGTTTGTCTGATGTTCCCGTTTTTCCTGTGCAAAAGACCCCCATATACCCCTGCTTTAAGAGTTAAATCCGAAAGAAGGCTTTCTCCATGCTGTAAGAGGTTCCGCTGATAGTGCAGATAAAGTTTATAATAGCTTAACTCCAGTCCTTTTTTCAGGAAGTAGCCATCACTAAAAGCATTATATTCCTGACCTGCTTTTGAGATAAAATGGAATTCAGAGGCAAGGGCACTTTTGTTATTCAGCGAATAATGAAGGGCGAACCCCATGTTCTGTTTAAAGGTTGGACTGGTAGAAATCAAACTTCCTTTATCAAAGCTGCTGCGTGTTTCGTTATTTAAAAGCCAGCTGTTGTTGTATGCCACCACCGGACCAAAACTTAAGCGGTAGGCATGAACCTCTTTTACTTCCTCTGCCTCAGCTAACTTTTTTAATGCTCTCGAATCCAATGCAACAGCCTGAACTGAAAAGGTCCTTTTCTTTACCACAGGATTAAGCATTGGCAGGCCTGCTACCCTGTAAGGAACAGCACTCATATATTTTGATGCCGTCGGCCTTCCTCCCTGCCCTGCATTCCCCGAAAGGGATATAGCTGAAGCAGAGCCTTGTTCATCTTCTGTAACCAAAACACTTTTACTACCATTTGCATCATCTTTTACCTGATTCAGATAAGCGGGGGCTTTCTGCTGCCTGTCCTTAAATGGTGGCTGAAAAGAAAGAATAAGGTCTTTCTGAGGCTCGCCGACTGCGGAGCTTTCTTCGTTGAAGGAAGGCACCTGAACAGCAGATATTCCTTTTTGCTCCTTTCTGCTACTAAGTGCTGCCTGCCCTGTCTCTGGTGCCTTTCTTTTTTCAGCTGGCACAGCAGAAGAGACTGTCTCGTTCCCGGCTACCTTGGCATGGGGCGGGTGGCTTAAGTGATTATTTAAATAAAACAAACCGGCAAAAGAAAGTATGAGCAAAAGCAGAACCGCCGCCCACCGTATGGTATTCCAGCTTGCTGAAGGAGATTTATCTAATTCTCTGTGTAAGCGTGACCATACCAGGTCAATATTTAACTGCCTGTTTATTCGTTCCCATGTATGCTGAGGGGCCGTTTGACGAAGAGAAGAAAAGCTGTCCCGGATTTTGTTGTACAGGCGGCCGTTCTCCGGCTGAACTTCAGCCGGATCTGCGGATTCTGCGGGTAGCGAATCAGAAAGCTGACTCCATAGCATATCCGGAGCCTTTCTGTTAAGACTCTCGAAACTGCTTTTTATTTTTTCGTCCAGCTTTTTATGTTCTTTCAAAATCCTGAAATTTAAAAACAAATAGTGCTATCCTGATTTCTAATAAACAAAAGTAACTTCAGCTGCTTCATTCAGCTGATCTTCAATAAGGTCATATATCTCTTCATTTTCTTCCTCGCTTATCACAATGGAAGGTACACCATCCCAATCCATAACATCCGCCTCATCCAACAAAGCCAGAGGGATATTTTTGAACCAATGGACTGGATTTAATTTAATGTAGGCCGATACAGGCGCTTCTTTTTTTATGATTATTTGGCTACCGTCTGAATAGCTTACTGCCTCGATTTCAAAACTTTCAGAGGAGTTCATGGCAAAAATTAAAGGATATCGACTGCCCTCCGAATTCTGATAAGACCCTTTAACAAGCAGACTATTTTCCCCATAGCCTTCAAAAGATTCAAATTCAATCGAAATATGGGTGTAGATACCCTGAGGGATCTGAAATTGCAAAGCCTCCACTGGCTGGTCTGAGGTAAAAGCAATTTTAAGTCCCTGCGCATAATCCCGTGTAAATTCTACCTCACTGGCCTGCTCTCTTTCTCCCTCAAACGCAAAGGATGAAATAATAACAGAACCACCATTGAGCTGTAGCCGGCTGTTATCGACCATATTCTTTTGAATATCCATATAAAAACCTACTTCTACAGGAATCTTGAACTCCTGCTCTTTCTCACAGGAAAAAAGAAAGCTGCTCAGCAGAGGCAGGAAAAAGATGTTTTTTATCTTCATTTTATTTACAAGAAGCTTCATTATGCCACTACTTAATATGATGCTACGTTCTCCCTGTTGCTTAGATAATTCCGGGAGAGGAAAGGTTGGAAAGCGGCAAAAATAAAAATATTTTTCTTTTCTAGGTAAATATTACCTTTCAGCCTTTTCTCATTTATCCCCCGGGAAAGACTTCTTTTCAATTTTCTGCTTTGCAATAGCTTCTTTCAGCAGGAACCTTCCCCGGTTTAACTGCGATTTGGAAGTGCCTTCTGAGATGCCCATCAGGCTGGCGATCTCCTTATGTTCATAGCCTTCTATGGCAAACAGCTTTAGAACCATACCTGCCTTTACCGGAAGCTGGTTAACCAGATTAATCAGTTCTTCAGTATTCAGGTTATCAAGGATATTATCAATCGCTGGCTCAACAAAGCTCTGATACAAACTGAGATTTTCACTTTCCTTTTTCTTCTTCTGGTAGAATGACAGGGCTGTGTTGACCATGATTTTTCTTACCCAACCTTCAAAAGAACCGTTAAACCCATAGGAGCCAAGGTTGCGGAAAACTTTAATAAAGCCTTCCTGCAAAATGTCACAGGCTTCATCTTCATCTCTGGCGTAGGTCAGGCAAACATTGTACATTTTATCGGCATGCTGCCGGTACAGTTTTTCCTGGGCCTGCCGCTCATTGGCTAAACACCTTTTTATGATTTCCTCTTCAGACATTTATAAAGTAAACCTTTGCAGATTTAGATGAGATTGTAAGATATAGCTTATAGTGTGGCACAGACTATTTAAACACACCAGAGGTTGGAATAAAGGTAACGGTTAGGCTATCTTTTTTTAATTCTTATGGCAGAAAGACCTTACCAGGTAATATCTTCCTGAAAAAAGCTCCTATGCTATTCTTCATCACCCGAAAAAGATATCAGGAGCAACAGTTTTTATCTTTATAACTATGCAGCTAAATTGGTACATGTGTAAACATAAAGCCGTTTACAGAGAAAAGAAAAGCCACCCATCTCCCTGAAATTCTGCTAAACAACTCCTTATCAGTACTTTTAAAGCTTCTGTTTTATCTTAAATATAAAAGCGGCTACCGGTAAAAAAGAGGGCAAATGCAAAACTTTCCTGTCAGCTTATTTACAAATCCGATAAAATCACACACTGGTCTTCCTGCTGATTTTTAATTTTCCCTTAGCCAATCCAACGTTTAGTCGATCTGCCTGGTCTACCCCCAAAACAACCTAACTTTGGAAAATATGAAAACAAAATCATTATTTATGGCAGGCGCCCTTGCCCTTGGGCTGGCAGCTTGTGGCGATGATGCAGAAAATCCGAACTCAGCTGTAACTATTATAGCCAAGGCATCTGTAAACAGTAGTACCTCTTCCAACACAGGGGGGCGCATGGCATCTGGTGTCGCATTGGATGAGTTTAAAATTAACATCCGGGAAATTGAATTTGAATTTGAAGAGCCGGAATTAGAAAGTGATGCGGAAGAGGAAGCGTGGGAAAATGTTTATGAAGATGTAAAACTTAGAGGTCCTTTTGAAGTAAATCTTTTAAGTGAAAGCGGCGCTGCATTAGACCAGCTCCTTACCTCTACCAGCATTCCTAACGGGGATTTTGAAGAGATTGAGTTTAAGCTGCACAAAGGGGAGGATACCGGTAGTGACATGTATGGTAAATCAGTATCCGCATCAGGGGCTATCAATGGGACCCCTTTCATCTTCTGGCACGATACAGACGAGGAGTTTGAGATTGATTTTGAAGATGTAAACAGGAACATTGAACTTCGTGGTCAATCGCTTAATGTGATCCTTAACTTCAACCTTGCTTTACTATTTGATAGCGTAAATGGCATAGACATTTCAGGAGCTACCGACGGCAATGGTGATGGCATAATTGAAATCAGCCCGAATGATCCGGACGGCAATCAGGAATTGGCAGACATTCTGAAAGATGCCATCGAAGATGCTACTGACCTCATTGATGACCATGACGATAACGATTAATTAAAAGTGAAAGAAGCCGGGTAAAACCGGCTTCTTTGATCCATCAATTGTATAAAGAAACCTGAAAAATTGAAGCCTTCCCTATAAATGAAGCCTTCCCTATAAATAGTACAATTTACAAAACTAAAAATAGTTAAATTGTCACTTACGAAGAAGATCAAATTCACCGAGAGTCAGATTATTAAAGCCCTTAAGGAGAACGAGCAGGGAAGAAAGGTAAGGATATATGCAGGGAGCTGGGCATTCACAGAGGAACCTTCTACAACCGCAGCGGCGGACCGCTGGCGCTCAAAATATGCTGGCATGGAAACCAGCCAGCTTAAAAAGCTCAAAGAACTTGAGGAGGAGAATCGAAAGCTCAAGCAGCGGTGCCCCGCCGGGATGTATGCTGATATCAGCCTGGATAATGTAGTGCTTAAAGATTTACTCTCAAAAAAGTTCTAAAGCCCTCTGACAAAAGAGAACGAGTTCCTTATCTGATAGAGAAGTACAAGGTCAGCATAGGACGTGCCTGTAAGCTACTAAACCTGAGTCGTTCATTGTGGTATTACAAAACTAAGAAGGATGATAGTGAAGTGATGGATAAACTCTGCTCTCTTGCTGAAGAATATCCACAGAGAGGATTTGATGAGTTTTTCGGCATTATTCGTCAGCAGGGCTTTATCTGGAACAGAAAAAGAGTATTGCGCATCTACAGGCTCATGAAGCTTGGCTTAAGAAGAAAATACAAGAAACGGGCTTCCTGCAAGAATAAAAGAACCTTTACAGGCTCCCGTGCAGCCGAACCATACCTGGAGCATGGACTTTATGAGTGATGCTTTAGGAGATGGAAGAAAGGTGAGAGTATTTAATGTCATTGATGATTTCAATCGTGAAGCTTTGGCAATTGAAGCAGGGTTGTGCGGGTACTGGAGTGGCTGAAGCATGAAAGAGGACTCCCCTCCAGGATTCGTGTGGATAATGGACCTGAGTTTATTTCAGGGAAGTTTAAATCCTGGTATGAGAATCACCAGATAGAGGTGCTTTATATTCAGCCGGGAAAGCCTGTGCAGAATGCCTTTATTGAAAGATTTAACAGGTTCTTCAGAGAAGATGTTCTTGCGGCCGCCGCGCGGATGCTTACTGGTTCGAGGACCTGGACCAGCTGAAAATCTTAGCTGAGGAATTCAGGCTAAGGTACAACAGCCAGCATCCTCATAAATCATTAGGCAGATTGTCGCCTGATGAATACTATAGAAGAGCTGTGAACAGCGGCCGCCGCTGCGGTGGAAAAGTACAGCCCGCTACCCCAGCCCATGACTTTACCACAATTAACAGCTTTAATAGTAGTAGTAATTCTGAAATTTTGTCGATTTTAGACCCGTCCTAAAAACGGTAAGGCTACAGAAATGCGTCTCCAGGACAAATTTTTTCCCTCTGCCTGTTCATATCCACAATTCTCCTCCGCTCTACGGGCCATTAACCTGAGTAACCTATTTCCGTCCAAAACTCCTGCTTTCAGAGGCCGTTGCACCGGTACATTTTGTCGGTTAATACCCTTGCTGATCCTGATGCTGAAATATATTGCGCTGAGGCGGAAAGAAACTCACCAGCAGAAAACCAATTCAAAAGGAAAGGTAAACTACAACACAATGGAAGCCAATGACGGAATTTTCCGGGCAATCTCTATAGCGGTATTACCCAGGGCTTCCACTTTCTGCTTCAACTCTGCCTGGGAGAGATTCTGCACAGAAGCCTCCTCCACTGCAGCAATTAACTGGTCATACACAGCCTTATCCGTGCCAGTTGGCGTAATACGCTCAAGCTCTTCAGGGGACAAGGCCTGCAGTTCTTTTATCTGTTCCCCATATTTCCCTGTGAACTTCTGCCGGTTTTCAGCGGCTCTTCTTTTCATTTTCTCTTCGAATGATTCTTCGCTCATCTTTTTCTATTTTTAGTTATTAAACACTTCTCCCATTTTTGCCCGGAGCTCCCTGAGCTGCTCCTCGATTTTATCAAGATCTGCTTTCCGGGTCTTATCCAAGACTTCAGAAAGCCGGGCCGATGCCGCTGCCAGATTTACAGTTGCCTGTTCTCTTAACCCTTCCAGTCCTATTTCATTCAGGATCTCCTCATGGGCATCATGCACCTTGCGAACGGAAGCTAAATGTCCCGTGACGATTGAGTTGGCATAAATGATCTGGTTGTATGACCGGTCTATGGCCGTCAATACCTCCTGCTCCTGCTGAAGTACCGGTGCCAGCAATGCTTTCCGGTAAGATTCCACATCTTCCCGAATAAACCGCACAAAAAACTCCATTCTATCCATTACCTCCTTTTGTTTCGCAGCATTGCCTTCTTCTGTCGCTGCATGGAGAGAATAAAATAAAGATTCCGTACTCTGATTGTTAAAATCCTGCATATCGGCCTCCAGCAACATCTGGATCTGATAAGGCGCATACACTTCGTCCACAAACTGGTTGATATCTTCCTTCATGCGGGAAAAGAGCAGTTCAGCTGTTGTTTTATGAGCCGCATGGGCCTGCACGATATCCCTGCCAACGGTGGCCGAGAGTTCAACAGATTGCTGGGGCACCCTTGCACAGGAGGCAAGCGCCAGGAGAAAAAAAAAACCAATTAAGTATTTCATCATTTCGCTCTATTTTAACTTATTGTCCGTCCCTTTTATTTAGCAGGTGTTATTGGATGAATCACTTTTGTGTAGGGCTTTTCCTCCCCTTCCACGTACCATTCCGACCAGATCCTATCCTGTTCATCCAGTGTCAGCGATAGCCAGTTTCGTGCTCCGATAAAGCGGCGGGAAGTACCGGGAAACTTTAGCATACGGGCCGTAATGTCACGATCTATTTCTTCAGTTTTTCCACCCAGCACCTTTTCCAGCATATAGACCAGCATGCCCGGTGGAGGCGTATTGACCATCGCAGAGGAAACCAACTGATTGATTACATTGGTATGGTCATTTTTCCCCTGACTCCGCTCAGATTGAATATACCCCAGACAGGCGGTATGCACATCCCCCGAAACAATGGTGACGCGACAGCCCGAACTCCCGGAGAAATTCAGCAGGCGATGAATCAGCATGAGGCGTTCCTCCTGATGAGCTCGGCTGAGCCACTGATCCTTAAAGTCATCCTCCAGTTCCTGATGCCCTGGTAAGGCTCCGAACATATCCTCCAGTAAATTCATATTGACATAGACCAGCGGTATACTGGAAAGGAGCAACAAGTGTTTACAGGCGGTTCCGTCTCCCGGAGTATTTTCGCTTAGCTGTTCATCCATCCAGTCCCTTAAATGATTTAAAGTCTCCAGACTCATTACCTGATCCTGTGTTCGCTCTGAACGCATATCCAGCGCGGCGATGGCGACATCTCCAATCCGGTAGGCATAGGTAAATCCTTTTTCTCCCAATAAGGTGCCGTCTCCTAAATCCTGATCATCCCTTGCCTGCAACTGGAATAAACGAAAGTGATCCCGTGCAATTTTATAGATCCCCTGGTAAACAGGACTTTCCTGGTACTCCTTCGGATAGGATCCCCAGCCATCAAAAATGTCATGATCATCCCACATCATCAGGGTGGGTATCTGGCCCATCATTTTCCCCGCATAATACCTTGGCCCCCACAGCCTGGTATAAAGATTGAAATAGAAGCCCTCCAGTTCCTTCCGCATTTCCTCGGAAAAGGGAGCTTTGAGACGCTCTTCTAAAGGTTGGTCCAGCCAGTCCGCCATCACCTCCACTTTATCCCAGAGGCCATCCGCGTATACCTGATCGCCGCCCATCAGCATGATATGGTAAGGGTTATTCTGGTGCTTTTGCTGTAATACTTTCCACATGGCTTCCTTATCTTTTTTCTTCATCGTTTCCGGCGCGTGGAAACCGAAGCAGGAGCCGTAGGCGATTCTTAATTTATCATCGGCAGCCGGCACAACATAATGGTAAGATGCCTCCCCTATGGAATATGCCACCTCCTGCGATTCTTCTGTTTGTGGAACAGACCATTTCCACCGCCATACCTTTTTCCCCTCAAACGCCCGGAGCAATTCTGGCTCTACCTCTACTTTCCCTTCGCCAGGAACCATGAGGCTAAAAACAGGAGCCGCCTCGCCGCCCTCTGTAACCAAAAGCGCGGCGGTAGACCATTGGCCCTTGTCTGCCCCCCTGAACCTCAGTACAGGGCCTGCCAGGATTAAACCTGTTGTCTCTGTCATCATTTAACTGTTTTAGTATTTATTTCTTTCACTCAATTTTTCCGCTTCTTGAAGTGTTTCCGCTTCCTGATCCTAAGACAGGTCCTCCACCGGAGCGTTAGGAGCGTCCCGCTTCACCGCATTGATTCCGTTTTCCCGTACTCCGGAAGTAGGGTAGTTTTCACTTCTACCAATAATCTCCCCATTGGCGGCTTTGAGGTTGAAGGTATAGTTGCCATAACTGTCACGGCGATCATACCGGCTTTCCCACGGAGCGTTCCCTTTCACCGCCTCTATTCCCTGAAAGCAGGACTGTTTGCTGGTATAGCCTTCCCCACTTAAAATAGGTTCTCCATTGGCCGCCCTGAGTCTGTAGTAAAACTCGTTGTTAGCGGTACTCTTAAATACCTGAAACTTTGGATTATTCATCTTGCTGAACTTTTTGTTTCCTCAAACTTATAACACCAGAGCGCAACCTATTTGCGTCCTGCTTTTTTTTCTTTAAATTCCTGAAAATTTCGCTATGCCGCTTACAAAAAACATGATGGCCCGTGTCCGTGTCATCGACGCTTGCCTTGGTGGGCCTGGTACAAGGTACTGGTCGAAAGAAATGTTACTAGCCGCTATTTTGGAGAAGGCGGATATAAGGGTTCAGGAACGGACACTCTTAAACGATATTTATGTGATGCGGTACAGCACCCAACTGAACTACCATGCCCCGATTAAGTACTGCCAAAAGGGAAAGGGTTATCACTATACTGATCCTGATTACTCTATTCAAAAGCTTCCCCTGAGTGAAAGCGATATTCATTCCCTGGAATTGGCCGCGGCCATCCTCGGGCAGTACAAGCATGTCTCCACTTTAGCGGAATTCTCCGCCTCCATTGACAAGGTTGTAACACTGGTCAACCAGCTTAAAAAAACGGAAGAGAACAGCGGTACACCGATCATTGATTTTGAAAAGGCACCTTTTTCAAAGGGAACCGAATACCTTGAACCTCTCCTGGAGTCGATAAAAGCTCAAAAGGTAGTGGAAGTTTTGTACCATAAATTCAATGAGGAGAAGCCTGACGGGCGCGTGGTAAGTCCTCTGCTGCTGAAAGAATATCGCAACAGGTGGTACCTTCTGGGAGTGAGCCATGAAAAGGAAGAAATCAGAACTTTTGGCCTGGACCGCATTGCCGCCTTGCTTCAAAGACCGGAGGAAAAATATAAATCATCCCCTTCCTTTGATGCTGATACTTACTTTCGCAATACCATCGGGATTAGCTACGAAAAAGGAAGTGCGGAAGAAGTGGTTTTGTCCTTCACCCCTTTTCAAGGAAACTACATCAAAACACAGCATCTGCATGCCACACAGGAAATTTTAGCGGATAATGAGCA
Organism: Nafulsella turpanensis ZLM-10; assembly: GCF_000346615.1. Classification (GTDB taxonomy): domain Bacteria; phylum Bacteroidota; class Bacteroidia; order Cytophagales; family Cyclobacteriaceae; genus Nafulsella; species Nafulsella turpanensis. The sequence goes on from NZ_ANNU01000071.1 coordinate 24,286, forward strand.
GGAATTCAGGATTAAGATAAAGGTGGCCGTCAATTATGAATTGGTCTCTACTATCCTTGGATTTGGAGAAGATGTTGAAGTCATTCAACCGTCGCACCTCAGAGACAGGGTTTTTGGAAAGCTACGGAAGAGCTTTAAGTTGTATGCAAGCATATGATCCTTGACTATTTTAATTTAAAACGCTTTACCAAAGGTTAGTAAAGAAGCTTCCCGGTCCGCTCAAAAAACTACTTTTCCAAAACCTTCACCAGCCGCTCATAGGGAGACTTCGCCAGATAGCTCCGGAAAGCAACATAAAAGCAGCTTTCCTCTAACTTCATCGCAAATGTCACCTCCTGCCTGTGCACCCACAGCTCCCCATTTTACCTGAATCCCAGCTTTTCGAGTGTCTCATCATCTAAAGGAGATTCCTTCCAAGATTAGATACGCAAGACTTTACAGGCCCCTTATCCTTATTTCCAACCAGGCGAGTGTGTGCACCCTTTGACCTTACAGGTGGCAGCAGAGTAAAATTTGAGAGTATAGACGTTTACGCAGGGGGCCAGTACAAGGATGTTGCTATTTCAGAATTCGGAACGCCATCATATGGCATTGGTTGAAGGGGTAGCTTGCACTCCGTCTAATCTGGTTTCAGAAACCATATTTTCCTACATGTATCCCTGATTTTTCATTCTTTCCATTATCTTACTACCTCAACCCCTACTTTCCTTGCCCACTATGAAAGGATTTATTCCGCTATTTCTATGCATGTGGCTATCCACCACAACTTTTGCTCAACCCGGACTGGATGAGTACAAAGACATTATCGACTTAGATGATAAATATACCTCCATTGGCTCCAACATGGAGGAAATTCAAAAGCTAGACCTCAGCACCTTCTGGTCTGGCAATGAAAGCGAAAGGCGATTTGGCTTTATTGGAAGTAATTACCGGAGACTTCATATCAAATTCATATCTGTCATCAAAAATCCAGTGCAACCCAATGAGTATTTTGTCTATGGCAAGAGCAAAGCTGCGGACAACATCTGTTCCTTTCAGGGCATCATCAAAATAAAAGAATCCCATTACCTCAAAACCCTGGAGAACCCAGAGGGCAATACAGGGGTTCTTGCCGGAGAATACACCTTTTACGAAGACTCCAAAACGAAGCACTCCGGCACTTTTCAGGGAAAGTTCGTTACCTACTGGTATAAGGATAAGGAAGGGCACATCCGGTACAATAACCTTTGGGATGTTTCTGCCATGTACAACAACAACCAGTTTGTCGGCACATGGACAGGATATGATAAGGAAAACAGGATGACTGCTAACTGGGGTGATAGTAGAATCCCTCAATCTGGCGATTTAGATGTTGGGTCGAGTGAATTTGGGCCAAATGAAAAATATCATCCCTATGGGTGGAAGCTATTTGCAGATGTGATGGCAGGAAAAATGGAGTGGGAACCGGAAACATGGTGGAAGGATTAATTGCAACTAATCCCCAAAGAAATAATTGAAGCATCTACCCATGAACCGATGAAAACTCCCATTTCTTTCCTCCTACTCTGGTTTTTAGCTATCCCCCTTCTGGCACAAAAAGAAAGTACAGGAATCATTTACTCTACTCATAATAACTTCAAAGGATGCTGTATATACATACCAGCAACTGGTTTTAATTTATATGATACCCCCTCTGGAAACCTTATAGGAAAGATCATAAAAGGCTCCCCAGAATACGGTGCTGTTTATAAACTGTACCTTCAAAAGGATGGACATCCTGATGAATTAATCCCGTATGACAAAATGGAAATGGTGGGTTATGACCTTTTCTCTCTGGTGTTTACAGATAAGCAGGATTCCTTTGTAAAAGTGCTGGACGATTACTGGATCAGTATTGATGAAATAAAAAAAGGTGGTTTAGAAGCCATCGGTTACAAAGACTTTCTGATCAACAGAACAAATGAGGTACTTGGATAGTATGCCACTCCTACCGGATTGAATCTAAAAACCGGCCCTTCAACTGAATACGAAGTTGTCAAAACATTACAGGGTGATACCATGCAAATTACCCTGACCGAAACCTGCAAGGGAAATTGGTGCAAAGTAAAAGTTACTGAACATAAAGAACACCCCTGTACTGGGACGGCATCCAATAAAGATAATATAGTGCGAGAATATGAAGGCTGGATAAAACTGCTTGATGAAAAGGGAATGCCTAATGTATGGCATTATACAAAGGGTTGCTAGAATACCGCTCAAATTCTTTTTGAGCAGTAAATCCATAACTCTCAAACAAAAAAATTGCTAAAAATGAATACACGTTCTATCTTCCTGATCTTTCTTGTTCATTCCCTTTCTTCCAGTTGCTTTTCTCAGACATCATCAAAAAAAGGTATAGAAGCCATTCAGGGCAGGCGGTTTAGTAACCAGTCTGTCGTTAAAGCAAGCATTGATTTTAAAAGCGACAGTGTTGCCTTCTTTTATGAAGGCTCGGGTTGTTTTGGCCCTCAATTTGGTCTGGCTTATTATAAAGTAATGGAGGATACTATTTACCTCACAAGTCCAAATGACGAAGAACTAAAAAGCTATGCCAGGATGGACTCGTCGCACCTGGTGCATAAAATCTTAAAGGGCAGAAATAAGAAAGGTGATGATCCATACCTTTCATTCAGTTTAAGAGAAGCAAAGTTCCAAAATTCAAAGTGGCTAATCCTCAATGACACCACTATCCTCATGCTCCCAGAAGGCCCTGTCAGACATTATTACATGGATGACCCTGATGCGGTAATGGAAGACCGGAAAAGGGATGCAGAGGTATCGAAAAAGCTTTGGGAGTCAGGACGTATTGAATAGAAGAATTTTCCTCAAATGAAAAGAAATCTATATCTTCAATATTTCTACTGAAGAGATCCTTTATGATGGGATGGACGATACACACATACGATGCATGGATAACTGCTAATGAGGCGGATATTTGGGTGGGAAGAGAATAATTTGTTTATCATTCTTTTTAAGAGCACCTTTAATAGTTTTCTTAGACAGCAGGCTGTAATCTTTTAAGAATAAGAGGGCTATGCGGCTCATGACGCCTGTTTATCCGGTTTCCAAATTTTACCTTGATATGACCTTCCGCAAGAAATCTTTCCTTCTCCTCATCTGCTTTTTGTTCATGAACCTACTTTCTCTGGCCCAGCAGGTAACCATAAAAGGCAGGGTGGTAGATAACAGCAATAATGAGCCACTGGAGTATGTAACGG
>NZ_ANNU01000072.1 GCF_000346615.1 Nafulsella turpanensis ZLM-10
CAGACTCTTCAAAACATAAAAAAAGTGGCCGGAATTTCTTCCGACCACTCATGCTTTTCCCGGGCAGCCTTTCTCTTTTAAAAGCTGCTCTTTTCTTCTCCCTCTACAGTTATTGTAGAGAAAGGCCGGTCCGCTACCGTTGAATACAATTTTTACCACAATGGTTAAGCAAGTTCAGCAAAAGCATTGCACCACCTCCACCGGATCGAAGCCATTCTACTGACTTACCTATCGTCCCGCCATAGAATTCTTTCATGAGTACGCTGCTCGAAAAAGTCTGCACATTTTCCATCTCCCCTACCGGTTAAACCACCATCGGGCTGGCAAATAAGTTCACATTCTTCGTTGTAAAGCTGGCTCATCTGGTCGCCTGCAGCGGAGGGTACATAATAAACCGTAGCCCCTCCATACTGGTAGCTGGCAACATAGGCAGGCGGGTTACGCACGGGCTCACTCTTTAGTCGTTCAATCCTTTCTATCACGCAGGTAGGCACATCAGGGGAAGCATCGCCTCCATTTCCGGAGCAATTTTGTACAGCCATAAACAAAAAGTACAACAGGATAATTTTCATAGATCAGCGGACGTCAATTCTTCGCAGTAAGTTTTACAGAACACTTCAAATATATTATATTTTCACCAATTACTTACACGTACTTTAGAAGCAAAAACAGCCCATCAACACCTCCACACCGAATGTTAGCATAAAATAAAGCTCCATTTTATAAAAAAGTAATAATTATTAAAACAAAATTTTATACATTATTATTGCAAATAAACAGTCCTTTAAAGATACTAAACCCTATTTTACAAACTTTATTTTCCAAAATAAGTCTTCAAACACAATAAAATTTTCCATATATTGTCTCCGTGAGTTTTTCAGTAATACTTACAGCGTATTTTTTTATTTCCAACTTTAACCATTTGTAAACGCTTATGAAAAAAGTTTACCTATTTACCATGGGGCTTCTCATGTGCGGGCTCTCCTCCTACGGGCAGGACCAGCCAGCGATAAAGAGAAAGCAAATCTCAGAGAATCAGACCCCCAGCCTGGTCGAATTTGATACCCGCCAACAGGCAATTCCGGTTACCAGGGCCAAAGAGGTACTAAAAAACCAGCTTGCTTTGAGCAAAGATGACCAGCTGCAGCTGGTAAAGAAGAAAACAGATGCCCTGGGCTTTGAGCACCAGGAGTATCAACAGTTCCATAAAGGCATAAAAGTAGAATTTGGCACCTATAAAGTGCATGCTAAGAATGGAACCATCGAGTCTATTAACGGGGAATTTAAACCTGTAAAGGACTTAAAAACCAGCCCAACCCTCTCTGAGGAAGCCGCTTTACAAAGAGCACTGGCTTATATCGGTGCTCAAACCTATATGTGGGAAACACCAGATAATAAAGCCCTGGCCATGGCCTTTTCTAATGGCCAGAAGAACACCTTATATCCTGAAGGTGAGCTGGTTATCATCAATGGAGCAGAAGAAGTAAGAAGAGACAAAGGCGCAGAAATGGTTTTGGCCTACAAGTTCGATATTTATGCCAAATATCCCCTCAGCCGCGATTATGTATATGTAAATGCCCAAACCGGCGACATTGTACTAAAGAACCCTATCATTAAGCATGCAGTGGCCACCGGCTCAGCAGATACCCGCTATAGCGGCACCCGCTCCATTACTACCGACAGCTACAATGGCAGCTTCCGCCTCAGAGATCTCTCCCGTGGAAATGGCATTGAAACCTACGACATGAATGAAGGCACCAATTACAATAATGCAGTTGATTTTACTGATAATGACAATAACTGGACTGCCGCCGAATTTGATAATACAGCGAAGGACAATGCTGCACTGGACGCTCACTGGGGTGCCCAGGTAACCTATGACTATTGGCTAACCACCCACAACCGCAACAGCTTTGATAACAATGGGGCTGCCATTAAAAGTTATGTACATTACGACCAGGCCTATGATAATGCTTTCTGGAATGGTTCTGTAATGACCTACGGCGATGGCAGCGGTTCCGGTGGCTTCGATGCCCTTACCAGCCTCGATGTGGCTGCCCACGAAATTGGCCATGCCGTTTGTACTTACACCGCCGACCTGGTGTACCAGAACGAATCCGGCGCCATGAACGAAGGCTTCAGCGATATATGGGCTGCCACTGTTGAGCACTTTGCCGCTCCTGAAAAAGCCATCTGGCTCATTGGAGAAGATATTAATATGCGCTCCGGCTCGCAGGCATTACGCTCTATGTCCGACCCCAATTCTGAAGGACAGCCGGATACCTACAAAGGTGATATGTGGTACTCCGGTACCGGTGACAACGGCGGTGTGCACACCAACTCAGGCGTGCTGAACCACTGGTTTTACATCCTTTCTGTAGGGAAAGCAGGCACAAATGATATTGGCAACAGCTTCGATGTGCAGGGAATTTCTATTGAAAAAGCAGCCAAAATCGCTTACCGACTCGAAAGTGTATACCTCACTTCCAGCTCTGTATATAGCGATGCCCGTACCTACTCCATTAAGGCCGCAGAAGACCTTTTCGGCGCCGGTTCGAACGAGCTAATCCAAACTACCAATGCCTGGCATGCTGTAGGGATTGGCGGCCGTTACGGAGAGATTTCCTATTGCAGCTCCCAGGGGAATAATTCAAGTTACGAGTGGATTGCAGAGGTTAAAATCGGCGATTTCACAAATGCATCAGGTGCAGCCGGTTATACCGATTTCACCACACAAGAAGTAGCACTTGCAGCTGGCTCTGCAAAGGCGGTCAGCCTCACTCCCGGCTTTGCCAGCTCTACTTACAATGAGTACTGGAAAATATGGATAGATTACAATAAAGACGGTGACTTCGAAGACAGCGGGGAATTAGTATATGATGCCGGGGCTTTGAGCAAGAGCACGGTAACAGGTACCATCAATGTTCCGGCCTCTGCCGAAGGCACCACCAGAATGCGGGTAAGTATGAAATATAACGGAGCACAAACCTCCTGCGAAACCTTTAGCTATGGCGAAGTGGAAGATTATACCGTAACCTTTGGAGGCAGCAGCACCCCAAGCTGTGAAACACCAGCCGGACTGGCTTCGGCCAATGTGACCACCAATGCAGCGAACCTCAGCTGGACTGCCGTAGCCGATGCAGAAAGTTACGATGTACGTTTCAGGGCCACCGGCACCAGCAGCTGGACTACTGGTAATGTTGCTTCCAACAGCGCTTCTGCCACTGGCCTTTCCGAAGGAACAGAATACGAGTTCCAGGTAAGAACCAATTGTGCAGGAGGCAGCTCAGCCTACTCGGCCTCTGCGACCTTTACGACCGACTACACCTGCCAGACGCCTGGTGGCTTAACGGCCAGCAATGTTTCGGCGAGCAGCGCAACCCTTAACTTGAATGCTGTATCCTTCGCCAATGATTACAGCGTACGGTACCGCGTAAATGGCAGCAGCAGCTGGACTAACACCACTGCTACTACGACTTCTGTGGCTATTAGCGGCTTAACCGCCAGCACCACCTACGAATTCCAGGTGGCAACGAATTGCTCAAATGGCTCCTCTGCCTATTCGGCTTCGTCAGGCTTTACAACTCCATCGGCTATCGTTACCTACTGCGCCTCTAAAGGCAAAAATACTAGCTATGAGTGGATTGATTATGTAGCCCTTAATGGCATGGAGCGTACTTCGGCTGCAGATGCCGGTTATTTCGATGGAACAAGCCTTTCTGCAAATGTAGTGCCTGGTTCTTCACCAACCATCTACATCAGTGCAGGCTTTGCCAGCTCAAGCTATACCGAGTACTGGAACATCTGGATTGACTTCAACCAGGATGGTGACTTTACCGATGCCGGTGAAAAACAGGTAAGCGGCTCCTCTTCGAGCAGTGGCACCTTAAGTGCAACCTTAAGCATTCCTGCAAGTGCCAGTCTTGGCACTACCAGAATGCGGGTGAGCATGAAATACGGCTCAGCTGCCGGTTCGTGTGAAACGTTTAGCTATGGTGAGGTAGAAGATTATACTGTAAATATTACAAACTCCTTTAATGCTATGGTTGCCAGCCCTGGCAGGAAAGCAGAAATTTTAGGCAATGAAGAAGCCAGCATCCTGTTCAAAACTTACCCGAACCCGGTGCAGGACAAGCTGATGATAAGCACCACCGAAAAAGGCGGCTTTACTGCGATGGTTTACGACCTCAGCGGCAAAATGCTGAAGCAGGCACAATCGGACAGAAATGAAATGGAGCTGAATGTTGCTGAGCTGAAAGAAGGTGTTTACTTTATTAAAGTAGCAGGCGAACGTGAGCCGCATACCATCAAGTTTATAAAAGAGTAATTTAAACCTCCTATAAACACCCTTAAGAAAGGCTGTCGGAATCCGGCAGCTTTTCTTTTTTTTATCTGCCTGTGCCTGATTAATTCCCAAACATTTTTCTTTTATGAAGCCTGTCATCTGCTCCTCCTTGTAGGTGAAAAAATTTTTAATATCAGATATCCCAGCTGACTGACTACAGCTGTTAAACCTGTTCTATAACCTGAAGTTGGGAAACTACCTTGGGAGTTGTCATTTATATAGCCCCTGTTTTAATCATTCACAGTTGTATCCTTCTATTCCGGAAGGTAACCTTAAAATACAGATGGATAGCTAATTGCTATGTTTGGCTGACAATCAAACTATGATGCATTCACCCGATATTCAATATGATGGTGGTTGTGTTTTAATTCCCGAGTTCACTTAGGTATGTCTCCCTCTTTTTGAACCTACCGCAAACTTTCAGGAGTTTTAACGGAAAAAGGAACTTGTCTATCTCTTCCTGTTTTTACGACAAGTCTTCTGCTTTTCCAAGATTAGAAAGAAAGGTTACCTTCTTATGCAGTTGCCTGCTTTTTCTGTTTAGGGTTAATTCCTTAACCCATTAATGGACTGCAAAAGGGCAAGCTTGCCTGTAGGAGACCGAGATGCTAATTAAATTCAGTTGAATAAAAATATCCTGGAGAATAATATCTTCTGGTGTAAGCTTCCCCATAAATATTTAACCTGGCTCTGAGGGGAAAAATTAGCGGTATTTTAAACCCTTAATTTCAGCTGATAATCAATAGAATGTTTACCCGACCCATACATCAAGAAGCCTACCGAAAGCAGTAGTGCAATAAGTGCTTGCAGGAGATTGAAGACTACCATTTCACCGATAAAATTCAGGACCACCGCAGAAACTAAAATGGGGAGCTGAATTAAAATACTAAGCCTGGTTAACAAACCCATTATTATAAAAAGCCCACCTACCAAATGTGCCATGGTGAGATAATGTGCAATGATCATGGTCCAGCCATAAGTTTCTACCGGCTCTAAAACATTCATAATCCTTTCAGTGTAGGTCATAAAAACAATCCCCTTATAAAAAAGAAAGGATCCTAGCAGCACACGGAGCAAATCAAAACCATAGTTGGTATGTGCATTTGCCCATTTGTTTAATTTGGTAACGGTATCCATAGCTTTATTAAATAAAAATAAGTTAACATATAATTCATTTAATGTCAAGCATTTATACCTTAAATATGCATCTCAAAAGCAGGTATGGAGGGATACCTCCCTTTATAAGTCAGGTGCTCTTTTATATCCATCCATTTCGCGTTCTGGCCGGTAGCTGGTAAAAGGCTTTAGCGTTTTACTTCTTGCTGCTTCTTCTAAAAAAGGCAGGAGATCAGTTTAAGATTTCTGTTGCACAAAAAGGATTAGCGACTGGCAAGATCTATTCCCCTTTAGTTACCTTACCTTTTAAGGGAGGAGGAATTCTTGTTAACAACATTTTAAAGCAATGAAAAGTCTGAAGCGGAAAGCTCAGGGCCATATGTGGTGAAGCGTTTGGTAGAAATGTGTCCGGAGAAATCTCTTTGTCATTTAATTCAATTAAAAGTAAAGAAAAGCTGTCCACAGCCTGGGGCCCTTTTAATCCAGTACAAGTTTGGTTGCGGAGATTTCTGCTCGGACACCTTCTCCCACCCTTTCCATTAGCATCCTTTCTTCTTACCGTGCATTTTATATACGGGCCGTTAGCAAGAATCTTTTCAGGCTTTGGTTAACTGATCCTTTGCCAGCAATCAATCATACATAAGCTTTTTTTCTGCTTTAAGCCTGGATGAAGGGAGTTTAGAGCTATAGGAATGTTGTCAGATAAAACAACTGCAAATGGAGCAATGACTTCAGAGAAATTTACGTCCCCTCCATATTCTTTATGTCCTGCAAACAGGATATTTCTGCCTTTTTTGCTGTTACCCTTTGCTTCCTTATAAAGCGTCAAAATCAGCATTTGCAGAATATTCCTGATATAAGAATAAAGAATGATCGTTCTTTCAATAAAAAAAAGAAAATACTTAAACCTTTTTTTGAGGAGCCCGTTTAAAATAAGAATGAATCACACTGCATAAACAATCCAACTTAATAATAGATTTTTAATATTCATAATTCTTCTCCAACTAGCACAAGTTTCTCATACGCAAGAACAGCAATCCTGCTCATTATTCAACTGCGAAATTGAGCATTTTTAATCCGATTATTTCAGGTTAATCCTATTTGTTACTTTTTAATAAACGGCTTGCTGTACGAGATTTTGTGAAAGGTGGAAAAAGGAGGCAATGGGGCTGGTTGATCTGAATCATTAACCTTTAGTCCTGTATATGCCCAGGCTAGTAACCTGGTCGCAATTTTTATAATTACATAAAGAAGAATAATAAAGCTTTGGGAGCCTTTCAAAAGTAGCAGTATAATTAAATTCAGTAGTTAAACCTCCTTCAAATCAAATATTATTTTACCACTTGCACTATACCCTTATGAGAAAACTTTTATCGATTCCACTATTTTTAACAGCCTTTTGGTCATGTGATTTTAATGACTCTCCGAATTCTGAGTTTTACAAAAAAGTGTTGAGTAACACCCAGGTTCAAAAGCCGGAAGTTTCTGAAAAGGTAATCTCAGATATTTTGCAACAAATACCCTCACCACTCGAAACTTCGGTCTTGATTAAGCAATCGGGCAGTAAATATGGCAGTAGTATGCTGAATGATCCAAAAAAGGTTTCTGCTTACAATACAAGCTATGAAAAAGCAATAAATTTAGGAATTTACGGTACCGACCTTGGCTACACCAAAATTTATGATCAAAATCAGGATGCAGTCTTTTATTATAACTCAATAAAAGATTTAGTCGATGAATTGAGCCTCAGCCAGTATTTTGATTTTGGTACTGTAAAGCGCCTGGCCCTTAATAGTAGCCATATGGACTCTCTGCTCTACCTGACCACTAAGAACTTCAACAATATCAATACATACCTTCAGGATCAGAAACGCTCAAACCTCAGCCTTCTCATTCTCACAGGCGGATGGCTGGAAGCCCTGCATATAGCCTGTCAGGTTGCAGAGGAGAATCCCGGCAATCAGGTGTTGGTAGAGCGCATTGGTGAGCAAAAAGCAATCATGGATAAAATCATGCTCCTATTCAGCTTCTACAGCAAGAGTAACACAAGCATGGCGAAATATCAGAAAGAACTACAACCACTTGCTGATGCCTTTTCCAAAGTTCAAATTGCCCATACCTATGCCGAACCTACTTTCAGTGAGGTGGATGGCTTGCTAGTCGTGAAAGACCACAGTACCAGCACTGTAAAGGTTTCTGAGGAGAGCCTGAAACAAATTGCCTTTATAACGCAGTCCATCAGGAAAGAGATTATTAAATAAACAATAATGAAGGAGATAAGCGTTAACAGGACCGGGGCTACGATAAAAGCTCTGTCAGCCTTTTATCGCAGCTCCTTTGCGTCCTTATCACATGAGGATACGGAAGGGACATTACGACCTCATTATTGAAACAAAAATTAATTTTCTGCCGTATAAAAATCAATACCACCATTTTCCTTCTTTTTCTATGGAAGAACCTGAATCTAATTTCCTGAAAGAACAAGCTGAAGAAAAAGGCATTGGTAGTTCGCCCAAATCTAAGTTTTCTGATAAAGAGGTATTAGAGAATGAATTACGAGAAGCCATTCGTAAAATGACTGGAAGAGGTAAAGGTAGAAACAAAAGTACCGACCCCGATGTGGAATAGTACTGTGTAACCGCGGTTTAATATTTTTAAAATTCTCCTGATATAATCTTTAAAAACCCTGGCAGTAAAGATATTGTTAGGTTTTTCATTAAGCAAAGCAGGTTCAATCCTACCAGACTCGCTGCTAAATTCCCTAGTTCAGGTTTTACAGAAAATGGCTGGCAAAAAATTTTACCTGCCTCCTGTCTGTACAGGCAGGGTAAATTGCCTCTTTCACAAATACAGGCTTAACCTGCATCCTGCAAGGACACTGCCCACCTGTTAAAGCCACTTCCCCTACAGCCGGCGCCGGGCATCCTTTAAAGAGAAGATAATTCAATAAACCGATACCAGATGCAATGGTGCAGATCCTGTATTACCCCTACCAGGGTGGCAGAACAGCTGTTTACCTTACCTAAAGCTACCGGCAGGGAATAAAAAAAAGCCGCACAGCTATACTGCACGGCTTTCTGCTTCACTATTTAATTACTGCTTACTTCAGAATGAAAATTTCATCCGGCACTTTGGTATTCACTTCCACCGAAACGATTTCTCCCTCGAAAGTCCCCTGTGGAGTGGCCATTTTCATTTTTGAAGGGAACTTGATACCATCCTGCTCCTGGTAATCAGAAAGCAATACATTCCCCGTTGGAGTTTCGGCCTTTACCTTCAGACCTGTTTCCTTATCAAAATAATGAACAGATTTGGTTCCTTCAGGAGTGGTTACCACAACCTGGTAGGCATCTTTTCCTTCCACTTTTGCCATACCTTTCAGCTCCAGCTCAAAGCCCAGCTCATCGTAATAAGCCTCCGGGAAAGCATAAGCTTCGTACTGCATGGCCTTTACCTGCTGTGGCGGCAGAGCCATGCTCTGGCCATTGGCATACATCTTCGCCTGCCCGTCGTTGTACACAATCCGGTTCATTTCCTGCTCTCCCATTTTAGTGGAATTCATATACTTTTTACCACCCTTTTTAACTGTGGTATTTGTAAGCTCCATTTCATTTACCTTCAGCTTTACAATGGTACTGATATTCTCTACCGCTTCCAGCTTTTCTTCTCCACCTAAAGCCTTCAGGTAATTTTGAATTACCTGTTCTCCGGTAAGGTCTGTATTTTCCATGGCCTTTACCTTATTGCCATAGATGTCGTACATTTCAACGTCACCAAACTTTTTCAGACCTTCCTTCACATCATCGGCACTTCCTACGACCATAATGTAAGACTGCTCCGGCTGGATATACTTTTTGGCTGCCGCCTGTATATCTTCTGCACTTACGGCTTCTACATTCTTCAGGTAATTTTTATAGTAGTCTTCGTCCAGGTCGTAAAGAGCAGTATTAAGCGCAAAAGAGGCAATGGTTTGCGGACTCTCCAGCGAACGTGCAAAGCTGCCAATCAGGTAGTTTTTAGCGGCATTCAGCTCCTCTTCACTTACCGGCTCATCGCGCATTTTATTTAACTCCATCAGGAATTCTGTTACGGCGCTATCGGTAACGGCATTGCGCACGTTGGCAAAGGCTGTAAATTTACCTACCAGCTCGTCAGACGACAGGGCAGAATAGGCGCCATACGTATAACCTTTTTCTTCGCGCAGGTTGCGGAACAGGCGGGCATCGCCCCCACCTAATATTTCATTCATCAGGCGGCCGGTAATTACATCTTCGCTACCAGGCTGCAACTCAACAGGGTGCATAATATTGACCACCGATTGTACCGCTGTTGGCCGGTCGACCATGGCTACTACAGTCTCCTCTCTAATTTCAGGATCTTTGTACTCGTGGGTTGGCACCTCTCCTTTTTTCCAGTCTCCCAGGTATTTTTTAACCAGCTTTTCGGCTTCCTTAGTGGTAATGTCACCTACAATAGCCAGGTAAGCAACATTAGGCTTGAAGTAGGTATTGTAATATTTTTTGGCGTCGGCAAGCGTAATATTCTCTACCGTCTCTTCCGTTACAATTTCGCCGTAAGGGTGATCTTTTCCATACAGGAGCGCTGCCTGCACATTGGCAGCAATTGCCTGCGGGTCTTCTTTACTGGCTGCCAGGCCTGATTTGGTTTGCTTAATAATTTTATCCAGTTCTTCCTGGGGAAGGGCGGGGTTCAAAACCACATCAGCCATCAGCTCCATCAGCTTTTCTTTATGCTTGCTCAATGAAGAGGCATAAACACCGGTGGAAGAAGTGGAAAGGTTGGCACCGATAAAATCAATTTCCTGATCGAGCTGTGCCTTGGTCCTGTTTTTGGTTCCTCTACGGAGAAGCTCTCCGGTGGCTTCCACATAACCAGCCTTATCGCCTTCCAGTATGGGGTCGCGGTCGATGAGCAGGTTAAAAGCGACTCTTGGCAATTTATCGTTCTTTACGACAAACACCTGAAGGCCGTTTGGAAGGGTAAATGAATCGTAATCGCCTAGCTGGATTTCAGGTGCCGGACCTGGCTCAGGGGCTTTAGAGCGATCGAGCTGGGCAAAAGCAGGGCCTGCCAGCAGGCATAGAGTAAGTATATATATAAATTGCTTTTTCATGATTATTTTCCTTTTTCAGATCCAGAATTAGTGGCCCCCTCAGACTGTGCACTTTTGGGCAGGTAATACAAAACCACTCTGTTTTCGGGGTTCAGGTATTTGTTCGCTACCCTGCGGAGGTCTTCGCGGGTTACTTTATTGTAGCGCTCAATTTCTGTATTAATGAGATTCGCATCGCCAAAATACACATGGTAGTTGGCAAGGCTTTCGGCTATACCGGCTACTTTGGCATTACTGCTTACAAAATCGCTCTCGATTTGGTTGCGTACTTTCTGGAATTCCTTTTCGCTTACCAGTTCGGTTTTTACCCTTTTAATTTCTTCGTTCATGCCTTCTTCAAGCTCATTAAGCGGCACGCCCATATTTACAAGACCAAGGGTAATAAACAGACCGTAATCTTCCAGTGCATAAGGGAAGGCCACCACCTGTAAGGCTTTCTGCTCCTCGTCCACCAGCTTTTTCTGCAAACGGGCGCTTGGTCCACCGCTCAGCAGGGTGGTGAGCATGTTAAGGGCATAGTAGTCTTCGGTTCCCTGGCCCGGCATGCGGTAGGCCTGGAATACAGCAGGAAGCTGAATGTTATCATAAATAGTATCGCGCACCTCGGCCGTCATGGCCGGCTCTACAATATTCGGGCGGTAAGGCTCATCGCCTTCGGGTATCTCAGCAAAATACTTCTTTACCAACTCCTTAGTCTCTTCTATATCAATATCGCCGGCAATGGAAAGCGTAGCATTATTAGGCACATAGTACTCTTTGTAGAATTCCATAAACTCCTCCAGCTTTGCAGCGTTCAAATCTTCCATGGAGCCGATAGTAGTCCAGCGGTAAGGATGCTTTTTAAAGGCACGCTTAAAGATTTCTTCCTGGAAAGACATATACGGCACATTATCGATACGCTGGCGCTTTTCTTCCTTTACCACCTCGCGCTGTGTTTCCACTCCAATAGAATCGATTTTAGCATGCAGCATACGCTCCGACTCCATATAAAGCCCCAGCTCCAGCTGGTTAGATGGCAGTATTTCGTAATAGAAGGTACGGTCCTGTGTGGTATTGGCATTAAGGGCTCCGCCGGCCGCCTTTACCATACTCATAAATTCCCCGCGTTCAATGTTTTCGGTTCCTTCGAACAGCAGGTGCTCAAAGAAGTGAGCAAAACCACTACGGCCCGGCTCTTCATTTTTTGCCCCTACATGGTACATCACGGTAACTGCTACAATTGGGGTGGAGTTGTCTTTGTGCAGGATCACGTGCAGGCCGTTGTCCAGCGTAAACTCCTCAAATTCGATTTTCTCCTCCTGTGCCTGCACGGTATAGGCAGTCACCAGGCAAAGAAAAATCAGGATAATCCTCTTCATCATCACAGAAAGTTTAAATTTTTAAATAGTTTATTCAAATGAACATCCTTCAAAAAAAAGGATAAGCATCGATATTAGCAAAAAATATTACATGAACGGTAAGCCTTTTTCAGGAAACTCGTGCAAGAGAAGCTATAAAAATTTATACAGAAGTGGAATAAAATAAAAAGAGGAGCCGAAACAGCTCCTCTTGCTTATAACCATCCTGGTATTCTTCTATTCCTATTACGCCTCCTGCAACTGGCTGAGAATGGCTCTAACCTGCTGCTGTTCCAGGCGCGGACCGTATTTGGCCACTACCCTGGCCGATGCGAGGCTGGCAAGCTTACCGGCTTCGGCAAAGCTGTAACCATGTGTAAGCCCGAACAGGAAGGCTCCGGCAAACATATCGCCGGCACCGGTAGAGTCTACCGCTTTAACTTCATTAGGTGCTATATCGATGAACGATTGCCCATCGTATACCATGGCTCCTTTGCCACCCTGTGTAATAACAAAGGTGCGGGCTGCTTTCTTCAGCTCCTCCCGGGCCTCTTCCACGCTATCCTTGCCGGTGTACAGCATGGCCTCTTCTTCATTGCAGAAAAGCAAATCGACACCATCGTTACCTACGATTTCCTGCAGCCCTTCGCGGAAATACTTAACCATACTGGGGTCCGAAAAGGTAAGGGCAGTTTTAACGCCATGCTTCCGGGCCAGCTTTTTTGCTTCCAGCATTGCTTTTCGCCCGGTTTCAGAAGGGATCAGGAAACCTTCTATATAGATGTACTGAGAGTTTTTAATGGCCTTCTCGCTCAATTCTTTTTCCGACAGGTCAGCAGTAATGCCCAGGAAGGTATTCATGGTTCTTTCCGCATCAGGCGTAATCATTACCAGGCATTTTCCTGTAATTCCTTCAGGCAGCTGCTCCGGCTCCAGGTTGGTGGCGACACCGGCTTCCTGCAGGTCTTTCATATAAAAATGGCCGAAATCGTCTTTGGCTACTTTACAGGAATAATAGGCCTTTCCTCCAAACTGGTTTACCGCAATAATAGAGTTGGCAGCCGAACCACCACTCTGCTGCTTTACTTCCTTCGAACGAATGGCATTTACCAATACATGCTGCCGGTCTTCATCCACCAGCGTCATCATTCCCTTTTCGATGCCATGTTCCTGAAAAAAGGCATCGTTTACCTCAAATTCCATATCGACAATTGCATTGCCTATGCCGTATACGTCATACTGCTTACTCATAATAAAAATTGTATATACTGATAATAAATTTAATACTTAGTATAGTAAAAGTGATGAACCAAAAAAACCACCCGGGTGCCACCTAAGAAAAGTAATCCATGGGCCCCAAACCTTTCACTTTAATCGATTACCGGACAAGGTTTAAACTCCTTGTTACGGTCGAAGAGATAGCGATAGGTATGATGAACCTTTACCACTTTTCCTCCTACCTCTGTGGCCAGCTTCATCATTTTAGGATTAAAATCACCAATCCAGTTCATTTCGAAATGATCGTACTGCGATTTTGCCGACCATACATAATCTGCCACCGCCATTACAATAGCTGCTTCCACTCCTTTACCCTGGTGTTCCGGGGTTATCCCAAACACTACTCCAAACATCTTTTTACAGATGCCCGTCTTCTTTAAGTACAGGAATTTTAACTTTTGCCACCAGCCGAACTTGCCATTCATATACTTAAATATCTGGTTGAGTTCCGGCAGATTGATAAAAAATGCAACCGGCTCCTCATCATAATAACCGAAGTACAGGATCTTCTCATCCACAATGGGCTTCAGCTTTTTCATGAGACTCATGGCCTGTGCCTTTGGCATTTCGCCCACACCTGCATGTTTCACCCATGCTTTATTGTAGATGGTCCGGAAGTCCTCTGCATATTTTTCCATATCCTTCAGCTCGATATGCCGGAACTGGTAGCGGGGTTCCTGCCGTATTCTTTCGGCCTTTGCCCGTACTTTTTCGCTCAGTCCTCCTTCTTCACTTTCCTGTACCGGCCGCCCATAGGTAAATTGTTTAAAATACAGCCGGAATCCATAAGCCTCAAAAAACTGCAGGTAGTACGGAAAAGTATAGGGCATACAATAATTGGGCTCCCGGTCGTAGCCATCGGCCAGGGCACCCCACCATTGATCGCGGTCGCCAAAGTTAATTGGCCCATCCATGGCTTCTATTTCTCTTTCCTGCAGCCATTCTTTACACCGGTCGAATAGCATAAAAGCGGCCTCTTTGTTATGGATGCACTCGAAGAAGCCTATTCCGCCCGTAGGCTGCTCTTCTTTTGCCGAGGTTTTCCGGTTAATAAAGGCCGCAACCCGTCCAATTGTTTCACCTTCTGCATTCCGGAGTATCCATCGGGTACACTCGCCAAAGCGGAAATACTTGTTCTTTTTCGGATCAAAGACAGTTTCCACATCTTTATCCAGTGGCCTTATCCAGTTCTTTTCATTTTTGTAAAGCCTTACCGGCAGGTGCAGGAACTCTTTAACCGCACTTTTATCCTTTACTTCAATTAAGTTCATAAGCCTGGTTTAGGCTCCAAAATTAAACTTTTATTTAAAGAAAAGTAAAATGCTGTAAAAATCAGCCTGGAAGGCAGTAGTTTCTGCCTGATGCTCCCTTCAGCCAGCTTCATTTTATCCCTTTGCCACCAGTAAAAGTATTCTGAAGCAAAAAAGTGTGCAGCCGGCATATATCTGCTTAACAACCAGCCTCCAGCGTTTTACTCTTCTACCCATGCCTGAGGCGGCACCACAAACAGACTCACATTAAAATACGGACTGTGGCCTACCTCATTTTCAATAATGCGGCTGTTGCTGAAAGAGTTTTCTTCTGAAATATTAAAATTGATATTGTAACGATAGCCTCCCGTTAAACCAAACCATAGAAAATCGTAAATTTCCTGCTCAAATTCCAGGAAGGCATATATATTCGAGTTGCGCAGCTCCAGATTAGGGTACTTCCCGAGCGGTGGCTCATCGGAAATGATATGGTAGCTCCGCCCAAGCACCTTTGCACCAAGCAGCAGAATGGTTTCTTCGCTAAAGTTCCTCCTGAGGCGGAAGCTTTGAGGAAGCACGGCCTCTACTCCCCAGCGGTCGTTAAACGTTTCATTCCAGATAAACACGGGGTAGATGGAAGGGCGACCAAGCGTGTAGGAGTAATAAGCACCCAAGCCGTACATAGTATAAGGATTGGTTTTCCATCCGTATACTGCGGCTACGGACCCTTTTGCCTGCTGCCGAAAGGGAAGTTCATTACCTTCATAATCGCCATTTAATTCCAGCCCGATACGGGAACCGATAAAGGCCCGACCATTAAGGGCATACACTACAAATACTTTGGCATCCAGCGAGTTTAAATGCTTGTTTTGCAGGTTGGTATAAAAGTCGTAAGTAAGGGCCGAAGGATTAATAAAATTGTATTCTTCGTACAGGTAGCTTACGCCTGCCGCAATAGTGGTACGGCCTTTCCAGAGAATAGGAAGGCGAAGCGAAAATTCTATTTCCTCCAGCTTCTGAACTCTGGCTTCAGCTTCATTTATGCCTGGTACAATGGGAGTAGAGTGAATGCCGAAGGGGGAAATCTGGTTATACGAAATCTGGATGCCCTTACTGCGACGGTCACCTTCCACACTGGGCGACACCCACTCCTGTTGGATGTCTTCGGCCGAAGGCACCGTTTGGCCCTTCAGTCGCCCTACCGGAAACATGCTCATGAAACATAATAAACAGGTAAATACTAGCACTGCATTTTTCATTCAAAAAAGTATCCTGCGTTCAACGTAAAATAATGTCCCTCTTCGGAAAAGCCAACACTCCCTGATGCCACAAACAGATCGAATAAATTTAGAAAGAGCCCGGGCCCGTAACTGCGGTGCCACTCTCCCGACTCAGGGACATCGCTCCAAATACGACCATGATCCAGGAAGCCGTATACTCCCCAGGTACCTGTAAAAACATAATTGGTAATACCACCAACAGGTACTCTTAACTCTGTATTCTGGTAAAGGGCCGCATCGCCAGCAAAGCGGGTACGGCGGTAACCCCTGAGATTTTCCTTTCCTCCCAGGGTAGCTGACTGGTAAAAGAGATAATCGCCATAATTTCGCTGCCCGCCAAAGCGCAGAGCCAGTGTAGGACTAAAATTAATATCGGGCGAAACATACAGCACCAGGTCGGTCGACAGGCGGGTCAGGTTTACCTTATCATGGTTCAGACTATTGTAATAGGTCAGCTCGTTTGTCCAGTGGATGCCGCGTGTAGGCGACACATCGTCGTTAAGCGCTTCGAGCTCCGCAAAAAGCCGGCCACCGGCCATAGAGGTATACTCCGCAAAGAGTGGTGACTGCCGAAACACATCGCTGTCGATAAACTTTTCCCGATTCTCCTCCGTGCCCACATCTACATACTGAAAGCTTGGGCCTATACCCAGCCTAAACAGCTCATGTACTTCCCAGCTTACGAATGGAGAAATCTCTACCCGGTTCTGGTTGATACGGTAAAAGGATATATCCTCTTCGTACAGGCTACTGTTGCCCTGCCCGAAATAGTTCAGCATATACTTTGGTCCATACACATCGGCATCGAGCAGCAGGTCCAGCTTCTCACTAAAAAGCGAATAGAAGATGCCCCGGTACCTGAAAGTAAAAGCCCCCGTACCTATTGCATAGTTCGCCAGCAGGGTCTGGTCTGTTGCCACCGGCTTTTTCCGGAAGCCGTACGTTTTTACATTTATGCCACCGCCTAAAAACAGCCCGTCATCGCGGTTATATTCAACCGACAGTCTCGGCCCCACATAAGGGTAGCTAAACTCCTCCGGATCATACTCATTTAAATAGGCTTTATTCGTGAGTTTTAACCTGGTTTCTTCTCCGGCGGTTATTTCATTTTCTCCATCCTTCTCATCGTAATAAATAATGGTATTGTCCCACCCTTCTATGCTGGAGCTATCCCGGTAAATATCATCTTCATCGCCCCCAATAATTCTAAGCTCAATGGCATCTTCTGCCGTACCGCTTATAAAAAACTTATCGATACCGTCGAGGCCGTAGAGCCGGATTTCCTCTGTAAGGGCCGGATCAAAGGTTCGTTCATACAGCTTGTCTTCTACTTTACCATCTTTCTCCGTTTTATGCACCACCACCTTTGTAAAACCATTGGGCAGGCGTTTTACCTCGAAGCGTTCGTGCTTATTGGTTCCTACCACATCTACATATTCGCTTAAAACCTCATAATATTCCTTTCCGGCTTTCAGTAACTGATCGCGGCGGGATTTTAGTTTGGCAATAATTTCTTCTCCGCTTATCTCGAATATCTCCGGCGGCAGATCTTTAATGCTGGCTTCGATGACACTATCTGTCAGCTCCTCCTGCAGAAATTTAATTTCTTCTTCCCACTCCTCCCAGTCCAGGTCTGTCATGAGCCGACGATCGAGATAGGTGCCATTAATGTTCAGCCCTACCACATCTTCGAAGTTATAGTCGAAATTCTGGAACTTCCGGAGGGCCCATTTTCGGGAGAAAAGCCATGGAAGCAGGCCATCATATTTTACAAATACCTGGTCGCGATCCTTTGGAATCGGTTCAAAAACAGAGCCTTTCCCTTCCTTTTCAAATTCTGCCCAGCGCCACTGCCCTTCGTGCCTATCCCAGTCGCCAATCAGCATATCGAAGAGGCGGGTACGCAAATAACTCTCCTGGTTAACCTCATTATCATTATCCTCATACAGGTGTTCAAAAAGGGTTCTGGTACTGACGGCGTTTTCGGCATTGCCAAAGTTTTCGTAATCCGACACATCTTCGTCGGCTTTTAGCTCCAGCAGCCCCAGCATACCGCCAAATTCGTTGAGGTAAGGTCCCAGCGAAGGGGTATAAGGCATATAGTAGAGCTCTGGCTCCGCGTAATATACATCGGCAGCCTCTGCCATTTTTGCCAGGGCAAGTGCCCCGTAGGGATGTGAGCTGGAAATCTGATCTTTTACGATCTCCGCGGCGAAGGTTGTCTCGAAGCCCTCGGGAAGCACCCCTGCCGGAAATTTATCGACTGAGCGGAAATAGTAGGTAAGGCTGTCCTCGTCCATCAGGTGGAGGGAAAGTGTTTGCTGCCCCCCTCCTTTTTTAACTACTGAAAGGCCACCCTTTGTCCTTTCGAGGTCGAGGTAAGGCACTTCCAGCGGCTGCTCCCACTCTTCGCGATAATGGTCGCCCCAGATACGGCGGCCCAGGAAACCCAGCTCATTAAAATCTGGGTTGGCGGCAATTACTTTTACACTATCTGTATAATCAGGAATTTCTTCTTCTTTTACAGGCTGGTTTTCGGGGGTAGCAAGGGCGTAGAGAGGCTTCCGAAACACCAGGCGTCCTTCGCTGCCATCTTCTACAGGTTCCCAGAACTCCACCCAGGTTTCTCCATTTTCATAATAGTTCAGGCGGGCAAAACCTTCGTGCTGATGGGCGAAGAGCGCCTGCCCCCCTCCCACGCAAAAAGCTTCTTTACAACCTGATCCGCTTACTATCTGCTGTATTCCTTCATACTCCAGTAACTGAAGGCTGTGCTCATGGCCTGCAGCGACTACCACATTGTTTCGTCCTTCCAGAATGGAAAAAAGAGCATCGCGCAGCTGTGCATATTTCGGATTCGTCAGATCCTGGCGCGATACGCCATACATACGCGCCAGCGGATAGATAGAACCGATGACCGGCAGAGGAACATACAGGTCGGAATAAATGAGGGTAAGAGGAAAAATATGGTCCATGATGGAGAAGTGCCCCCCATGGTTACCATTGGTCATAAGCGGGTGATGCAGCGCCAGCACCACATGCTTGTTCTTATAGCGATCCAGCATATCCTCGAGCTGCACAATCATATCCAGTTCCGAGGCAACGCCACAGCCATTTTCCGATCCTTCCGGCCGGCGGTTTTCGGTAAGCCACCATTCGGAGTCGAGCAAAATCAGCACCAGGTCTTCGCTCACGTGCAGCGGGTATGGTCCCGGGCAGCCAAGGTTAGGCAGAAAAGCCTCCTCATCTTCCAGGTAGGCTTCTACAAAAGCTTCCTGCCGGATAACGGCGGCCAGTCCGCCTTCGCTGCTAAAGTTCCAGTCGTGGTTACCCGGAATAAATACGGCTTTACCATCCCAGTTTTTTACGATTTTCATCTGCTCCATCAGGCGCCTTTCCTCATCCGGGCGCTCCGGATCATCGATTTCCGAGAGGCCATCGTAATAAATATTATCGCCGAGGAAAATTACAGACTTCATGGAATCGGGTAATTCTGCCTCTGTTCCAAGGGCATCTGTACCGCCTATGCCATGCAACTGTAGTTGCAGCAGTTTTAAAGAAGGCTCCTGTCCATCTATTTCCGGGGCGCCTACATCGCCAATCAGGAAAACGGAAGATACCAGCTCCTCAGCCGGTGGCACTTCATTGGCAGGCCAGTCTTCTACCTCTTCGCTGTAATAAGGTTTAATGGCACCACAGGCCTGAACAAAAAAAATGGCAGCACACATGAAAGCTGCCTTCAAAAAAGAATTACTTCTGAGCATAAACAAATTTTAGAATATTAGCCTCCCCACCTTTGCCTTCGTTGCCAATGAACAAATCGCCATTGGGCATAAAGGCGATACTTTCCGGCTGCAGAAACTGGTCGTGGGTTAGCTCATATACATCCTTTAATTTACCTGCTGTATCAAATACGGCCAGCAGTTTGGTTTCGGCCGAAAGAACGTACAAATCCTGCGTGAGCGGATGGACGGCTATTCCGGAAGGGAAAAGAATATCGGAAGAGCTGCCGCCATCGAACATCTCGCGTAGGTCTTTCGAAAAACGATCGAAGGGCTTTTGTAGTAACTGCTCTTCCAGTGCCTTAAACGAAAAAGTGCGGTAAGGCTCCTCCATCAATTTTTTGCTGGAAAGGTCAAAGGCATATACGGAGCGTTCGTCATCTCCGCCTTCTTTGCAGGCCAGCAACAGTTTATTTTCCCCGGCCAGGAGCTCCAGCCCTTCCACGTCACAACCCTTCAGCCCATCATTTTCGTGCTTAATAACTTCAGGCTCTTCCTGCCTGAAGTTACGAATCTCATAAATATCGCCCCCGCTTTCCACCACAAAAGCGGTATTTCCCTGAAGGGCCACCCCTTCGTAATCGCCTTCTTCTCCCCATTCTACCCTTTGCATAAGAGCAGCCTCCGCAAGGCTGTATAAATATAAAGAAGCGGTTTCATCTTCATTCATCAGCAGGAGATCTTCCGAAACTACATGAAGGCCCGACACCTCTTCCAGCTCTTCCGGAAGCTCAAATACCTGCTCAGGCTCCTGCAAGCGGTAACCTAAAAAAGGATCTCCCTGCTCCGACTGTGCTTTATTTTCCGTACAGGCCATGAAAAAGCAGACGGGGAGGAAGCAGTAAATAAAAAATTTATTCATAGAAATAAGATTCGATACAAACAATGACGAACCGGAGAGCTGAAAAAGCCTCTTTAGCGGAACACGGTTAAAACATACGGAAGCTATTGAATGTTTGTACTTCTAAAGACTAATCCCTAATAACAAGCTGAAGTTTGTATGGACGAAAATGTGATGGCCGAAGAGAATCCTGTTATTCAAAAAGCGGCTACCTATGTATCGGAACTATTTAAAGAGGAACTATCCAAGAAGTATGTTTATCATAACCTGAACCACACCTTCGAAACGGCCGATGCCTGCCGTGAAGCAGTAGGATATTATAACCTTAATGAACAGGACATAACCATACTGCTGTTGGCTGCCCTTTTTCACGATACCGGCTATATTAAAACCTACCAGGGCCATGAAGAGGTGAGCAAAAAAATTGCAGCAGACTTTTTAAATGAGCAGGGGTTTGATCACGCAAAAATTGAGAAGGTGGAAAGCCTGATTGAATCTACACGGGCAGGACATGAGCCCGGGCACTTGCTGGAGGAAATTCTGCACGATGCAGACCATGTGAGTGTAGGCCGAAAGCGCTTTTTCCGGAAAGCTGAGCTGCTCAGGATTGAGTGGGAGTTTTTCCTGGACAGGCATTTTACCGAACGGGAGTGGGCTCAGGAACAGCAGGAGTTTATTCTCGCCAAAAATTTTTATACAGAGTACTTTCGCAGGGAGTATGGGCCGCGCAGAGAAAAGAACATTGAAAAGCAGTTTGGACTGGTAGAAAAAGCCAAGAAGAAAAAGGAGAAAAGTAAAGCGCCAAAGCGTGGAACGGAAACCATGTACCGGGCCACCTACCGAAACCACATTAATTTAAGTTCCATTGCCGATGAAAAAGCCAACATGATGATAAGCATCAATACTATCATAATGTCAATAATTATTACCGTGGTGGGTGGTGGATTTACGCTTTCAGAAACGGCCTTTGTGGAGAATATGCGCTATACAGTGCCCATATGTATTTTATTGCTGGGCTCTCTTGTTTCGGTTATTTATGCCATCATGTCGGCCAGGCCCAATGTTACCCAAAAAGATGTTGACCTTAAAAAAATCAGGGATAAAAAATCGAGTGTGTTATTCTTCGGCAACTTCAGCAATATGAAGCTGCCGGATTTTATTAATAACCTGCAGGAATTACGGAATTCGAAAGAAATGCTCTACGATAATATGACTATTGACCTTTATTACCTGGGCCTTGTCCTTACCCAAAAGTATCGGCTCCTGAGAATTTCCTATAACGTTTTTATGACAGGCCTGGTGGTGGCCGTACTTTCCTTTATGGCCATATTCTTTTACACCCAGTATATGGGCCCTGCTAATGGCTAAACAGCGGCTTTAAGCTGGCATAACGGTAATTGATGGTGCCAATATGGGCATACTCATCCTGCCCCTGTTTGAGCTCACCAAAAGCAAATACCTTGTCCAGTTCTTCCTGTTCAAAGCGGGAGGTGTATTGTTCGGTCATCAGCAGGTATTCATCGGCCTGGGTGCTGTTCTTTAACAGGCGGTGAGCAATAATTACGTCCTGGCCAATTAACTTACTAACACCTCTTATTTTTGTGAGTCCTATTTTACCAAAATGCGCCACTATTTTAATTCCGAGGCTATCGGGCAGGTAAAGGGAGTTTTCCGGAAACTGCAGGCTAAGCTCTTCGAGCTTTTGGCTGAAGGCCAGGAAAATTTTCTTCGACTGAGCAACCAGTTCACTCGGCGTAGGGGGCTCTCCAATGCGATAAAATAGAACGGCATCACCCTGAATTTCCACCATATTCATATTTAGCTCATTGGCATCAATAATGGTTTCTAAGAGGGCAGGAATTACCTTTTTCGTTATCCTTATATCGGTCTTCGATATGTAGCCTGTAAAGCCATTCATATCGGGAATATAAATCATCGCTGGGGCGCTATCTAAACTATCGCTCATAAATTCCGTAATAATCCCGGGCAAGCCCTTCTTTTGCTTAACCTCTAAATTGAACGCTGTCTCTATCTAAACGATGATGCCTTCAATTTAGTTAAACAAGCTTGCAGCAACACGAAGATAGAACACCTGCGTACGAAATGCATCTTTTTTTGTGACATTTGTGTTGTAAACGAGCCTGGCAGGCTTTTTGTGTAAATAAGGGAGCGAAAGAAATAAAAAATTACACTACTAAATTTAGATAAAGTTAGAAATAACTAATTCATCTGAAAGTGATTATCTATATTTGCGGAAATTTTTAATGAACATGCGGAAAATAGCTGTCATTGATTTGGGCACCAATACCTTTCATATCCTGATTGCCAGAGTCGAAGCCGATAAGGTGGAGATCCTGCACCGGGAGAAAGTAGCCGTAAAAATCGGCGAAGGGGGAATTAATGCCCAGGTAATTATCGAAGAAGCCCAGGCCCGCGCTATTTCCGCTCTCAGGCATTTTAAAGCCGTAGCTGATGAGTATGGTGTAACAGAAATTTATGCCACCGCCACCAGCGCCATTCGCAATGCCTCGAACCGGGAGGCAATTACCGATCGTATTTTCCAGGAAACCGGTATACGGGTAAAGGTAATTTCCGGCGAAGAGGAAGCAGAGCTCATTTACGGAGGTGTTAAACAGGCTATGCGCCTGCCGCAAAGCAATTCGCTAATCATGGACATTGGCGGCGGCAGCGTAGAGTTTATTATTGCTGACGAAAACCAATCGTATTACAAGCAAAGCTTCGAGATTGGAGCCCAACGGCTGCTGGACCTCTTCCACCACCACGACCCTATTTTACCCGAAGAGGTTGAGCGGCTCGAACAGTACCTGCAGGAACAATTACGCCCCTTAACTGAGGCGGTTATGAGGCTGAAGCCTGTCACGCTTATTGGCTCCAGCGGCTCCTTCGATACCCTCAGCGACATCTATTGCAATATCCTTCAGCTGGAGCGTGATCCTGCAGCTACTGAATATCCTCTTACCCTTGAAAGCTTTTTTAGCATCTACCATGATTTGCTGGCTAAAAGCCGCCAGCAACGGCTGGAAACGCCCGGCATGATTCCGCTGCGTGTCGATATGATTGTGGTTGCCTGCTGCCTCATCCGCTTCGTGGTGGAAGAGTACCAGCTGACGGATATCCGGGTATCTTCTTATGCCCTGAAAGAAGGGCTGCTGCAAAGAGTTATTCAGCTGCAACGGGTAGACTTCCATTCCTAATCAACCTCACCTTCTTCTCCCTGCCTTAAATTCTGCGCTCCTGCTTTTAGTATTAAGGATGAAATCTTAACTTGCCGTGCTTTTCGGGCAGCTTAAACGGCCATGTCTCCTCCATTTGTTTACTTATTTACAGATGAGATTCAGCATACCTGCCCGGGAAATAACGAATGTTTAAGACCTCCGGCATTATGGAAAACTTCCCCTACCAGCAGTTAAAAGATTTCACCTATTCTGTTTTTCTGCAGATGGGCTGTCCCGAAGAGGATGCCCGGCAGGCAGGCGAAGTGCTCCTGAGCGCCGACCTGCGCGGCGTTGACTCTCATGGTGTAGCCCGCCTCATTGGCTATGTAAGGCTGTGGGAAGCAGGCCGGATAAATGCCCGACCTAAGGTAAAGGTGGTACATGAAAGCCCCAGCACGGCCGTAATTGACGGCGATAGTGGTCTGGGACTCGTTGTAGCCCCCGTCGCCATGCAAAAAGCCATTGAAAAGGCACAGGCGGCCGGCACCGGCTGGGTGGCCGTGCGGAACTCCAACCATTATGGCATAGCAGGTTACCATGCCATGCAGGCCCTGCAGCACGATATGATAGGCTTTAGCATGACCAATGCCAGCCCGCTGGTGTCTCCCACTTTTTCTAAAGAAAGACTGCTGGGTACCAACCCTATTGCCGTAGCGGTACCGGCCGGAGAGCAGCCGCCTTTTGTCGCCGACTTTGCCACCACCACCGCCGCCAATGGAAAGCTGGAAATTCTGCAGCGAAAAGAGCAGGAAGCGCCCAACGGATGGATACAGGATGCCACCGGCAAGCAAAGTAACGACCCTAATGAGCTGAAGAAGGGTGGCGCGCTTTTACCTCTTGGCGGAGAGCTGGAAAGAGGCAGCCATAAAGGCTACTGCCTGGGCAGTATCGTCGATATTTTAAGCGGTGTGTTGGGTGGCGCTAATTACGGGCCCTGGGTCCCTCCTTTTGTTTCCTTTCTGCCACTGGCAGCCGATCCGGTAGGCATGGGGCTGGGACATTTCTTCGGCGCCATGCGCATAGATGCCTTCCGCCCAGCCGAAGAGTTTAAGGCAAATATGGACCGCTGGATTAGCCGCTTTCGGGGAGCCTCGCCTGTGGATGGGCACGATAAAGTACTAATTCCCGGCGACCCGGAAAGGGAAATGGAAGCTGTTCGAAGAAAAGAAGGTTTTCCGCTGCTGCCACCCGTGGTCCGGGACCTGCAGGAAGTAGCAGCAAAGTTTAAGCTAAAGCTTTAAGAAACTAAAAGGTAAAGCCTATACGGTATACCCAGGGTGAAGTATAAGGATTCCCCGGCCCTTCGCGGTACAGGAAGTCGTAAAGCAGGCCGATATGAAAGCCACCTCTGCCGCCTAATTGCTGAAAATAGCCGCCTCCAAAGAGCAGGCGGTCTACCCACTGCCGAGGCTCATCATCCATGCCTATCTGGGGCATTTCAAAATTAAGCATTTCGTATTCGCCGGTGGTATAAATACTCCGGAAGATATTGTAGCGCACAAACGTACGGCCGCCATAGGTGTGGGTCGATTCATCGGCAAAGCGGTAATGGGCATACTGGTAAGTGGCACCAAGCCCGGCAGAAAGCTTTTTGGTTATCATATAACCGGCGAGAGGAGACACCCCCACCAGAAAGACACCTCCTGTAAACTGCAGGGCACCACCTCCCCCAAAATATATCCTGTCTTTAAATCCCGGTTTTTCCACCTCCTCCAGGTTTCGCTGGGCAGCAGCCTGGAGAGAAAAAATTACTAATAAGCAGCAGGTAAAAAATCGTTTCATCGTTTACTCGTCTTCTTCTATAATTATGTATACGTCTTCGCTTTTCTTGCGCATCAGGTACTTTTCGCGGGCAAATTTCTCGAGCAGCTCTTTATTGCTCATCAGTTCTTCGCGGTCTTTCCTTACCTCCTCAATTTTTTCCAGGTAATACTCCTTCTCTGCCTGCAGATTGCTCAGTTTATTTCTCAGTTTCACCTGTGAGATAATGTCGTTGGAGTCCAGCAGGAACATCCAGAGGAGAAAACCCAGGAGGGTAAGCACATAGAAGTTGCGGAAAAAGGGCGGTAATTTGGATAGGATATTCATAAACAGGCAATCAGCATATATTCAGGGAGTTATTTAGCAAGGTACATATTCAGCGCTCCCGTTCAGGTAGCTAAGATAATATTTTTTTCGATGTTTCGAGGGCAGGAGCCAGGAGTTTTACAGAGGCATCGCCTGAGTGGCAGGAAAAAAATTCACTCCCCTTTTCCGGACCTGAAACTAATCCACAGGTTCTGGACGAAATAAACCTCCAGCTGAAGTGCTGAAAGTTTCTGCCCCATTCATTCAGCACTGGCTACGGCAACCTAAACATCTGGTCTGACGAAAAACAACGGCAGCCCAGATGAGGCTTCATAAAATAACAGAGCCGGAAAGGCTTTAGGCGAAGCTGTTCCGGAACGGGACAGCCAAAAAAGAAGGAGCTGTCCATTAAAAGGCAGCTCCTTCTTTTTTACTTTTCTTCAAGTGGTGCCTTTTTATTCGGCAGACAGCCGGCTGATGACAGGCCCGAAGAAGATGCTGTTCATAAATAGCTTGTTCGTTCCATACCAGAATGCCCGAAAGTTGGGGTTATCAGAAAAAGTAATAATTCTGCCGTTACCCAAAGCTGACACCTGTACCGCAGCTGAATTCTGAAGCGCTTCCAGGTTTGGTTCGGAGATATAGCCGGAAAGTAAGGGGTCTCCGGTGTAGCGAACAGGGTTGGCATAACCGCCAGGCGCCGGCTCAATAAAATCTTCCGAGTTCCTGAACAGGGCTATATTTTCTCTGTTATAGCCATACGTTAAAGGGTGGGTAAGGTCGAGCGTGGCATCGAAAATGGCTCCGCCAATTACCTGTGCCCCCCTCCTATTCCATAAGTCGCCATAGGCCTGTGCGGGCAGGCTATCGTTGAGGGTGTCCATTTTATAATTTACTTCGCTGAAACCACTGTCAGCCAGCCACCTGCCTGCTCCCTGCAGCGCTACAATAGTCCCGCCCTCTTTTAACCAGTCTTTTAATTTATCCTGTTCCTGCTTACCGATGCTTCCGTAGTCGCCGTCTACCATTATGAGCGTATTATAGCGGCTAAAGTCAGCTACTCCAATGCTACTGACAGGCAATAAGGTGGGGGCCATGTTATAACGCTGGTCCAGCAGGTGCCATACCTCGCCGGCATCATAAGACGATACATCACCCTCCACCAGCAGGGCCACTTTAGGTTGCTCCAGGCTTGAGAAGCTGGGGCTCCCAAGGCTTATGCCACTGGTGAGGCCGCTCGCTGCATTATAAACATCTATGCCATCTTCAGCAGCAATTGTTTTCATAAGCGTGAAGATGGAATCTGCCGATATTTCCTGGTTTTGTACAGGCACTAAAATGCTTCCGCGACCAAAGGCATGAGTAGCGGTTTTAAGGGGCTCATTGGATACCTTTGGCCTTAGTCCTGCTTCAAAAAGCCGCTGCAGTGCGCGGGGGGCATAGTAGCCATCCCACTCAAAAAGGTAGGCATAATTGCTTTGACCACCTTTTACCTCGCCCTCCGGAAACTCAGGGGTTTCTATAGCCTGACCGAGAACTCCCTTCGCGTCCCGGCCCGTGAGTGCGGCATAGGGAAGGTTAAATGAGAGCGGCAGCGTCCAGGTGGAAACGTCATAGAAAAGGCTGTCCTGGAATTCTGTACGTGTTTCGAACATCGCCTTAATAAGCCGGTACTGGGGCTGGTCGAGCGGAACAACATAGCTGCTTTCCTTCTCGAACCGCTGGTTATTAATGTTTAAGTCACTGGCAGGCTGGTATATCTGAATATCGTGCCGGTTAATAAGCTCCGCCAGGTGATAAGCTCTTACCGGATCTTCGGAACTGCCAAATACATAGGCTTCCTTTTTATCTTCGTCAGCTTCTTCTAAAGCATTTTCATAAAATTCTTTCTGGTGGCTGAGCAGGCGGTCGCGCAGTTCATAAGCCGCCTGGAAGGTGGAGAGGGTGGTATTGAACTGGTTTTTAATGGTAAAAGGGAAAGTAAGCACGCCATTTTCGCTTTCCTGTGCGTGCCCCCGTGAAGAGGCCTGTTCAAAAAGAATGCCTACAGCCCCGTTTATATCAGGATAGGTCGAGCCTTTGCCATAGTAGTAATCATCAAAATCTTCTTCTGTATAATAAAGGGAACCTATGCTGTCGAGCGCCTGGGCATGGTAACGGGCAATGGCTTCCGTTAAATTGTAGGTGTTTTCCGGCGTAAGCGGGTTATTGCGGGAAGGGATACCTGGCTGAAAGAAAAAGGTAGAGTTGGTTCCCATTTCATGATGGTCGGTGAGGATGTTCGGCTTCCATTCATGGAATTTCTGCAGACGGGCCTGCGACTCCGGGTGCTGGGCCGGCAACCAGTCGCGGTTCAGGTCGAACCAGTAATGGTTGGTACGGCCGCGGGGCCATGCTTCATTCTGCTCCCGGTTAAAAGGGTCGATGCTCAGATTTTTTCCTCTGTGGGAGTTAACCCAGGAAGCAAAGCGGTTCATACCGTCGGGGTTAAAAGACGGATCGAGAAGGACAACCACATCCTCCAGCTTCTTTTCTATGTCTTCACCCTGTGCGGCAGCAAGGTGATAGGCTGTCAGGAGGGCGGAATTAGTACCACTGGGCTCATTCCCGTGGATACTAAAGCCCATATACACCACCGCAGGCATTTCTTCCAGGTTTACCGTCCCTTCCTGGCGGGGGTGAGTAAGAAGCTGGCGCTGGGCTTTAATCTCTTCTGCTCTTTCCAGATTTTCGGGTGCACTAATCGTCAGAAGTACAAGAGGCCTTTGCTCGTAGGTGCTGCCATAATACTCCAGGCCTACACGGTCCGATGCAGCCGCAAGTGCCTTCATGTATTCCACCAGCTTATCGTGACTTACGTGCCACTCGCCCACTTCATAGCCAAGCACTGAGGCGGGGGTAGGAATGCCAGGGTTATAACTAACATTTTGCGGTAAATAATAATCGAGAGAAACTTCCTGACCCAGGGAAATTCGGGAGATGGAGAGTATGGAAAGCAGTAAGCAAAAAACCTTTATTTTCATCATCTGATTAAAAATTATTGAACGATACCTTTAAATATAAGGCAAAGCATTCATAAATGCAGATGAATTGTGAGATGGATGCTCTATTTAGCAGAAACTTTGCCTTGTAAACAGCATGTACTGGACAGAAAATTATCTCTGGTTAAAGCCAAATCATTTCGCGGCGGGACTATCGCTCCTCTGCCGCCCGGTTGTCCGCCCTGACTCCTTTTGCTTTCACCATCACCCTTTAAAGTAGTAGCAGGTCTGTTCACCACCTGCTCGTTTACATCTATAACCAGGCACAGAAAAGAGGTCTGTATGATTTACGGTAATAAAAATACCAGCGGCTGAGATAAATTGCCAGCTCACTATCAGCATAAATTAAGGTAGTAAATGGCAGTGAACTTTGCTACCCCAATAAACCAGCCGTTGATCTTTTTTAGTGTTACCTACTGTTATTTTTATTACCTTGTTGAGTTAGTTGAAATTTACAATGACAATATTAAGTTATTAAAGCTCAATTGCTTCTACAGACTTTCTCAAAGCCCTAAGTTTCACCATAACATAGTCGCCATAAGGTGTGATTTTCCAATAAGTAGATGTGTCTTTAATACTTCTTTTCTTTGTGCTTCTAGTAATCAAACCTAAAGCCCTAAGTTGTATTTTAATTGTTTGGAAACTTTCGATACTCAACCTTATATTGGAAATTCTTTTACCATCATGCAGGTCTGAAAGCTCCTCAAAATCTTCCTCACTTATTTGTTGTTCAATGGCTGATTTGATTCTTTCCTCGCTAGCCTCATCAATCATGAATGGGGAAACTTTATAAAATATTTTATTCCAGGTTAATTCAAGCTCACTTTCAAATATTTCAGGATTACTCCAAACATTTTCATCGTCTACCTTATATGTGTAATTGAGCACAAATTTATCTTCGCCTTGACTAAGATTCTCTATCCCTTTTGGAGAGCTTGTTTGATTTAATTCCAACTCTTTTTGAAGCTGCTCTACTTGGCTTCTTAAACCAAGTATTTCTTTTACTGTATCTTCTGTTGGAAGCCTATCAGCTTTAACCCAACCTACTCTCGGTTTACTTTTGATCAGCTTAATTAAGCTCCTACTTACTTGAGATCCTAAATCACTTGCAGAAGTCCAATATCTACACATTTTTTTTGCACCAAATCTTTGAAAGCTTTAAGCCTTTCCTGTGATTCATTATCCAGGTCTGTTTTTCCGAGTTCAATTTTGTTAGGTTCTTTGGGTAAAAATGAAATTACAGGAATTTCTTGGCTAGTAGCATA
This sequence comes from Nafulsella turpanensis ZLM-10, assembly GCF_000346615.1. GTDB lineage: Bacteria > Bacteroidota > Bacteroidia > Cytophagales > Cyclobacteriaceae > Nafulsella > Nafulsella turpanensis. The sequence continues at coordinate 29,973 of NZ_ANNU01000072.1, forward strand.
TTCATACTCCATTTGGGTATAGCTAACCCCTTTTTCACTTGTAGAACCATATCTTCCACCAACTATTAAAATATAATAATCACAATCATCAATCAAACCCTTTATTAGGGTCCATTGATCATCATCAGCTGCAGGAAACAGCTCCATCCCAACTGGTATACAGTCCAATTCAAGCAATGCTTGCATCACTTCTTGCCGCTCTTCCAGAAGATCTTTATAAGTTGAACTTACAAATACTTGGTACTTCTTGTCCATACTTTGCTTTAAATAATAGCAGGTAACTTTACAGGGTTTTATGCAAAGTCTGAGCAAAAAAATAAGAGATAAAGAGGAGAAAACCTAATGGTGT
>NZ_ANNU01000073.1 GCF_000346615.1 Nafulsella turpanensis ZLM-10
TTGCTCCTTACCTGCTAAACATTTACTTTCAAGAAGTAGTGCAACAGGCACCCAACAAACAGGTTATTGGGCATTCCCTGGTAATACTGGCTCCACAGCCATTTATTAGATAAACAGCAACCGGAAACTGATGCGCCCTTAAATGCCCAACACCTAGTTTGCGAACCGTTCACATTATTAAGTTTATGAATCTACTTTTAAGGGCAGTGATGGCTGGTTTATTTTTAATTCACTTCAGTTCTGCCGTATATGCCCAGCCAGATAGCATTGATGGATTCATTCACCAGGTGATGCAGCAGAGGAGGATTCCCGGCTTACAATTAGCCGTGGTCAGGAATGGAGAAATAGTAAAGCTGGAGAGCTATGGGCTGGCCAATATCCAGGATTCCGTAAGGTTGACAGATAACACTATCTTTACCATTAATTCCATTACAAAAGCTTTTACAGGGGTGGCTATTATGCAGTTAGTGGAAGCAGGAAAGCTGCAGCTGGAGGCACCTGTTTCTCGATACCTCGATAGCCTTCCGGCATCATGGAGAGCAGTGACTGTTCGTCAGTTACTGTCCCACACCTCAGGAATCCCTAACATAATGGATAACCAGAATGGCGGGCTTTTAGTACCGGATAACGAAGCTGCCTCATGGGAACAAGTGCAGGGCCTGCCAATGGAATTTGAAGCAGGCGAAAGCTTTAGTTACTGCCAGACGAACTACCTGCTCCTTGGAAAGATCATCGGCCAGTTAAGTGGTAAACATTTTGTCCGGTTTATAACGGAAAACCAGTTACAGAAAGCAGGAATGCCTCATACTTTAGATGCCGGTTTCGGAGATGATCATGATATTATACCTCAGGAGGCCAGGGGCTATACCTACTTCCGGACTGGAGAGCTCACCAATGTGTTTGAAGCTTTTTCGCCTGCTTTGAGAACTACCGCAGGAATGCACTCCACAGCCGAAGAGTTGGCCCATTGGCTGATAGCTTTATCGGAGGGAGAGTTGCTGAAAGCGGAGAGTAGCCTTTCTGCTCTCTGGACTCCTGTAAAGTTGAACAATGGTGACACCCCAGGCTTTAGCCGTTTGCTTAATGCCTATGCTTTAGGCTTTCCCATCGCCTCAAGATATGAACATCCGGCAGTAACGGCTATTGGAGGTGGTAGGGCCGCTCTTTTCCTGTATCCGCAGGATTCCCTGGCCATTGTTGTGCTAACTAATTTAAAAGGTAGTATCCCAGAAACGTTTATTGATGAAATCGCCGGGTTTTATATCCCGGAAATGAAAGCGTCTAATGGATTTGGGTATTCTCCGGATGTAAAACGCCTATGGAAAGAACTGGAAAAATCAGGCTATAAGAATGTAAAAGAACGTATCCGAAAGCTAAATACAGGAGGTAAAGGCTTTAGTCTGCCTGAAGGTGAATTGAATAGTTGGGGCTATAAGCTGCTAAGGAGTGGTAGAATAGCAGCGGCCATCGAAATATTTAAACTCAATACCAGTCTGTATCCTGAGAGTGCTAACACTTTTGATAGCCTCGGGGAGGCTTTTGCGGTTAATGGAGACAAAGCCCTGGCTATTAAAAATTATCAGCGCTCGCTAAAGCTCAATCCGGAAAACACCAATGCAGTAGAACAGTTGAAAAAATTGAGGACAAATTAACAGAAGGCACCTTTATCGGTAGCACCTGACCCGTAATGTAAAGTTTCCTTATTCTTCCCCCAGCTCTATCCACACCGGCGCATGATCGCTTGATTTTTCCCATCCTCGCACGTCGCGGTCCACTCCGGCAGCAAGGAGGCGGCTTTTGAGGGAAGGGCTGAGCAGAAAATGGTCAATTCTTAAGCCTGCATTTCGGGCGTAGGAATTTCGGGTATAGTCATAAAAAGTATAAATGGTCTCTTCAGGATACAGCTTTCGCAGGGCATCGGTCCAGCCCTGTTCCAGGAGCCTGTTGAAGGCCGCACGGGTTTCGGGGCGAAAGAGGGCGTCCTCCAGCCATCGCTCAGGTTTATAGGCATCCAGCTCAGTAGGAATCACATTAAAATCGCCGGCTAAAATGGCCGGTTGCTCTAGTGTGAGCAGTCCTGCAGCATGCCGGATCAGCCGCTCAAACCATTGCAGCTTATAATCGAACTTAGGGCCTGGTGCAGGATTGCCATTTGGCAGGTACAGGCAGCCGATATGGATTCCATTGACCATTGCCCCGATATAACGACTCTGCTCATCTTCCGTATCGCCCGGGAGGCTGGGCTCCACCTCCTGGATTTCGTGATGCCGGGACAGGATAGCCACTCCATTCCAGCTTTTCTGGCCTTTCCAGACGGCTTTATAACCTGCTTCAGCAATTTCTTTCTCCGGAATTTTTTCCATTGGCGCTTTTAGCTCCTGCAGGCATACCACATCCGGTGCCTTTGCCTCCAGCCAGCGAAGCAAAACAGGAAGGCGTGCATTAATTCCATTGACATTGTAGGTAGCTATTTTCATACTAAGGGAAAGTAGTCATTTTATTAAGTAGTAGCGTCAAACTGGCAGAAGCCGGAAAAGTATTCCCGGCTTCTGCTTGTGGCTATTATTTGAGAAAGTCTGCCCGGCCATCCTGGCTTTGCCGCTCAATCATCCAGCCGGGGTAAGTGGCAGCGGGGCGGCTGACCTCGTCCAGCCGTTGCAGTTCCTCAGGGCTTAAAGTCACCTCTACCGCTTTTAAATTGTCTTCGAGCTGGTCGACCCTTTTGGCGCCGATAATGACGCTACTCACGGCTCTCTGGTGGAGGAGCCATGCCAGCGCAAGTCGGGCAACTGATATGCCTTTTTCATCTGCCATGCGGTGCATTATATCCAGTATGTCGAAGGCTTTGTCTTTGTCTACAGGAGGGAAATCAAATTCCACCCGGCGGGAGCCTTCCGGTCCATTGCCATTGCGGTCGTACTTCCCACTCAGTAAGCCACCCGCCAGTGGGCTCCATACCATCAGGCCCATGCGCTGGTCTTTGAGCAGCGGAATGATTTCGCGCTCCAGGTCACGACCGGCAATGGTATAGTAGGCCTGCAGGGAAACAAAGCGGGAGAGGTTCCTGTGCTCAGCATAGGCCTGTGCCTTCATAATTTGCCAGGCGGCAAGGTTACTGCAGCCAATGTAGCGCACCTTTCCGGAGCGGACCAGCGTGTCGAGTGCTTCAAGGGTTTCTTCCAGCGGCGTAAGCGGATCGAAACCATGGATCTGGTAGAGGTCGATGTAATCGGTACCTAATCTTTTAAGGCTTTCTTCCACCTGCCAGAGAATGTGGGCACGACTTAATCCTGCACCATTAGGTCCTTCGGCCATCCTGCCGCGCACTTTGGTGGCAATTACCAGCTCGTGCCGCGACAGTCCCAGGTTTTTAATGGACCTTCCGGTCATTTCTTCTGAAAGGCCCTCGGAGTACACATTGGCGGTATCGATGAAGTTAATGCCGGCATCTACGGCTCCTTTTACCAGCTCGTCGACCTTATTCTGCTCCAGGTTGCCGATGGCGGTCCAGAAGCCTTTGCCACCAAAGGTCATGGTGCCGAGGCAGAGTTCAGAAACGAGTAAGCCAGTATTGCCTAAGTTATGATATTTCATATGCTTTCTTTTAGTTTAAAACAGGTACTAAAAGTATAGTCCACAGGAGGGGTAATTGTTTGGGCGGTAGAGGCTTATCTCTGCAAGAGTTTGCTTCCTCTGCGTTCAAATGTGTGGAGCATGAGGATGGGGAGCCACGAAAAAGTCTGGAAAACAAAAAGCACCACAGGACCTCCTGTGGTGCTTCGGTAAAGCTTCTTGTATTGGTATTAGACGATTTCAGCGCCTTTTCCGGCTTTCTCTTTTTCCAGTGCGGCAGCCTGTGCTGCGGAAATAGGCATTTTATCGTTTTTGATACGGGTCAGGAACACATTCATTTCCCTTTTTACAACCGGCATCAGGAAGTAAAGGCCAATCAGGTTAGGAACGCTCATGGCAAAAATCATGGCATCGGAGAAGCCGATAATGGCTGAAAGGTTAAGAGCAGACCCGATAACAATGAAGATGCAGAAAATAAGCTTATAAGTGTTGGCAACAGATTTTTTAGTACCAAAAAGATACATCCAAGACTTCAGTCCGTAATACGACCAGGAGATCATGGTCGAGAATGCAAACAGGATAACGGCAATAGAAAGAAGAATAGGGAACCAGTCGATTACGGTGGCAAAGGCAGTAGAAGTGAGGGCAATTCCATCGTTAATATCGGCCCCAATATAAGCGCCTGAAATAATAATAACGAGGGCCGTCATGGTACATACCACTACGGTATCGACAAAAGGCTCGAGGGAGCCTACAAAGCCTTCAGTAACCGGAATCTTGGTTTTTACCGGGGAGTGGGCAATGGCTGCAGAACCGATACCGGCTTCGTTGGAAAAAGCAGCGCGGCGAAAGCCCATAATCATGGCGCCAATTACACCACCAAACATGGCATCTCCGCTAAAGGCCCCATTGATAATGGCTGCAAAAGCTTCAGGCACCTGCTCTATATTTACGCCTAATACAATAATGGCTGCAATAACGTAGAGGATGACCATAAAAGGAACAATCATCTCAGTTACTTTTACAATACTGGTGATGCCTCCTAAGATAACCATCCCTACTAGGATGGCCATGATTAGCCCGAAAATCCAGTTATTTTCTACTAAAAAACTGTCATTAATAATCGGCAGGCTGATGAACTGAGAGGCGGCCTGGTTTACCTGAAACATATTACCACCTCCAAAGGAACCACCGATACAAAGTACGGCAAAGGCGGCTGCGAGCACTTTACCCAGGCCGGCGAAGCCTTTTTCTTTCATACCACGGCTGAGGTAGTACATGGGGCCTCCATTTACTACGCCGTTTTCATCGATGGTCCTGTACTTAACGGCCAGGGCACACTCTACAAATTTAGCGGCCATGCCCAGGAGGCCGGCGATAATCATCCAGAAAGAAGCGCCAGGGCCACCTACTGCCATGGCAATGGCTACACCGGCAATATTACCCAGGCCAACCGTACCGGAAAGAGCGGCTGTGAGGGCCTGAAAGTGGGTAATCTGTCCCGGGTCATCCTCATCGGTATATTTGCCTTTTACAATATTAAGGGCATGCTTAAAGCCTCTGAACTGGATAAATCTTAAATAAATGGTGAAGACAATGGCACCTGTTAAGAGCCAGATGAGGATGACAGGAATGGCAACTTCATCGGTAAATTGTATTTCACTAAAAACGAAGTCAGTAATGGCTCCGGTTACCGGTGAAATGGCTTCGTTAATTCTCTCATCAATGGTTTTCTCGGCTACTTCCTGTGCCTGTAGGCTGGTAATTCCACCGCAGCATAAGGCAAGAAGTAAGCATGCTATTTTCTTCATGAATGATGTTTTTGGTTTCGATATCTTGCTAATTTAACTAATTATTAACAAAATCGGTAGCCAAACTTACATTAAGGCTGGTCTTGGTTCAGCTGCTCTGCTAATAATGCAATGCCTTCTTCAAATGAATGTGGTTTGTAGCCTAAGCGTTCAACTGCTTTGGTAATAATAAAACCGGTTTTAGGGGGCCTTTTAGCAGGCTGTGTAAATTGGGTGCTGTCTGTCCGGTTAATGAGGCTTTTGTCCAGCTGAAAGAAGTCGGCCGTTTTAATGGCCATATCGTAAGGTGTAAGCATTTCTTTGCCCGATATATGCCATATACCCTCCGCTCTGTTCTTCGCCACCAGCAGGCAGCCTTCGGCCAAATCTTCGGCCAGGGTAGGGGAGCGGAGCTGGTCGTCGACAATCTGCAGTGTTTTGCCGCTCTCAAGCCCGTTCTTCACCCACAGAATGATGTTGGAACGGCTCATGCCCGGGGTGATGCCATATACCAGCACCGTTCGAACGATAGCCCAGGGTGTTTTGGATGCCTGTACCACTTTCTCTGCTGCCAGTTTACTTTCGCCGTAATGGTTTACGGGGGCAGCTTCGGCCTCTTCGCTGTAGGGGCCTGAGTCGCCGCTAAAAATAAAATCGGTGCTCAGGTGCACAAAAAAGCTTTGCTGGGCCTCTGCCGCCTCCACCAGGTTTTCTACAGCAGTAACATTGGCCCGCCAGCAGGCTTCCCGTTCCTGCTCGCAGGTATCGACATTGGTCATGGCCGCAGTATGGATAATGGCATGGGGTTTAAAGCGGTTGATTACTTCCTGCACATTTTCTCTATTCTCGATATCGAGGCTGGCATAAGCAACGCCTTTTTCGGAAAACCGGCCGGATCCGCGGGAAGTTGCCAGCAGTTCCACATCCTGCTGCTGGTGGAGTAGTTTTACCAGTTTCTGGCCTAGTAAACCATTTGCACCGGTCACTAAAATCTTCATTATACTCTTCAGGGTTTTAAAGGGCAGGGATGCCCTTTTATTCAACTATTACTAAGCTAAGCATACTGGGCAGGAGTTAGTCCTCCTCTTCCGGGTAATAGATGCCGTACCTTTTGCTTAGCTGCTTTTTCTTTACCTCTTCTACTTCCATGGTCATGATAACATCATCTTCAGGCTTATCTCCGGCGCCAGTCACCACGCTGGCAATGGAATCGATTACCGGGAGCCCTTCTACTACCCGGCCAAAAACGGTATAGCCGCGGTCGAGGTGCGGAGCGCCACCAATGGTGGTGTAGGCTTCTATCTGCTGCTCAGTCAGCTCAAACTCCGGCAGGCGACCGAATTCTTTTTCAATCAGCTCTTCAGAGTTCATAATGCGTTCCTGCATTTCGGCATAGTTGCCTGCCTGCTGCAGTGCCATCATGTCCTGGCGCAGACTGGCATACTCCGGCTTCTGGAGGAGGCGCATAAAAAGATTTTGCAATACTGTAAGCTTCTGGTTATACACCATGGTGCTGAGTTCTTCTTCCGTAAAAGTGCGGCCATCGACTATGTAAAACTGGCTGCCACTGCTTTCCTTTTCAGGGTTTACCTGGTCGCCCTGGCGTGCGGCGGCGAGCGCACCTTTTACATGGATGAGGGTATCGTTAAACTCGGCAGGGATGGTATAGTCGATAGGCTCTGTCTCGTCAATGGCATTGATATCGCCACCCTGTATCATAAACTCTTCAATTACCCGGTGGAAGGTGGTGCTGTCGTAGGCTCCGCTTTGGGCAAGCTTGATAAAGTTGGCTTTGTGCTGTGGCGTTACATCATAGAGCACGACCTTCATATCACCGAATTTGGTGCGGATGGTAACCAGGTAGTCTTTCTCAGCCACGCAGCCGGCAAAGCTGAGGCCTGCGAGGAGGAGTAAAAGCGGGAAAAATACTTTTTTCATACAGTTATCAATTTTTAAAAGAGGTTCTAAATTAGCAAAATGTTCCATTTTTAACCTAACAGCCACCAGGCGATTCCGGCCGCTGCCAGTTGCATGGTTAAATTATCGAGTCCGTGGCTGCTAATGGCTTCTACCAGCATACCGCCCGCCCCGCAGGCAAGGCCTATCCAGAGTGCTTCGGAGGCCGGAAAGCCAAGGGCGAGCAGAGCAGGCACAGCTACGAGCCAGGCTACTCCAAAAACGGCTGCAGAGCCTTCGAGGCTTCGGCTGGCTGGCACCCCCGCGAGAGAGGGTACTTTATAGCGGTGCTTTCCCCAGCGGGTACCAACGGGCTCGCCTACCGCATCGCCCCATCCGCCGACTAAATAGCCTACACTGGCAAAAATGCCAAAGAAAAGGTTGGCCAGTACCCCACCAGCGGCAGTGGTAAGCAGGGGCACCAGAATAAATAACTTCTGTTGCGGGGCATCGGAGGGGCGGGCGAGGGCTAAGTAAAAAGGGGATTGCTCCCCACGATATACTGCCCAAAGGACAAAAAGGCTGGTAACGGCTCCAAACACAACGACTGCCGGCAAACCGAACCACAGCTGAAGAATGCTGGCTGCACTAAAGATGATAAAGTGGAAAACCTTTCGGGTGTAGGGAGTGCGCCATTCTTTTTTTGTTTTGAGCCAGGCCGCCAGTCGGCTGCCCGCAAGGCTGATAAGAAAAGCGATGGGTGCAAATATCAGCCATTGCTCAGCCGAGGGCCAGGCCCGCTGTAAAAATTCCTGTATGGTTTTAAACGCTTCGGTCATGACAGAAAAAATTAGCTTGAGCAGTGAAATGGATAGATGCGGGAACTGCCAGTCTCCCTGCTATCCGTCAGTTATCCGGATCTTTTGCCGGGCGAACCATCCTAAAAAACCATGGAAGTTCAGTGAATAAAGTCTTAATTGCAATCCCGTCTAGCCCATAAATGGCTGTCATTGCGAAGCTGTAGGAGGCCGGAGCAATCTCTTTCGAGTTAGCAGGGAGTGTCAAAGAGAATACCTGAGTAAGTACAAATTTACGGTAGATTGCCGCACCGTACCGGCTCGCAATGACAGTAGCCATTGGAAGTGCCTTTGTACTTCATCTCAATACTCCAAACCCATTACAACAAAGAACCAACTAATTAACCACCAGTCACTATACTCCCTGTTCCCCTTTTATCTCTTTCAGAATTTTAGCCCCACCTGCACTAATAACGGCCTCGGCGAGTCTGTTACCAATGCTTTCGGCTGCGGAAGGATGTCCTTTTTCCGTAATATGGATGCGGGTTTGTCCGTCCAGCGCAATAACACCTCCGCTTATTTCCAGTTCTTCTTCGCTATTGAGTTGGGCAAAGGCATAAACGGGTACACTGCAGCCGCCCTGTAGTTTGTAAAGAAAAGCTCTTTCGGCCAGGAGGCGGGTTTCGGTGGGAGAGTGGTTAACACAGCGGCGGACTGCCTCTTTTTTTGCAGCTTCGAGTGTCTGGTGAACCTCTATGGCAATGGCACCTTGTCCAACTGCGGGGGTAAACTGCTCCAGAGAAAGGTGCTGTACAATCATATCGTCGTACTCCATGCGGTGTACACCGGCATAAGCCAGCAGCAGGGCGTCGCAGGCCCCTTCTTCCATTTTGCGGATGCGGGTTTGCAGGTTTCCGCGAATTGAAACCGGCTCCACCTGCGGGTAGTATTTGCGGAGGGTAGCCACCCTGCGGGTAGAGGAGGTGCCCAGTTTTACGGGCTTCCCGCCCTCTGTCAGGCGAAAATCTTTGTTATGGCTGACAATTACATCATTTTCTTTTTCCCGCTCTCCAAAGGCAATCAGTTCAAAACCGGCCGGGAGCTCCGACTGCATATCTTTGGCACTGTGAACGGCAATATCGATATTCCCTAGTGCCAGCTGCTCTTCAATTTCTTCGGTAAAGACCCCCTTGCTGCCAATTTTGGCAATGGAAACTTCCTGTATTTTATCGCCTTTGGTTTCGATGGTAATGATTTCCGTTTCAACCCCTTCCTGCCCCAGAAGCTCCGCCACGCGATGGGCCTGCCAAAGGGCCAGCTTACTCCCTCTCGTTCCTATCCTTATTTTCATACATTCTGTTTATTCGTTCAACTCCAGAGGGCCGTTGCCTTCTCTGACTTCACCTGCTGGCCCTTTATCAGTACAAAGATAAGGCTTTTACAGCATTTTGCTTAGTGGGATATCTTTTTGCGGCGGGGTTGAGTTTTTGGCTGATTGGTTTCGATGTACTGAATAATTTTGCCGGCAATATCGACATTTGTGGCTTTTTCAATTCCTTCCAGTCCCGGAGAAGAGTTTACTTCCAGAATAAGAGGACCGCGGCTCGACTGCAGCATGTCGACGCCTGCAATACTAAGTCCCATTGCCTGTGTGGCCTTTAAAGCGGCAGATTTTTCTGCGCGGCTCAGCTTAACAACAGTGGCAGATCCTCCCTGGTGCAGGTTTGAACGGAATTCTCCTTCCTTTCCCTGTCGTTTCATCGCTCCTACGACTTCGCCATTCACCACAAAAGCGCGGATATCGGCCGCTTTGGCTTCTTTAATAAACTCCTGTACAATTACGCGGGCCTTAAGGTTGTGGAAAGCTTCGATCACCGATTGGGCCGCTTTCTTGGTTTCGGCCAGTACAACGCCCACTCCCTGGGTGCCTTCGAGCAGCTTTATTACCAGTGGGGCACCTCCCACTACTTCTACCAGGTTTTTTTCTTCCTTGCTGTAGTTGGTAAAAGCTGTTTTTGGCAGACCAACGCCGGAGCGGGCCAGGAGCTGAAGGCTGCGGAGCTTATCGCGCGAGCGTACCAGCGCCTGGGAGTTGGTGGTGGTAAAAACGTTCATCATCTCGAACTGCCGCACTACCGCTGAGCCATAAAAAGTAACGGAAGCCCCTATACGAGGGATAATGGCATCGATATCGTTAATCTGTTCTCCTTTGTAGTAGATGAGCGGGTTATTTTGCTCAATAATAATGTCGCACTTCAGGTGGTCGAGGATGCGGGCTTTGTGGCCCCGTTCTTCGGCGGCTTCCAGCAGCCGGCGGGTAGAGTACAGGTTAGAGTTTCGCGATAATATGGCTATATTCATTTCTTCTTCTTTTCTAAATATGAAAGATTCTTTTTACTCACATCTACGATAAAGCGGTTCTGGAGTAACTTCCGTCCCAATAGTACCGGAAACTTCATACTGCTCCGGTCGGCCAGCGAAAATTCAGCTCTTATTTTTCGGCCAAAGAGCACGATCTGTGTTTTAACAATGTATCGTTTCTGGATTTCGCCATTGGAGCTTCTGATATTTCTTTCTTCAAAGTCATGGACCTTAAAGTGCTTCAGCCCCTTTTCGTGCAGCTTAGAACCCGGAATGGTAAAAGTGACAAACTCTGTGCCGTTGGTATCCTTTTTTCGCTTTATACGAGAGCAGTGGATGGAAGAGGTGTAGGCGCCGGTATCTATTTTTGCGTCTACATTATGCAGGCCCAGTTCAGGCAAATCAATTATATCGGTACGACCAATCAGGTGTAGCGGCTTTTTACTTTTCATTCATTAGCAGATTGCTTGAAAAATTTTGATTACCGCGCCTCAGGCGCGAAAAAATTAAGACTTAATAATACCGGCCACCTGCAGAGACAAATCCAGAAACATGATTTTAGGGCTGGCATTTCGCTCCAGATGGTAAAGGCTCTCATTTAGCTTTTCGGCTATGAGCTGGACCTTATCCCATGACATAACTTTGCTGAACCTTTCCACGAACATACGCTCATCGCCCTCCAGGCGCACCAGTTCTTCGCTGGTATAGGGGTAAACAAGGGTTTCGCGCAAAATGTTGAGCCCGTAGAGCAGCAGGCTTTTCTGGGCATCTTTATTAAGCTGATGGAAATCGTCGGCCATCTGTATCAGCTGACTGAAATTCCGCTCATAGCAAAGGCGCATCCAGCTGCTGTAAAGGCTGTGATTATTGTCTTTTACCTCATTGATGCTGCCCAGAGCGGCGCTCATACTCCCGTTTGCCATGCGGGCAGCTTTTGCCGCCTGTTCCTCAGGTAATTCATGCTGCTGAACCAGGTAACGGCTTATTTCTTCATCTTTAAAGCCTCTGATTTTAAAAATCTGGGTACGGGAGAGAATAGTGGTAAGCAGCTTTTCCACATCGGAGCTTACCAGCAGGAAAATAGTTTTAGCCGGCGGCTCTTCCAGTATTTTAAGTATACCATTGGCAGCCGAAACGTGCATGTACTCGGGCAACCAGATGATCATTACTTTGTAATTGCCTTCGAAGGCCTTGAGCGAGAGGTTGCGAACAATGTGGCGGCTTTCCTCTTTGCTGATGTTTACCTGCTTGTCTTCCCCACCATACTGGAGCATCCACTGGCTGATGGTGCCGTAAGGGTTCCCTGTTAAAAAGTTACGCCAGTCAGCCAGGTAACTACTACTGACCACATCCTTTCCGCTGATATTCTTAGTGGCACTTACCGGGAATACATAATGCACATCGGGGTGGACGAAGCGCGACATCTTCTGACAGCTGGGGCATTGGCTGCAGGCATCTTCCGAGCCATCGAGACTCATTTGCCGGTTAGTGCAGTTCAGGTAAGTAGCAAAAGCCAGCGCCATGGCCAGGTTGCCACTGCCCTCAGGCCCGAAAAAGAGCTGGGCATGTGCCAGGTGGTTGTTCTTAACAGAATTAATAAGGCTGGTTTTAACTTCTTCCAGGCCGGGTATGTCGGCAAACTGCATTTAGTCTTAATCTTGAGTGGTTAGTAGTAAGCAACAGTCAAAGATAAAACTTTTAGAGAAAGAGGCAGTGCTATTGTAAAGCAATAGTTTGGCAGTTTCAGGTATCGGTTCAGCACACTGCTTTTTCAGGCTATTTAAAACTTTCGGGTATGGTAAAAAGGTTGATGTCCCAGATGATCGGGAGCAGAAAATAAATGTAAAGCGTTACCAGGATAATGGCCAGAATATTGAGCCAGAAGCCGGCTTTTATCATTTCTTTCATCGGAATAAACCCGGAGCCAAAAACAACGGCATTAGGAGGTGTGGCAACAGGGAGCATAAAAGCACAGGAGGAGGCAATACAGGCCGCCGCCATTGGCCCAAAAGGGTGGACGTTGATAGCAGTGGCGAGCGAAGCAAGAATGGGCAGCATCATAGTGGCCGTGGCCGTATTAGAGGTTACTTCTGTAAAAAAGTTTATAATGGCCACAATGGCCAGCAGGATAATAAACAGGCTTGCTCCCTCCAGGAGGGTCATTTGGCTGCCAATATAAGTAGTGAGTCCTGAATCCTGGAAACCGGCTGCAATGGCAAGGCCGGCTCCAAAAAGCAGGAGGATTCCCCAGGGAAGTTTTTGGGCAATGTCCCAGTTAAGCAGCCCCTCCTTAGAATCGGTATTACGGGCAGGGATGATAAATAAAAGGACTACTCCTGCCATGGCAATCATGCTGTCGTTAAGCGCAGGGAAAAAAGGGGTAAGCAAAAAGGTACGGGTAACCCATGCTGAGGCAGTCAGGAAAAAGACGATGCCGACCGCTTTTTCTTCAAAGCTTATTTTACCCAATTGCTGCAGTTGTTTCTGGATTTCCGTCTTCCCCACCGAAGAGCGGTTTTTTTTCAATGGAAAAGCCACCCTTACCATGTACACCCAGCAAATGAGCAAAAGAAAAACTACCAGCGGCAGTCCCAGTATCATCCACTCGGAGAAGGCTATTTCTACCTGGTAAACTTCCTTCACCACTGCAGCAAGTATGGCATTTGCAGGAGTGCCAATGAGGGTGGCCATACCCCCGATAGAGGCAGCGTAAGCAATACCGAGCATAAGCGCCATTCCAAATTTATCCTCTCTTCCAAAGGCTCCTTCTCCGTCAAAGCTGGAAAGCTGGATAATGATTGCGGTACCTATCGGTAGCATCATCATGGCTGTGGCGGTATTGGAGATCCACATGGAGAGAAAAGCAGTTGCCACCATAAAACCAAGGACAATCATGCGCATGTCTGTTCCTACAAAGAGGATAATATTGAGGGCAATGCGTTTGTGCAGGTTCCATCGCTCCATTGCTAAAGCCACCATAAAACCTCCCAGGAACAGGAAAATTATAGGATTGCCATAAGCTTCTGTTGTTGTTTCGAGGCTGAGTGCTCCTGTAAGAGGAAATATGATGATGGGGATTAGAGAGGTAGCGGGGATGGGAATGGGTTCAGTAATCCACCAGGTGGCGATCCACAGGGTGCAGGCGAGAACTGCCTGTGCTGCCTCGCTCATGCCGATTGGGGCAGAAGTACTCATTACTAAAACAAAAAACAGAGGACCTAGCAACAGACCAATCCAGTTGCCGGGAATAAGTTTTCCCCTTAACTTCCAACCCATACTAAATTTTCATTTAAATGCCTTCAAGAAAATGGAGACCTTTAGAAGGTGTTGCAAACTCCTGAACTAAGTTGAAAAACCTGAATAAACCTAGCCTTTAAGTAAGAAAAGAAGGGCAACGCTGCATTACAGCGAATTTCTGCGTCAGAAGCACTGCATATCGCAGATCCTCATCAGGATATTACTGGTAGTTTTTTTAAATCAACCTGAAAACAGCTGGGGGCAAAGATAAACTATAGTAAGTGAGCCAGTAGAAAGAGGTGAAGACGGGCTTATCCTGAAAGAAACAGATACGGTGTGTCAGCAATTGCCTTGGCAACCAAGCTTCTTTAATTTTTTAAACCAGCTTTTGGTCGAATACTGGAAATACTTAAAGCCAGAGAGGTGAGGATTCTCTACCGCGACAGTGCGCCAGAATTGTTATCACTTCATTCCCTGGCAGGGAGCCTTTCTTCCTGCTGAGGATGACCTCTTCTCAGGCCCTGCCTGGGTTAGCAGGATTTAAAAGTGAGTTAGCAGGCAGTGCAACAGGTGTTCTTCTACAGAATTACTTTATTTTGTACTTTTCTCCCAGACCCGGTAAGGAGCGGTAAGCTTGTAAATGTGCTGTAAAATTTCTTTCTCTGTATCGTCGAGGGTAACATGGCGGCGTTCCATTACTCTCTCGGCTACTTCATAGACTTTATTGAGCTGGTAAGTAGTAAAGCCGCCTGAGCCACCCCAGGAGAAGCTGGGGACGAACTGCCGTGGGAAGCCGGTGCCAAAAATGTTGGCCGATACACCTACCACTGTTCCGGTATTAAACATGGTGTTAATGCCGCACTTACTATGGTCGCCCATAATAAGGCCGCAGAACTGCAATCCCGTGTTTACAAATCCTTCTTTTTTATAATTCCAGATTTTTACATCGGCATAGTTGTTTTTGAGGTTAGAGTTGTTGGTATCGGCGCCAATATTGCACCATTCTCCCAGAACACTATTCCCTAAAAAGCCTTCATGTCCTTTATTGCTGTACCCCTGAATGACTGAATTACTAATTTCGCCGCCCACTTTGCTGAAAGGACCGATGGTCGTATCGCCGCGCATTTTAGCGCCGGGGTTTACGTGTGAGCTTTCGCAGAGGGCAAAAGGACCTTTAATGAGCGCTCCTTCGTGCACATAAGCGCCCTTGCCGATATAAATAGGTCCATCTTCGGCATTTAAAACTGCCGCCCTGATGGTAGCACCTTCTTCGACAAAGATATTTTCTTCTTTATAAGTGCGGGTGTGGGAATCATTAATGCCGGCCGATTTGCGGTTGCGGGTAATGAGCTCAAAATCGGCTTTTATCTCGGCTCCATTCTGGCGGAAAATTTGCCAGAGCTGATCGATAAGGTTGAGGAAAGAACCCTCGAACTTGATTCTTTTTGCGGCATTTTCTATTCCATCTTCAAAGCTCGAAAGGGCTTCCTTGCTGCAGCGAAAAGCAATCAGTAGCTCGTCTTTTACCAGGCTTTCGCCTTCCTGAAGGGATTCAATGGCCCTGGCCAGTTCGGCATTAGGGCAAACGGCACCATTGATGAGCAGATTGGAGATGTTCCTTTGCAGGGGAAACTTCTGACGGAGGTAAGGTGCGGTGAGATAGCTGGTGTGAGCCTCGGGAAAATAGTGCTCCCATTTTTCGGCAATGGTTAAAATACCAACCCTTAAGGCCGCTACGGGCCTGGTAAAAGTAAGGGGTAACAGTTGCTGCCGTATATCGGCCTGGTCAAAAAGTATCAGGTTCATAAGGACAAAAATAAAAAAAGTCTCCACAGATTATCATCTGGGAGACTTTTAATTTCGGATTATGTTTGAATTACTTTACAATTTCGGAAATGGTGAATTCTACTCGTCGGTTAAGGCTGCGCCCCAAATCGGTGCTGTTATCCGCTTCAGGTCTTCTGCTTCGGGGCGGTAACCCTTCGCCTGCACCTGTCTCCTGTAATCTTTTCCGTAAGGCAGCCAAAGCTGGTAACGGTTATAAATGGGGTCGATGTACCGCGAATCGGGTGTTTTACTGTCGATCAGGATTTTAGGATTGGCCGCGGCAGGTACAGGTGTATTGGAGCTGCGAATCAGGAGCGGACCTTCAATGCGAGCCACTAAAATAGGTTCAGAACCAGGTTCTGCTCTGTTTCGGTATATTCAATCAGTACGGCGGCATCCACAAACGCCACGGTATTTCTGTGGCTGTAAGCATCTGCCTTTATTATGTACTGCTTGCCCAGGGGCAGTAAACAGAAGCAGAGGATAAAGTATATTTGAATTTCATAAAGGAAGGGCAGTTTTAGTTGTCATAAGGTGGTTTCGACGGGCCCTTCCGGTAACCGAACATCAGGTTGAGGCCCGCTCTCAGGCTTAAGGCTTTTGCACTACGATAGAAGATGGGGCTGCTGATGATGTTATCGCTCACGAAGTAGAACTGTATGGGCGTAAGACGGAAGCTAAAGCCTGCTCCAAGATTGCTAAAGCTTCTGTTGGCTGCGGTATAGCTGAGGGAAGCTCCAATTCTGCGGCCGAAGTCCTTATTAAGAGTGGCGGAGAAAGCGGTGTTGATATTTCCATTGAACGACTGGGCAAACAGCAGGCCGCTGGCGTTAAGGTTGCGTGCCAGTTCGTAGCGGGCGCTCAGGTAAAACTGGCCGGGAAGTCCGCTGTGGTAGCTATCCATTGGACGATCCTGCGGCCTAAAAGCCTCCTCCAGTTCCTGCTCCAACTCTGCGGTACCACTGCCGCCATTAGCCAAATCTTTTACATTCAGGCCTCTGAAAGTTATCTCTGCCCCCTGGAGGTAATATTCGCGGGTATCGTGCTTCCATTTTATGCTGCCCAGGTTAAGGGCGCTGAAGCCTAACATCAGGCGGTTCGAGAGCTGGTAGGTAGCACCAAGGTCAACCGCAAAACCATTGTTCTGCAGATCACTGTAGCTGTAATTCTGAAAGTCAACCAGTTCTATGTTCCCTTCAATCAGGTCATAGGCGCCGGCGGTCTGAATCTGCAAAGTCCCCTTCAGGTTCAGGGCGTAAGTATCGGCATCGGTGGTTAAGGTAAAATCAGATTGAGCGGTCTGTATGTTGGCCACCCCTTTCAGGAGTTTGAAGCGAGCGCCTACCGTCAGTTTTTTATCTACGGTATAGGAGGCGCCGATCGCATTTTCCAGATAAGAAAGGTGCTCCACTTCAGGCGAAAAAGCAACTGTTTCGCCTAAGTAAGCACCATTCCCGTTTATCAGCAGGCCCGTCATGCCCTCGGGGTACATTAGCTGATTGTGCACCTTGAGTGTTGAGCTCAGGAACAGGTACATACGGGCATTAACTTTTAAGCCCAGACTCAGCACATCGGTTTGGGCCGACAGGTTCAGGTAGTTCTTTTTGCCAAGTCCTTTCTGCAACCCAATCAGGTCGATGTAGAGCGAATCTGTTTCCGGGTTAACGCTGACTAAGGAACTGTAATTAAAGCCACTGTTCGTTACTGAAAGATAAGTAGAAGAGATGCCGGGCAGGCCCAGGTAAAACTGCTGCTGTGGCGTAAATGCCGGGTTAATGTAATGGTTTTGCGGCAGGCTTTGCATGCTGTGGAGCGTGGCTTCCTGCTGAGCAAGCAGCGGCAGGCTTCCGGCAAATAAAGCGCAAACGAGTAAGTATATCTTTTTCATAAGTTATTGCTTCACAGTAACATTCATGTTGGTTTTTAGCCCGAGCTCTACAGACAGCGCCTGATTGGATTTAATTTTTACATCCACTGGTGTTCCATCTGCATTACGGCTGGTGTAAAGAGTGGCCTTTACAATCATATGAGTGGCCTCCAGTATCCTTTCGAAACGCTGGTTGTTGATTTCAATGTCATCTGTAAAGCTTCCGGCACGGGCCAGTTCTCCTTTATCTGTTACTTCGCTGGCGGGGATGAGCGCCTGAGGGCCTTCTGAAAAGAGTGAGTCGAAGGTGTCGTAATGTTCGTTGGTAAAATAAACCTGTACGTCGGCACCTAAAGGAAATTCATTCTGAATATGTGTGCGGATAAGGGCTTCATCGACCATGGCGTCTTCCGACTGCAGGGGCATTTCAAGTGTGTCCGTGAGGGTAAGGGCTTCCAGGTACCCCCATAAGAGTATATCTGCATGAAGGATCACGGCCAGTTTACTTTCGCCGGTAATAAAGTTGACAATGTCGGCTGGTTGGTCAACATTCAGGTGACCGGAAAATTTATAATCGATAAAGTTAGGGGTAAGGCTAATAATGTCGTTGATATTGGTTATTTCGAGACTGCTAAGACCTGCCTCTTCGCCCGGAGCTGAAGGGTAAGATAGATCGAAATAAGTGGAAGGATTAGTTTCTACCACTACAGGTTTGTCGTCTTTGCGGGCCTGCAGCAGTTCTTTTTCCAGTCGTACAGGTACACCATTGGTGTTCAGGACATCGATGCGCAGCTGAGGCGCTTTAAGGCTAAAGTTTGCTTTGCTGAATAGCTGGTCAAATATGTCTATTGCAATTTCATTCTGGGGCAGGCTTACTTTTAGCTGGCCAAAGTTGCCGGTCATCAGGCTAAAATTTAAACCGTTCATTTCCAGGTTCACCTCTACATAGTCGTTTAGGCCAAGGGAAATATCCTGCCCGGATGATAGTACAGTGGCTTTAATGTCGACAGGAATAAGGTTTTTACCTGCTCCGTAGTCGGTAAGGTCAATGTTGTAGCCGCTGAGATGAAGGGTTGTATACTGGTAGGAACTGCTGCTGGCCGGCAGGCGGAGTGTTAAGCTTACCGCTTCGCCTTCGCTGGTTATTTCGGGCAGGGTTACCAGCAGTTCTACTTCTGCATCTATATTGCTGTAGGCGTTCAGTTCCAACAGCCCTTCCGTAAGGTTTATTTCATCAATATCGGCCTCACCCATATCCAGCGAAAGGAACTGGCGGTCATTCACTGCTACATAATCGCCACCGCTAATAACTCCCTCAGCAGGAGTATAGTAAGCTTTATTCAGCCAAAGTGGCTTGAGTAAGAAATGATCGCGGATTGCAGTGGTGTAGAGGGTGTCATCATACACCAGATGAATGAGCTGGTTCTCATCATACACCACGTTTTTGTTTGTACCGGCCGGCAGGAGGTCTTCTATGGTTAGGGAGCCATGCAGCAGGGGTACGGCAACCGAGGGAGCCAGCTTTACGCCTTCAAATTGCTCGAAGTCAAAGTCTTTTTGGTTAAGGCAGGCCTGGCAGCCCAGTAAAAGGGCCATAAAAGGCCATAGCCTCTGCTTTTTTGACCAAAGGTTAAGCATGTTTTGTAAATTAAGTAAACTGTACCGAAAAGAATGAAATCTTATGTATACCTGTTGACGGGTACAGGGGCGAAATTAAAATAAATGGCTAGTGAGTGCAATTTCAGGTGCTGGCAGGGTGGGTGGACTGATGTAATGTTTTTCCGGTGCGGATGTTTTTTTGTCTGTCTGGTTTGATAAAGGGCAAATAAAAAACCCTGCTGAAGAGCAGGGTTTTGGATAAAATATAAAAGCCTGTAAGCTTATTTCTTTTTGTAGCGCTGGTTGAATTTCTCTACGCGACCGGCGGTATCTACAAATAGTTTCTTACCGGTGTAAAATGGATGAGAAGCTGAGCTCACTTCTATTTTAACCAGGGGATAAGTTTTGCCATCTTCCCACTCAATAGTATCGCTGGTGGAAATAGTAGAGCGGGTCATAAACTTGTATTCGCTTGAAGTGTCGTAGAAAACCACGTCTCTGTACTGCGGATGGATATCTTTTTTCATTGTATATAAAATTTTTATTGCCTGTTTTTTCTCTCCCAAAAGAGGCACAAATTTAGGGGTAAAAATTTTAAAATGCAAAATGCCTTGCATTCTATTCTATATGTTTCGTAAATTTTGGACTGGGTACTGTGGTAAGTGATGGTTTTCTTTCGTAAATATCCTGCTTCTTTTTGAGAAAATTCCTTTCTTTGTAGTGGTCTTGTGCAGCCATATTATGAATAAGATTAAACAAATATTTTTTATTGATGATGATGAAATCAATAATTTCATCCTGAAGGAGATATTTGAAAGTCAGGACAATGATATAAAAGTGACTTTCTTTACAGAGGCTGCAAAGGCTTTGGTTTATGTGGAGGCACTGGTACAGGGAAGTGCCAGCCCTATGCCGGATATTATTTTCCTGGATGTAAAGATGCCGGAAATGGATGGCTTCGATTTTCTGGATGCTTTTGAGCAAAAAGGGCTTAATGAAAAATTTAGGGTACCGATTTTTATGCTGACTTCCTCCGTAAATCAGCGGGATATTTCCAGGGCAGCTACTTATCGTGCTGTAAAGGAGCTTATTACCAAACCCCTTACTTTTGAAAAGCTGCAGGAGCTGGAAGATAAATACTATTAAAGGTATTTAGCTTTAAAGCCCTGTAAAACTTTTTTCATTTCATCCGGCAAACGGTTTTCGGCCTCTTTGCTGATAACTTCCGGTAAAGTGCCATAGAATGCATGGGCAATAGCGCCACTGATGCAGGCCTGTGTGTCGGCATCCCCACCTAAAGAAACAGCAAGCCGGATGGCTTCCTCCACATTGTTACTCTCCAGAAAACAGATGATGGCCTCCGGTACCGATGCCTGACAGCTTACTTCAAAACGGTAGCCAGGGCGAATGTTTTCTATAGTCCTTTGTAAATTGTAGCCTGCAAAGGAGCTTATCCATTCTTTTACATCTTCTTTCGAGGCTCCCTGTCTGCACATAAAAATAGCGCCGGCTACTACCTGTGCGCCCTTTATTCCTTCTGGGTGGTTGTGGGTAATTTCGGCGCTTTTGTATGCTTCCTTTAGGGTTTGTTCAAGGGTGTCGAATGCCCATCCGACAGGGCTTACCCGCATTGCCGAACCATTGCCCCAGCTTTCGTAGGCTACCGAGCAGCGGCTCATCAGCCACTGGTAAAAATTCTTGCCATAGCCGGCCTGCGGGTATTTACGGCCCCACTGCTTAATGGCCGCGGCATAGCTCTTGCCTGTGAGGAGGCTGTCTGCCACCGCTACAGTAAGAACAGTATCGTCGGTAAGGCGGCTCTCCTCTCCGAAGAGCGGGAATTCAATTGTTTTAATTGGCTGAAATTCATACACGGAACCAATAATGTCACCTGCAACTGCACCAAGCATATCTGAGAAATTTATTATACTTTTACCCTTAAATTAACAGCCGATATGGCTGAAAGGGTATAGCTGATTAAGTGAATTTATGAAAAGAAGGTTTAAGCTGAGTTGCAGGAAAGGAATGTTAACAGTGTTTGGCTTTCTGTCGCCTGCACTGCTGCTGGCGCAGAGCGTTTGGGCACCGCAGGACCCTGGCTATTATCATTTGCTGGACCGTTACGAGCTCAGGCAGGGCTCATTTTCTTCGACTTTTTTTACCAGCTTTAAACCCATAGGGCGGCAGGCCATTGCCCGCTTTGCCGAAGAGCAGCTCGCCAGTGCAGACTATGACCTGAGCCGGGCAGATCGCTTTAACCTGCAGTACCTGCTGAACGATAACTGGGAATGGACAGAGGCGGCTGAGGTAGCGCAAAAACCACTTCTAAAGTACTTCTATCGTGCCAGTCCCGATTTCTTACATGTCGAAAAGGAAGACTTTCAGTTGCATGTGAACCCTGTGCTGCACCTGATGGCAGGTATTGAAAGTGAGAGCGAGGTAAGGCCTTACCTCAACACCCGGGGGGTAGAGTTGAGTGCTACCATCGACGACAGGGTAGGGATATATACCTTTCTGGCCGAAAACCAGGCGGTTTTTCCAGTATATGTGCGGGAAAATATACGGGAACGGCGGGCGGTACCGGGCGAGGCATTCTGGAAGAACTTTAAAGAAAACGGAGTTGATTTTTTTTCCGCCCGCGCCTATGTGAGTGTGAGGGCAACGGAGCATATTGGTGTACAGTTCGGACAGGACCGCTTCTTTATCGGCAATGGTGTGCGCTCCCTGGTTCTATCGGATTATGGCAATTCCTATCCGTTTTTAAAGGTGCAGACAAAGGTGTGGCGGTTTAACTACACCAACCTTTTTGCGCAGCTGAGAGGCGATGCTCCTGCTTCAACTGGCGGGTCACTGAACCAGGGTGCTCCGAAAAAGTTTATGGCGCTGCACCACCTGAGTTTTAATATCACAGATGATTTTAATATTGGGCTGTTTGAGGCCATCATTTCCGGCGATAGTACCAGCAACGGAATAGAGCTGGAGTACCTGAACCCGGTTATTTTTTACCGGGCCGTAGAGCAGTATGGCGGCAGCGAAGATAATGCCCTGCTGGGGATGGACGCGAAATGGAACTTTCTGCGCCACTTTCAGCTATACGGGCAGCTGGTGCTCGATGAGTTTTTATTAAGTGCGTACCGGCAAAATAATGGATGGTGGGGTAATAAATGGGCCCTGCAGCTGGGTGGTAAATATGTAGATGTATTGGGCCTGCCTAACCTCGACCTGCAGCTGGAGTGGAACAGGGTGCGACCTTTTACTTATGCCCACAAAACCGACTACACCAATTACACCCATTACTCGCAGCCGCTGGCTCACCCGCTGGGTGCTAATTTCGACGAAAAGCTGGCCATTCTCCGCTATCAGCCTGCGGGCCGCTGGCTTATGACGGGAAGGCTGATGCAGGCCGATTATGGACGAGACCCGGCTGGAGTTAACTTTGGGGGCAACATCTTTAAAAGCTATATCACCCGCGAGCAGGACACTGGCAATACCATTGGGCAGGGAATTGCTACCAAAGTGCAGCGAGCCGATTTTGTACTTTCATACATGCCGGCACACCGCCTGTTTCTGGAGTTGCACCAGACTTTCCGCCAGCAGGAGAGTGCCCTGCCGGAAGAGGGCTCAAGCAGCAGTATCACCATGCTCGGGCTGCGCTGGAACATTGCTCCACGTGATTATCTCTTCTGAAAATGGAAATTCTCTACATCCTCGACCTGGTGGGAACCTTTGTGTTTGCCATTAGTGGTACGCTAACGGCGGCCGATAAGCGGCTGGATTTAATGGGTGCGACCGTAATTGGGTTTGTAACAGCCATTGGTGGTGGTACCGTTCGCGATTTGCTCCTGGGTATCCACCCGGTGGGCTGGATGCAGGATGTAAATTATCTATGGGTCATTCTGGCAGGGGTGGTTTGCACAGTATTATTTAAAGGGAATGTATTAAAGCTAAAGCGTACCCTCTCCCTTTTCGATACCATCGGTATAGGGGTATTTACCGTGTTAGGGCTTTCAAAGGCGCTGATGGCAGGAGTAGAGCCGGTTTTTGCTGTTATGATGGGGACTATTTCGGCCGTTTTTGGAGGCGTTATCAGGGATACCCTTTGTAACGATATTCCCATCATTTTCAGGCCTACAGAACTTTATGCCACGGTGTGTCTGAGTGGAGGCTGTGTTTTTCTGGGGCTGGAGTACCTAGGCTTAAATCTGCCACTCAATTATACCATCACCATTCTGTTTATCATTACTTTACGGATTGTTTCTATTAAGTTCGACTTTAAACTACCTGCCCTCAAGTAAGCAAAGGCCAATAGCCATGTAGTTTGGGGTTACAGTTGCGGAAGGAATTTAGCATTCCCTTAATTTGCCGTAACTTGCAGTTAATTAGCGGTACGGAATGAATACATATTTCAGATTAATATCTTTTGCAAAGCCCTTAGGTATAAGGGTTCCTAAATATATTCTTTTTACCCTTCTCTCCATCTTTTTCAGTCTGGCTACCCTTACTTTAATTGCGCCCATGCTGGAGGTACTGTTAGGGCAGCTAGAGGCGTCCGACCTGGAAATCTACAGCCAAAAGCCGGCCGTAGATTTTAACCTGGAGTACGTAAAGCACTGGT
The DNA here is from genome assembly GCF_000346615.1 of Nafulsella turpanensis ZLM-10. GTDB lineage: Bacteria > Bacteroidota > Bacteroidia > Cytophagales > Cyclobacteriaceae > Nafulsella > Nafulsella turpanensis. The sequence goes on from NZ_ANNU01000073.1 coordinate 23,563, forward strand.
TCTACTTTTACCTGATCCGGTGGAAAACCGAGCTGGGCTCTTTTACGGCCCTTATGTACGTTTGTGGTATTATCCTCATCTCATCTTTATTCTCGAACCTCTTTAAGTACCTCTCAAATGTAGAGCTGGCGTACATTCGTACCAACTCCGTAACCAAACTGCGGAAAACGATTTTCGATAAGGTGAGTAGCCTGCATATAGGGTATTTTACCAATGAGCGCAAGGGCGATATCATGTCGAGGATTACCAATGACGTGCAGCAGGTGGAGGGCTCCATCGTCAATTCCCTGACGGTGATATTCCGGGAGCCGGCTACTATCATTGTTTACTTCATCATGCTCTTTGCTTTCTCCGTAGAGCTGACCTTGTTTACCATTCTGGTGCTGCCCATTTCAGGCTGGATGATATCCGGTATCGCCAAGCGCCTGAAACGGAAAGCCACTGAAAGCCAGGAAAGCCTGGGCAGGATTGTGAACATTCTTGACGAAACCCTTGGTGGCATGCGGGTTGTCAAGGCTTTTACCGCCCGCACCTTTGTGGCGGGCAGGTTCGGGCAGGAGGTAGACCATTATGGCGATGTCAATATCCATATGGCCAAGCGAAATGAACTAGCTTCGCCGCTCTCGGAGTTTCTGGGAGTATTTTTTGTGGTGGGTATTCTGCTGTATGGAGGCTACCTGGTGCTGAACGGGCAGTCGGAGCTGGACGGGCCAGACTTTATTACCTACATCGCCATTTTTACACAGGTGCTACAACCGGCGAAGGCCATTTCCAAATCATTTACCAGTATTCAGCGGGGGCTGGCTTCCGGGGAGCGTATTTTTGCCGTTATCGATACCCATTCTGCCATCACCAACAGCCCCAATGCGGTGCCGGTAAAGGAATTTAAAGAAGCCATTGAGCTGAAAGCGGTTTCTTTTGCTTATGAGGAAGAGAAAGTACTGAAAAACATTAGCCTTCGAATAGAAAAAGGGAAAACGGTCGCACTGGTAGGGCCTTCCGGCGGCGGTAAATCCACGCTGGCCGATTTAATTCCCCGCTTTTATGATCCTACACAGGGCGAAGTTTTGCTCGACGGAAAACCGCTGCCGGCTTACGAGGTGGAGTCTTTGCGAAGCCTTATGGGCATCGTAACGCAGGAGAGCATCTTGTTTAATGATACGATTTTTAATAATATCGCCTTTGGGCTGCCAGAGGCGAGCGAAGAGGCGGTAATAAGGGCGGCCAGAATAGCGAATGCCCATGATTTTATTATGGATATGGAGCAGGGTTACCAGACGCTGATTGGCGAACGGGGCGGCAGACTTTCAGGTGGCCAGCGGCAGCGGCTTAGCATTGCGCGGGCAGTACTCAAAAACCCGCCGATTCTTATTCTGGACGAGGCCACTTCGGCCCTCGATTCTGAGTCGGAATACCTGGTGCAGGAAGCTTTAACGAACCTGATGAAGAACAGGACATCTATTGTAATTGCTCACCGCCTGAGCACCATACAGCATGCCGATGAAATTGTGGTCGTGGAGAAAGGAAGAATAGTGGAAAGAGGAAGCCATTCAAGCCTGCTGGAAAGAGAAGGGCTTTATAAAAAGCTTACGCTGATGCAATCGGTTTAAGCATCAATTTCTAACATTTTTCTGCTATTTAGATTACATATTTAGGTTTACCTTATTATTGTTATGAAAAAATTAAGAACCACACTTATTGTAGTCAGCATTATCTACATAGTGTTGACCATTTTCTTTCTCCTGAACGACGAAACCCTCTTTAACACCTTTAACCTCATCAAGCTGATTGATTATCTGCAGTTGTGGATTTTGGTGAGCCTGGTGCTGCTGGCGGGTCTTATGCTCGCTGGAAGCTTATATGTAAGCAGCCTGCACAGGCAGAATAAAAAGCTGGAGGGAGATTATAATGCGGTAAAGGCCCGTTTGTACGACATTGAAGAAGAGCGCAAGTTAGAAATTGAAAACCGTCGTAGAGAAGAGGAGGAGACAGAACAGAAGCTGGAGGCTTTCAACAAGTCTCTAAGAAGCAAAGACCAGCCGGGTTCTGGCAAAGAAGACAGCTCTTCACAATTATAAAAAAGATGGAAGCAGTAGATGTGATAAAGGGCCACCTGAAGGAGGCGGCTCATGTGCTGGAGAATTTTTTAAGTAACCCGCAAAACCTTCAGCGTATCCACAAGGGGGCGAGTATAATGGCGGTTTCCCTGAAAAACGGAGGCAAAATTATCAGCTGTGGCAATGGCGGTTCTCATTGCGATGCCATGCACTTTGCCGAAGAGCTCACCGGCCGTTTCCGCGAAACACGTCGTCCGTTTCCGGCTATTGCCATTTCTGATCCCAGCTATATAAGCTGTGTGGCCAATGATTTCGGTTATGATCAGGTCTTCTCCCGCTTTATTGAAGGGCTTGGCCGTCCGGGCGATGTACTGCTGGCCATCAGTACCAGTGGTAACTCTCAAAACGTACTTAACGCTGCAGAAGCTGCCAAAGCCAGGGGTATGCAGGTAGTGGCGCTTACCGGCAAAGGGGGCGGCAAATTAGCCTACCTGGCCGATGCTGAAATCCGCGTTCCCCATAATGGCTATGCCGATAGGGTGCAGGAAATCCACATTAAGGTAATTCATATTTTTATTTATCTGATAGAAAAATTCGTGCAGTAGATGCTTGCAAAAACTTTTGGCAGTGCGGTATATGGGGTTAATGCGGTTCTGATTACCATAGAGGTAAGTGTAGGGCAGGGAACCCGCTTCTTTATGGTAGGTTTGCCCGATAATGCCGTAAAAGAAAGTGAGCAGCGGGTAGAGTCGGCTATTAAGCAGTATGGCTATAAAATGCCTCGCCAGAAGGTGGTGATTAATATGGCGCCGGCCGATATTAAAAAGGAAGGATCGGCCTACGATCTTCCTATTGCACTGGGCATTCTGCAGGCATCTGACCAGCTAAAAGCGCCGGAGCTGGACAGGTACATCATTATGGGAGAGCTTGCTTTAGATGGCAGTCTGCGGCCTATCAAGGGAGTATTGCCTATTGCCATTGAAGCCCGGAAACAGGGCTTTAAAGGTTTTGTGCTGCCTGAAGAAAATGCCTCGGAGGCCGCCATCGTTAATAATATTGATGTTATTGGTGTTACGAGTATTAAGCAAGCAGTTGATTTCTTCGAAGGAAAAGAGCAGATAGCGCCGCTGCAGTACGATACCCGTGATATCTTCTTCAGTAAGCTCGATGAGTTCGATGCCGATTTTGCCGATGTACAGGGGCAGGAAAACATAAAACGAGCCATGGAAATTGCCGCGGCTGGCGGGCACAATGTCATCATGATTGGCCCACCGGGTGCGGGAAAAACCATGCTGGCCAAACGCCTGCCCAGCATTCTGCCGCCCCTGAGCCTGCAGGAAGCACTCGAAACCACCAAAATTCATTCCGTAGCCGGTAAACTCGGTGGCAATGCCTCGCTGGTGGCCCGCCGTCCTTATCGATCGCCCCACCATACTATTTCGGATGTGGCGCTGGTAGGAGGCGGCGGTAATCCGCAGCCTGGAGAGATTTCCCTGGCACATAATGGCGTACTGTTTTTAGATGAGCTGCCGGAGTTCAAAAGAACGGTGCTCGAGGTGATGCGCCAACCCCTGGAAGAGCGGCGGGTGACTATTTCCCGTGCAAAAGTGTCGGTCGATTTTCCTGCCAACTTTATGCTGGTGGCCAGCATGAATCCCTGCCCCTGCGGCTATTACAATCACCCGGAAAAGGAATGCGTATGTGGTCCCGGCATTGTGCAGCGCTACCTCAACAAAGTAAGCGGACCGCTGCTCGACAGAATTGACCTGCATGTAGAAGTAACCCCCGTCTCTTTCGACGAAATGACCGCCAATCGGAAGTCAGAAAGCAGTCTGGATATCCGGGAGCGGGTAATGCTGGCCAGGAAAAGGCAGCAGGAAAGATTTAAGAAGTACCCGGAGGTGCACTCTAATGCCCTTATGCCTTCTCAAATGGTCAAGGAAGTCTGCCAGATAAACGATGCCGGCAAAAAGCTGCTCAAAACCGCTATGGAGCGGCTTGGTCTTTCCGCTCGTGCTTATGACCGCATTCTTAAAGTAAGCCGCACCATTGCTGACCTCTCCGACTCCGACGACATTAAAATCGAGCACCTGGCCGAAGCCATTCAATACCGCAGTCTCGACAGAGAAGGCTGGGCGGGTTAATTACTGAGAGGAGGAGAATTAGGGCTTCAGTAGTACAATCCATACACCCTAAACTCCCCTTTGCTGTTTAGTTCGAGCGCGGGAAACGGGAGCTTGATAAAGGTCATTCCTTTAAAAAGAGTCTTTAGAAATTTACTTTCGGTTGGAATCCGGGCCCAGTCAATATCGGCCGATAGCAGGAACTGCCGGTAGCGCTCGCTAGGCGGAATGGGTTCTCCCCTGTAGTAGCGCCTGTTTTCAAATTCCCCAAACATGCCATTGGCACTGTAGCCAACAGACAGCGCAAACCAGCCGGGAAGCTTATCTTTCAGCAGGAGGCGATTGGCCGGAATGCTGAGCCAGTAAGTATGGGCGTTGTAGTCGAGGAATAGGCTTTCAAGGGCATTATCGCCAAGGTAGCCATGGGCCATTTCCCGGTAGGGGGAGGGGGCAAAGCTGAACTTATACTTTAGATTTAATTGCCAAAAATAGTTGGTGAATCGCCTTCATTACACTTGTAATATCTTGATTTACAGGG
>NZ_ANNU01000074.1 GCF_000346615.1 Nafulsella turpanensis ZLM-10
ACACCATTAGGTTTTCTCCTCTTTATCTCTTATTTTTTTGCTCAGACTTTGCATAAAACCCTGTAAAGTTGTGCACAATATATGACCTTTAAATGACATGAAGATTCACGGTGACTTAGTAATACCTAAATATTTTCGTGACGGAAAAGCAGTCTACCCTGAAAAATATCAAGATTGGTTTAAATGGACTTTCAAGTCATATTATTGTGTTCCAAACCCGATAATTATTAGTAATAACAAAGTTGTAACAGTAGGTGAATTTAAAGCCGAAAACAAACTTAAATCATCCATCCGAACAATTACAGACCTTATTGTTGAAACTGAAAAAACCTATAAAAGGGATTACAGCAACTACTTTAAGGTAATAATTGGTAGCAACCTAAGGCTTGAACATTTAAAATTTGTGTTCGATGATTTCCTGCTTAATAAAGATTGTTCAATATATTTTTGCTATGACATTTTGAGACTTTTGCAAATTGGTAAGGAAAAGTTAGTTCAAGTTAGAGGGAATAAATACCAAGATGAATTAAATGATAGGGCGAGAAACATAGATGATTTGTTTCACATAATAGATAGGGATTTTGATGGTTTGTTTCCAGAAAGTATAATAACAGAAACTAAAGATTTTGGTCTTGTGAATTTATATGGAGGAGAAATAACAGCCACTTTAGTTGGGACAAATTTTGAGGTGGCTACTAATAATGCCATAAGGCTAGAAGAGGATGACAGAATTTGGGATTTCTTTGATATGATATAATTATACTGTGCACAACCCAACAAACAGGTTATTGGGCATATACCTGTAGACGCAGGCATCACAGCCGTTTACAAACTTAACAGCACCCTGGAACTGACGTGCCATAAAATGCCCAACACCCAGTTTGCCAACCGTATGGCTGTATAACTGGTGAATAATTATTGAAAAGAGTTTAATTCAGAGTTCAAAGCCTTCTGTAAATTATAAGTCATGGAACATAAAAATGAGTTATCACCAGAGCAAAAGGGAGAACTGCTTTCCATATTAAAAGGCCGTTTTGAGAAGAATATGAGCCGCCACCAAGGGATGAAATGGGCTGATGTACAGGCAAAGCTGGAGGCTAATCCTGAAAAACTGTGGTCGCTCAATGAGATGGAGAGAACTGGCGGTGAACCGGATGTGGTAGGCTATGACCAGAAGACAGGCGAATTTATTTTTTATGATTGTTCAGCGGAAAGCCCTAAAGGCCGCCGAAATGTTTGTTATGATCGCCAGGGGCTGGAGTCCAGGAAAGAGCATAAACCGAAGAATAATGCGATGGATATGGCTGCTGCCATGGGAATAGAGATTTTATCGGAAGAGCAATACAGGGAATTGCAGAAGATCGGAAAATTTGACACTAAAACATCGAGCTGGATTCAAACCCTTCCGGGATAAGAAAGCTCGGTGGGGCCCTTTTTGCTGATTTCCGCTACGACCATATTTTCGTGTACCACAATGGTGCTCAATCTTACTATGCAGCCAGAGGATTCCGTGGCTCATTAAGAGTTTAAAGCTTCGCCAAATCGCAAATTGAAAATAATCAATGATGGGCAGGAGTGCTTGTCCTTCCTTTTTAAAAGGAACCCACTCCTGTTAATACGCTGGAAGAGCATTGCATCTCAAAGGGAAACTTAGGGTTTAAGACCGTTAACTGAGGCAACAATGGCTTGAATTCTGCAGGAAAGAGCCTTTGGGTGATGTAGGTAATTGATAATTTATTATTTGTTTCTCTTCCAACATAAAATAAAGGCCTTATTTTTGCTCTAGTTTATTGCACTAAAGAACGAAACAATGAAAAAAGTATTAAGTCTCTGTTTGCTGCTTCCTCTCTTTATCGGACAGGCCTATGCCTGGGGTCAGAACGGGCACCGCGTCGTTGGGCTGGTAGCACAACAGCACCTAAGCAAGAAGGCTAAAAAGAAAATTATGCAGTTGCTGGATGAGAATTCTCTGGCAGAGGTTTCGGTGTGGATGGATGACATTAAATCGGACGATGCCTATGACCATACACACGACTGGCACTGGGTAACCGTTCCGCCTCAGATGAAGTACGAGGACACAGAGAAGAACCCCAATGGCGACCTCATCATGAAGATTGAAGAGATTGTGTCGGCCCTGAAAAAAGGAGGATTGACCGCTGAGCAGGAGGAAGAGTATCTTAAATTCCTGGTCCACCTGGTGGGCGATTTGCACCAGCCTATGCACGTCGGTACCGGCGAAGATGCGGGTGGAAACGCCGTGAAGGTGGAATGGTTTGGCGACCGCTCTAACCTGCACCGGGTGTGGGACAGCGAAATGATCGACAGCAAAGACTTAAGCTTTACGGAAATTGCCCGCTTTTTAGGAGAGCCGGAAAAGAGCCAGGTAAAACAGTGGCAGTCTACCTCCGTTAGGGACTGGGCCTACGAATCGGCCGCCTACCTTCCGGAAGCTTATGAACTGCCGGAGAACGGCCGCTTAGGCTACCAGTATATGTACGAGCATTATGATGTGGTAGAAAAACGCCTGCTGCAGGCCGGGGTTCGGTTGGCTGGCCTGTTAAATGAGATTTACGGCTAAAGCATTTAGCGCTAAAGCACCAGGCGGGACAGCAATCATGCTGTTCCGCTTTTTTTTGGATTGGTTTTATGAATTGAAAAAGAAAAATAATCAATGTTTAAACTTTAATGTAGAAAATCCGTTACTTTGCATGGGGGTAAGATGAAAGTCTAATCCAAAAGATAGACTAATTTCTGCCTGAATAATTTTAGAAACATTGTAATTATTTTTAATCATAAACCAGCAAGAAAATGGCAAATGTAAAATGGTCAGTTGACCCAACCCACAGCGAAGTTCAGTTTAAGGTAAAGCACCTGATGATTACCAACGTAACCGGCTATTTCAGCAAGTTTAATGTTGAAGCAGAAACAGAAGGAGATGACTTCGAGAAAGCCTCCAACATTGTTTTTACAGCCGATGTCGATTCCATTAATACTAATAATGAGCAGCGCGATACCCACCTGAAGTCGCCCGACTTTTTTGATGCGGCCAACCACCAGCAAGTTAAATTTGTGGGCAAAAAGTATGAGAAAGTATCAGGAGATGAATATAAGCTCCATGGGGATCTTACCATTCGCGAAACCACAAAGCCCGTTACCGTTAATGTTGAATTTGGCGGTATAGTAGAAGACCCTTATGGCAATACAAAGGCTGGTTTTACGATAGATGGTAAAATAAACCGTAAAGATTTTGGCCTTACCTGGGATGCAGTAACAGAAGCAGGAAGTGTAGTAGTCAGCAATGACATTCGTCTGCATGCTGAAATACAGCTGGTAAAGCAAAAATAGTTACCAGCTATTGAACAAGAAACCAGCTTCTGAACGGAGCTGGTTTTTTTATTTCTGCGAAATGATTTTTCTTTTTGGCTGATAAGCCCTCCGCAGGCCGAAGTAAATCGGCTGGATGCTATTAGCGATTAACGAATTTGTGAAAGGTGCTTTTTTCGCCATTCTCCTTTTCTTCCTGGTATAGCATGGCCAGGTTTTTCTCTTCAAATGTTTCGAAAAACTGGTCCCAGTCAATTTTATCAAAGCTTTTATCATTGTCGCTGGCCTGCGGAAAATGAATCCTTAACACGCCACTATCCTCACTTTCTGTTCCTTTTACGAAAGTAGGAATGCCTTTGCGTTCTTCGGCCCATCTTTTAATGGCTTGCCGATCGGTTGTTTTTTTTGATTCACTCATAACGTTGCTGCTTATGGTTTGTTCGTAAAATAGATTCGTATATATATTGTAAGACATAGGAAAAAATTTAGTTTAAAAAATATAGGTGTGTTTTAAAAAATGCCTTTGTATATACGATAATTCAGCTATTTTGTTTGACTTAAGAAACCTTAAATTGCCAAGTGTAAAACCTTTAACTGGTGTATTGCCCGAGAGGAGCGGAGCAGTAGGTGTTTTGCAGGGGAAAAGTCTTCTGCATCTGGTTTATCTGCTCATCATCTCTCCAGTTACCAGCCTTAATACTTACGCTTTGGGTATAGGAGTGACACTTTGCCAACCTTTGGCCTTTGCCATTAAACTGTTAAATGATGAAATTTCTTCTTTAAACATCTAAAATCTTCCGCGGTTACTATGGAGGATGGCAGCCGCTCGTATAAACAGGAGAGACATGGGCGGTTGAAGCTTTTCCAAAGGCTGTTGCAGTATGGAACATTCATTCAAGGCTACCAGGCTCAGCTAATGGCTCAGGGAGATGGGTTGTTCCTGACATTTTATAATGGTAATCCTGCCTTTCAGTTTAATGGAGGCTGGAGCAGCCATCATTCAAGAAATTGCTATGAGAGAAACTGAAGAAAAGGGCAGATGAGAAGAGGAAGAAAAAGGGCTGGCACAGTCTGGTCAGTTTTAACGGCTACCTATAACCGCTGGATGGATAATGACCCCTTTCGCTTAAGTGCCGTAATCGCCTACTATGCTGTCTTTTCCCTGCCAGGACTGTTCGTAATCATTTTTTACCTGGTAGGACAGTTTTATGGGCCCGAAGCAATAAGAGGAGAAGTATATGGAGAGCTGCGGGAGCTGATTGGGAGTGAAGGAGCAAGGCAGGTACAGCAAATTATTAAAAATGCTAATCAGGGTGAAACAAGTTTAGTTGCAACGGTGGTCGGTATAGGCTCACTTATTTTTGCTGCTACCGGTTTGTTCTTTCATCTGAAGATAAGCCTGAACGATATATGGGAGCTGAAGGCCGTGCCGGAAAAAGCATGGCTGCATGTAATACTGGACAGGCTGTTTTCTTTTACCATTATTCTGGTGATTGGTTCCCTGCTGCTCGTTTCTATTATTGCTTCCACAGTGGTAAGTGCCCTTAGTGCATATATTCCCGACTTCTTCTCAGGCTATTCTACTTACCTGGTGGACCTGGTTAACTTCCTGATCAGTCTTTTTATCATTACCCTCTTATTTGCAACTATTTACAAGGTGCTGCCAGATGCTAAAATTGCCTGGCGCGATGTATGGATTGGTTCCCTTGTTACGGCTTTGCTCTTCGTGGGAGGGAAGGTACTCATTAGTCAGTATTTAACCATTGCAGATCCTGCTTCGGCCTATGGGGCTGCCAGTGCCATTATTCTTATTTTATTGTGGGCTTCGTATGGTAGTCTGGTATTTTTTTTAGGAGCAGCCTTTACAGCAGTATACACCCAGCGGTTTGGCACCAAAATAACACCCAAAAAATATGCGGTTAAAACGACCGATTATTACAGGCGTAAGCTGGGCGATAGTGCGGAATATGTAAAAGTGAAGAGTGAGAAAGTGAAGAAGGCCCTGGAGGAGGACTATGAAGTGAAAAAGATAAATAAGGAAGGAGAGGAAAACAAAGATGAATAAGCCTCCTTTTACCTTTGGTAAGGCCTAAGAGGCTTATTCTAAGTATTTTTATTTGTTCTTTATTTTAGCTTCCACTGCTGCCTGCCAGTCCTGCTGCGTGGCAGACTGGTATTCGCTGCGGTTCCAGGTATGAAGGCTGCTCTGGTTCTGCTCATCCTTCCGTGCCACATAAATTTCATGGCCGGGGCGGGATTCAATGGTATAGCCGCAGGAGCGCAGCATGGCCTCGATGCCGGCGTGGTTAGGCAGCCACCAGTTGGTTGGGTCGCCGGCAAATTTATGCTCGATAAAAGCCATTTTCGGCCAGCCATCCTTCAGTAGGTCCTGCCGGTCATTTATCTGCCGGTCGTAGGTGTTCTCTTCGCTGGTATCGCCCGGCATACTCAGGGTCTGGAATACCATCATATCTTTATTCTTTTCGGCCAGGATATCGAGGGCCAGCATCGGGTAACGGAGGTGGTACAAAACACCCATAAACCAGATGAGGTCGAACTGCTCATCTTCCCGCGCCAGGTCATATACCTGCATCTGCTTAAACTCCACCTTGTCCTGCAGCCCCAGCTTTTCAGCGGCCCACTCTGCCTGTTTCAGGTAATGAGTGTCCACATCAATGCCTAATACATCGGCACCTCGTTTGGCAAGCTCAAAGCTGTAAAATCCGGCATTGCAGCCTACATCTAGTACCCGCCAGCCGCTAAGGTCCTGCGGAATATGGTCGGCAATTTCCTTCCATTTAAATTCCGGGAAGTTTCCCAGCCAGTGGTCAGGGGCAGTCTGGATGCCCTGTGGCAGGTGAAGGTTATGGAACCATGGTTTTAATTCTTCTATTTCTTTTTCGAGTGTACTCATAGATTAAAAAGTGGTTTAAGCAGGTTTCAACATTTCCAGCGCATAGCTTTCCAGCTCCTGTGCTCTCACGGCCGCGGTATGGTAGCGGAGTACTACCTTCTGGGCGCGCCTTCCGATTTCCAGCCTTTCTTCTTCAGGCATGTCCTTGATGTACCTCAGGGTATCTTCCGGAGTGCGGCTGATCAGGATTTCTTCATCGAGGCGGAAATACGTTTCCAGGCCTTTCCAGTAATCGCTGATGATGGGCGTTCCGCAGGCCGCTGCCTCGAAAAGACGAACGCTGGGCGAGTAGCCCATATTAATCATATCCTGCCGGGTAATATTCTGGGTGAATCGCTGCTGGTTGTAAAAGTGCCGGTGCTCGGCAGGAGGGAGGTGCTCTATTCGCTGAGTATTGGCAGGCCATTTGATGCTGTCGGGGTACTGAGGACCGGCTACAATAAATCGGCCTTCGGGCCACTGACGTGCTGCATCCAGCATCAGGTGCTCCAGCGGTGGCTGCCGGTCATCGGAATAGGTGCCCATATAGCCCAGGTCGTATATTTTCGGGGTAATGGGCTCCTGGTAGTAATCGTCAGGGTCTACTGAGCAGTAAAGTGGCCTTGCAAGAGGAGATCCTAACTCTTTCTCGAGGTACTCCAGCACCAGACCGCCTGAGAACGACAGGTAGAGGTCATACTGCTGAATAAGCGATTTATCGAGGTAGTCGCAGCCTTCCTGCAGCACTTTGGAGATGGTAACGGGCGTATCGATGTCGTAAAAGGCTTTAATGCCCTGTGCGGTGTTGATGACCCACTGGCCAACCGTTTTTCCTTCCGGTACATAAGAGCCTACAATGACCATGTCGGCATTTTTTACCTTTTCGGCATACTGCTCCTTCAGCTCCTCCACACTCTGGTAGAGGCGGGTATCGCAGTAGGAGGGGTTCGGAAGGTCGCGCTGAGAGGCATACCAGGGCTTGTCGTGCTCTAAAAACAAGATGTTATGGCCTCTTTTCTTAAATTCCTTCAGCAGACTGCGGTAGGTGGTGGCATGTCCGTTGCCCCAGGAGGAGGTAATGGTGAGGCCGATAATGACGATGTCGAGAGATTTGTTGTTCATGCTTCTACCTTTTTATTTTGTTCTAAAACCTGTTCAAATTCCTTCGCACGGTGGGCGTAGGTATGTTCAGAGAGCACTCTTTTAAGCGCAGCCTGGCCAATGGTCCTGGCTCTTTCCGGGGTAAGTTCCCGAAGGATTTTCGCTACTTCCTCGCCATTACGGGCCACCAGAATTTCCTTATCAGGTTCCAGGAAGGTAGGAATTCCTTCCCAATAATCGGTGATGATACAGGCACCGGCGCCTGCGGCTTCGAAAACACGGGTGGCAGGGGAGAAGCCGTTGGTGGCCATGCTGTCGCGGCAAATGTTGAGTACCGCTTTGGGTGTACAGTTAAAGGCATTGTGGTCGTTGGTGCCTACATGGCCGATGTAGTCAACATTTTCGCTCATGGGCTTATCGCCCCAGCCGCTTCCGCCTAAAATAAAGGTGTGATCGGGAAGGCTGGCCGCAGCTTTCAGGAAGAATTCCTCTACCCGATGTTCACGGTCTGGCAGGCGATTTCCAAGGAAAGCCGCATCGCAGCTGAATTTCTCCTTTGGCGCTACCGGATGGTGGGTTTCGGGGTCGAGGGCATTGTAAATCGGCACACATTCTTTGGCGCCTAAGGCTTTATACTGCTGAATGACCGGCTCACCGCCTCCATACGTAAAGATATAGTCGTACTGCGGAATAAGGGCGCGGAAGGGGTCATTTTCTGTTGTTTTTACCTTGTGCAAAGTGGCTGGGGCATCCACATCCCAAAATGCCGCCAGCTGACTTTCTTTCCGGTGTGCGAGCACTTCTTTCTCCAGAAACTCGTCCAGTACACCTACGCCACTGGCTTTTACCAGCAGGTCGGCATCGGAAGCCTCTTCCAGCATTTTGCGGGCGGCTTTTTCCGTCGGTTCATATACCCTAACGGTGGCATAATCAGGGTCTGGTATATCTCTGTTTTGCTGGCGCTCAAAAGCATCGGGTTCGTAAAAGGTTACCTTATGCCCCCGCTGGTGCAGGGCGCTGATGATGCCCCTGTAATAGGTGGCTGCACCGTTCCAGTAGGCCGATACGAGTGAGGAGCCAAAAAATGCAATCTTCATAAATCTGTTGGTTTAAGAGCAAAAATTTTATTCTGAAAACCGGCGCTGCCTAGACTTTTTCGAAAGATACCTCCTGCTGCCGGAGCTCCTCCAGTATATCCATCAGCTCATTTACCCGGATGGCACAGGTATGCTTTGCGCGGATGGTATTGAGTCCATTGGTGCATAGGTTTCGGGCTTTGTGCGGATTCGAAAGCAACTCCTTCATGGTTTCTTTCATTTCCTCTCCGTTTTGCACCATTAAAAAGTCTTTGCCTTCTTCGAATAAGCCTTCGCTATCGGTCCATGGAGAAGAGATAAGCGGTATGCAGCAGGCCATGGCCTCAAACGGACGAATGGTGGGGATGCCCGGAAGCGACTGGGTATAGTAGCGCCGCGGCACGTGAACGGTGAGTCTGTACTGGCTGAACACTTCCGGTACTTTATGATTGGGCAACCAGCCGCCATAGGTAATACCGGCATCTTTCAATTTCTGCAGCGCATGTTCCGGATAACGGACGCCATAGATGGTGGCTTTAAGCCCCAGTTCCTTTACAGGATTAATGAGGAATTCTTCCAGTTCCTCTTCCCGCTCATCGTCGCCCCAGTTGCCAATCCATACCAGGTCGCCTTTTTTCTCTTCGGCGGCACGTGGGTAAAACAGGCGGGTGTCGGCTGCTTCGTGCCAGGTCCAGACGTTTTGGGCCCATCCTTTTTCCTTGTACAGGTCGCGGATAACATCGCCGAAGGCCAGCACGCCGTCATACTTACTAAGGTCGTAGCGGGCCATATCTTCCGGGGCGGAAACAGAGCGGTGGTGGGTATCGTGGAAGAGCAGTTTATAACCAAACTGTTCTTTCAGTTCTCCTATCTTTTGAACGAGCTCTCCTTCATTCCACTCATGCACAATTACCAGGTCGGCATCCTGCACCAGTTCGGCAAAATCGACATCGCCGGGGAAATAGAAGTTGGTAGACAGCTTCGGGAAATATTTTTTGAAGTTCTGAACTGCTTCCCCGCCGTGTTCCTTCACTAAATTGGTGTAGCTCCAGCCATCTGAAGGTTCGAATAGCTGAACGTCATGGCCTCTGTCCTGGAGTTCGGCCACAATTCCCCTTAAAAAATGGGCATTTCCATGGTTCCAGTCAGAAATGAGTGAGTGGTAAAAAAGTTTTATCTTCATGTGGCTTTATATTTTCTCCTTTAAGAAAGGGTTAGTTGTAGTAGGTGTTCCTGCAGAAGCAGTCCTTGTTGTATTCTGCTGGCGGTTTTCTGCTCTGTGAGCCAGGAGTTGCTGATACTGCTGCAGATACTGTTGAGCCTGCTGATGAATATCGAACTTCATAGCCTTCTGGCGAGCCAAACCTCCCATGCGCTGGCAGAGGCGGGGGTTTTTAATCAGGTAGCTGATTTTGTCTTTTAGCTCTTCCGGCTCATCCGGATTGGCAAACAGGGCGGCACCCTCCCAGTTTTCGCGCAGGCTCGGAATATCGCCCAGCACCAGTGCACAGGCAGAAAGACCTGCTTCCAGTACGCTCAGACCAAAAGGCTCATAGCGGGCGGGCAGGGCATAAATAGCTGCCTGAGAAAGTTTGAAACGGACAGCCTGTGCATCCAGCTCTCCCAGAAACTTAAGGTTCCGGTAATCTGCATTCTTTCCGCCGGATGGATGTTCGGCAGGACCGGCCACTTCAACCGGCCAGTCCAAACCTTCTGCAATACCTTCAAAGGCCGATATGTTTTTGGCTTCATCCCAGAGACGGCCCATGCTCAGGATAAAGTTTTCTTTTTTAGTGGCGTAAAAGCGGTCTTTCCTACGTGCATTGGCAATAACGACCAGCTTTTCGAATGGTCCATACAGGCGCTGCAGGTCTTCCATAAAGGCCTTCGTAGGCGCTACTACTTTGTCGGCCGATTTAAGGCCTTCCTTTACGCTCGTGGCATAGGTATGGTATCTTTCCGGGGCCATTTCTCCTTTTACGGCCTGCCACCAGGAGAGTACGCAGGAATGGCCCACCATGAGCACGGGCGCCTGCCATGGGTAGTTGCCGTGGCAGTAGTTGTTTAAATGAATGATGTCGGGCTGGATTTCCTCTTCCAGCGAAATAAGCCAGTCGCCGGCTTTTTCCACTTCTTCCCAGGGGTTATCCATCCACTCCAGCTGAAAGCTGCTTTCGTGTACCCAGAGGTTATGAAGTGCCGAGGCTTCTCTGCGCTGACTTGGGGTAAGGGGCTTACCCATGGTGGCCAGATGGACCTTTACTCCAAAAGGCTGCAGGCCTTTGATAAGGTCAATGGCATAGGTCCAGACACCGCCAAGGGTGTCGGCCGTCATGAGCAGCCTTAGAGGTTTCTGCTCAGGACCGGCCATAAATGCGGTCGAGTACATGCGCGACATCAATTAAAGTTTCTGTTTCTGAATCGAATTTTTCGCCGGCGGCTAAGCGTTTGGCCCAGTCAGCGGCAGCTCTGGCACCCCAATCGTCGGCTCCTTCGAAAAGAGTTTCCTGCTGAGTACGGTTGAAGCGAAGGGCCTTGAAATCGTAGAAAGACCCGTTGATATTCCGGAAGGCTACCCCTCCCTCTGTTCCATAAAAGTTCAGCTGTATATCTGCTTCCTGGCCTGCAGGCAGGTTCCATGAGCAGGTGAGCTGCAGGGAAGTTGCCTTCCCGTTGGCATGCTTCAGGTTCATGAGTGCCGTGGCATAATCCTCCACCTGTTCGGCCGGATTAGCGAGGGGCTTTCCACCTGCATAAAGGTTACTGCGTACATCTCTTACCTGTGGGGCATCGAGTGTCCAGAGGGCAAGGTCGATGAGGTGAATTCCTAAGTCAATAACACAACCACCGCCGGAGAGTTCCGGCTTATAAAACCATTCTTTATCCGGCCCCCATGCATTGTGGAATACCAGTTCTGCAGCATAAATATCGCCCAGTTCCCCTTTTCGTACAATGTCGTACAGCTGGCGGAAGCAGGTATGGCGGTAGGAGAGATCTACACCCAACAGCAGGTTCTGCTCGCGGGCAGTATCGATTACTGCTTTGGTTTCGGCAGCATCGCGGGCCAGTGGTTTCTGGCAGAATACGGCTTTGCCATTTTTGAGTGCCTGAATGCTTTGTTTGGCATGCAGGGCGCTTGGGGTGGCAATGACAATCCCTTCCACATCTGACTCCAGCAGGGCTTCGAAAGAGTCGTATACCTGTGCATCGGGAGCGGTTTCGAGCGCTGCTTTGCTGTTTTCTTCAGAGGGGTCTACAATGCCGCTGATTTCAATCTGCTCATTACGGGCAATGCCTTCCATGCGGTGGCGGCCAATCCAGCCCACCCCTAAAAAGCCCAGTTTTGTTTTCGTCTTTACTGCTTTATGTTCTTTTGTATCGTTAATTTCTGCCGTCTGATTCATGAGAATGTAATGAGTGCTTTTAAAAATCCGTCGGGTCGTTGGGTTATGTGCTCAAAGGCCTTTTGGGTTTCGTCCAGTGAAAACTGGTGGGTGTAGAGGGGCTCAGGGTTCATGCGGCCTTCTGCCACTGCTCCGGCAGCCTCACGCATGCCTTCCATGTACTTTTCCTGCTCTCGCTCATGCGCATTGATGACGTCCAGTCCCTTCCAGTTCCATTGCTGTATGTTGACAGAACGCATGCCATCCTGGTGGAAACCGGCGATAATCAATTTGCCACGGTTTTTCAGCAGTTCGCCGGATAGGTTGAGCGGCCATTCCTTGCCGGTACATTCAATTACGCGGTCGCAGAGTTCTTCACTGGTAATTTTCTTTACTTCTTTAATGATTTCCCAATGGTCATGGAGCGGAACAGTATGGTCGGCGCCGCAGCTTTTAGCTACTTCAAGCGAATAGTCGCGGCGGCTGATGGCTATGACTTTGGCGCCTCTGTCTTTGCAGAGCTGCGTGAGTAAGGCACCCAGGAAGCCAATGCCTACAATGGCAACGGTTTGTCCGGACTCAATATCACTCCGGTTAAATATATTGATGGCGCAGCCCAAGGGTTCTCCAGGGAAGGGCTTACCAGCCAGTTTATCATCCAGCTTCATTGCAGCTTCTTCTTTGGCTACATCGTAGGCTGCATAGGCTTTATAAGAAAGCATGGCTACACGCTCGCCGGTTTTAAATTTAGTAACCCTTCTGCCTGTCTTTACCACTACGCCCCAGCCTTCGTGACCGGGAGCCCCGGCTTCCATGGGATAATTGAACCAGTCGCGGCCTTCGTAATTTGGAATGTTGGAAGCACATACGCCGCAGCCTTCCAGCTTTACCAGAATTTCGTCTTCGGCGGGCTGAGGTATCGCCACTTCCTGTACTTCAATTTTACCAGGCTCCGCAAACACCGCTGCCTCCATGGTAGAGGGCAGCGATTGGGCTCCGGCTGATGTTTCTTTACTTTCTTTTAAAGTCGATGTCTGCATTACTTTAGGTTGAGAAAGAGATTGAATTTATATTTTTACTGCCCGCACAGGATTGGGCTGTTTCTGCTCATTTTTGTTTAGGAGCCACTGGTGCAGCTTTTTAATGCCGCTCTTATAGCTTACTTCGGGTCTCCAGCCAGTCGCTTTTTTAAACTTGCTGCAGTCTGATACATAATAGAACTGGTCACCGGGGCGCCAGTCGCCATAAGAGGTGGAAGGGTATTGACCCTGTGCATCGGCAATCAGGTCCAGCACTTCCAGCAGACTTACGGCATTTTCGGCCCCGCCGCCAATATTAAAGGCTTCACCTTTAAACTGCTCGATATTCTTCCTGGCCAGTTCCATAGCATTTACCAGGTCCTCTACAAAAAGAATGTCACGGACCTGTTTGCCATTCCCGTAAATATTTATGCCCTGGTCATTCATGGCCCTGATGAGGAAGTTGGCCACCCAGCCTTGATCCTCCGTACCGCACTGGTGCGGACCATATATACAACTCATCCGGAACACCACCGTTGGCAGGTTATAAATGCGGGAATAATCGCATACATACTGGTCGGCAGAGCCTTTAGAACAACCATAAGGGCTGTGGAAATCGAGCGGCTGCTCTTCGTCTATGCCATTGGCAAAGGCAGGATTGCTGGGGGTATAATTGGTTTTATTCTCCTGCAGTTGAAGGTTTTCCAGGTTCCCATATACCTTATTGGTGGAGGTAAACAACAGGCTTGGTGGGTTCTCCATTTCCCTCATGGCATTAAGGATATTGATGGTTCCCTGCAGGTTCACCTCAAAATCTTCTTCCGGTTCTGTTACCGAAGTGGTTACGGCTACCTGGGCGGCAAAGTGGTAGATGTGCGAAACTTTTCTTACCACATTCTTTACTTCATACGGGTTCCGGATATCGGCTATACAGATTTGTACCCGGTTTTTCCACTTGTTTTTAAGCCACTGGAGGTTGTCGAGCACGCCTGCACGGCTCAGGTTATCCATGACAATTACGGGGATATCCTGCGAAAGAAGATAATCGGCCATATTGGTACCCACAAAGCCGGCACCGCCTGTTATTAAAACAGGTTTTTCCTCCGGATTTGGTTCTACTGTTAGCGGTTGCAGGAGGTCATGTTTTTCAGGAATGCTGTCGGTGCCATAGTCTTTCCAGAGCGTATGCAGGAGCTTAGGAGTGCCATTCGACTTTTTAATGCCGAAATGATACTCTCTTTCATCCAGGTGGAAGCCATCCATGGTATTCATATCTGCCTGCAGGTCGAAGAGGGAGTACCAGTAAACTCTTTCTACCGGCAGGTTGAGTAACTTCTTAAACTCTTCCACCTGTTTTAGTTCGTTGTACTGCCAGGTAGAAAAACCGCACTCTGTAATCCATAGTTGAGCGGATGACTGGTGCCGTTCCATCACCTCCCGAACACGGCTAATATTTTCCTGCCAGCCCTCGAAACTAAAGTCGAATACATCGGGGAAGCCATGTATGCCTACTACATCAATATGTTCCAGCAACTTATAGTCACCCATAAGGCTCAGCCAGCTGGGGTCGATAGGGCTCATACCACCCAGCACAGTTTTCTTGCCCCGCTGTTTGGCCCAGTAAGCGGCTTTGCCAATCATATCGGCAAATTTTTGCCAGCCCATGTCGAGGGTAAAGTCCCACTCGGTTTTATTGTTGGGCTCATTCCAGAGCTCAATATATTCGAAATACTGGCCATAGTCGGTAATGAGCAGGTCCAGCATATCGGCATAATCCTTGGTATTGCGGGGCGGAGAGGACACTTTGGCCTCTAAGCCGAGCGAAGGCGGTGTATAGGTAAAGCAGGGGAGCAGTTCGAAATGTTCTGCAAGTTCCGGCAGTAGCCAGTCATACCAATCTTTGCCTTCGGGGCGAAAAAGGTCGGCCCAGGAAATTCCTGTGCGGAGCTGCGAAACCCCTAATGCCAGCAATTCTTCAATAGTTTTTCTTACTTTATCTTTCTCTCCTACATGAAACCACTGAACAATGCCTACAGCAGGTTTTTTATGAATATTACGCATGGTATAAAATTTTATCCCGTAAAAATGACTTTATTAGTGGCAGCAATTAAACGGTAAGCCCTCTTGCTTCGAGCTCCTGTTTCGCATCGGCCACCTTGTCTACGGCTATCTGTCCCTTCAGCCATTCTGCCAATTCTTCCATTCCCTGCTCAAGGGTATAAGAAGGCTCAAAACCAAGTATTCTTTTTGCTTTAGAGATATCGGCATAGCAGTGGCGTATATCGCCTACACGATACTTGCCGGTTATTTCAGGTTTAATATCCTGCTTGTTCATTACTTTGGCCATTTTCTCCGCTACTTCCTGTATGGTATAGCTCTGGCCGCTGCCAACGTTAAACACTTCTCCATCGGCTTCCGGGGTTTCCATGGCCAGGCGGCAGGCGCGGGCAATGTCGTAAACACTAATGAAATCGCGCTGCTGCTGGCCGTCTTCGAAAATGAGGGGTGATTTGTTGTTCAGGAAGCGGGAGGCAAAAATGGCCAGCACGCCGGTATAAGGGTTGGACAGGGCCTGGTGCGGACCATAGGCATTGAAGAACCTGAGTGCCACGGTAGGGATGTTATAGGCGCTGCCGACCATCAGGCACAGGCGCTCCTGGTCGTATTTCGAAAGCGCATATACAGAGGCAAGGGTGGGGTTTTTGCTTTCGGGCGTGGCCACTGGCTTCAGCGCTTCGCCCTGCTCGTCGTAAAGCTCCCATTTACCTTCTTTTAGCTGCTCTTTACCTCTGGAAGAGCCTTCTGTTCTTTTTCCGGAGCTATCGACATACATGCCTTCGCCATAGATGCTCATGCTGGAAGCGACGACCAGTTTTTCGACCGGATTTTCAATTAAAACCTCCAGGAGAGTGGCGGTGCCCATATTGTTTACATCGGTGTACTCCCGAATCTCATACATGCTCTGTCCAACTCCCACACGGGCTGCGAAGTGGTAAACCTGCTGCACCCCCTCAAGGGCTGATATCAGATCTTTACGAGTGCGTACATCGCCCCGGATAAGCTCCGCCTCAGGGTGTAAATAGTCCGGCCGGACGGCATCTTTGCCGTGTACCTGTTCCAGAAGGTTGTCGAGGATTTTTACCCGATAGCCATTATTGATGAGTTCGTTTGCAAGATGAGAGCCAATAAAGCCTGCACCACCTGTAATTAAAACTTGTTTGCTCATAGAGGTTAAAAAATTTTAAAAATCTGTTAAACTAAAAGGGCTGTGCTGTGGGCCGGATGGTCATTTCATTAATGGCTACCGTGGCCGGTCTTGTTAATATATACAGCACAGCATCTGCTACATCTTCAGCCTGCAAAGCACCCCAGCCCATTTCATCGACTGTTTGGCTGCTTCCCATGCTATTTTCAAAAAAAGCGGTATCGACTGCACCTGGCAGTATACTGCTGACCCTGATGGTGGGCTGTACCTCCAGCCGCAGGGTTTCGGCGATGGTCTGTAATGCTGCCTTGGAGGCTGCATAAACGCCACCCCAGGGGTAAGCCTTTCGGGCTGCTACGGAGGAAATAAAAATAATGTCCCTGGTAGACCCTTTTTCCTGCATTAAAGGCAGGAAAGAACGAATGGTCCGCAGGTGCCCCATTACATTCAGCTGAAAAATTTCCTGCCACTTTTCCGGATCTCCTTCTGCCAGTTGCTCCCCAATACCACGACCTGCATTCGAAATAATAATATCGGGCATCATGCCCCGGCCATGCATAAAACTGAACAGTTCAGCTACTGATTCTGCCTTGGTTACATCTGTTTCTTTATACAATATGCCCTTATTTTCAGCGGCAGGTGCTTTAATGTCAGCAATTACCACATGGGCGCCGGCTCCTGCAAGCTGGCAGGCAATGGCATAGCCAATACCTCCGCTACCACCGGTTACAAGGGCAACTTTTTTATTAATCGATTGAGTATGCTTTTCAGTAACTGTCAATCAGTTGGAAAAATTAAGGTTAAAATGTTTTTGGCAGAAATAAAAAAAAGCCACGCTGGCTGACTGCCTGTCTATAACTTAAAACAGAAACCGACCAAATGAGGCGCAATAGCTGCTGTTATTGACTGTAGAACATCCTTGTTTATAAATTGTTTGGCGGTTGAAGAAGAAGCTGCATCTTCAGCAGCAGAATTTAAAAGAGCTCTTACTGCTGAGAAAAAGGTAACTTCATGGCACTCTTCAGGCAAATATTTAAGTTGTGCAATATAAACTGCTGTATGTCAGGGCGTTGGTGTTTGCTTTTTTCTCCGGCTGGAAAGGGACTTTCTTATTTTTTTATTCCTTTCACACCAGTTTGCTAAACGTCTCTTATAGCTAAAAAATCCTGGGCCTGGAGCAGTTGAGCTTTGGGTGATTTGCCTGCTACCCCGGTATTTTCAGCTCCCGGTGCCATCCAGTAAGGCTGTAAAAGCCCTTCTTCTTCCTTGTTAAACTTTAATAAACAGAAATTATACAATGCAAAATAGACAAAATTTTATGCAGAAGAAAATGTACGGGGAGATTTCCCCTGTTTTCCTGATAAGATTAGCATACACTTTCATGGCATAGCTGTATATTTGGAGCAAATTTGAATACCCTCAGTATATGAAAAAACTATTGCCATTCGCACTTTGTTTTTTGCTCTTTTTTAGTTGTGCTAATGAACAGGAAAGTCAGCGTGAAGCACTGCTATTCCGAGGGAATGTACAGCTGGAGGAGCAGAATTATTCGCAGGCGGTTCGTTATTTTACAGATGCGCTTGCCGTAGACGGTAATTATGTAGATGCTTATAATAATCGTGGAATTGCCTACTATGAGCAGGGGAGATATAAGCAGGCGCTCGAAGACTATACGATTGCCCTGGAAATAAAGCCGGATTTTACCGATGCCCTCTATAACCGGTCTCATGCTTACCAGCAACTGGGGCTGTGGGAGGAATCTTTGCAGGACCTGCGGCAGGTAGAGCAGGTGTATACCGATTCGGCAGATGTTTTCTTCTCGAAAGGCATATCCTTTACTAATTTGCATGAATATGATTCGGCGGTGCTGGCTTTTGATAAAGCCATTCAGCTGAACCCCAAGAATGCGGAAGCCTACATTAACAGAGGGGTGGTGAAGTTGTATGAGCGCGATTTTACGGGCGCAGAGGCTGATTTGGAAAAGGCGATCAAGCTGAAGGATAATGAGCCGAATGCATATAATACACTGGCACTGCTCATGATTGAGAAGAAGAATTATGAAGAGGCACTGAGCCTTGTAGATACGGCATTAAAGCTGAGCTTTCGCAATCCTTATTTCCTGAATAACCGGGGTTTTATTTATACCCAGCTTGGTGAGTATGAAAAAGCAGCGGAAGATATTGAGCTAAGCATGAAGCTGGATAAGCAGAATCCATGGGCTTACCGGAATAAAGGAGTTTTACTGTTGTACCAGGAAAAGTTTGTAGAGGCGGAGGAAATGTTAAACAAGGCGCTCGAGATGGATCCTTTTCTGGATGAAGCTTACTACTATCTTGGAGAGCTCTACTACCGCCAGAACCAGATTGAGAAAGCCTGTGAATACTGGCATCGCTCTGCCGAAATGGAAGAGCCAGCTGGTATGCAGGCCATCGAAGAATTGTGTCAGTTTCAGGAATAGGCAGTTTTAGGTGTTAGGTACACCAGGAAAATTGAAGGGGGAGTGAGACTTTTGGCGAGGCTTACTTCCCTTTTTTTTGCATTAGCTCCTGCAGGGCATATTTCATTTCATTAATCCTGTTTTCTTCCTGCAAAACCCTTGGCGCGGCAGCTCTTTCCTGGCAGTCTACAGCAGGGCAGCGCTCGCAGGTTTCATTTACCCAGCGTACCGGTATGGAAGCATCGTTCCAGCATTTAAGCTTGCGTTTAAGACTGTCGTTTACCATCAGGCCCAGCGAAAGGCTGCTGTTGCGGTCGGGCTGTGGCGATTGCGATTTTGCCAGCGTAATTAAGAGGTACTCGTTTTCCGAGCCTATATACCTGCTGCGTTGGGCACGGCAAATGAGTTCGCCGGAATTATTTTCCCCTTCCAGTTCCTTAAAAATTGTAAGCGATACCCAGCGGCGGCAGTAGTGCTCGTTCAGCATATTCGCATGGGGGTTGTGCAGCCCGCTCAGGTGCATTTCCTTGGTCAGGTAAAAATCGTCGGAACCATGAGGGTGGTTAAAGCGCAGGAAAAAGAGCTCATGCAGACCAAAGAATTTAGGGAGAATGTTGGTAAGGCGGTGCATGAGCATTTCGGGAGTGGCGCGGTAACGATCGGCCAGTTGTACCAGACTTTCAGGCGACCATTCTCTTTGCTGCAGCCAGCTTTTTACGTCAGCTACAAAATGCTCTTCGTCCATCAGGAGAGCACAGCTAAAATAAGAGGCTTTAAAATTATTGAGCACTTCCTCAAAGCTATCGACCTCTACCCAGCTGGTGGTGTAGGAGCGGTTTTTAATTTCCAGCCAGTTATAGGCCAGCTCCCGGCCATAAGCAAAAGCCAGCTGGCGTTCATTCAGGTTGCTGTTTAACAGAAGCAGGGGTTCCTTGCCCGGGAGGAGAACAGTGCGAAGGTGGCTGAGTTTTTCGGTTTGAGAAAGCTGCTGGTGGTCCAGCTGGTATCTAAATTCCTGCTCCAGTAAATGTGCCAGCTGCTGGGCGTCCAGTGGCCCTTCCTTCGGGAGCTTAAAGGTGTCTTTAAACTTCCTGGCTGCTTCTTCGAGCTCCGGGAAGTAGTTTTCGTGCATTTCCTGGTAAGAGCGAAGTACCGAAAAGTAAAAATGCTCCACCCGCATATCGTAATTGCGGCTTATTTCGACCAGTGTACTTACAAAAGCGCTCAGCTTTGCGGGGGCATTGCTCAGCAGTTCAATAAGGTCGGCTGTTTCGATGCCGAACATATCGAGCGGAAGCTCCTGGAGAATATTGGAATTGATGAGCTCCGAAACCGGGGCCAGCTTTTTGCTGAGCTGCAGGGAAACGAGGTAATCATACTCCACGCCTAAGGCCTCAGCCAGGGTGGCTATTTTCGTGCCCTTAGGATATTTTTTTCCTTTCTCAATTTCATTCAAATAGCTTACGGATATGCCGCTCTTTTTAGAAACCTCACTCAGTGAAAGCTGCTGGTCGAGTCGGAGTTGCCGGAGCTTAAGGCCAAAAATAAGGCGGATGGTTTCTTCAGTCAAGGGAAAAAAATCATTTGGTGCAAAGCAAATATAAACATTTTAGTGAAAGTGAAAGGATTAGCGAAAAAATTTTTAAAACGTAAAAAACATTTTTAGCGAAAATTCGCTTGTAATTCTAAATTCGCTTTTATATATTGGAATAGTTAGTTTTTTATCATTCCTAAACCATTTTTTATCATGCCAACAGCTACCGACACAGCCCCCGCCATAGAGGTAAAGGCTAAGCCTTACGAAAAACTACTTACGCCTGAGGCGCTACAATTTTTGCTTCACCTGCACCGGAAGTTTAATGCAGAGCGTAAGCAGTTACTCCGGCAAAGAAAAGAATTGCAGCAAAAGCTCGATGAGGGTCAACTCCTCAATTTTCGGGAAGATACCCGTTCAATCCGTGAAAGTGATTATACCGTGGCTCCTATACCGGAAGACCTGCAGGACCGCCGGGTGGAAATAACCGGACCAGTCGACAGGAAAATGGTTATTAATGCCCTCAACTCCGGGGCAAAGGTTTTTATGGCCGATTTTGAAGATGCCAGCGCCCCCACCTGGCAAAATATGATGGAGGGACAGCAGAATCTATACGATGCCATCCGGCGCCAGGTAGACTTTACTGCACCAAATGGTAAAACCTATGCATTGAAGAAGGAAACTGCAACCCTTACAGTCCGCCCGCGTGGATGGCACCTGGAAGAAAAACATGTGCTGGTAGGAGAGGGGGGCACTGCTCAGGAGCAGATCTCAGCTTCGCTTTTCGACTTTGGCCTTTTCTTTTTCCATAATGCCGCAGAGCTGCTGAAGCGGGGCAGTGGTCCTTATTTTTATCTTCCAAAACTTGAAAGTTATGAAGAAGCGGTGCTTTGGAATAAGGTATTTGTGGAGGCGCAGGATTACCTACGTATTCCGCAAGGCTCTGTTAAAGCCACCGTGCTGATAGAGACCATAGGCGCAGCCTTCCAGATGGATGAGATTATTTATGCCCTCAGCAACCATATGGCAGGACTAAATGCCGGCCGCTGGGATTATATCTTCAGCCTGATTAAGAAGTTCAGAAAGCACAAAGATTTTATATTACCCGACAGGGTGCAGGTAGGAATGAGTGCTCCTTTTATGGGAGCTTATGCAGAGCTGCTGGTAAAAACCTGCCATAAAAGAGGGGCGCATGCAATTGGCGGTATGTCGGCCTTTATTCCGGCAAAAGAGGAAGAGGTAAACCAGCGGGCTTTTGAGAAGGTAAAAAAGGATAAAGAGCTGGAAGCCAGTCGTGGCTATGACGGCACCTGGGTGGCGCATCCCTTCCTGGTCGATACCGCCGCCGAACAAATCAGCAGCAGGTTTTCGGAAGGGAAGACTCATCAGAAGGACAAGCGATTTGAGCAGGTACAGGTAAGTCAGCAGGACCTCCTGAATACCCGCATCGAAGGAGGTAAAGTTACAGAAGCAGGCCTTCGGACGAACATCAATGTAGGGATTTTATATATCGAGCACTGGTTGGGTGGTACGGGAGCGGCAGCTCTTTACAACCTGATGGAAGATGCTGCTACCGCCGAAATTAGCCGTGCACAGGTGTGGCAATGGTATCACCAGGGGGTAAAACTCGATAGCGGGCAGCTGGTAAGTAAAGACTTAATCGAAGCGGTAATAGAAGAAGAGCTTCAAAAGATAAAAATTATGCTGGGCAAGGAGCGGTTCGAAAACGGTCACTTTGCGGAAGGGAAGCAGCTGTTCCGGGAACTGGTATTATCCGATGAATTTGAAGAATTCCTGACCCTTAAAGCTTATGAGCTTTTAGAATAGGGCTTTCATAACTATTTAATTTTCTGACTTTTAATTTCTGTTCCGGCAGAAAGCAGGAAAGCTATGTCCAAAATAATTCTCTTAACTAATCTTATACTAATCATCAATTTTTTAAATCTGTAGCCATGAAAAAACAAGATCGTATTAACCAACTACTCGAAGAATGGAACACCAAGCCACGCTGGAAAGGCATTGAACGCCTTTATACGGCAGAAGAGGTCGTAAAATTACAGGGAAGCTATCCTATTGAACATACCCTTGCCCGTTTAGGGGCCGAAAGACTTTGGAACTTACTGCACACCGAAGAGTATGTGGCAGGTTTAGGTGCCCTTACCGGTAACCAGGCGGTGCAACAGGTAAGTGCCGGCTTAAAAGCGATATATCTAAGCGGCTGGCAGGTAGCGGCCGATGCTAACCTTGCCGGCTGTATGTACCCTGACCAAAGCCTGTATCCGGCCGATTCCGTTCCGAATGTAGTGCGCCGTATTAACAATGCCCTGCTGCGGGCCGACCAGGTGCAGACACTGGCAGGAGAGGGTAATATCCATTTTCTGGCACCTATCGTTGCAGATGCCGAAGCGGGCTTTGGAGGCAATCTTAATGCGTTTGAGTTGATGAAAGCCATGATACAGGCAGGGGCAGCCGGCGTTCACTTCGAAGATCAGCTCTCTTCCGCCAAGAAATGCGGCCACCTTGGCGGAAAGGTGTTGGTGCCTACTTCCGAGGCAATTAACAAGCTGGTAGCGGCGCGTTTGGCTGCCGATGTGGAGGGTGTATCTACCCTTATTATTGCCCGTACCGATGCTGATGCTGCCGGGCTCCTCACTAGCGATATCGATGAGCGGGATCATAAATTCCTGACTGGCGAAAGAACTGTTGAAGGCTTTTATAAAGTAAAGAACGGGCTGGAGCAGGCCATTGACAGGGGGCTGAGCTATGCTCCGTACGCCGACCTGTTGTGGATGGAAACCCCTCATCCTGATTTAAGAGAAGCCAGGGCGTTTGCAGAGGCTATTCATGCAAAATATCCTGCTAAGCTGCTGGCTTATAACTGTTCTCCAAGCTTTAACTGGGCAGCGAAGTTAACGGAGGCTGAGATGCTGGAATTCCGCGAGAACCTTGCCGAGATGGGCTTTAAGTTTCAGTTTATTACCCTCGCTGGTTTCCATGCCCTTAATACCAGTATGTTTAAACTGGCCAGTGCTTATCGCGACCGCGGTATGGCGGCTTACTCTGAACTGCAGCAGGAAGAGTTTGCTTTGCAGACCCAGGGCTTTAAAGCCGTGAAGCATCAGTCATTTGTGGGTACCGGTTACTTCGATGCGGTGCAGAATACAGTTACCAAAGGGCAGGCCTCCACTTCCGCTCTCAAAGGATCGACGGAAGAGGCTCAGTTCTGACAGAGCATCCACTCAGGTCCGGTAAAGAGGCCGGCACCCTCAGGATAAAGCTGGGGGCCGGCCTCTTTTAAAGTGAGAGTTCTTTAATCTTTAAAAGCTAAATCAATTCATCGCGTATCTCCTGTGCCCTCCGGTTGTGGTTCCGGAATATTTCAAGCTGTGAAGCGGCAAAAGCCCTGACTTCTGCATCGTTGGCATTTAGAGCGGCCTCTTCGTACATTCTGAGCACCCGCTCCTGAATAATTTCGATGGTGTTGAGGTAAATCCGGTCTATATTTCTTTTATCGGCCTGCTTTACATCTTCCAGCATATCCAGATGCCGCTCACCAATTTCGGCACCCAGCGCAACTTTCTTTTCTTTCGACAGCTGCCTTAATTTTGCTTCTATTTGCTGATGGTCGGAAAGGCTTTTTGCACCAAAATCAGTTACAACCCTGGAATAAGCCTGGTTAGCGGCTATGTCCGATAATTTCGTCATCAGGAGGTTATAATCGGCTGCTTCAACCAAAAAGGCGGCATCTTCTCTTTCTTCCTCTGTTTCGAA
Organism: Nafulsella turpanensis ZLM-10; assembly: GCF_000346615.1. Lineage (GTDB taxonomy): Bacteria > Bacteroidota > Bacteroidia > Cytophagales > Cyclobacteriaceae > Nafulsella > Nafulsella turpanensis. The sequence continues at coordinate 23,744 of NZ_ANNU01000074.1, forward strand.
CTTATCGTTATTTCTTTCCATGGCTTCACTGAAGCTCAGGTTGCCCGGAGTACAGGAAGCCATCAGCAGTAAAAGCATACAGAAGGGAATGTATAAAATTCTCATGTGTTTAATTTTTATGGTTGATTCTTTACACAATAAACGGTGTCTGGATTAAATGGTTATACAGGAAAAATGGCTGCCACTGGCATGGTTTAATGATTTTTGACTGAAGAATTCTTGAGGTTGGGGAATTAAATGATATTTATTTGGACTGATTACAAATAGGCCTTATCTTTGTAAGCATAAAAGTAAGGAATTAACTAATGGTCGGAAAACAGGCAGTTTCAGAAGTTTACAGCACCATCAACGGAAAGGTTTTGCAGGATAACCGCGATTATCGCTTTATTCTGGAGTGGCAGGGCGAAAGCTCTACTTTAAAACTTCCCTGCTTCTTTGGCCTGAAACGCCGGCTCGATGCCATTGATATTGAGCAAATGCTTAACAGCCCCTCTGCCTGCCACGATGTGGAAATCTTTTCTTCCTGTGGCTGTGACCGTTGTTTTGTGCTGACTATTCCTGAAATCCTTGAGCTGAGAAACCTCCTGAACGGAGCCCGCGTAATGTTGGAGCTCAATAGCATTATTTACGAGCGTCTTTACCGGCCGGTGCTCAGCTAAATGCCTCCTCTCTATTTATTCCTTTTTTCTATTTGGATTTAGAATTATTTCAAATTTGTTTCCCATAGTGTTGTATAGGGAACAATGCCGTATATTCGTATGTAGTTAATGAAAGAGCGACACTTTGTGGTCTGCCATTTTTTTAGACTTAAAATAATGCATATGAAAGATATACTTAGACTTAGAACTTCCTTATCAGAAGAAATAGAAAGTGCCCTGAACGAGCAAATTAAGCGTGAGGCACATGCTTCGGCAACCTACCTTGCGATGGCCTCCTGGTGCGACCGCCATGGATTTGAAGGAAGTGCAGGGTATTTTTATGAACAGGCAGAAGAAGAGCGCCGCCACATGCTCAAAATATTCAAATATGTTTCAGACCTTGGTGGAAATGCTGTTTCGCCTGAAGTAGCCAATGTTCAGCAGGAGTGGGATAACTTCCGGAGTGTTTTTGAGCAGGCACTGGAAAATGAAATAGCCGTTACACAGGCGATCAATCGTATTGTAGGGAAATGTCACCAGGTGCAGGATTTTACTACCGTTACTTTCCTGCAGTGGTTCCTTAATGAGCAAATCGAAGAGGAGTTTGTAGCCCGTCGGGCACTTGAGCTGTTCGATGTAATAGGCGAAGAAGGAGTAGGTACCTTTACCATTGATAAGCAGATTCCGAAAATCAAATATGAAGGTGACGCAACTGAATAAGCCCTTTTCCGTACGTTATAACAAAGAAAGCTTCTGCCTGGCGGAAGCTTTTTCCATTCAGGAAAAATCGCAGGACGGTGGATTTATTTATTGCGCAACTTAAACAACGATTAAAGGAGGCTTTGCCGGGCGTGGAGGCGCAGGCGCATATGTCGCCCATGCGCCTGGAAGATGAACGTTTTGAGCAGGCGCCACTTAAGAGGGCCCGGCAGGGAGCGGTTTTGCTGCTCCTGTACCCGCATGAGCATCGATTGTACATGCCCCTTATGCAAAGACCGGAATATAATGGGCACCACAGCGGACAAATCAGTTTTCCGGGAGGTAAACAGGAGCCGGAGGATGAGAACAAGATCCGGACAGCCCTCCGGGAGGCACACGAAGAGATGGGAATCCTGCCTCATCAGGTAGAGCTGCTGGGGACCCTGAGTGAACTTTACATTCCTCCTTCCAATTATTTGGTGCTGCCGGTGGTGGGATGGGTAAAACAGCGGCCACACTTTATTCCTGACCCCGTAGAGGTGGCAAATATTATTGAAGCCCCGCTGGACCTGCTGCTGGATAGCAAAACCATTCAGCACACTTACCAGAACCTGGCGAGCGGAATGAGGGTGAAAATTCCTTATTTTAATGTAGAAGAGCAGGTGGTATGGGGTGCCACGGCCATGATTCTGAGCGAATTTCTGGCGGTGGTTCGGGAGCTGGATTAAAAAGAAAGCTGTTGAAATATTCCTGCTGGGGGCCGGCAGGTTTTTTTATTTCGGCCAGAAATTTTAGTTTTGACTTTCTCAACAATAATCTGAACCCCAAGAACCCATGGAAGAAGCCATTGAGCAGGAGGCCCTCCTGACAAATGATGCCGTAATATTCGGTATTCTGATGATCATTCTGGCCCTGGTATTTTATACCGCCAGCAGTGAAAGTAGCTTCTGGAAGAAGTTTTATTCTGTTATTCCTTCCCTGCTGTTGTGTTATTTTATTCCCTCACTCCTCAACACTTTTAATATTGTAGATGGGGAAAGCTCGCAGCTGTATTTTGTGGCTTCGCGTTATCTTTTGCCTGCAGCCCTGGTGCTGCTGACCATCAGTGTGGATTTTAAAGGTATTCTCCGCCTCGGGCCCAAGGCCATCATTATGTTTCTGGCAGGTACGGTAGGTATTGTGCTTGGAGGCCCCATAGCCATGTATGTGGTTTCGCTCTTCGACCCGGCCATCGTAGCGGGCGATGAGGTTTGGCGGGGATTGAGTACGATTGCCGGAAGCTGGATTGGCGGCGGAGCTAACCAGGCAGCGATGCTGGAAGTATTTGGAGCCGACCCCGATATTTTCTCTACCATGGTAACGGTGGATGTAATTGTGGCAAACATCTGGATGGCTGTGCTGCTCTTTGGTGCCGGTCGCTCTAAAAAAGTCGATAAGCTTTTTAATGCGGATGCGAGTGCCATTGAAGATGTAAAAAAGAGAATTGAGTCGTACCGCCTGAGTGTAGCCCAAATGCCTACCCTTACCCTTACCATGATTGTTTTGGGGATTGGCTTTGGTGTAACAGGTGTATCGCACCTTTTAGCCGATTTAATTACTCCTGTGCTTTCAGATATGGCCACTGTGGTGGATGAAGAGACTGGTGTACGGCCTTATAAATGGCTGAATGAGTTTAGCCTTACAAGTAACTTCTTTTGGCTGGTGGTCATAGCCACTACCGTGGGGCTTGCCCTGTCATTTACCAGGGCCCGAAGGCTGGAAGGGGTTGGGGCTTCGCGTTTAGGCAGTGTGTTTATTTATATACTGGTGGCCACCATAGGTATGCAAATGGATATCACCAGTATCGCCGATAATCCGGGAATGTTTGCTGTAGGGCTGGTCTGGATGCTGGTGCATGTAACCGTGCTGCTCAGTGTGGGTAAGCTGATAAAGGCGCCTTTCTTCTTTACCGCAGTAGGAAGTCAGGCCAATGTGGGAGGCGCCGCTTCTGCACCCATTGTGGCCTCTGCCTTCCATGATTCTCTGGCGCCTGTAGGTGTTCTGCTGGCGGTGCTGGGCTATGCCCTTGGTACATATGCCGCCTATATTTGCGGTTTGCTAATGCAGTGGATGGCGGGTGTAATCGGTTAAATATTTCTGCTCCCGTAAAATTATTTTCCTTCTTTTTCAGTTAACCTAACTGAGATACCTTTTACGAATGGGAAAAGATAAAGATTACGATAAGTACTGCCACTTTGTATTTGTGTGCAATGGCAAAGATTGTTGTAAAAGCGGGGCTAAAGATCTGCAGAAACAGTTTTCAAAAGAATTAAAAGACCGGGGGCTAAAAGGTTCTGCAAAGGTAATTAAAACCAAATGTACCGGCCGCTGTAAAGAGGCCCCTGTCGCCATTGTGGGGCAGCATTGGTTGGGAAAAGTAAAAGAGAGCCAGGTTCCGATTATTGTTGATGAGCTGGTGCTGCAGAAAGTCGATTAACGGGCTTGCTTGCGCTCATGGGCTGTTGGTTTCTATGAGGTTGCTGGAATGATGCCATTCTTTGACCTTTTACAAGAGATAGAGTTGTCTCGTCCTAGAATAGCGATACAGGTTTTTACAATAATAAATAATTAAATATT
>NZ_ANNU01000075.1 GCF_000346615.1 Nafulsella turpanensis ZLM-10
AGACTCTTCAAAACATAAAAAAAGTGGCCGGAATTTCTTCCGACCACTCATGCCCGGAAGGGGTGCCTTTTTTTACTTTTATGTATCTTTAATAAAAGCTGCAGGGAATGTTTTTCGGAGGAGATTTCTTTGCTAAGATAGCGGCAGGGAATCGTGTAAGAGGGAAGGTGCTCTATAAATATCAAAGATGAACGATATCAGGATACTAATAATTGAAGATGAGGCAAAGGTGGCAAATGCCATTCAGCAGGGACTGGAAGAAAATAACCTGCCGGCCGATGTGGCTTATGATGGGCTGATAGGAAAAAAGATGGCACTGAGTGGCAGGGACAACCTGATAATTCTCGACCTGAATCTTCCGCAACTGAATGGCTATGAGGTATGTAAAGAAATTCGCCAGCAGAATGCCCGCCTGCCAATTATTATGTTAACGGCTTTGGGAGCCATGGAAGATAAAATAGAAGCCTTCAATACCGGTGCCGATGATTACATTGTAAAGCCCTTCGACTTTAGAGAGTTACTGGCAAGGGTACAGGTTTTCCTGAAGCGCTCGGCTGCCAGTACTGCACCTGCTCCTAAAGTTCTGCGGGTGGCCGACCTGGAAATCGATGATGAAAGCAAAATTGTAAAAAGAAGCGGCCAGCAGATTGAACTGACGGCAAAAGAGTTTGCCCTACTGGTTTACCTAGTTCGTAATAAGGGAAGAGTAGTGTCAAGGGCCGATATTGCTGAAAAGATATGGGATATTACCTTCGATACAGGCACCAATGTTATTGATGTGTATGTCAACTTCCTTCGCAAGAAAATTGATAAGGCTTTTGAGCCCAAACTTATCCATACCCGCCCGGGCATGGGCTATATCTTAAAAGAATCCTGATTGTATGAGCATTCGTGCCCGCCTTACCTGGCAGTTTACCCTTATTGTTGCGTCTATATTATCGTTCTTTTTTTTGGCTGTCTATCTCTTTTATGCCGATTTCCGGAAAGAGGAGTTCTACTCAAGACTCAGTAAAAAAGCCTTAACCACTGCCCGCTTTTTGATTGATGTGCAGGAAATTGACCATGACCTCCTGAAAATTATCGATCGGAATTCGCTCAATGCCCTTCATAATGAAAAAATCTATATTTTCGACCGGACTAATCAGTTGGTATATAGCTCGGTAGATGAGCCGGCTACCGATATTCCGCTTTCGCTGCTTCTCAAAACAAGAGAAGAAGGGCGAGTGGAGTATACGCAGAAAATGAATGAAACCCTGGGCCTCTTTTATTATGAAGGAGGCCAGGAATATGTCATCATCGCCTCGGCTTTCGACGTGTATGGCCGCCGGAAATTGGTGAACCTGCGCTTTGTCCTCTTAATAGGCTTCTTTGTAAGTATAGGCGTTACCTTTGTGGCAGGCCGTTTGTTTGCCGGCAAGGCCCTGCGCCCTATCGCCAATATAAACAGGCAGGTGGCGGAAATCAATGCCGAAAGCCTTCATAAGCGAGTTGCCGAGGGAAACGGACAGGATGAGATAGCCCAGCTGGCCATAAACTTCAATAAAATGCTGGATCGGATAGCCTCTTCCTTTTACATCCAGAAAAATTTTGTAAACAATGCCTCCCATGAGTTGCGTACTCCTGTGGCGGCGATGATTAGTCAGCTTCAGGTGGGGCTGGCAAAGGAAAGAAGCAATGACGAGTACCGGAAACTACTGCTATCGGTACTGGAAGATGCCCAGAGCCTGGCAGAGTTATCGAATGGTTTGCTGGCACTTGCCCAGTCCGAAACCGATAAAATGGCAGTAAAGATGGCACCACTGCGCATCGATGAGGTTCTTTTTCAGGCCCAGCACGAGTTGCTTAAAAAGAAGGAAGGGTGCCATATAGACATCAGCTTTTCCGAAATTCCGGAGCATGAAGATTCTCTCACAGTATTCGGGCATGAAGGAATGTTGAAAACCCTCTTTCTTAACCTGCTGGATAACGCCTGTAAATTTTCGTTCGACCAGAAGGCAATGGCCACGATTGCTTTTGAGGGGGAGAAAGTAGTGGTAAGGGTATCGGATGAAGGAAGAGGGATTCCTGCAGAAGACCAGTCGCTCATTTTTACCCCTTTTTACCGTGCCGAAAATGTGCGGCAGCTTCCCGGCCATGGCCTCGGCCTTTCCATTTGTAAAAAGATTATAGAGCTCCATGGTGGCACTATTGACCTCCATTCCCTGGAAGGAAAAGGAAGTACTTTTAGTATAAAAATTCCCCAGGTAAAATAAGCATAGGAGCGAAGAGAGGCAGCTGGTACCCTTTACCTGTACTTCTTTGACTATCTGGCTCAGTTAATTTTTTCCGGGAAGGGAACAGCGGTGCTCTGCCCCTATCCTGAAGGGGGATGTGATGAGGTTTTGGTATTCCCTTTACAGCCGGCGAAACGCAAAAGCGCTTTGCCCGTTGAATAGGTGGAGAATAAAACTAACTATTATGCCATTTCAACAGCCACCGGAACTATATAATGAGGAGGGTAAAATACGAACTGTCGGCTTTGAGCTGGAGTTTGCCGATGTAGACATCGAAGAATCTGTCGGGATTATCCAGGAATTGTATGGCGGGCGTGTGGAGAAAGAGCACCGCTTTAAACAATCCGTTAAAGAAACCAGCCTGGGCGATTTTACGGTCATGATTGACCTCCGGCTTCTGCACGAAAAAGGCTATCAGAAGGTGCTTGAAAAGTTTAACATCAATCTGCAGGATATTCAGTGGGGAGAAAATAACCTGGAGTATGAGGTGGAAAGTACCATGGAGAACATTATCCGAACGGTAATTCCTTATGAAATAACCAGCCCGCCTGTTCCGGTTAATAAGCTTGAGGAGCTGGACAAGCTCCGGAAAAGCCTGCAGGAGCATCATGCCACCGGCACTAAATCGTTCCCTACCAATGCTTTTGCCATCCATATTAATCCCGAGATTCCTGCAAAAGATGTGGATACCATTTTGCGATACATGCGGGCATTCTTTCTCCTGTACCCATGGATTTTTAAGGAAAGTAAAATAGATATGGCACGAAGGGTATCGAGCTTTATCTCTCCTTTTCCCTCTAAATATTCCGAAATGGTCGTTAAACCCAGTTATAAACCCGGCATTGATACACTTATTGAAGACTATCACCTGTATAATCCCGACCGGAATCGGCCACTCGATATGTACCCGCTCTTTGCAGAGGTACGAAAAGAGAAAGTAAATTCCTACTCAGATATTGGTAAGGTAAATGCCCGCCCTACCTTCCATTACCGGCTTCCGAATAGCCTTATTAACCAGGAGGACTGGTCCCTGGCAGATGAGTGGAAAGGGTGGGTGCTGATTGAAAGGCTTGCCAGTGACTCCAAAAGGTTAGAAGAGATGAGTCGTGCATATATGGAGCTTAGCAGCAACACATTAATAGGATTTGAAAGTAAATGGACAAAAGAAACTGAAAAATGGCTTTCCTGACCAATAAACACTTTATTAACAGAACTGTACCAACCATTGGCGTTACGGGGCCTGATAAGGGCGGCGGTATGGCCTGGTTCTTCACCTCGCTGGCAGTACGGCTGGCAGGTGGGCGGCCGGTACGTATTACCCCTTCCCGCCCACGAACCGCCGATGGCCTTCAGGGCCTTATAATCGGGGGTGGGGCCGATGTGGATCCGGCCACTTACCAGAAGGACAATGTGGTAGAGGAATACCTCGACCAAACCATCCGAAAGCCGCATCGGAGTATTTTTCAAAAAGTAAGGCGTACTGCCCGCTGGCTGTATTATCCTGCTCTTTTTCTGGCGCGGAAGCTGTTTAGCCGGGGCTCTGGTTTCGGACTCGATCGGGAGCGGGACCACCTGGAGTTTCAGCTGATTGACCAGGCTATTAAAAAAGGCATTCCGCTCATGGGGATTTGCCGCGGCTCACAGCTCATCAATGTTTATTTTAAGGGTACGCTTTACCAGGATATCAACGCCTTTTACCTGGAAGAGCCGAATCCCTCCAGTGTATTTCCGGTAAAGAAGGTGCACATAAAGCGGGGTAGTAAACTGGCCGAGGTGCTGGGTATTCAACACCTGAAAGTAAATGCACTGCACAACCAGGCAGTAAAAGACACAGGAGAAAATATCCAAATTGTTGCAAGAGAAGCAAATGATGTGGTGCAGGGGATTGAACGGGAGGGGCACGATTTTGTGATAGGAGTGCAATGGCACCCCGAATATCTGCCCCAGCGAAAACACCAGCGGGCCATTTTTAAAGCTCTCGTGAAGTATGCCAGGGAAGTACAGCAGCAAATCGAATACAACGACCTTCGCGAAGCTCTCTCGAAGCCTGTGGCCCCTGAACTGGAAGAAATGGAGCAGGAAGAAACACAGACGCGCCAAAAGGTGCAAAGCCTCTGATGCCGTTTTTCGCTTATTTCTCTTTGGGCTGAGGTTTTGGCTGCAGGCGCTCTGCCTCCACAGGTAGGCCGTCGGGGTCAATAACCTGTACCTGCTGGCGTGGATAAACAGCTTTAATTTTTCCTGAGAATTCTGGCTTGCTTAGTTCCTCAATAATCCGGAGAGAGAGTTCACTTTTCCACTTTCGGCGTTCGCGGGCACCAACCAGGTAACGGATTATGATGTCCGTCCAGGATTCGCTGATATTAAGGAATACCTGGGGTTTATCGGCCACCTGGTAGTCGAGGCCGGCCTTCAGTAAGGTTTGGCGGTACTGGTGGGCAGGCTCCTTCATATAATCACCCAGAATTTCTGAGGCAATCTTTTCAAGGGCAGCCATGGCCTCCCTAAAATCCGATTCGTTGGCTACCGCAATGCTTAGTTCGTCCCACACATAAGGGAAATCACCGGTAAGGTTCACTATTGTGCCGGCCAGTACTTCGTTATTAGGGAAAGTAACCAGACGCCCGGTAGGCTGCTCGGCCTGCACAAAGCCCGGGCGATAAGGTGCGCCAATCTCCCATACAGTGGTGGTGAGAAAATCAATTTTATAAACATCGCCAAACACTTCGCCTACACTAATACGGTCGCCCACACGGTAATAGGAGCGGAAAGAGTTAAGTAGCCAGCCGGTAAAGCTTTCAATAGGTGTTTGCAGAGACCACGACAAAGCAAGGCCTATCAGGCCCAGAGAGCCTACCAGTGCCCGGATATCGCCTGCCACCACACTGATGGCAATACCAATCGCCAGTAGCCATATCGACAAGCCTACCAGGGTAATTACGGCACCAGCACTATGCCACCGACCAATGGTTTTGCGAAGGATAAAGCGCACCAGCTTTACCAGCATCCAGGTAAGAATAAGCGTGGCAATGGCTACCAGTATTTTAGGAAGGTTGGAATACAAACCATCCCAGAGTTTCTGCAACGTAAAGAGGGCTTCATTTCTGGCCGCTTTGCCTATATCCTCTCCCTCCAGTAGTTCATCTGAAACAAGAGTATCCTCCGCGACATCTGCAGGAGAAACCAAATCTTCGACGGCTACCTCTTCAATTATGGCAACAGAATCAGGTATTTCCTCTGTTAGTATTTCGGTGGCGGCAGTGTCGTCCACAACCTCCTGTGCGGGCTCTTCCTGCGAGTAGCCTGCTTCGCCCGGGGTTAGAAGCAGGAGCAGAAAGCCCGTTAAGGCCACAGCAAGGATGGAGGCCTGCTTAAATCGCTTAAGCTGATTTTGAGCGCCCTTTACTGCTCTGCCTCGCTGCCTGCCTCTTCCACGGCGTTGCCCGCCTTTTTTTAGCCTGTGGCTCTGCCGGTTGGGGCCTGTTCGTGGAAGGTGAGAGGACAGGCGGGGGCTATTAGTATTGTAAAGTCTGGAGGTGGAAGTGTTACTTCCGGGTCGCCTGCTGCCGGTAGGGCGTAAGCGTATATTTCGGTTATTTGTTGGCATAGGTCAGGTGTAAAACAGCTGGAAGCGCTACCGGTATAGAGCACTGCCTACTGTAAAAGCACCTTTGCAGGCCAAAAGTTTTAGAAAATAAAAGAGGGTGTGGGGAATTAAATCACAGCCACTCCTGCTTATTTCGGGTTAATTCTGAGGTTACATTGCCGGTATGCAAGGTAGAAGCCGGCTCAAAAAGCATAACCTGAACTTCCTCTTCTGCTATCGGCCGGTGTTCGACTCCTCTGGGAATTACGATAAACTCTCCTTCTTTTATCTCTACCACCTTGTCGCGCAGCTCCATTTTTAGTGTGCCTTTAATGATCAGGAACATTTCGTCTTCCTGTTCGTGGCTGTGCCAGATAAATTCACCTTTCAGCTTTGCAAGTTTAACCTGTTGCCCGTTCAGCTCTCCAACGATGCGCGGGTGCCAGTGGTCAGAGAAGCGGCCAAATTTTTCGCTGATATTTACTTTGTCGATATTCATTATAATTGCTTTTATTAATTCTCATCTCCTTCATGCACTCTTTTTCACTTTGGCCATAGCAGGAGGAAACCCAAAACAAGGCCTACAGCTAAAAGACACCATTTAAGAAAAGGGTGATGCCTGGTGAAAGTGCCGCTGAACAGAAAGCATATAAAAGCCAGGACGGTGAGTAGTTGAACTTTACTTTCCGGCTTTTTCATACTTCACTTTACTTTAAGCTTCAGGACCGTGCACGGCTTTTACTTCTTTTTTTTCTCTTTCAGGGTTTAGTTGTGGCTGGCCTGTTTCGCAAAACTCCTTGAGCATACCCAGGTGGCGGGCCCAGTGGTAGTTGCAGGTGGCATAAAGTTCGTCTTCGGCCGCATAACCGGTATGCTTAAAATCCAGGCAGGTAAAACTACCTTTGGTACTGAGGGTAAAGGTAAGTAGCGTACCGCTCCATTCATCATTTTTATTCACACACCGCCAGCTTACAAAACTATCTGGCTCAAGTGCGGTCACTTCCATTTTATTGTAAATCCCTTCACCGGCTTTAAAGGTATTGATAAAGCCAACCTCCGGCTTAACCTCGCAATCGGCTATCCACCAGCCGGCAATTCCCTTCTGAGTAGTAACCGCTTCGTATACGGTAGCCTTGTCGGCTTCGATTAATACCTGATGATAAATATTAGCCATGTAATTAAAGAATGCTAATGGTAGTTGAAGAGGGAAGATAGTTGTTTACGTTCGGAATAAGGCCGGCTTATTTTTGTCCTTTAACTATACTGTAAATATACACAATGGCCAGCAACGGGCAGAAGATTAAGCCACCGATTACAAAGCCATTCCAGAAGGAGGAAAGGGAAAGTTCGAAAAATGCATATAAGCAGCCGGCAAACAGCAGTAGGCAGAAAATGATAACTGCAATTTTCATAAGCGTTAATCAATAGCGAAAAAGTTATGCGCTGGTTATTTTCCTTTGGGTTAATGTGTACCGGTGAAGATAGAGGCTTCTGAGAGTATATTCAAATTTACAGGGAGTAAACTAAGCTGCCGGTATTTACATTTTTCATTGTTTTTGTACGCAGATAAATAAAGAAGGAATTCCCGGGACTCCCGCGGTCCTATTGTTTTTAAAATAAAACAGCCACTCCTGCTTTGCAGGAGTGGCTGTTAAAGTTAGATGAAAGCCAGCTTTTAGTGACGGCAGGTGCAATGCTGGCCGGCAATACCTTCGAAGCGGGTATCTGTTCCCTCGTGCCATTGGTAGGAAGACGCATACTTATCGTTCTCCCAGAAGAATTTACCAGGCTTACGGTTGTAGTTTCCGGTCTCCTGCATGGTCTCGGCATCGTACAGACGACCGTTCACCATGGTATAGCGTACGAACTCTGAGTTACGGATATCTTCCAGCGGATTTTGATCCAGCACAATCAGGTCGGCCAGCTTACCTTTTTCGAGCGAGCCAATTTCGCTGCCCATGCCAATGTACTCTGCACCATTAAGCGTGGCAGCTCTCAGTGCTTCATGATTGGTCATGCCACCCTGCTGCAGCATCCAGAGCTCCCAGTGAGCACCGAGGCCCTGCAACTGTCCGTGAGCGCCGAGGTTTACCTTTACGCCGGCATCGCTCAGGGCTTTACAGGTGCGGGAGGTAGCAATATAACCATTCTGGTACTCCTCTTCCGGTACCTTGGTTACAAAGCGGGAACGGCCATCGATAATGGAGCGGGGGGTAAAGCGCAGCAGGCGCTCTTTTTCCCACACATTGGTATGCTGGTACCAGTAGTACTCCCCATTTACTGCCCCATAGTTTACGATAAGCGTTGGCGTATAACCAGATTCAGAAGCGCCCCAGAGTTTAAGTACATCCTTATAAACCGGTGCAATAGGAATGTTGTGCTCCACACCCGTATGACCATCGAGTATCATACTCATGTTATGGAAGAAGGTAGAGCCCCCTTCCGGGTACACGCTCATATCGAGTTCCTGTGCGGCCTGAATAACCTGCTGGCGCTGATTGCGGCGGGGCTGGTTGTAGCTCTTGACAGAGAAACCACCTACTGCCTTGAGGCGGCGCAGGTGCGAACGGGCATCGTCGATGCTATTGATAACTGCTTTAAAGTTGCCATCGGCTCCGTAAAGAATGGTTCCGGTAGAATAAATCCTTGGGCCTACCATGGCGCCTGACTTTACCGCCTCTGACTGGCTGAATACCATTTCGGTGGTAGAAGACGGGTCGTGGGTAGTGGTAACGCCATATGCCAGGTTGGCATAGTACGACCATTGCTTTTTAGGACTCATGCCCAGGCGGAAGGTGCCCAGGTGCGCGTGCACATCGACGATTCCCGGCATAATGGTTTTGCCGCTGGCATCTATCACCTTCGCATCGGCCGGCACTTTTACATCTTTGCCTACAGCTACAATGCGATTACCTTCGACCACGATGGTACCTCCTTCAATCACTTCATCGCCCTTCATGCTAATGATGCGTGCATTGGTAAAGGCAATTGTACCTTCAGGTATATCCGTTTTAAGTATCAGACCTATTTTAGTGCCGGTGGTATCGATGGCCGGAAGCGAGTCGGGTGCGCCGGGCACAAAAGCAAAGCGGTCTTTTAAGTCATTGGAGAAATACTCATCGCCGAGTACCCAGTTAATTTTTTTACTGTCGCCAGACCAGTGAATGCTGGTGCCGGCATCGCGGGTAAAGCGGGCTACGGGTACGGCATTGCTCTGGGCGCTTAATTCCAGCCCGTCGGCATTAGTCGTAAAAGGAGCGATATAGCCGTTGAACAGCTCTACAAAGGCAATCCACTTATTGTCGGGGCTTGGGTAGAACTGGTCGGTATATTTGGAAGTATAGTGTGTTTGCTCATCGCGCCCCAGCAGGTCTACACTTCTAAAGGCATAGCTATCACCCAGGCTTCCGGTAAAGAAAATACGGTCGGAAGTGGCATTAAAACGGGGTGAGGAACCATTCTCCTGCACAAAAACAGCCTTTCCGCCATTGGCTGGCAAATAGTAAATGCCAGCATTTTTGGCATGTGCATAACCCATATGGTAGTTGCCACCATCTTTGGTATATACGATGTATTGGCCGTTGGGCGAGAACTTAGGTTCGGTATAAAAGCCTTTTTCAGTAGTCAGCTTTTCTGTCTTATTCCGGCGCAGGTCGTATTTAATGAGGGCACCCAGCTTTTCATCATCCCAGGTGGAGTACACGAGGTAACGGCTATCAGGGGAGAAGGAAGGGTAGAATTCAAAATCCTGGCCTTTGGTAAGACGCTCCGGGGTACCGTTTGGCAGCTCTTTTTTATAGAGATAACCGGCGGCATTAAAAACGAGGAGCTTACCGTCCGGTGAAGTAATGGCGTGCCGGATGGCTTTTGCCGCAAACTCTTTGGGCGATATACCTGCCTTGCTGTGGTCGTGGCGCACCGCATTGGTAATATGGTGAGTGGCAGTGGCTTCGAAAGGAATATTGCTTACTTCCTGTGTGGCTACATTTACCTTATTAATTTTTCCGCCCGCCCACACTACAATATGCTTATCATCTGGTGTCCAGGCGAAGTTAGGGTATACACCAAAAATAGCCCATGCTTCCTGCTGGTCGTGGTTTAGTCCATCATAAACAGGCCACTGTTCACCGGTTTTCAGGTCGTGGATAAAGAGTACCGATTCGGTGCGCACCCGGCGCACAAAGGCTAAGTAGCGGCCGTCGCGCGAAAGCACGGGGCGAACGGCACCGCCATTGCCGCTGATAATATTTTCGATTTCTCCGGTACGGCGGTCCACCCGGCGAATCATATAAATCTGTCCGTTAGGATCTTTATTGTACTGAAAGGTAGAGCCGCCGCTCATATCTTCGGAGAAGTATACATACTTTCCGTCGGGCGAGGCTACCGGTTCACCAGCATCCTGCTGCTCGTTTTTGCGCTTGGTCAACTGCACTCCGGAGCCACCGCTGCGGTGGTACATCCACATTTCGCCGGCGCCCAGCGAGCGGGTATCGGTAAAGTGCTTACGGGCAATCAGGTATTCGCCATCGGGTGTCCATACGGCATTGTTCAGCAGGCGGAAGTCTTCGTCCGTTACCTGAGTGGCCTCAGAACCGTCGCGCTTCATGGTCCAGATATTGTCTGCGCCACCTTTATCTGATGTATAGGATATTAATTCGCCATTGGGGCTGAAGCGGGGCTGCACCTCGTATGCGCGGCCGCCCCGAAGAAGGGTTGCTTTTCCGCCAGTAACAGGCATGATGTAGATATCGCCCAGCAGGTCAAACACAATCTGCTTCCCATCGGGGCTTACATCCACGCTCATCCAGGTGCCTTCGTTGGTGGTAATGGTAATTTCTTTTTGGGGGCCATGTGGGGCGTCAACTTTCCAATTGGCCGCTTCTTTTTTGTCCTGGGCCCAGGCTTTACTTAAGGGCAGAGCCAGCGCTACTGCCAGTAGCATACTCAGGCAACTACGTTTGTTCATATGGTGGTAGGATATTAGGTAGAATTGTATACTTCTCAAATCTACTGAATTATCTTTAAAATTTAAAGCGTTGAAAATCAGCTGCTTACTATTTTAAGGGCATTGAAGTTACCACCTATGCCATTAAAGCCTGTTTGATTCCGTTTATTTCTTTAACTTTTTCTATTTTATTACCTGCCTGTGGGGGTTTAGCACCTATTCAGTAGTATTAAAGTTCCACTTATTAAATTCCACCGGTAGACTGTGGTAAACCTCTGCCGGTGCGGGAATGTCCTCTTCTGGTAGAGGAAAAGAGAGCAGAAATACCGGAGTGGAGCAAGTATGTTATTTAAGTTGACACTGATTGAAAAGGATGGAACAGTTTAATACAGTCTGGCTGATAGATGATGAGGAGATGGCAAACTTTGTTACGGAAAGTACCATCAAAATGAAACAGTTTGCCCGGGAGGTTTAAAAATTCACGACGATAGAAAGTGCGCTGTACCTGCTGGATAAAGCAGCAAAAAAAGAAGCAGTTGCTTTTCCGGAGGTTATTTTCCTCGACCTTAATATGCCTGGTTTAGATGGCTGGGATTTTCTGGATTCTTTTACTGAGCTTCCGGAAGAGCTGAAAAAGAGTTGCAGCCTGTATATCCTTTCTTCCTCTATTGACCGGGAAGACCAGATCCGTACGGAGCGGCATAAGGATGCCAGCGGATTTATTACTAAGCCCTTATCAGAGAAAGAGTTGGAGGCGGTTAGAGAACAATCAATGAACGAGAAAAAATAAGTTCTTCGCGCGACAGGAGCAGCGTATTCGTGTCATTTCCTTTTTATTTTTCAGCTGTCGGCGAAAGGGCTGTTTTACCTCTTAAGGAAAGAGCTTAAACATTCCATTTTTCAGGTGGTTAAATTGGTAGCCTTAACATTTTTACCTATACCATGAAACCTTATTTTTCTGTACTTCTGTTAATAATTTTTACCCTCTCCGCCTCCTGTGTAAGAAATCCGGTAACCGGCAAAAGGGATTTTATGCTGCTTTCCAAAAAGCAGGAAATTGCCATGGGGGCACAGTCCGATCCTGAAATAGTAAGCTTTTTCGGCTTGTATGATGATGAGGAACTGCAACGCTTTATTGATGTGAAGGGAGAGCAAATGGCTGCAATCTCGCACCGGCCCGAGCTTGACTATGACTTTAAAATTTTAGACTCCCCGGTTGTAAATGCCTTTGCCGTACCGGGTGGTTATGTCTATTTTACCAGGGGTATACTCGCTCACTTTAATAATGAGGCAGAGTTTGCCGGGGTGCTTGGCCATGAGATTGGCCATATTGCGGCACGACACTCTGCAAAGCAGTATAGTAAAGCTATGCTGGCGCAGGTGGGGCTGGTAGCCGGAATGGTTATTTCTCCTGAATTTGCCCAGTTTGCCGATGTGGCGAACCAGGGAGTTAGCCTGCTGTTTCTGAAGTTTGGCCGCGATGCGGAAGAGCAGTCCGATAAGCTGGGCGTGGAGTGCTCTACTAAAATAGGCTATGATGCTGAAGAAATGGCGGAGTTCTTTTTAACCCTGAACAGAATGCGCACGGAAAGTGATGTAGAAGCAGTGCCCACCTTTCTCTCTACCCACCCCGACCCGGCGAATCGCTACGAGGCTGTGCAGAAATTAGCAGCCATTTGGCAGGAAAAGCTGAATGTAACAGACCTGGAGGAGAACCGAAACCAGTACCTGCGCATGATCGATGGAATGGTCTATGGGGAAGATCCGAAGCAGGGGTTTGTCGAGGAAAATGTTTTTTACCACCCTGTGTTGAAGTTTAAGTTTCCGATCCCCAGCGATTTTACTTTCCAGAATACGCCTCAGCAGGTGCAGATGGCCCACACCAGCGGAAAGGCTATTGCCATGTTTACCCTGGCCCAGGGAGAATCTTTAGAGGCAGCTGCACAGGCGGCGCTGCAAAACTACCAGTTGCAGCCACTGGAATCGCGGCAGCTTACTGTGAGTGGACTCCCTGCTGTGGCCGTGGTGGCAGAGCGTCAGCAGGAGGGCCAGCAACCATTGCAGGTGCTGCTCTACCTGATTTCCTACGAAGGCAACATTTACCAGTTTATGGGCATAAGCTCTGCTAATGAGTTTAACAGCTTTGCCCGCTATTTTACGGATATCTTTAACAACTTTGCCCCCCTCACCGATCCTGATAAGCTGAACCGGCAGCCCGAAAGAATCAGGATAAAAACAGTGCAGCGAGCGGGTACACTGGCGGAAGCGCTGCGCCGCCATGGCGTGCCGGAAGAAAGAATGGAAGAGCTTGCCCTGCTGAATGGAATGGAGCTGACAGACCCTGTAGAGGCCGGTTTGCTTTTTAAAGTAATAGAACGGTAAGACTGAAGAACAATAGAATTGGAGCCCTTCTGTTAGTGTATGGCAGGAGGGCTTTTTTGTGGAGTATTGCCTGTTTAGGCGGAAGGAGCGAACGCAAAAAAGCCTGCCGGTGTTCAGGAAAAACAACGGCTCCTAAACTCCGGATTTTGCCGATACTGGCTCACAGCAAGGGAAACAGTATACCCGCACGCATCCGGCATTGATACCATGAAAAAGCTTTTACATTGTTGGTGGGTTTTAAAGGGCAGGAGGTGCTCTTTCGCTGCTTTTTTCTTTGCGGCACTACTCCTCCTGCCTGGGTTGATAAGCAGCAAAGGATTTGCGGCAGGGATACCTGATCCGATTAAGCTGGTGCCAACCCGCCTTTCAGTCGAGCCGAAAACATTTTTTATCGCAAGCGTGGTAGATGAGCGCCCCGATAAGCAGGCGGTGGCATGGTTATTTTCCGGAGCGGAGGAAGTAGCACTAAAGGCGACCGACTTAGCCGGAGGTGGGGGCAAGGCCCTGCAGGACTTCATGCTTCAGAGTCTGCCGCGGCATAAAAACCTACGGCCTGTAAGGGTGCGAATTCTGGAATGTCGTATAGAGGAACAGCCAGGAGAAAAAGAAGAGCTGGCAGAGGGGCATATAAAAGTAAAACTTGCCTTTGAGCAGGAGCGCGATGGAGAAACTATACCGCTTACCACCTATGAGGGCGGCTTACGATACATCCGCTCTGTAGAGCATTTTGCTCCCTTGGGGCCGGCTCTGCAACAAAGCCTGTCTGCCGCGTTGGAATATTTTAACGGCTGGATGGAGCGGGAAAAATTGAATAACATAAAGCTGGCGAAAAGAGTGGAAGTATCTTTTGTCGATTATCCTTTGAAGGAAGAAGGAGATACTGTTTTTTACAGCCCGGACCGGCCACTGGTGTGGGAGGATTTTAAAGGTAAGATTCGCGGCGGTCGCTATGCAGCTGCTGTATTTCCCGGCATTGCTTATGGAGGAGGCAGTAGAGTGGAAGACGGAATCGTGCACCTTGAGCTGACGGCAAGGGCTTATGTCATTAAAAACTCCTCATGGGTAAAAGACCATGCCCGCGATGCCTATGGCCTTAATCATGAGCAACGGCATTTCGATATTGTGCAGCTGGCGGTAGAATTCTTTAAGCAACAGGTGCTGGCAAAGAAGCTAACGGTAGAAGATTATGACGGAGAAATTCGCTACCTCTACCTGGAGGCTTATCAGGAAATGAACCGGCTGCAGGAGGCCTACGATGGGGAAACCGGCCACGGAACCAATAAAGCAGCTCAGCAGCGCTGGGATGCGTATATTGATAAGGAACTACGGAGATTAGGGGTGAAAGAGTGAGATGAGAGAGGATTAAAATACAAAAAGCCCCTGCAGGATTTACCTACAGGGGCTTTTGTTGTTTGTGGAGTCGGCGGGATTCGAACCCGCGTCCAGATAAGGAAATTGATGCGCCTTCTACATGCTTAGTTTCACTTGGCTTGTCGGGATGGCTTAAGGTGTGAAACAAACCCAACGCCATCCGTAGGTGCGATTGTTTTCGCTACCGCATCACACCCCTGCGGTAACTAGTCCTGCGTGTCGATGTCTCGGTGCCAGCCCGGCAGGACGAGGGGCCAGCGAGACACTATGCAACTAAATTATCTAAAATTAGGCTGCAAGGGCGTAGTTTTCTTCGCCAATTATTGTTTTGAACGACTTTTTTACGGGATTCCGCTCACGTCCCGGCATGCTTACACATAATTTGCACTTCCTGTCAATACCAGTCGACCCCGGTATGAAATGCTATTATTACTACAAATATAGCCCCTGTTTAGTTCAAAACATAAGGAAATCTTAAATTGTGCCGGGAGACCAGCGCCTTTTTATTCACTGCTGCGAAAGCAATTAAGCTCTTTATCTTTTGCTTTTCTTTCTTCATTCCAGAGTTTTGCAGCTGATATCCAAGAACCTTTCTATGAGAACCGCTTTACTTCTCCTCTTTTTGCTGGCTGCCGTGCCGGGTATAGGACAAATCCTAAATATTGAGCAAAACCGCAAGGCGACCGATACCACCCACTACTGGACCGGAGAGCTTAACTTTAACCTGCTCATCCATAATAACAGCGCCACCACCGAGGATCCTGTCCGCTACATCGGCATTGGTACCGGAGCAGATGTGGCTTATACCAGTGTTCTTCATCGTTACCTGCTCATCAACCAGCTGAACTATAGCGCCATTACCGGCAATGCTTTTATCAGTACAGGTTACAGCCATTTCAGAGCAAACCTCCTCTGGCGGCAGCCGCTCAGCTATGAGTTGTTTGCGCAGGCCCAGTACGATATAGGCCGTGGCCTGGATAGCCGCTATTTGAGTGGCGGTGGTATTCGTTACACCTTTGTAAGGGAAAAGAAAGTGCTGGCGGCATTGGGTGTCGGGGCTATGTTTGAGCGGGAGCGCTGGCAAATTCCTGCCACAGAGCTTAGTCCTCTGCCCGGTGAGCAGGAGATAGGTACAGTTACTACCCATTTCATAAAAAGCTCTAACTACCTCTCGCTCCGGTGGCAGATAAACAAAATGGTAAACCTCAATACCATTGTATACTTCCAGACGGGCTACGACCAGGATATTGATGCCTTCAGGAATCGCTTTAGCGGCAATGCCGACCTGAATGTGAAGCTGGGCACCCACCTGACTTTCTTTACCAATTTCACCGGTGCTTATGATAGCCGCCCCGTGGTGCCTATTGTTAACTTTGTGTACAGCCTTAATAATGGATTGAAAGTGGCCTTATAATTGTTGAAAAAGTGTGGGAAAAAACGCTTGCTTTTCCTCTCATTTACAGCGAAGAATGTTTAACTTGCATCAATGGAAAACTTTGTAGTATCGGCACGGAAGTACAGGCCATCCACTTTTAATTCAGTAGTTGGTCAGTCGCATATTACCACTACGCTCAAAAATGCGATCAAAAATCAGCACCTGGCGCAGGCTTTCCTGTTCTGCGGTCCGCGCGGTGTTGGTAAAACCACCTGTGCCCGTATTCTGGCAAAAACCATTAACTGCCAGAACCTGCAGGCCGAAGGCGGCCCTACTGATATTGAGCCTTGTAATGAGTGCGAGAGCTGCAAAAGCTTTAACACCAGCAGCAGCTTTAACATCCATGAGCTCGATGCGGCCTCTAATAACTCCGTCGATGATATTCGTAATCTGGTAGAGCAGGTGCGCTATGCGCCACAGTCGGGCAAGTATAAGATTTACATCATCGATGAGGTGCACATGCTTTCCAATGCGGCCTTTAATGCTTTCCTGAAAACCCTGGAAGAGCCGCCAAAGTATGCCATCTTTATTCTGGCGACTACAGAAAAGCATAAGATTATTCCTACCATTCTGAGCCGCTGCCAGATATTTGATTTTAACCGTATCCAGGTACAGGATATTGCGCAGCACCTTTCAGTGATTGCCGGTAAGGAAGAAATAACAGCCGAAGAGGAGGCCCTTCACCTGATTGCCCAAAAGGCCGATGGTGCGTTACGCGATGCCCTCTCAATTTTCGACCTGATTGTTACTTTTAGCAGCGGGAATAAAATTACTTATCAGGATACCATCGATAACCTGCACATTCTCGATTACGACTACTATTTTAAAATTACCGATGCCCTGCTGGCTAATAATATGGGGCAGGTGCTGTTGTTGTTCGATGAGATTCTTCGCCAGGGATTCGACGGGCACAATTTTATTGTAGGGCTTTGCGAGCATTTTCGTAACCTGCTGGTGTGTAAAGACGAAGCGACTACCCAGCTGCTGCAGGTGTCGGAGAAGGTAAAAGCAAAATATGCCGAGCAGGCCCGCCAGTCATCGGCCTCTTTCCTGCTTTCGGGCCTGAATGTAGCCTCGGCCTGCGACATCCACTATAAAAGCAGCAAAAACCAGCGCCTGCATGTAGAGCTGGCGCTTATGAAGCTGTCTCACCTGAATGCATTGGTAAGCACCCGCCAACTGGCAGAAGGAGCCATGCAGGAAGAGGGCTTAAAAAAAAAAGCAGTAGCCTAAGCGAACCTGCGACCTCTCCTAATCCGGGGCCAATCGAGCAGGCAGCCAGAGCCATTCCTGTTCAAAAAACACCTCCCCCGACAGCAGAAACGGCTGCCACTCCATCTCCCTCTGTTCCAAAGCCAAAGCTATCGGGAAGTAACAGTCTTAAAAGTACTGTAAAAATTCCGAGCAGCCTGAAGGGTGCAAGTGAGATGGCTAAAAAGGTTGTTCCACAGCAGGGGGAAAAAAAGGAAGAAGGAGAAATTCTATCACCTGCCATTCAGGGCCCGGACCAGGAGTATACTCCGGAAGAACTTTTAGGGGCATGGAAAGAGTATGCTGAACAGCTAAAGGCAGCAGGCCGGCAGGGTGAATATGTGATTTTAAAAGAAACTCCGGACCTTGCTGAAAACCATGCCGTTCTGGTGAGGGTAACCAATAGCGTGCAGCAGGATTTTTTCGAGAAGGCCCGTGCAGGAGCCCAGGTTTTTCTGCGGCAAAAGCTAAGAAACAGCCAGATTAGCCTTTCCTGTAAAATGGTAAAAGAGGAGGAAGGGAAGCGGCTGTACACCGCGCAGGAAAAGTTCGGTTATCTGCTGCAGAAATACCCCCAACTGCAGGAGTTAAAAAACAGGCTCGGTCTGGAGGCTGATTTTTAATTCTTCATCTTATAAAACCTGTTTCGGTAAGAATCAGTTAAGCAGTTAAATTTCTAACTTTTTGTAATTCATTCCTGGTAATGTCAAATCAGGAGTCATTTTTTGAATCGTAAAATATATAAAATAAATGATCGGTTTCATTAAGCAGTGAATCGATATCCTGAAAGAACTGAATTTAAGCAAAACCCTTGAGCTATCAAGACGCTCTCCTTGTAATAGGCCACTGCCAATCAGAGTTTATAAAAAAGTTCATGTCAAAATAGGTAAGAATACTGTTATTGAAGGAGAAGAGCGACTTGATATAGGTCAAAAGCCCAAAACTTACTGCTATTTCGACTCACTTTTTACCTTGTGCGATCAGGCAAAGCTTATCATAAATGGTCATTTTCATTTCTTTACCGGATGCCGGGTTATTGTAAACAAAGGTGCCTGTTTGGAAGTGGGGAGCGGCTTTATAAATGTGAACTGCCATATTGTTTGCTTTGAGAAAATAAAGATTGGTAATAATGTGGCTATTGCTGATAGCGTAAGGATCAGAGACTCCGACAACCACCAGATACTCTCTTCAGGTCATATAAAAACACAGCCAGTTGAAATTGGTGATAATGTATGGATTGGCATAGGGGTAACGATTTTGAAAGGGGTTACAATTGGAGAAGGTGCCGTTATTGCAGCTGGCTCTGTTGTCGCTTCCGACATTCCGCCTCGCTGCCTTGCCGCAGGTACACCTGCCAGAGTTATCAAAACGGATATTGAATGGGAGTTATGATAACTTCTGCCTTCGCTTCTTAATTTAATTTCCGGCGCCATCTCCTGTGGTGGAGGGGGAATCCTGGAAAGTAATTGAGAACCCTCTAAATATTTTTTCGGGAGGTAATCATGAAATAGTAAATTGAGCAGGCTCCCTTTCTCAATTGGAAGATTTAACCGTTTTAATGCAGGCAATCGGCTGCTGCGGGAAAATGAAATTTGTTTACTGACAGCATTCCTGCCTGTTTATGCCTCCTGCTTTCCCTGCCGGAGCTTTTTCTCCAGCAAGGATTAGCATTTTACATAAGGTGGAGGAAGATGAAGCATCCGTTACTTTGCAATAACAAAGTAGTGTTTCCTGTTTTTTTCGGAATTCTTCCCGGATGCTTCATCATCAGGATGGGAGATTATTTCTTTTGCTCTTTGCAGAACTGCTTCTAAGTAAGAGCTGTTTTTCCTGCTTTTTATAAAGTTAGCAGAAAGCCAACATTAATCGCATTTCTCCATTGGGTTTTCTGGATAACATCGTGGTCGTAGATTAGCTGTGCCGCGATGGTAGACTGGATAAACTCGTTTACCTTCAGAGAAAGAAGCCCTTCCCAATTAACATCGGTATGAGCAAAATCTCCATAATTTGAAAAGAGATTAAGGCTGGTGCGGAAATTAATATTGTTGTAAACTTCTTTCTCATACTGGGTTCGTAAAGCCGCGCCAAATTCACTGCGTACACTTCCTCCCGGTTCAATACCAAAGGCACCCACATTGGAGAGGCTGTCGTTCAGTACAAAGGTAAGTTTACTGGTAAGAGGTGATAGGGTGAGGGAGAAGGTCTTACCCTCTTTATAGGTTGCGCCTATAGACGATACCAGAAAGCCGGGAGCCAGAAAATCAGATATTACATTCCGGTCTACTTCTCCATTGGTTTCGATGTACTCATAGCCTGTATTCAACTGCGTAAGGAAGTCTGTCAGGGCGGTTATATAAATGTGGTTATCGATCCGGTAATTGTACTTACTTACCACATTAAACAGGTCATCTGTTTTTCTAAATTCATCCTGCTCATCATCGCCCTGGCGCATAAGGCCGTACGCGACATCAAGCCTGTTTTCCCAGAGAGATTTTCCTTTTGTGTACGTGGCTCCGAGTGTAATAATTGTTCCGGCGGCTACAGAGCTCTGGCCACCACCTGCCCAGTTATTGAGGCTTACCTGCGAAAAGTTAACAGCCACACTGCCATCATAAACCCATATGGAGTCTTCCGGGATTGGGGTGTTACCTGCAGGACTTTGCTGGGCCAGCAGATGTTGACTGTAAAGAAAGATGGGTAGTAAAAAAAAGATTCTGAAAAAGAGATAAAAGTGCTTCATGATGGTTTAGGTGTAAATAAAAATAGCTTTTACCGAAATAAAAGCTATTGAAGGGCAAAAATGTTATAGTAAATTTTTTAGCTCGCCAGGTCGTGGAGTTTAATGTCCTCAAGGGCATTCTCTGTCAGGGGTTTAGTGATAAATTTTATCACGTGGTCGTTATTGACGATTTTGTCAATATCACGCTTATTGTCGGAAGATGACAGGATAATTACCTTGCACTTGTCTTTGATGGTTTCGGAGAATTTCTCGAATTCATAGAGGAACACAAATCCGTCTACAATAGGCATATTAATATCCAGGAAAATAAGGCTTGGTAGCCGCTCAGGATTGTCTTTATGCTGCTCCAGGTACTCCAGCGCACTTTTTCCTGAATTCTTAATTTCTACTTCCTTGGCAAATTTTGTTATTTCTATAATTCTTTTGCTGATAAAATTGTCTGTATCATTATCATCAACAAGCATTACCAGGTCTATACTGTTAGCTGCCATCTTTATATCAATATTTCCGTTTCAGAATCAGTGAAAATTAAAACACATGCCCATAGCTCTGGCATTATGCCTGTAAAGTTAAGAATTTAGCCTGTAGTTTGCGGTTGAAAAACAAGGACTATATTACTTCTCCTTTACATGACTGTTTTCTTTCTCCATCTGCTCCCATTTTTGTCCTGTTCTTTTCTTGTTTAGCTATTCCTGTTGCTTGCCAACTATTAGTTGTTCTCCTTCGCGGATATCGAAATTCTCCTTATTGTTCCATTCCATAATATCCTTGATGGTTACATTATACATGCGGGCTACGCGGTACATCGACTCCCCGGCCTCCACCGTATGGTAGTGGAAGCCTGCCTTCTGCGGGGCTGTTTCGGCTTCACCCTCCATCTCAACCAATGATTCTTTCTTCTCTGAAGGAGCATTTCCTGACGCTTGGGGAGCTATAATACGAAGCTGCTGTCCAATACTCAGCACCGGTCGGGCAGGTAAATGATTCCACTCAACGAGCTGCTGTACGCTTACCTGGTACTGCCTGCTCAGGGAATAGAGGGTTTCTCCGGCCTGCACGACATGGACAGAGTCTTGCTGCTGTGGAATGCTTTTCTCATCCTCAATAAAGCGAACAGGTTCATCTACTACAAAGCCCTCTACTTCTGCTTCCGCTTCCTCATCAGGGTAAAGAGCCTTATCCTTCTCTTTTTCTTTACTTTCCGAAGGAAACTTACGTAGGGGTTCCTGTCGTACTAATGAATCTTCCTCCGCAGCTACTAAGGGTTCGGTAGTTTTGCTGGCGGGCACGGGTGCCATTTGTTGTTTATGAACCGGAGTATCTGCCTTTACCTCAATCGGCGCAGCCTTAACTGGTGTAGCAATAGTTTCCGTTTCTTTTGTTACAGGTGCTGGAAGAGTTTTCTCCTTCACTTTCTTATCAGCTGTTTCAGTCTGTGGCTTATTATTGTGAAGGCTATTAGTATCGGAGTTTTGCTGTCCCTCAGTTTCAGCCGCTTTTCTGGGAGCAATTAGACCCTCATTGTTGCGGGTGCTGGCATACAGTCGCTCCTTTTGAGGCTCCGGCTGTCGATGCTCTACCTCTACATAAGGAGGGCGTATAAAACGGAGCCAGAGCACACGACCTGCTTTTAGCTTTTCATTGCCGGTGAGACGGTTCTTTTCTTTCAGCTTCTCGAGCCGGATGCCATATTGCTGGGCCACCTGCCACAGGGTTTCATCTGCTTTCAGCACGTGCTCATACACTCGTGCTCTCCGCCGTTTTTTCTCCAGGTAATAAAACTGACCCTCCTTCACCTGCTCGCCGGGTAGCAAATCATTATACCTGCGGAAGCGGGATTCAGATAAGCCCCCCACTTCGGCCAGTGCCAGGACATTATCGCCGGGGCGGGCAACCACTCCTTCAAGATCGTTAAACTCCACCACAACCAGCTTGTCTTTGCTGCCGGCTGGTAACTGCCCGGGCTTCTGCTGATGGCGGCCAAAGGCCTTATTATCGGGCTGCGGTTCCTTTTCTTTTTCCTGCTGCTCTTCTGTGAGGGCCAGTAAGTCTTCGCTTTCATTTACATGCAGTGGCACGATAACAGTATATTCCTTATCGTCGGGAATGTGGGAGGCTTTAATCCATTTGTTATACGCTATCAGCTCCTCTTCTTCCATGTCAAATTCACGGGCAATATGTTTAAGGCTCTTATTCGCCCCGTTTTTATACTGATAGAGTATGGTATTGCGGGTTTGCTTTCCTGTTACCGGCTCAAAAGCGATAAGGTGGGCAAGAAACTTTTTTATGTACCAGTGAGTGTCGTCATCGATTTTCATTTCGCGGGCGCCGTAGTGCCGCTTATTAACGGAACGACTGGTGCCGCCCTGTCCTACCATATAAGACTGTAGTGAGTATACCCAGTTGTCAAACTCTGCATTGCTTCGTAGAAGATATTTGGCAGCCCCTTCGGTGGAAGAAATAATATTCATCCGCTCATCGACCTGGTGGTCGACACGCAGGCCCAGTTCTTCGGCCGATGCTTCCTTAAACTGCCAGAAGCCTACGGCATTCGAGCTGGAAACGGCATCTGGTACCAGGCCGCTCTCCTGTATCACGAGGTACTTAAACTCCTGTGGTACGCCGTATTTGGTGAAAATTGGTTCAATGAGGGGCATATACAGATCTACCTGTTCCAGCCGCAGGTTAAAGAATTTCTCGCTGCGGTACAGGGCATCCACGCTGGATTGGATATCGCGGCGGGCTTTATCTGTGAGTTTTAGCTCCATACCGGCAAAGTCGATGGTTTCCCCGACCTGCGGAACCTGGGCAGAGAGCTGAATGCTGCAGAGCAGGAGAAGGACCGGCAGGAGTACCCGCAGGGGCAAAAAGAACTTCAGGCGCATCATCTTTTATTTTTATACTTTTCGTAAAACCATTAATCCGTCACGCACCGGGAACAGCACATTTTCCACCCGTTCATCTTCATGCACCATCCGGTTAAAACCGCGCAAAGCTTCGGTATCTTTATCTGTTTTTTCGCCGATCACTTTCCCGCTCCAGAGCACATTATCTGCAATAATAAAGCCACCGGGCCTTAGCTGGTCAATTACCTGCTGGTAATAGCGGGCGTAGTTTATTTTATCGGCATCTATAAAAACAAGATCCCACTGCTGGGTCAGCCCGGGAATAATGTCCAGTGCATTGCCAATGTGGTAATGGATGTTGCCGGAATAGGCCGACTCGGCAAAGAAGCCGCGCACTTTATCTTCCAGCTCTTCATTTATGTCGATGGTATGCAATACGCCATCGGGCTGCAGACCTTCGGCCATACACAGGGCAGAGTAGCCGGTGTAGGTGCCAATTTCGAGTATGGCCGCCGGACGAATCATATGCGAAAAAGTCGCTAATATTCTCCCTTGTAAATGGCCCGACAGCATGCGTGGCATCAGTACATGTGCATGGGTATCGCGGTTTATTTTCTGGAGCAGAGCATTTTCCGGGGCAGAATGCTGCTCTACATAATCCATCAGGTCTTTATCCAAAAACTCCATGAGGGCTTTAATTATTATAATGGCCAGGTATAATACTGCGCCGAACTTAGTCAGCGCTTTGATGATGCTGGTCGTCTCCTAAAATTAGGAAAAGGCACTAATTTTTTCAGTATAAACCAGAATATTTTCCGCTAATTCTATTTGAGTTACAGTGCTTTAGCGTGGGGCGCTTTTAAGGCTCGGGCTCAAAGGTTAAAATGCTAAAGCTTTCCTGTTCAAACATTTCCCGGGCTATTTCCTGCAGCTCTGGAGCCGAAATGGCACGGATAGTGTCGAAAATACTTTCCAGGCTTTCGATTTTATCCAGGTCGAGAATGCTCTTTCCCATCATCAGCATAAGGCTTGCGTTGTTTTCTTCGGCCATGGCCAACTGCCCGATGAGCTGCTCTTTTGCGAAGTGGAGTTGCATGCTGCCAAGTGGCTTATCTTTTAGCAGCTGCAATTCTTTATAAACCAGCTTAATGCTTTTTTGTAGCTGTTTGGGCTCGGTAGCAAAAGAAATGCTGAAGAGACCGGTTTCAAGGTAAGGAGTATAGCTGGCATCCACGGCATACACCAGACCTTTTTTCTCGCGCAGGGCAAGGTTCAGGCGGCTGGTCATGGCCGGCCCTCCCAAAATATTGCTGAGCATAATAAAGGGCAGGCGCTTCTCGTCGGACAGCGCATAAGAGGTACGGCCCATAATGCAGTGCGACTGGGTAAGGCTCTTGTGTTCGGTGTGCTGGCTGGGGTTATAGCCGGTAAAAAGCGGGCGCTTCCGCTCAGAGGTGTAGCAGGGGAGCTCCCTCAGGTGCTTCTCCGCAAGGCGCTTTACCTTCTGCAGGCTTACATTGCCTACGCAGGAGAATATCAGGCGACTGGAATCTAAATTTTCGTGCACAAAACGAACAAAGTCTTCGCGATTAAAGGAGCGGACACTTTCGGTGGTGCCCAATATATTGTAGCCCAGGGGATGGCCGGCAAAAACCTGCCCGTCAAAGTCGTCCTGCAGGGCATCTTCGGGCGAATCCTGGTACATGGCCATTTCTTCCAGTATTACGCCCCGCTCTTTTTCGATTTGCTTTTCGGGGAACACCGATTGAAAAGTAATATCGGTTAAAAGCTCCAGGGCATTTTCCAGATGTTTATCCAGTACCGAGGCATAAAAGCATACCTTTTCTTTAGTAGTATAGGCATTAAGCTCTCCGCCCACGGAGTCGAGCCGGTTGAGGATATGAAACGCTTTTCGCTTTTGGGTACCTTTAAAAGCCATGTGCTCCCAGAAGTGGGCAATACCTTGCTGGTGGGGCTGCTCATCGCGGCTGCCAATGTCAAGTATAAAACCACAGTGGACGATTTTGGTATTGTTTACCTGCTTGTGTACAATGCGGATGCCGTTCGGGAGGGTATATAAGTTGTAGTCTGCTGCCATATATAAGGCTGCAAATTTACGTAAAATGCAGAAACTAAACAGCTTTATAAAAAAAGAAGCTTTTATTTTAGCCGCGCAACTTAAACATTTGGCAGGCTATTTAATTAACTTAACTGAAAACAAAGGGGGCGAAACAGGCGCTCTTTTTCAGGAGGTCAGGAAAGGCTCCTGGTAACTTTATCTTTTAATTTTTTCTATTTTTGGCAACCGCAGCACAAATTACAGAAAGCACCGGGCTGTCGGCCGGCAGGCCCTTACCAAATGCATTTATGAGAATAGGTTTTGATGCAAAAAGAGTATTTGCCAATTTCACGGGTTTAGGCAATTATGGCCGTTTTGTGGTGAGGGCATTAAGCACTTACTATCCGCAGAATGAATACTGGATGTATACGCCAAAAGAAAGCCAACACCCTGAAACGGAGGCTCTTATCAGCCGCGATAATGTAAAGGTGGCTATGCCGCCGGCTGCGCTCAAAGCCATTAAACTTGGGGCTTACTGGCGCAGTGTGTCGCTGGGCAAAGTCGCTGCCAGAAATAATAACCAGCTGCTGCATGGCCTGAGCAATGAACTTCCTTTCGGTAAAACTAAGGGGCTCAAGCAAATTGTTACCATCCACGACCTGCTGTTTGTGCGGTATCCGCAGCTGTATAAGCTCATCGATATCGCTATTTATAAGCAGAAGTTCCGCTGGGCCTGCGAGCAGGCCGATCGGGTAATTGCCGTGAGCCAGCAGACCGCCCGCGATCTGGTGGAATTTCTGGAAGTACCCAATGAAAAAATTGATGTGGTGTACCAGGGCTGCCACGAAAGCTTCCGGCAAGAGTACGACTCTTATGTGCTCGACCGGGTGAGTACCAAGTACAAACTACCGGCCGATTTTATGCTGAATGTCGGCACCATTGAGCCTCGTAAAAATGCCCTGCTCATTGTAAAGGCCATGGCGGCCCTTAAAAAGGAAACGGTCGTTCCGCCGCTGGTTATTGTGGGCAAGGCCACTTCCTATAAAGAAGAGATTGTAAAATATGCTAAAGAGCACCAGTTGCTCGACCAGATTCAGTTTTTGCACGATGTTTCGTTCGAAGACCTGCCAAAGGTGTATCAGCTGAGCAAGCTTTTCATATATCCATCTGTATTTGAGGGTTTTGGCATTCCTATCCTGGAAGCACTTTGTTCAAGAGTGCCGGTAATTAGTAGCAAAGGCTCCTGCTTTTCGGAGGCCGGTGGGCCCAACTCTATTTACGTGAACCCGACCAATGCCGATGAGCTGGCAGAAGCCATTCTACGGATTTTTAATAATCCTACCATGGCTACTAAAATGATAATCGATGGGGTGGTCCATTCTATGAACTTTGAGGAGGAGCAAATTGCCCATGACCTGATGGCGGTTTACGAAAAAACGCTTCAGCAATAGCCTATTCTGTTCCCTCTTCTTTAGCTTTAGCCAAAAACCATGTCTCGTCCTAGAATAGCGATACAGGTTTTTACAATAATAAATAATTAAATAT
>NZ_ANNU01000076.1 GCF_000346615.1 Nafulsella turpanensis ZLM-10
AATATTTAATTATTTATTATTGTAAAAACCTGTATCGCTATTCTAGGACGAGACATTAAAGATAAAATAAAGTTTGCGGGTTGCTTCTGGCAGGGCAAAGCCCCACTCTAACTGGCATTAGGCTGCCTCTGTCTTTTCCTGCTTAATGATAAAATAATCGTTTTCTATGTATACCAGTTTATCTCCTTTGGAGAAGCTAAGCGGATAACCCGAAATCGTCTTAAAGCGGTTTTCATCTGTTCTTACGAACAAGGGAATGATTTTATCCCTATTGTATTCCATGAATTCTTCATAGTCAGTAAGCGAGTTTACAGGTGTTTCCTCAATGTTGGGAGACTCTCTTACCAGCTGAATCAGATTGATAAAATCAATGGTACCATGGAAGAGCAGGTTTTTAGGTTTATCAATATCTTTTACTTCAACTTCTCTTCTGGAGATAAGCCTGAAATTCTTGTCCTCCCCAAACTCATTTTCGAATTTTTTGCAGGCCAGCACATTTATTTCAGTATTGGAGGTCATGGCAAAAAGCTGTCCCATTTCTGTAAGGTCTACCTCTTCCCAGAGATTCTCCTTCAGGATATTGCCTCCATAAGAAGGCAAGCCCATTTCCTCGGCCTCAATGAGGTTTGCATGGGCAGTATCGGCCATTAATACGGGAACTCCCTGGTCGTACAGATATTTGGCGATAAAGCGCGCGGCTTCATTGGCACCGATAAAAAGCACCCCGGGAGATTCCTTTCTTAGTACTCCCAACCATCGGGCCACCATTTTGGCAGAAGCGCCCTGGACTACAACCGTTCCAAGGATAAACATAAAAACGAGAGGTAATATCAGTCGGGCATCGGCTGCTTCACTGGCGCCTAACAGCTCCTCGTCCATGCTTAGCTCCAGCGAAAAGAGGGAGGCAACGGCTGCAGCCACTATACCTTTTGGGCCTATCCATGAAATAAACAGCTTTTCCCTGAAATTAATTTTAGAGTTGATGGTGCTTAAAAACACGCCTAAGGGCCGTACTACGAGTATTACAACGAAGAAAAGAATGATACTATTAAGCCCCAGCTGGCTTAGTTCCTGTAATTCTATCCTGGAAGAGAGCAGCAGGAATAAAACGGAAGTAATAATCAGACTGATATCTTCCTTAAAGTTAAGGATTTGTTTAAGCTCTTCTATTTTCAGGTTCGCAAGGATAATACCCATGGCGGTAACGGCTAGCAATCCCGCCTCCTTCATAATCAGCTCAGAAATGGCAAAGGTTAAAATAACAAGTGCCAGTGTCATTACATTTTTGAGGTAGTGGGGCAGCCGGTTTTTCTTTAAAAGATAGTATAACAGCAGCGCAGCGACTACCCCTAAAAAAAGTCCTGTAGCCACCGTTAAAAAGAAGTCGCGCAGGGCAATCAGGCTATATTCCTGTTCGGTTTTACTGGTTTGAATAAAGCCGAAAGCCAGAACCGCAATTAAAGCACCGAGAGGATCAATTAGAATACCTTCCCACTTTAAAATGGTATTGGTGGTTTGGTTGGGCTTTACATGCCGTAAAATAGGCGTTACGACTGTTGGGCCAGACACCACAATAAGGGTACCGAACAGGAAGGAAAAACGCCAGGAGAGGTCCATCAGGTAATAGGCAGCCATTGTGCCTCCTACGAGTGTAACCAACACTCCAATGGTTAAAATATTTCGAATAACAGATGCCTGCTTCTTAATTTCCTTTAACTTGAGCGTAAGACCTCCTTCAAAAAGAATTACACTTACAGAGATGGCCACGAAGGAAAAAAGCAGTTCTTCCTGAAAGATGCTGTCGCCATCGACCAGCTTCTCCCCAGTGGGTGTAAACAAAGTCGATAAAGGGCCAATAAGTAGCCCTAAAAAAATAAGAGGAAGGATAGCAGGTACTTTAATTTTCCAGGCCAGCCATTGCGAAAATATGCCCAGTACAAGAATTGCGGCTAATTCTATCATGTATGTTTGTAATGTAGGTCAAGTGAAAAAAAGCATCAAAATAGAGCGCGGCAAACTGCGGCATTTAATGCTTCCGGATTTAAAAAGCTCAGTCGAATTTAAACTGAACTACCAAAATAAAGAAAATGTATGAAAAATTGTTAGAGCTCCAGCACTAAAACAGCAGGAAATGAGAAACTTTAGGTGAGAAATGGAGCTCCATTACAAAATGGAGTCTGTGCTAACTTGGTTTGTCTCTAAAAGAAAGCGCAGGCTGCCTTGGTATGGACACACTGGTCTATGGTCTCGCCTTCGGACGAAATAAGCTGCTGCAGGCTCCTGGCTCCTCTTATTACGGCACCCAATACTGCCGGGTGGGGACCAGCAATTTAAAATGACCCACATGTTAACTATGACCTTTACTAACCTTGGGTTCTTTTGTGAAACACTTAATTAGTGTACCCTTCGGGTGGTGAATGGCCATAAAATGTTTTCTATGACAGTCATCGCTTTTTTATTATGGCAGAAGCAGGAAAATGCCTAAATTTCGCCTTCATAATAAGAAATGAAGTACCCGCCCGAAATCCGTCATGTGAATGTAAGCCGCTACGTAACCCCTCTGCGCGAAGGGGGTTCGCTGCCGGCTATTGTCGAAGCCGACGATGATTTTTTATATGTACTAAAATTTCGGGGAGCCGGGCAGGGACCAAAAGCTTTAATTGCAGAGCTGATTGGCGGGGAGCTTGCCCGTGTACTGGGTTTTCGGGTACCGGAAATTGTATTGGGCGAGCTCAATGAATGCTTTGGCCGTATGGAAGGCGATCAGGAAATTCAGGACCTGCTCCGGGCCAGCGAAGGATTAAACCTGGGGCTGCATTACCTGTCGGGGGCTATTACCTTCGACTCGCTTGTAAATACGGTGGATGCAAAACTGGCCTCGCAGGTCGTATGGCTGGATGGCCTGATTACCAATGTCGACCGTACCGCCCGTAATACCAATATGCTCATGTGGCATAAAGAGCTGTGGCTTATCGACCATGGCGCCTCTTTTTACTTTCATCACTCAGACCAAAATCCGGAGGAGCAGGCAAAGCGGCCGTTTGTGCAGGTAAAAGACCATGTGCTGCTGCCTGTTGCATCTGAACTGGAAGCGGTGGACGAAGACTTTCGGGCCATCCTTAAGCCGGAAATTATCTCTTCCATTGTGTCGCTGATTCCTGAGGAGTGGCTAACAGACAGAGCTTTCGAAACTGCCGAAGAGCAGCGGCAGATTTACCAGCGCTTTCTCGAAACCAGGCTGGCCCATACCCACATTTTTATCAATGAAGCCCAAGATGCAAGAAAAGCACTTATTTGAGTATGCCGTCATTCGCGTGGTGCCTTCAGTGGAGCGCGAAGAGTTCCTCAATGTAGGCGTCATTGTCTACTGTAGCAGGGAAGGCTTTCTGCAAACCATGTATACCCTTCGGGAGGAGCGGCTGTGTGCTTTCTCCGGAAAGGTCGAACTGGAGGAGCTGCAGGAGCGGCTGTGGGCCTTTGAGCGTGTGTGTAAGGGCGGCAGGGAAGGTGGGCCTATTGGTCAGTTGCCCATTGCTTCCCGTTTCCGCTGGCTCACCGCTACACGAAGCACCATCATCCAGACTTCCGCCGTGCACCCCGGCCTCTGTTCCAATGCCGCTGCCACTCTGGAGCGCCTGTTTCAGCAGCTGGTGCTGTAAGGCAGGGTGGGTATTCGAAAAATAAATGCTCTCATTTCTGTCCTGATTCTTCCCCTTAATGTAAGGCCTGCAGGTTTTGCCCACCGGAAAAGGCAGGCAATCCTCCCGCTGTCCCGCTCCTGTGGTCCTGAGCGTTAGAGAGCCGCAACAACAGGCATGTAAGAAATGGGGTTATAAAACAGCTGTTTATCAGGCAGATTATCAATAGTTTAGTGGTGAAGATGAATTCACCATCAAATTTTCTATTCAGATATTTAGTATGAATCAAGAGGAACAACTCATCAAGTTATTGATCAATAATTCACAACCAACCTGGGAAATAGAAGCAGTTCATCAGCGCTGCTGTATATATTTTGGCGTTGAGCGGGCCTTCCGCGAATGCCAGGAAATTATCGACTTTGCCAATGTAGCCAGCATTGGACTGCTCGAAAGCTTTCGCCTGCATATAGAGGTATTGGAATTTTCTGCAAAGAGTGCAGAATAATTAAGGTTCGGGCTCATCTTTCAATGTTCTCATCAACTCCATTTACCGTCCATTCAGTCCCTGTGTACCATTAGGGTTATTCTAAACATGCTGCCTGCTGTAACGTAAGCCTAAAGACAGGAGCTTATGAATTGCTCCGGCCTTGCATAAGCAGGGAAGAACTGCATGATGGGAAGACGCATCGGGCGCATATTTCAAATAACAGCTGCAGCCATCACAGCTGTCGGAGGTTTTGTGTCTGACTGGAATAAAATCATCAGAGAGAATTTATTGGAGGAGGAATGGGCACAAGCAGAGATATTTACAAAAGAGGACGATTAACCGTCAGGTGGAAAGAGCGAACAGGGGAAGATAAAGCTGCTACCGGTTTACAGCCCCTCGGGCTAAGCAGTAAACGGGATGGTTTTATTTATATTCCGGCAACTTATCAGGCAGAAAAGCCGGCTTCTCTGGCCCTGATGCTGCATGGCGCGGGCGGCCAGGCCGAGCATGGCTTATCTTTACTCAGGAGGTATGCCGATGAGCAAAATATAATTTTACTGGCCCCGGCTTCCCGTGGCCGAAGCTGGGATATTATTGCCGGAGAGTCCTTCGACCAGGATGTGATCTTTATAGATCAGGCGCTGTCCCAGGCGTTTGAAAATTATTCCATAGATGCTTCAAAGATAGCCATTGGCGGTTTTTCTGATGGCGCCTCCTATGCACTCTGCCTGGGCTTAACCAATGGAGATCTTTTTACACATGTACTCGCCTTCTCCCCGGGCTTTGTGTTCACGATTGAAAAAACCGCTAAACCTGCGGTATTCATCTCCCACGGCACCAGAGATGCCGTTCTTCCGGTTGAGCCCTGTAGCAGGCAAATTGTGTCGCAGCTGCAGCGCGAGGATTATTCGCTCCACTATCAGGAGTTTGAGGGCGCTCATGAAGTACCACCTGCAATCGCCAAAGCCGGTATCGAATGGTTTCGAAGTACAGGGAGTCACTAATGGGATTGCAGGCATTAAGCTTTTTCCTGTTTTTGCCTTGCCTGCTTTCCCTGTCTGCCCCAATAATTAATTCTGCTGCCTTCCGACTGAACCTTACGAAATGGTGGGGTGTTCTGGCTGCATCAGAATTGAAAAATTATGCTGCTTCACTGGATAGATGTGCTGTATTATGCCCGGTATGCCAACCCTGACCCATACCGCAGGCTGGAGAGGACAGAGGAAGAGTGGAAGGAACTTCTAAGCCCTGCCCAGTACCATGTAATGCGGGAGAAGGGTACGGAGCGGGCGTTTAAAAATGCCTATTGCCGCTCCTTTGAATCGGGAATATATGTATGCAGGGGCTGCGGAAGCTCTTTGTTTAGTTCTGAAGAAAAGAGCCATAAACTTGCTGGCTGGCCCTCCTTTAGACAGCCTGTGGCCAAAGGGGCCATGAAGTATGCATTTGACAACTCCCATGGTATGAGCCGGATAGAGGTCGCCTGCAACGTCTGCGATAGTCACCTGGGCCACGTGTTTCCTGATGGTCCTGAACCCGCCAGGCTGCGCTATTGCATCAATTCGGAAAGTATGGAAAGGCTGGAGGAAAGTAAGCTTCAGCTACTCATGGACGAACAGCCAGCCTCCGTTAGTTCGGCCGGCTCCTCCACTCGTTGAACTTTCATTTTCTGGTTTAGCTGTTTTGTGCTGAACAAAGCCGCTGTTACAGGGTATTATTATTGCCGTATAACAGAAGAGATAGCATGAAACCATTAGAAAAAGTACCGGAAATAAAGGTTAAAACCCTGCAGGGGGGAGAGTGGGTGCTCTCCGAGCAAAGGCCGCGGAATTTCACCATGATTGTGTTTTACCGCGGGCACCATTGCCGTGTTTGCCGGCATTATATCCACGACCTGAGCGTTCACCTGCCGGACTTCGAGGAAAGGGGCATTAATGTAATTGCCATCAGCAGCAATAGCAGAGAAAAAGCAATCCAGAGCCAGAACGAATGGCATACGCAGGACTTGTTGATTGGCTATGACTATCCCGTAGATGAAGCAAAGCAATTAGGACTCTATATTTCAAAATCCGTTATGGAAGGGGAACCTGATTTCTTTTTTGAGCCTGCCGTTTTCGTCATCAGTTCCGATGGGACCCTGTATAGTATTTCGCTGCAGTCCATCCCCTTTGCCCGTCCTCATTTCAAAGATATTATTGCCGCTTTCGACTTTATTTTGCGGGAAGAATATCCTCCAAGAGGAGAGGTGTAAGAGCGGAAAGAGCATGCCTGCCACCGCCCTTCACAGGTACAAGTGGGTGGAGGGTATATAATAGGAATGGTTAATATGTTTAAGAGTAAAATTTAAAATAGCCATGGAATTAGAGGGATGGTGGACGAAAGACGAAGGGGGATATATGGATTTTGAGACCGATCAGCTTCGGAGGATATATGAAGCCATCACCGACCAGTACTACCAGGTGTATAACCGCTATGCCGAAACTTTCGACGATGAGGAGCTGGCGCAGGAAAAAGCCGGGGAGGAAGGCTACCGGATGGTGACTGACTATAAAACCATCGAAGGCCGGCAGGAATTTGCCACCTCTTATACCACCCCAACTTACCAGATGGACATGTGGTACGAAACTGACCCCATCAGCGGTAAAAGAGTATACGATAAAGGCTACCTCCGTATCCTGAAGCAATAAAATTTAACTGGCAGCTTCCTCCTTTACAAAGCTTAAAAGGTAAGGAGCGGTTTTGCTCTCCGGTACCTTCGCCACCTGGGCAGGTGTTCCGGAGGTGATGATAGCCCCACCTTCATCGCCGGCACCTGGCCCCATATCAATAACCCAATCGCTCCCGGCAATGACACGCATATCATGCTCCACCACCATAACCGTATTGCCCGCTTCGACCAGTTTGTTGAGCTGGGCCATTAACTTTTCTACGTCAGATGGGTGGAGTCCGGTGGTAGGTTCATCGAGAATGTAAAGGGTAGTGCCGCGCTGCATCCGTTGTAGCTCCGTTGCCAGTTTTATCCTTTGGGCTTCCCCGCCCGAAAGTTCTGTGGCCGGCTGCCCTAACCGCAGATAGCCCAATCCTACTTCCCGCAGTATATGCAGCGCCCGGTGCACAGGGGCTTCACCGGCAAAGAATTCCCAGGCGGTATCGACCGTCATGCCCAGCACATCGGCAATGGATTTATCGCGGTACTTAATCTCAAGGGTTTTTTCGTTGTAACGGGCACCATGGCAGGTAGGGCAGGGGGTATAGACGCTGGGCAGGAAGAGCAGTTCTACCATCACCGAGCCTTCGCCCTGGCAGGTTTCGCAACGGCCTTTGGTTACATTAAAGGAGAAGCGGCCGGCATCGTAGCGCCTTTTCTTCGCCTCGGGTGTGGAGGCAAACAGCTTGCGCACATGGTCGAACAGGCCGGTATAGGTGGCCATATTGGAGCGGGGCGTGCGACCGATGGGCTTCTGGTCTACCTGCACCAGCCGCTTAATGGCTTCCATTCCGCTGATGATTCTTCCATCAGTAGAAGCAGGACCTTCATATGCTGTTTCTCCACTTTCTTCCTCTTCCTCAGCAACTGCTTTCTGGCCCAGTTGCGCGGCCACTAAGGTCACCAGTGCCTGGCTTACCAGGCTCGATTTCCCGGATCCGGATACTCCTGTAATACTGGTGAACACCCCTAACGGAAAATCTGCTTCGAGCTGATGGAGGTTGTTGCGGGTTACGCCTTCCAGCTTTAGCCAGCCTTTTGGCGCTCGGGGAGAAGGTGCCTCCTGCCCGTTTTGTCCGAAAAGATACTCCCTGGTTTTTGAATCGCTTACCTTGGCCAGCCCTTCCGGCGGGCCACTGTACAAGATCTGTCCTCCCTGTTCTCCTGCAGCCGGCCCCACATCGACCAGCCAGTCGGCCTGTTTAATGACGGCCAGCTCGTGTTCGACGATAAAGAGGGAGTTGCCCTGTTTCTTCAGTCTTTGAAGGGCAGAAAGCAAAGCTTCTGTATCGGAAGGGTGCAGCCCTGCTGAAGGCTCATCGAGTACATATACCACCCCAAAGAGGTTAGAGTAGAGCTGGGTGGCGAGCCGCAGTCGCTGCAGCTCACCGGGAGAGAGGCTGGGAGTGTTTCGTTCCAGCGAGAGATAGCCCAGGCCAAGCTGTAGGAGCACTTCCAGCCGGCCGTTTAAATCTTCGGCAATCCGCTGGGCCACCAGTTGTCGCGACTCATCGGCATTTTGCTGCTTCTGCTTAGTCCCTGCAGCGAAAGGATGTAAAATGGCGCTTAGCTGCTTTAAAGGCAGTCGGGATATATCTGCAATATCGTAGCCGGCGAAGTGTACAGAGAGCGATTCGGGGCGCAGGCGCTTACCATGGCAGAGAGGGCAGTCGGTGCTGACCATATACTCCATGATCTGCTTCTTCATCTTCGGGCTGTTGGTATTGGCAAAAGTGTGCAGCACATGGCGTCTGGCGCTGGTAAAGGTACCCTGGTAGCTGGGGTTTACCTTATCTTTAAGGGCCTGCTGTGTTTCTTCGGGCGTAAGGCCGCGGTATACCGGCACAAGAGGCTGGTCGTCGGTAAAGAGGATCCAGTCGCGATCTTCGCGGGAGAGCTCGCGCCAGGGGCGGTCCACATCATAGCCAAGGGTAACGAGAATATCGCGCTGGTTCTGGCCATGCCATGCTTTTGGCCATGCCGCCACGGCACGTTCGCGTATGCTGAGCGAATCGTCGGGCACCATCGATTGCTCAGTTACTTCATATATTCTGCCTAAACCGTGGCAGCGGGGGCAGGCCCCTTCGGGAGTGTTGGGCGAAAAAGCTTCGGCATAAATAATATCCTGTCCTTCCGGATAATCGCCTGCACGGGAAAAAAGCATCCTTAAGAGGTTCGAAAGGGTAGTAACGCTGCCAACGGAAGAGCGGGTACCTCCGCCTCCCCGTTGCTGTTGCAGGGCCACAGCCGGCGGTAAGCCATCTATACTGTCTACCTCGGGAACTGACATCTGGTGAAAGAGTCGGCGGGCATAAGGAGAGACCGATTCGAGGTAGCGCCTTTGTGCTTCAGCATAGAGCGTTCCGAAGGCCAGGGAAGACTTGCCGGAGCCGGAAACGCCAGTGAAAACCACCAGGGCATCGCGCGGTATATCCAGGCTTATATTTTTAAGATTATGTTCACGGGCACCGCGTACACGAACAAAGCCTTTTGTTGATTCGGAAGAGGAAATATCAGAATTATTCGTCATGCTACAAACAGGGCAGAAAGCCAGGCAAGGAAAAAGCTCTTCCTACCGCTGGCTTGTTTACTACAAACCTGCTATAATTTTACCGGAAGGTCAACCTATTTACTGCTTTCCGATTTTCGTGGGAGAAGATGAGAAGTACTTTGGTGGTTTATTAAAGTTATATTTTTGGAGCAGAAATGAAAAAGGCTGCAATCATATGCCGACTGCAGCCTGTTGTGGTGCTGTTTTTTATTATTCCTGCAGGACAGCAAGCAGTTCTTCTGCTACTTTTTCGGAAGAGGCCGGGTTTTGCCCGGTAATCAGGAGTCCGTCGCGGACGGCATAAGGCTGCCAGTCATCACCCTTGCTGTACTGGGCGCCTGACTTTTTCAGCTCGTCTTCCAGCAAAAAAGGCACTATTTCGGTCAGTTGTACGGCTTCTTCTTCGGTATTGGTAAAGCCTGTAACCTTTTTACCTTTCACCAGTGGCTCGCCATTGGGCGCTTTTGCCTTTAGCAGAACGGCCGGGGCATGGCAAACGGCAGCCACAGGTTTTCCTTTTTCAATAAAACTCTCGATAGTACGGACGGAGGCAGCATCTGCGTGGAGATCCCACAGCGGTCCATGGCCACCGGGGTAAAATACCGCATCAAATTCATCGGGATTGATATGCTGCAGTTGAATAGTTTTAGAGAGCTTTTCCTGCAGCTCTTTATCTTCATAATATCGTTTGGTGGCCTCCGTTTGGAAATCGGGTAATTCACTTTTAGGGTCAATAGGGGGTTGTCCTCCCAGTGGAGAGGCCAGGGTAATGTCCACACCCTTATCGGCCAGGGCATAATAAGGTGCGGCAAACTCTTCAACCCAGAAGCCGGTCTTTTCTCCGGTATCTCCCAGTTTGCTGTGTGAGGTAATAATAAATGCTACTCTTGGTTTTTTATTTTCTGCCATAATGCTTCTGTTTTAATATTTTACTCTATTGTTGCTTACGGCATGGCTGGGGAACTGTTGAGCTGAGGAGGTCTTTTTTAGTATATAACTATTTGATATGCTGGTTCTTATGCGTGCCGGGGTTCTTGAGTATGAGCTGAGTGATTGTATCTGAAGGTTAGGAGGCAGAGTAGCCGCCAGGCACAGCAGGCACTATCTTCCTGAAAGGCATGCGCCGATGCTTCTCTTCATCCTTTAGCATTGATTAAAGTAACTGGCAGGTTTAAGGCAGGACAGGAATTGTGAAAGGATAGGCTACATGAATACCTTTCACCCAAATTTTGTCATCCCGGCAGCCGCTGGCGTCAGCATGATATGAAATCCTGGTTCATCAGGCACCGCCTGAATGGGAGTGGAGTAGAGTGTTTTCAGCTACGGAAGTAAAGCTTAAATTCAGTGCCCTCATTCAGTTTACTTTGGACACTTATTTTTCCGTTGTTGTTTTCCATTGTTCGTTTTACGATGTACAGGCCAATTCCGGTCCCTTCGACATGGTTGTGGAAGCGTTTAAACATGCTGAACAGCCTGGCCTGCTGTGTTTCGTTTAGCCCCAGTCCGTTATCCTTCATGCTTAAAATGGTATGTTTTCCTTCTGTAAATGTGCTGATAATGATAACCGCCTTCCGCTCGGGGGAACGGTATTTAATGGCATTGCTCAGGAGGTTATAAATAATGCTTTTGAGGCTTACTTTAGGAAAGCTTATTTCCTGTACTTTTAAGTCCTGCCGTATTTCTGCTCCTGCTTCTTCTATCTTATCGGCAATTTCTCCCTTCACCTCCTCCAGAATTGCTTCCAGTTGTACCGTCTCTACTTTATCTTCCAGGTTCTTCTGAGCTTTTGTTACCTCAATCAGGCTTTTGATGGTACTGTTCAGTTGCCGGACAGAAGTTTCCAGCATGCCCATCATCTGTTTACCTTCCTCGTTCAGCTGGGGCGATACTTTTTTTTCTATCAGGGACAGGAGGCCCTCCATATTGGCAATAGGAGATTTTAAGTCGTGAGAGGCGGTATAAATGAAGTTGTCGAGGTCGGTGTTGAGCTTATGAAGCTCCACATTCTTTTTGGTAAGATCCTCATTCCTGACTCTTTCACTTAAATCACGGGTAATTTTTGTAAAGCCAATATGTTCTTTATTTGCATTAAAAATGGGATAGATAAGCACATTCGCCCAGAACTTCGTGCCATTTTTTCGTACTCTCCACCCTTCATCCTCAAACTTTCCGTGCTCCAGTGCTTTGCGCAATTCAAACTGAGGAAACTGCGCTGCGGCAGACTCAGGAATGTAGAAAGTGGAGAAATGCTGCCCGACAATTTCTTCTGCTTCATAGCCTTTTATGCGCTTCGCTCCCTCATTCCAGCTGGAAATGGTCCCCTGCGGGCTAAGTAAAAAAATGGCATAATCCTTTACTCCATCAATGACCAGGCGGCTGCGTTCCTCGCTTTGCTGAAGTTCTTCATTGGCCTTCAGCAGGTTTAACTCCAGGTTTCTTCTTTCCGTTAGGTCGCGGGTAACTTTGGAGAAACCGACTAACTCATTTCTGTTGTTATAAACGGCCGATATTACCACGCTTGCCCAAAACATGGTGCCATCTTTCTTTAGCCTCCAGCCTTCTTCTTCGAAGCTTCCTTCACTGGCAGCTACTTCTAATTCGTAAGAAGGATGGTTTCTTTCAAGAGCCTCTTGTGGATAAAAGATGGAGAAATGCTGGTGCAGGATTTCTTCCCTGCTGTACCCTTTTATTCTTTCAGCGCCGGTATTCCAGGTGGTAATATAGCCTTGAGGGTCAAGCATAAATATGGCATAATCCTTTACGCTATTAAGGAGTAACTGAAATCTGGCCTCATTTTCTTCCAGAAGTTGTTTAGAACTTGTGCTCTTTGGTGTGGATGACTCTCTCATACCTGAATAGAACTACTGCTTTCTCATATTGTCTAAGAAATACAGTTAATTATTGGAACCTGTTTGACTAATATAGAAAACCCAGTCTAAAAAGCACCTCCAATGTACTTATTAATGCTAATACTTAATAATCAGCTCCGGAGTTGTGGTATTATTAGGCAATTCGCTGGTGCATATCAACGAATGGAGCAGGTTGAGGACAGTTTTTAGCTTTTTTACAAGAAGCAGCATCCGTTAAAAATGGCAGGTAAAAGGGAAAGCAGGAAGCAGGGTTTAAAGTGACAGGAGAGATGCTGCTTCCTGCAGTTTTGTTATGCCTACCATCCGGTAGAAGCAGTTTTGTGTTTTCTTATTGCCTGTGGCAGAGGGCACTTTTTGCCCTGACGTAAGCGGGACGAGAGATCTGTCCTTCTTCAGATCAGGATAAGGGAAGCTTAAAACAACTTGCCAAGTAAGCTGCCGGATCGCCTATACCCCCTGTTGCCGCTGAGCATACCTACCACGGAACTTAAGCCACTGCGACGGCGGTAGCCTCCACCCATAAGCCTTGTCAGCAGGCCTCCCCTGCGCCTCCTGCCCATTATTCCGCTCATGAGCATGGAACCTACCAGCCCGCTAAGCAAACCCCTTACCGGGATGTTCAGCTTTTCAAATTTTTGCTTCAGACCGGTATTTTCCAAGAATCCTTCCTGCGTAGTTTCTGCTCCCTGTGCTTGTTCGGCTTTCTCCACATACTCCTGCAGGGCATTGTACTGCTCTATGCTAATGCCGAGCCTGTCGGCCATCCGGTGTATTTTTTTCTTTTCCTCATCTGAAAAGTGGCCGTCGGCTTTGGCATAGGAGAGAACATCCACCACAAATGAATACTTAAGCTCGCTGTTCCGGAGGAAGTCGAGGTTACGGGCAAAGCCATCATTCACCGGGTCTCTGGCTTCCATAATAACTTCTTCCGTATCGCGCTGGGTAAGTCCTGCTTCCTCACATAAATCTGCCAAAAACTCTTCCTCTTCTGCGGAGGCTTTATCTTCCGGCGTGGCCATGCTTGCTACAGCAGCAAGGTAGGCCGTTTTTTCTTTTTCCGGATAGTCCTTTAGTGACTGCTTTCCTGTAAAACTCATAATTAAAAAATTTTAGGTTAAAAGATTTATTCCTGGCTTAGCAAAAACTGGCAAGGCGGCATCCGTTACGCTTTTTGCCCACCTGTTTTTTTTGCAGTGCCTATATAAGTGTCTGATAATATTGTATTTACAACTATTCAGGAGGCTATAAGTTGGCGAGGTATTGAAAAAGAATGAGTATTAGGTAGCGCAGGTGTTTTGCCGGGGGAGGTAAGTTTGTATGGCAGGGCTGCCGGAAAAAAATAAAAGGCCTGTACATGAAGTCCAGGCCTTTAGAGTATGCTTATCTTTTTCATTTCTGTTGCCGTCGAAGTTGAGGCAGGCAGATATTTAGGAGAAAACCATGTGTCGTAAACCTACTGCAGCTCACCGGAAAAAGAGCTGCGCTGAAGGTTCGGCTACAAGAGGAAACAGGTGGGCAAAAGGGGCTATGCCCACGAATGGTCTAGACTACCTTTTTTACATTTACTGCATTTAAGCCTTTAGGTCCCTTTTCAACTTCGAAGCTTACCTTGTTATTTTCTTTGATAGGCTCCATTAACCCATTGATATGGACGAAAATGCTTTCCTGGCTGTTTTTATCTCTGATAAAACCATAGCCTTTCGATTCGTTAAAGAAGGTAACGATGCCTGTTCGCACTACATCTTCCTCTATTTCTTCATTTTTAGTAGCGCCAAGCTGTATATCTTCCTGCTTAATTTCTTTCCTTTTCGATGGATCGGGAGGAGTTTCAGTAATGTTACCAAATTCATCCACATAGGCAATCATATCATCGAGATTATTCCCGTCGCTGGCATTGGCCTTCCGCTCTTCTTTGCGCTCCTCTTTCTCTTTTTTCTTTCTTAGCTTCTTTTTTTCTTTTTCTTTTTTATTAAAAGTTTCCTGTGATCTACCCATAAATTTAATTTGGTTTGGTGAATGGGGCGTCGTTTTTTTCTTTACGACGGCCCTTTTTAATTTGTTTTACTATTCGTACCGAAATAGGTTCCCTCATTATAAACAAGAGCGCCGGCGGAACAATTCAAAAAAGCCAGCTGATTCCCTGGTAGTTGGAGTATGGTACCTTTCTCCTGGCTAATTAAATCTGCAATTCAGGATGCCCTGTTTG
The DNA here is from genome assembly GCF_000346615.1 of Nafulsella turpanensis ZLM-10. Classification (GTDB taxonomy): domain Bacteria; phylum Bacteroidota; class Bacteroidia; order Cytophagales; family Cyclobacteriaceae; genus Nafulsella; species Nafulsella turpanensis. Next base: position 14,460 of record NZ_ANNU01000076.1, read on the forward strand.
GAGTAATCCTGGTCGCTACCAGGAGCGACTTTGAGTAAGCTGAAGAATAAGCTGATGTGCCTATTGGCTTTTGCAGCGGAAGAAAACCGCTGCATCAGATAAGCGATGGTACTTTTTCCAGAGCGGAACTTCCTCAAAGGTACGCTTTTTTCTTATAAAATAGATGGTCCGGCAATTGTTCAGTCTTAGCTGCAGGGAAGAAGTGTTTTGAACCTTTTTTTAACCTCCAGCTAAAAGATTTAAAACCTTCCATTTTGGGTTATTCTGCCACAGCAAGTCATTAATAGTAGAATTTGAATCAGCTTTAGGGAGCATTATAATAAAAAAGCAGAGTATCTTTTTTCCTTCGAGAGCTGGTTTTCCGGCTTTACCATTGCCGGACTGGCTTTCCAGGCGCTTTTAATTTTAAAAGGAGATATTGTAAAATATTTATCGTATATTGAAAAAAAATAAGGAACGTATTTGCCCTCCTACATGTAGTGGGTATATACATAAACAAAATATCATGAATAAAGGAACAGTAAAATTTTTCAACGATCTGAAAGGTTTCGGATTTATTAAAGAAGCAACTTCAGATCAGGAATACTTCGTTCACGTATCAGGACTGGTAAATGAAATCAGAGAAAATGACGAAGTAACTTTTGATTTGGCAGAAGGAAGAAAAGGACAAAATGCAGTAAATGTAAAACTAGCTTAGTTTTAACATATATAAATTTAAGTCATTACAAGAGAGGCTGTTCCTAACCGGAAACAGCCTCTCTTTTTGTTTTACCGGAATAACTCTAGGCACAGGATTGAAATTGCACGACCTGAATCCTGGGTTTGGCTTGGCCGAGATTTAACAGAATGAATAAACAGGTTTCCTCCATAACATTTGCCCTCTTTATCATTACTAACCCTTTTGCCCAATAAAAACGAGCATAAAACTATCTTTATATGTTGCGGCTCCTTCGTATACCAAAAGGGTTAAGAAATTCCTCTAAAGGCAGGCTGTTAACTTAATACGCTTGTCACCGCATAAAAAAAAGCCTGCATGGATGGTGCAGACTTTTTATCAACTTCTTCTCCTTTGGCAGGAGTCCCAGCGGGGGAATCTCTTTCCTGGCTTGCCTTTTTATTTTTACTGTGGCAGGGCTGGTTGTTCGCGGCCCAAAATTTTAAGCATCCGGATGTGCGATTGCAATGCTGAACCAAAGCTTGGTTTCAGGTTGTAGGGCAGCTGAAACTCTTCGGCAGTTTGCTGTACAATTTTAGAGAGCTTCCGGTAATGCACATGGCAAATATTTGGAAAGAGGTGGTGCTCAATCTGGAAGTTAAGTCCGCCGACATACCAGTTAAGGAAGCGGTTATTTCGCGAGAAATTAGCCGTAGTTTGAAGCTGGTGTACAGCCCATGCATTTTGCATGCTGCCATCATTATCAGGCATTGGCTGTTCAGCGCCTTCCACCACGTGGGCAAGCTGGAAGACTATGCTCAGAATATAGCCGGCCGTTAAGTGGATGATTAAAAAGCCAATCAGTACCTGCCACCAGCCAAGGCCTGTCAGTAACAGCGGGAGGCCAATCATCAGAAAAAGATAAAAACCCTTATACAGGATCATTTTAAAGTATTCACGGCTTACCCGGATATTCTTCTTCTCAACTATTCCCCGCCTGTGGTACTTAAACAGCTTAATAAAATCACTTACCAGCATCAGCAGGGTCATTAAGCCATAGGCAAAAAACACATAAAAGTGCTGGTAGCGGTAAAAATGTTTTATGGGGGCATGCTTGCAAAGGCGCACAATTACTTTGGTTTCTATATCCTCATCCAGCCCATGGATATTGGTATAGGTATGGTGGAGCACATTATGCTGGATATTCCAGATAAAGGAACTGCCTCCTAAAAAGTTGAGAGAACGACCCATAAATTTGTTAACCGCGGCACTTTTAGAATAAGAGCCGTGCAGGGCATCATGCATTACAGACATTCCAATGCCGGCCATGGCAAGGCCCATCAGGAGGGCAAAAGGGAGCAGCAGCCACACGCTTACATTAAGCGTTAGGATGGCAGCAAAAGACCCAAGATAAGCAACTAACAAAACAATGGTTTTGCCAATCATTTCTTTATTACCAAATCGGGTAATATTATTTTCCTTAAAATGTTGATTTACTCGTTTGCGGAGGGTATTGAAGAACTCGGCCTGGACCTGGTTACTAAATTTTACTGATGATTTCATTTGTTGGTATTCTGGTATTCATTTTATCAGCCTGTATAAAAACAAGCTGAAGGAAGGCCGACCGCTTATCCAAATCTTTCCTTCGATCTGGAAAAGAGCGTTAGAAGTGGTTAAAAGGGGCTTTGGAGCTTAAAGATAGGAAAAGAAACCTTCTTAGCAAGAAGCTGAGGCGGTTCGAAACAAAATTACAACTGCTACAGCAATTCACTGGACGAGGAATAAGCTTTGTCTATACCAGGAGAACAGCAGAAGCGAAGGAATAATTCAATTGCCTGCGGCAAAAGACCTGTTTTAAAGCTAAGGATGTGCTGGATATAAAAAGTAACAGCCATGCAAGGCTTTCGCTTTGCATGGCTGTTACCTTACCAGGTACGATGGTGAAGGTAAAGTGCTGGTAACCTATAAGAAACCTGCTGTAAATTATTTTATGTAATGCTTCCTTTGCTTCACCATTACTAAGGTAAAGGAATAAAATAAATCCTGTTATCTATCCTTCTTCTGTTGGTCGTCTTCCCGGTTAAAGCGGTCTACAATATCTTTCGCTCTATTTAAAGGAGTTGTTTCCTGTTCGCGACCACTCATTTGGTTCTTTTTGTTTTCCTGGTCAATATCCACATTCCGCCCTTTTCGGTCATTATCCGAATCGGGGTTCCTGGACGATTCCCAGTTCATGTTAGCAGGATTTACTTCCTTCCGGTCGGGATTCTGCGGGTTGTTATCTTTTCTGTTCCTATTATTATCTTTGTCGTAACTCATATTCTTGCTCGTTTAAGTTTAACATTTAATTACTCTCTAGTGTACGGGCTATTGGCAGCCTGGTTGTACGGGAAGGTTGGTAAATGACTGATATGCAGGCACTTATTGTTGATGAGTGGGGGCGGCGGTTTAGCTTTAACAGAAAATTACCGGCTCTGATGTGAGCGTTCTTTTGGTCATTCTATTAAAGAAAAATTCAGTGCCGGAAATCCGGGACATGAAAAGAGGCAACGCAAAACCGGTAAAAGGAGGAGAGAGCGTGGTTCTGTATAATCTTAACTTTTATTTATAGGTTGATAGCAAGTATTCGCAGGTTTCATTAAATTTATCTGTTGAGGGTTTCTCCGTAAAAGATTAATTAGAAGGAAATGAGTAGTTTAATACACAGCGTAATAGCAGGAACAGGCAGATATATCCCGCCAGGGCAAATCAAAAATGAAGATTTTCTGTCCAGGGAGTTTTATGATAAGAGCGGAAAGAAGATCGATAAAACCAATCAGGAAATAATAGAAAAGTTTCAGGCCATTACCACGATTGCGGAAAGACGGTATGCTTCAGACGATTTAGTGACTTCTGATATAGCATATTTTGCCGCTCTAGATGCCATAAAATCTGCAAAAATCGATCCTGAGGAGCTGGATTACATTATTGTAGCCCACAATTTCGGCGATGTACGCAAGGAGAACAGGCAGCTGGATATTGTACCAAGTTTAGCAGCACGGGTAAAGTGCCTGCTGGAAATTAAGAATCCCCAAACTATTGCTTATGACATTGCCTTCGGCTGCCCGGGCTGGTTACAGGCCATGATTCAGGCCGATTACTTCATCCGGTCCGGAGATGCTAAAAAGATACTGCTGATTGGGGCAGAGGTATTGTCGAGGGTGGCAGATCCGCACGACAGGGATAGCATGCTGTACTCCGATGGTGCAGGAGCCACCATTCTGGAGGCATGCCTAACGGATACGGAAGAGCCGGCTGGTATACTGGCCCATACAACACGCTCGGATACCTACCTGTATTCGAAGATGTTGTACATGGGAAAATCTTACCTTCAGCATGCTGATGGTCAGCAGGATCTTTTCCTGAAGATGAACGGCCGGAGGCTTTATCAGTATGCCCTTGAAACTGTTCCGCTCTCGATAAAAGATTGTCTCGAAAAAGCAGGAGTTCAGCTGAGCGAGGTGAAAAAGGTATTGATCCACCAGGCAAACGGTAAAATGGATGATGAAATATTGAAAAGGTTGTATGCCCTGTATAATCTGAATGATATACCCGAAGGCGTAATGCCCATGACCATCTCCTACCTGGGCAATTCTTCCGTGGCGACCATTCCTACTTTGTTAGACCTGATACTAAAGGAAGATCTGGAAAAACACCAGGTATCAGAAGGGGACATCGTTGTTTTCGCCTCCGTGGGTGCAGGCATGAATATTAATGCGGTGGTTTACAGAATGTGAGAAAGGAGCTCTCCAGCCCGCAGGCCTCCATCTGTGCGAAAGTGGAACTTCCTGTTTTTTTGCCACCACCAGAGTAAACCCTAGCTGGTGTGAGGATTTGTGGGTTTCTCCTAAGGCTAAAACCTGAAACTCCTAAAAGGAAAGGACTGATGTACAGTGCTCAAAAATTTATCTTTTGTAGCCCTCCGCATCAGTCCTTTCTGTTCAATTAGTAAATGAGTGCTGCTTATTTCTCCTCACCCTCCTCCGGTGCCGGGCGGTATTCCTTTTCGGCTTTTTCCACTCTCATATTAAACTTATCGAGCAGCTCCTTTACCAAATCGGCATTGGCCGATGCATTGGAATACACTTCAGTAAGGCCTTCCTCAACTTCCTTATCCGGATTATTCATGAGGTTTACTTCCAGTTGTCCTACTTTTTGGATAATGGCTTCCTGGCTGTTATGTAAATCTTCAAGGGAAGATTGGATAGATTTCAGTTCATCTAATTTCGATTTATTCATAATTGAAAAATTTTATACAGGTATACGATTCAAAAATGATTATTTGTTGGATTGTTTTACGGATATACAGTGGGTTTGTTCTGTTTGGGTGGGAGGGGCCTTGAAGTAAGGGCAGGAGTGGCTGCTGGTGCTGTAAAATTCTGAACAATGCGGCAGGAAAGGAGGGACGTTGAATAGGGTTGGAACCTGCAGGGGTTTAAGCTACCGGATGCGGAGATTAAAAAAGCCATGAATGAAGGGCCAATTCGGGTCCTTCATTCATGGCTACAGTCATGGAATCCTCCTGTATTCTTTCGGTTTCCGACAATTTAGATTCAGGAGAAAAGAGAGGCTGCTTTAAAAGCCACCGGCCCAGTCGTCGCCCCTGGGGTCGCCTACTCCCTTAAGGGCGCCATCGGGCTGAACCAGTATGGCATCTACTCTGCCGATGGGGCCTCTTACTTCCAGCTCATGCCCGATTTCCCGCAGCGAGTCGGCCACTGCCGGCCGAAAGGCACCTTCTTCCATAAAAATCTTGTCGGGTAGCCACTGGTGGTGATAACGCTTTGCAGCGACCGCTTCTTCCAGCGGCATATCGTAGGTTACTACATTGAGAATAGTCTGGTACACAGAGGTAATAATAGTGGAGCCGCCAGGCGAGCCTACGACCATCAGCAGGTCTCCGTCCCTTTCCAGAATAGTGGGGGTCATGGAGCTGAGCATGCGCTTACCCGGCTGAATGGCATTGGCCTCGCCTCCTACCAGTCCGTACAGGTTCGGGTAGCCGGGTTTTACACTAAAGTCGTCCATTTCGTTGTTAAGGAGAAATCCGGCTCCCTGTACAAAAACCTTTGAGCCATAGGAGGCATTAATGGTGGTGGTGACTGAAACGGCATTTCCTTCCGTATCGACGATGCTAAAATGAGTGGTTTGTTCACTTTCATGGGCCGCTGCCAGCGATAGTGCCTGAATTTCACTGCTGGGGGTTGCCTGTTCGGGATCGATACTTTCCACCCTGTCCTGCAGATAGTCCGGGTCCAGGAGCTCCTCCTGTGGCACATCCCAGAAATCAGGGTCGCCCAGGTGCTCCGCCCGCTCGGCATATACCCGCCGCTCCATTTCGGTTATGGTATGTACGCTGCTAACCGAGTGAAACCCCCACTCATCCAGCGGAAACTCTTCCGACATATTCATGAGCTGTATAAGGGCAATGCCGCCGCTGGAGGGGGGAGGCATGCTGATGACTTTTACATCTTTGTACATCCCTTCGACCGGTTCCCGCCAGATAGCTTCGTAATTCAGCAAATCTTCTGCAGTAATAATGCCGCCACCTCTTTCCATTTCCTCTACCAGCAGGCGGGCGGTTTCTCCTTCGTAAAAGCCGGCTCTTCCCGATTCCTGAATGCGCCGAAGGGTAGCGGCAAGGGTAGGTAGGAGTAACTCGTCGCCGGCCTTCCATTCACCCTCCTTTACCAGCGGAAGGTCCGTGGCACCAGGATTGTACTGCAGAAAGTCCTCCCGGTAGCGGTTAAACTTTTCTGCCTGCTGAGCGGTAATGGCGAACCCATTTTCTGCCAGCTGTATGGCTGGCTCCAGCAGTTCGGCCAGTGGAAGCTTCCCAAAGCGCTCGTGAGCCCGGAGCATGCCATCGACTGAGCCCGGTACCCCCGCGGCTAAATGGCCGTACAGACTGAGGCCTTCAATAACCTCGCCTTTTTTGTTCTGGTACATGGTTCTGCTGGCCAGCCCGGGCGCTTCTTCTCTGAAGTCGAGCGTAAAGGTTTCTCCGTCATCCTGCCGGTAGACCATAAAGCCTCCGCCACCTATATTTCCGGCAGTAGGATATACCACGGCCAGTGTAAAATGGGTGCCCACCATGGCATCGATGGCATTACCGCCTTTTTCCAGAATGTCCACTCCAACCCGGGTAGCCTCGGGGTGGGCGCATACCACCATTGCTTCACCGGCAGTTACTACTTTGCCAAATTCCGGTTCAACAATGAGGACGGCACCCTCCGGTTTACTATTGCAGCTTTGCAGCAACAGGGCGAAGAGCGTTAAAAAGGTGAATATTAAAGAGTGGTGAATTTTCATGATTTTAATTTTGATAGGTAAAACTGTTTTCAGTGCAAGCTCCGGTGAATTAATATTCCTTTCGGATGCCGTTTTTGATAAAGCAGAAGGGCTGTATCCGTTTTAACAGATACAACCCCTCTGCCTATTGCCGTACCCGCAAATTAAAAGGTAAAGTTGAGTCGGGCAAAGTAAAAGCCGCCGTTAAAACCAAACTGACTGGCAGCACGGGAATAAACAAAACGTTCGCCGCTTCTGAACTCTTCCCGGTTTTCATCGGGGTACACATCGAAGATGTTGTTTCCACCCACAGTAAGATTCAGGTTTTCCGTAATGTTGTAACCTAAGCTCAGGCCTGTGACGATTTTAGGACTGAAGCGCTGGTCAATATTCTCATTACCGGAAACCGTTCTCACCCACACCTCGCCAAATCGGACATTGTTAAGAATGGCGGTAAACCTGCCTATATTGTAGGTAATCAGGAGGTTGATTTTTGACTGAGGGAGTGCATCCTCAAACCTGTTTTCCTCTTCCCGGTTAAAGAAGCGCTCCGGCGCTTCCCGCAGGCTTTCCGGAATATTTACATTTACCACTTCTGTACGGGTAAAATTAGCCGCCAGCTGCGAGCGAAGAGAACCGGCCCCAAGTGTGGCACTATGTGCAAGTATTACATCAATCCCCCGGGTTTCGGTGTCAATGCCGTTCACAAAGAAAGTGGCTGAACCGGCATTGGCCAGGGCAAGAATCCGGGCAATTTCTTCGCTGTTGTTGCCGCTAAATGAGCTGGTGAGCACCACCCGGTCATCGACTGTAATATAGTAGGCGTCAATGGTTAAGTCCAGTTCATCTAAAATAGCCCATGCAAGCCCGGCGCTAAAGTTCAGAGAGGTTTCGTTGGTAAGGCTCGGGATACCGAAAAGCTCGGCAATACGGGAGTCGTTTCGGAAAGTACCCACTTCGTTCGGTACACTTACTCCCTCGGCATTCAGCTGAAAAAGAGTGGAGGTGCTGTTAAAGTACCGCTGTTGCAGAGAAGGGGCCCTAAAGCCGGTACTTACAGCTCCTCTCAGGGCAAGGTCGTCGGTAAGGGCCAGGCGGGAGGCCACCTTCCAGTTAAAGGTGCTCCCAAAGTCGCTGTAGTCTTCGAAGCGTACAGCCAGGTCGGTAAAGAAGTTCTCGGTGAAGTTAAGCTCCACATCGGCATAGAGTGCAATGTTTGAGCGGCTCTGGCGCAGCTCGTTGGCAGGCTGGAAGCCCGGGAATACCTGTGCACCTCCTGGTCGGCCATAAAAGATGTTTTCCTGACTGAATGGATTGGTGAAAATGGAGCCATCTTCCAGGGTGTCAACTAAGTTCACATTCCCGTAGTTGGTGTAGGAGGCTTCCTCACCTGCAATAATTTCGTAAGTCTCTACCCGGTGTTCTGCGCCATAAGCAACGTTAACTCCTGCCAGGGCATCATCCCAGTACCGGCTGAAGTCGAGGTTGGTCGTGTTCTGGCTGAAGCTAAAACCACCGGAATTGAAAGAAGTGGCTGTACTGTTGCCGCGTGAAGCATTGAGCGTATTGCTGATGAAAAAGTTAAAGGAGTTCATGCCATAGGTGTTGCTGAAATCCACCCGCCACTCGCCAATTTCTCCCCGGATACCGGCGGTAAGGGCCCCGTCGAAAATAATCGAGTTGATTTCTGGCAGAAAACCGTTTGGATAGATGGTGGTGAGGGTACGATCCTGGTTAGGCAGACGGAAAAAGCCGGTAGCCATTCCTCTCCTGGAGTTGATGCCCCCGAACATATAAAACTCATTATTTTCGCTAATTTCGAAAGCTGAGTTCATCATCAAAGCGGCATTTCGTGCCGCAGATTGTCCTACTACCATGGAAAAAGCTTCCCTGCCACCATTCTGTTCAATAAGGGCCTCCTGCTCGGCATCGGTGAGGTTATTCGTAAATGCATTGGCTGCATTAATGGCGGCAGCCTGTGCGGCGGTAAGTCGTACGCCTACCTGGAAGGGGCTGAAATCGCCCGCCTCAAAGTTTTCGGCAAAAATACTCTCCGAAACACCATCCCAGCTGGTGCGAAACACATCGCCTGTCCATTCACCGGCCCTGTTGGTTCTGCCACGGGTCTGGTACTGTCCGGTAAAATTAATGAAGCCCCTTTCGCCTACTCTTAAGCCGTAGTTTACATTAAACTGGGCTACTTCCCCGTCGCCCTCATAATGCTGGCCTGCGGTGCCCGAAAAGTATACTTCATCCACATCATCTTTCAGTACAATGTTAATGACCCCGGCAATGGCATCTGAGCCATACTGTGCCGAGGCACCATCTCTCAGCACTTCTATGCGTTCAATGGCCGCGGCGGGAATGGTGTTAAGGTCAGTACCAACCGAACCTCTGCCAACCGAACCATTTACATTGATAAGAGAAGAAGTATGACGACGCTTTCCATTGATTAGTACCAGTACGTGGTCGACACCCAAGCCTCTTAAAGAGGCAGGGTCTACGTGGTCGGAACCGTCGGCAATGGCCTGCCTGTTGGAAGAGAAGGAAGGAGCTACATAGTTCAGGATTTGGGTCAACTCTACCTGTGGAGCCTCCTGTATCAGCTCATCCATGGGAATGACATCTACCGCCACCGGGCTTTCCAGTACCGTTCTCTGCTGGTTTCTGCTTCCTATTACCACCACTTCTTCCAGCTGTTCTTCATCAATTTCCATTTCAATGGTAAATTCCGTCTCGTCTCCTACCACTATGGTTTCCGTTTTATAGCCAATAAAGCTCACTTCGAGTACGGCATCGTCAGGCACTGTTAGCCGTAGCGTTCCATTCAGGTCCGTTATGCCACCAATTAAGCTTCCTTTTACCACCACGTTTACTCCCGGGAGTGGCTCCCCGTTTTCGTCCAGCACCAGGAGCTCGATTGTTTTATCATATTGTTTTAGCGGCAGTAGATTCTCTACCGGCAATATGCTCTTGTCGGGTATTGCCCCGGCTGCTGTAGGGGCGGAAAGGAATAAGAGGGATAAAGAGCAGAGTAATAATTTTAAAAAGTTAAGAGTAGAGTTTTGCATAGGTGAGCAGTTTAAGTTAAAAATCAGATAGCAGGGCAGGGGATGGGATGGCGATAGTTTTGTGCAGTTTCTGTAAAAAGTAAAGCACCGGTTTCGTGCTAATTCCTTCCCGGCCAGGACTAAAAATGTTTGTTAAAGTATAAATTCCGAAATAAAAATTGGATTACCAAGATTAGGTTGTAATATTTTGATTGACAGGGAGTTTTAAAGCGCTTGCATCCTGCAAATTGATGGATGAAATTTAATAGAGCAGGCGAATTGGGAGGTGGTGCCAGCTTGCGGAAAAGTAAAAGAGATGTTTCCTTAGCAGCTTACCGGAGCTGGTGAAGAAAAGGCTCTTAGCAGATGATGGCTTAAGCTATTGTAGCGGAGGAGGCTTATGTTAGGGAGCCATCCTATAGGTTCGGAAGAGGGAGGATTGAAAAAATAAAGTTTAGACATTAATTATTTTAACCGGCTCGCTACTGTTTCGTACCTTTATAAAAAGGACCAAAATCAGATATGTCGACAATTCCAGAAAATATACCTTATTCTATCTTAGAACTGGCCAGTGTCGCCAGCGGCAGTACGCCGGAAGATACCTTTAGAAAAAGTCTTGACCTGGCGCAAAAAGCAGAAGAGCTGGGCTACCATCGCTTCTGGCTCGCCGAGCACCATAATATGATTAGTATTGCCAGCTCTGCAACAGCCGTTTTGATTGGCTATATTGCCGGTGGTACAAAAAAGATAAAAGTGGGCTCCGGTGGCATTATGCTGCCCAACCATTCGCCCCTTATTGTGGCTGAGCAGTTCGGGACCCTGGGCGCTCTCTATCCCAACCGGATTGACCTCGGGCTGGGAAGAGCCCCGGGCACAGACCAGGTAACAGCCCACGCGATTCGCTCCGACCGGATGCATGCGGTATACCAGTTCCCGGAAGAAGTAGGGCAGATTCAGCAGTATTTCTCCCCTAACAATAGCGGTTCCAAAGTAAGAGCAACCGTTGCCGAAGGAGTGGAGGTACCCATTTATATTTTAGGCTCCAGTACCGACAGCGCCCACCTGGCAGCGAAAAAAGGACTACCTTATGCTTTTGCAAGCCATTTTGCGCCCACCCATTTATTTGAGGCACTGAACATTTACTACAACGAGTTCCAGCCTTCTGAATACCTCCGGGAGCCTTACACCATAGGCTGCATCAATGTTATCGCGGCTGAGACCGATAAAGAAGCAGAGCGCATCTCCACCACCCTTATCCGGATGATGCTCGGCGTAATGACCAATAACATCGACTATATGCAGCCCCCGGTCGACATGACACCGGACCTGCGCGAGCTACTGGAAAACCCCGCTTTTCAGCGGATGCTCAAATATGCCTTTATTGGAAGCAAAGAAACAGTAAAGCAGCAAACAGAAGAGTTTCTAAAGAAGACCGGTGTGAACGAACTCATGGTCGCTTCCCACATTTACCAGCACGAAGACCGGCTCCATTCGTACCGGATATTTTCGGAAGTAATGGGAGAACTGTAAGCGTATGTGAAAATTAATAAGAAAGGAGGCTACCCGGGAAAGAGTGGCCTCTTTTTTTTACCTCATTGTCCCGTCCTGAAATAGCGATACACAAAAAGAAACGTTATGAGACAAGGAGAAGAGCCAGAG
>NZ_ANNU01000077.1 GCF_000346615.1 Nafulsella turpanensis ZLM-10
CTTAATTCAATTAAAATTCAAAGAAAGCTGTCCTAAGCTTGGGGTCCACTAAATAATAATCTACTTCAAAAAATACCCTCATAAAGAATTCATCAAACGGTATGGTTTCATCACCCTCAACCTGCTTCCAATAATGACCATTATCAAACCTGCTTTCGCTAATTTGATAATTGTCTATCTCAATTCCATTTATATCAAAAAACTCACCTGCTATTGAACAGTCAATTGAGTCGTCCTTACAGGAAGGGAATCCTAAAAACAGAACCATTGTGAAGAATAAAGCCACTAATCGCTTTTTCATTATTGGGTATTTTATTTATAAACTAACTCAACCTTTTCCTATGTAGGAATCTTTCCGATGCTTGATTGACTATAAGTTCTCTAATCATGTAGTTGCTCACCAATGGAGGTAAGTAGCCCATAAGGCAATAGTTATGGAGAGCTTGACTTAAAGGCGCCCCTAAAAACCTACTTATTTGTAACCGTAAAATCTATTCTAACTGTCTGTATATCGGTACAAACCGTTCCAATTCCACCAGAGCAGGTTTCAATCACAACAAAGTCCTTTCCTGCAAAGTCTGATTCTGGTTTATATCTATATACTATACACCAGTCGGTGTTTGCATTTCTAACTATTTCACTTACTTCTGAATACTGTGGTTGTGTTACAATAGTAGCTCCTTCCTCATCACCACATATTTTAAAATCATGGATATATTCTTCTGTGTTTGTCAGGGTTACTTCAACTACTTCTTTAGAAGTTGAGACATCATCTTTTTCACAGCCCCATAATAGAAATAAAAACATTACCACATAACATGAATTCGAAATAATCTGCATCGCTCATAATCCTTTGTTACTTATTTAATTGACACAATTAGTTTTAAAAAGGTTGTTCTCCTAACACAAACAAGCCTCCTTATGCATTGAAACGATTCTGGTACTTCTTTAAAATACTTTAATGGCATTTCGAATTGGGATGGGAGTGGTCAATTCGTTTCGAATTCCAATGAATTTATGTTCATAAAAGTAAATCTGGTAATGGACAATCTTTACAGCATCCTTGAAGGATCGAAGCCGATAATAAACAGCACTTATCAGAATAGCTTTTCTCCATTAAAAATCTACTTATCCGCCGTGATAGGTGTGCGGGTAACAGGAGATTGAAAAAGATGGGTAACAATAAAATGTAAAATGTTTACCACCTTATAAAAAACGGGCAAACATTAATCTCAAATATTGGATATTATCAATAAAAAAGCCCTTCAAAATAAAATGAAAGGCTCGTATTATTATTTTAATTAGTCGCTACTTACAAAAAGTAATTCAAATTTAATAAAATCCTATTCCCGGCAGGCAGGTATCCATTGAACTACAGGAGCAGTTATTAAATGATGGGCAAATTTAGGTAAAATGTTCTTTACACAATTTTTCATGCTTTCAACTCTTTATCCCCTTCTACAGGCTGATGGGAAAGAGGATACGGACGGAATTTTTAGCGAAAGCCTCCCCACCTACAAAACATAAAAAAGCCGCTGATATTGAACCAGCGGCTTTTCACAGGAAGGGTTACATGAAGAGGGTCCTGCTTTTTTCTTTTTTCGCTAAAGGTTTTCCTTTTGCTCCTGTTTAAAGCGCGTAGTTTACCTCTACCTTCTGATCGCCCACCATCAGGTCGAAGGCGCCTGCTTCCGTTACCCACTCTCCTGCCTCGTTTACGAAGGCAAGCTCTTCAGGGCTAACCGTAAAGACTACTTCTTTTTCCTCTCCGGGAGCCAGCGATACTTTGGTATAGTCCCTGAGCCTTCTGGCGCTTGGGGTGATGCTGGCATAATGGTCGCGGCTGTACAGCTCCACGGCCTTCTGTCCTGCACGGCTGCCGGTATTCTTCACCTTTACACGTACCTCCAGCTCATCGTCCGGACCGAAAGTAGGCTTATTCACCTGCAAATCGGAAAACTCAAAGGTGGTGTAGCTCAGGCCTTCACCGAAGGTCCACTGCGGGTTAAAGCCTCCGTCGCCATAGGTATTGGGCTGATCTTCGCGGATCTTTTCGGTTCCTTTGTGGTCATACAGCACCACATCGCCCGAATGGCGCGGATAGGTAAAGGGCAGTATACCACTGGGGTTATAGTCGCCAAACAACACATCGGCAATGGCAGCTCCGCCAAAAGTGGATGGGCGGTACGCCAGCAGCACGGCATCCATATCGGGCACAATGGAAGAAATGACGCGCGGTCTGCCCTGGGTAAGCACCAGCACCACCGGCTTGCCTGTTTCAGCGGCTGCTTCCGCAAGGGCCAGCTGGCGGGGGTCGAGCTCAAGATTATCGATTACACCCGGGCTTTCGGCATAGGCTTTTTCGCCAAGGGTAAGAAGGATGACATCTGCCCCGGCGGCATCGGCTTTCAGCTGGTCGATATCGTAGTTCTCCTCAGCGCCATAATCGGTTACCGAGCGGCTGATGACGTTTTCTTCGCCTATTTCATTCCGCAGGGCTTCCACAATGGTAAGGGCCTTTTCAGGATAGAGGTCCTCATCGCTTCCCTGCCAGGTATAGGACCAACTGCTGTGCAGGGTACCCAGGTTGTTAGCGCCCGGACCGGCCACCAGCACTTTGGTGCCTTTATCGAGCGGAAGGATATCATTCTCATTCTTCAGTAAGGTAAGGCTTTCCAGGGAAGCATCGTAGGCCACACTGTCATATTCCGCCAGCTGTACACGGCTCTTCAGTTCTTCTTTCGGGAACGGATTGTCCAGCAGGCCAAGCTCTTCCTTCAGGTTCAGGATACGGCGCACGGAAAGGTCCAGGCGCTCTTCGGAGATGGTGCCTTCCTTTACCAGCTCCACGAGCAGGTCGTAAAAGGAGTAGTCGAGCGGCACCATGCTCATATCGAGCCCTGCTTCCACGGCCAAGCGAACGGCCTCTTTGGGCGTGGCCGCTACCCGGTGGCGGGTGTGCAGGCGAATTACATCTTCCCAGTCCGATACTGCCACTCCTTCAAAGCCCAGCTCATCGCGCAGGATGTCGGTCAGGTAATATTTGCTTGCATGCACCGGAACCCCGTTTACTTCGCCGGAATTAATCATGACGGTGGAGGCGCCTGCCTCTACTGCTTCTTTAAATGGGGGCAGCAAAAACTCCCGCAGCATGGTTTCCGGTATGTAAGAAGGCGTTCGGTCTTTACCGGTTTCGGGCATGGAATAGCCAATAAAGTGCTTCATGGTCGAAGCTACGGTATGGTCCTGGTTCAGGCCATCCTGCTCATACCCTTTAATGGTAGCAGCTCCCATGGTTTTTACCAGGTATACATCCTCGCCAAAAGTTTCCTCGAAGCGGGGCCAGAGAGGTTGGCGGCCTACGTCCAGCACGGGGTCGAAGTTCCAGGGTATCCCTGCCGCACGGGTTTCTGCTGCGGTGATTTCAGCAATTCTGCGGGCCATCTCCAGGTTACGGCTGGCGGCAGTGCCAATATTGTGCGGGAATAAAGTGGAGCCTGCGATATAGTTCGCCCCGTGGATGGCATCAATGCCATATAAGATGGGTATGCCCAGCCTGGTTTCTTCGGTGGCCACTTCCTGAATCGCATTCAGGATTTCGTGCCACTGATCCACGGTATAGGCATGCCCCTTCACATTAAGGATGGAGCCTACGTTTTTCTCCAGAAGGGCCGTTCTGAGCTTTTCCATATCCACCACGGTGGTTTCATCATCTTCCAGAATGAGGTCAATGGCCACCTGTGTCATCTGCCCTACTTTTTCTTCTATCGTCATGACAGAAAGAAGACTATCCACTCTGCTACTGGAGGGAGTAACATTACTTTCAGCGGCCTGTGGCGTTCCACAGTACTGCAGGAGGAGTGCCATGCCGCTGAGCAGCGTAAAAGATTTAAGATTCATGTAATAGAATTTGGTTTTTTGCCTGCCAGAGATTTCCGGTTGTTTCTCTCCGGAACAGGCAGCCTGGTTAAATATCTGTTTTATTTAATTATTCCTGTCCTGTACATAAGCTGCTTCCTGCTTCAGGGCCTCGAGGGCAGCTGTAAGGTATACCAGAGGAGCATTCCAGTTAATGGCTATTTCATTAGAGGCGTAAGAGCAGGTGGCATCTACGTAAGATTCATCCGCGGCATTGGAAGGATAGTCGCATTTATCCTGCTGCCCCGGGTTGGGCCCTCCTGCCAGAAGACCAGGCACCGGCGCTTCTATCCCATCGGCCTCCGAAGGGCGGTGGTGCGGAAACATGGGCGTTTTATCTCCATAGCCTGTTACAAAAGAATAGCCGGTGGCATTTCTTCCCAGCAGGTAATCCAGGTTCGAAAGCGCATGGTCCAGGTAAGCTTTTTCGCCGCTTAGCTGGTAAGCTTCAATCAGGGCAATTCCCTGGTTGGCTGCCACTGCACTGCTCCCCCACACAAAATCTTCGGCGGAGCGGCCCATTACGGTCGCATAAGCGTTTGCATCTACCTCCTCGGTAAGGCTCCCGGCTAAAGCAAGCACCTGCTCCTTTACTGCCTGTAGCAGCTGAGGGTCCTGCTCTTCAAGTTTATCGGCATGGCGCAGCAGCGTATAGTAGCCGAGCGCACGCACCTGGCCCCATGAAGGAACCAGCAGGAGGCTATCTTCAGGCAGGAGGCTGATGGCTTTCTGGTACTGCTCTTTTCCGGTGGTAGCCCAGAGTTCTGCAGCAGCCCACACCCGCTCATCACTTACGTCATCATCGCCATAGGCACCTGTATTTACAGCAGGCTTATACTTTTCATTCATGGCAGGCTGGTCGTACAGCTGGTCAGGATTTTTCTCTGCCCATGCCCAGGCTTTTTCTGACGCCTGCAGAAAGGTATCTGCCAGCCCTGGCAGCTGCTCTTCATAATCGCGGAATATACGGGCTGCCTGTGCCATTACGGCGGCAAAGTCTAAAGTGGCCGCCGTGCTTTTCTGCACCACATAACGGGTATTTTTCGCATCTGCAGGCATTACCATCCCCTCAAACTCAGCTGTTGTCAGCTTATGGTATACCCCGCCATCGGCTGGGTCCTGCATGGCAAGCATCCAGCGGAGGTTCCACAATGACTCATCGAGCAAATCGGGAAGCTCGTTATTTCCCTCCGGAATAGTCAGAGACAAGGAACGTGTATAAGCCGGAAATTCTTCGTGCAGGGAAAGCAGCGTTCCTGTACTTATGCCACTGTTAACGATGTATTTGTTGTAGTCGCCGGCATCGTACCAGCCCAGGGGAGCAGAAATGGTCGTTCCTTCGGGGCGGCCGGGGGTGGCCGCAGAAGCATGTATTTGTACGACCGTATCGGGGTGGCCTGCCGCGCGTGCCCATTCGCCGGCATATTCGGCAGGCAGGGCGGTAGAAACCCGCTGGAAGTAAAAGCCTTTTAAAGCGGCCTTTGTCAGATCTTCATATACCTCCGGCCCGACCGTTACCGGATAGGACTGTCCCACTCCTGGTACGGAAACAACAAAGGTCCCTTCCTTTTCCATCTCTGAGAAATCGGCAATGCGGGTGGTTTTTCCCGAATAAGAGGATTGTCTCCTTTCACTTAGCCTTCCTGAAAAAACTGTATCCTTCAGATTAGTACTGATTACATAAAAGACATCTGCCTCTACATCGCCGGCTACCACAGCCACTTTCGGACCTTCAGGGTAGAACCCGAGCTGGTTCAGGCGTATCTGCTCATTTAGTGTAGCTTCCGTCTCCTCAGTAGCGGCCGGAGTGCAGGATAGGCATATTCCAAAAGAGGCCAATATGCCCAGGCTCTTTATATTCCTTACTGTCATTATGATGCTGTTTAATTTAACTTCTTCTTCTTTTTTGTAAGCCCCTTGCCTATTCCGGTAGCAAGGCAGCTGCTTTTTTTGCAGGTCAGAATCACAAACGTTGACCACTATTCTGTACTTTACCACAAGCTGAATTGGCCTTCAGCGGCCGTCTTATTCCAACTTTCGGCAGCTCCTGCAGCTTATCAATTCAGGCAGGGATAAACCCTTCTCTCATTACTCCTTCATCACCCTCAGGCTGTGCTGCTGGTTTACCTTAAGGATATACAGGCCCGGCTGAAAACCAGCCATTGAAATGACTGCTGTATTCCCGCTCAGCCTTTCCTGTTTCACCATTGTGCCTAGGGTGTTATAAATGATTACAGATTCCAGCCTGCTCTTACTCTTTATCGTCAGCTCATTTATTACCCTGGTCGGGTAAGCAAGTACTGACTGCTCATCTTCACTAAAATCGGGTATGCCTGTCGGCTGCCTTTCGTAAATGGCCAGCGCAGGCATTTCATCCAGCGTTATTACATACTCATGCGCCAGCGCTTTTTCCCAAAGTGCCAGGGGGTTGTATTGGCTCTCACGGGTATAGCTGCCGTACCATGGCATAAACCACGACCAGCCGGCACCTTCCTGAAGCAGCTTATCCGGATCAGGAAAAGAACCTACTTCGCTGAGCGTTACCATTTTTTTTCCTCCGTAGAGGGCATTCAGATTATTGAATTCGATGGCCTGGGAGCTATGGTCGCCCTCTTTGTAAATGTCGCGCCCGATAATATCCACATATGCATCTCCGGGGTACCAGGCCTCATCGCCCGGCTCTCTCGTCCACACCCAAATCAGGTTACGGAGCCCGTGGTGATTTACCATTCGGTCATACATAAGCAGCCAAAGTTCTTTCAAAGGCTCAGGACCCTTTGCGCCCCACCAGAACCAGCCTCCTGCAGCTTCATGCAGGGGCCGCCAGATTACCGGCACACCTTCCTCCTGCAGTTCCTTTAGCAGTCCGGCCACATAATCGATGTCCTGCAGCATGGCCTGGTATTCTGCAGAGCTTTCATCCGCAATTCGGGAAATATCGAAGTCGGTGCCATCAGGTTTAGACTGGCTTTTGGTATAGAACTCTTCTGTATCGCGCGAAGGATCTCTCCAGTGCCACATGAGCGCCGGAATACCATTGCGGCTATACCAGGTATGTGCATTCATTACAGGCATTTTATCCTGGTACCAGCTGTATCCTCTCCCACTGTGCATAAAGTCAATTCCAAGCAAAGCCGGCTCCTGTCCTGTATGCTGTTTCAACCAAATAGCCTCATCGAGGCTGTCCAGTGTCATAGCACCGGAAATAATCTTTTTTCCATACTGGTCCAGCAGGAAGTCGTATAAAGCCCTGGCTTCCGGAATTGGATTTGGGCTCACCAGTGTCTGGTTCAGGTTAAAGCGTTCCGAAACAATTACTTTCTGTAATTCAATAAAATCAATATCAATCCAGCCCCAGGATTTTAATATTTCAATTTTATGCTCCCCGGGCTCCATTTTAAAGGTATTTACCACCTTATAAGCGGCAAACTGGCTGCTATCGGCCAGGTAGAATTCAGCTGAAATTCCGTTAACCGAGATAATATTTGTTTTTTCTCCATAAGGAGCCGCCGCCACAACAGAGATATTGTAAAAGCTAGGCTCCGTTAGATTCACTGAAAAGGAAAGAGCACCTTCTTCCTGCGCTACATAATAACCGCCCGAACAGGAAGAGCAGGCCTGCATCCTGGCTCCATTGCTAAGAACCGCACCTTCTGCCTCGTATTTCTGTGCATAGAGTTGAGAAGCAAACAGGAAGCTTAGCGATAAGCAACAAAGTAGCCGTAGACGTTTCTTCATGATTAATTCACTCAGGCCGGTTTGCGGCAATTTCCAATACTGGAATTTGTTATCCCTGGTATTCTACTAACTCATTAGCAGTTTCTGGCAACTGAAATTAACACTTTAAGCACACCCCTTTATAGTCCTTCCTTAGCCTAGGCTGGTACTTTTTTTACCGGTACCCATTTAAACACGGCCCTTTCTCTACGAGCAGGTTTTGTGCCTACGGAAGCAAGGGTGCAGAAAGTGGTAATGAAAATGGTACGCCATTTTAGGCGTACCATTTTGTAGTGGTTACTTAAATTTATCTAAGGCCAATGTGGTCATAATAAACTACTCCGGAGAAATCAGTATCCTGGAAGAACAACTCCGTAATAGCTGAAGGATTTCCCAGCTCAGACAATGGAATTTCAACATCTGTCCATTCTCCTACAACTACCGGAACCTGTTTTGTGAATTCACCTTCTGGCGTTTTAATTAAAAGCTGCACGCTTTTTCCTTCGCTGCCTTCTCCTCCAAACACTGAAAAGGCAAAGCTGGTAGCACCATCAGTTGAAAGGTTCCCTCCGCCAAACTGAGGGCCACCACCCCAGCCACCGCCATAGGTAACCTTGATGGCATTATCACCGCCACGAACTTCTTCGGTAGTGCCAAATTCAGTAATGGCAGAACCAAATCCTCCCCACGCTCCGAATCCACTTCCGGCAGCATCGGTATAAATAGGGGCAGCCAGTGGTGCAGGTGGTGGAGGTCCTGCAGGATCAAACCCAACTCTGTCTATATAGATAACATCACCAGCACTAGCCCCTTCCGGTTTAAATACAAAGTTAGAAATAGCCGAAAGGTCCACATCAGGGTATTTTGACAAATCTATTCTGTATTCTGTCCATTCTCCTTCCACCAGGGTTACGGCATTATAGTTACCCCAGTTGTCAGCACCACCATGCCCCAGGATGGCGGCTACCTGTTTACCATCCGTTCCGGGACCTCCATAGAGAGAGAAGACATATACCCCCATGCCACTGGCATCTACGGATGTTCCAACAATCTTCGCCCCACCATCACCGTTTGTTTCAAACTTATAAGACATGGTTCCTGAATAGGCTTGTTCAGTGCTTAAAGGATCGGCAGTACCACCCCAGCTTTCCGGACTTCCATTGAAGAAAAATTCATCATCATAAACAGTAGTCGCTAACAGCGGAGGACCTTCGCTCGGTACAACAACATTTACGCCTAAACTACCTGCAAAGCCGTGAATAGAAGTATATTTAATAGCACCTGCTTTAGCGTCATCGGGTAATGCCAGCACAATTTCCTCAGCTGAGTGGCTTACAAAATCAGCCGCTGGTACAGTAATTGGTGCTGTTACGCCTGGTAGAGTCAGTGCTCCTACCAGGTCGAGGTCGGTACCTGTAATGGTAATATTATCAACACCAGGCACGGCCGGCTTTGGAGTTATTCCAGTCGCTACCGGCAGAATGATCGTCAGCTCCTCGCTGGTAACCACATTAACCGGAGAGGCCTGCATTAGCGTCAGGGGTCCGTTTACGGCCTGGGCAGGAACCGCTACCACAATCTCATTAGCTGACTGGCTTACAAACTCTGTAGCGGTATCCCCCTCAAAAGCGATGGAGGTTACCAGGTCGAGGTCGGTACCTGTAATGGTCAGGTTATCGGTATGCTTTATGGCTGCAGGGCTAAAAGAGGTAACTGCTGGTAAGGTTACAATCAGTTCTTCTTCAGAGGCAAAAGACATTGGCTCTGTGCCGCCTGTTTTAAATACCAGGGCGCCTGACTGGGCTTCCATTGGCACGGTTACCACCACCTCGTTTAACGACTTGCTCACAAAGTCGGTAACCACGATGCCATCATTAAACATCACTTCTTCAATCCAGTTTACCAGTTCACCTTTAATACTGATATTCGTACCAGGGCGGGCTTCATCTGTAATGGACTCTATTACCACCGGAACCAAGAAGTTAAGCATTGCTTTTGATTCAATATCTCCTCCGGGGGTTCTGAGGATCACTTTCCCGGCCTGTGCAGCCTTAGGTACAACCAGCTCAATCAGTTCGGAGGACTGCGATACGAAATCACTGCTGGGTACTTCTACGCCAGGCAACTGGATAGCGGTTACTTTATCGAGGTTGAGCCCGATAAACTTTATCTGGTCGCCGTGTTCTACGCCTGCAGGGCCAAAGCTATGTAGTACCACCTCCTCTATCTCTTCCTCTTTCTCGCAGGAAGAGAGGGCGAGGCCGGCGAACAGAAGCATAATCAGGGTAAAGGCCGGTAAACTTTTTATATATTTTGGGAATTTCATTTCTATAACTTTTAAGTCAGTAAATTAAAATTACTTTTCTACTATCCGCACATTGTCGATATGAAGCTCAAATGGCGTAGAATCTGCCTTAGGTGTTGCGATTACCCAGAAGGACAGGGTGCCTGTTACATCCTTATCAAACTTCATGTCAGGCTCCCATATGTTATTCCCGTCGGCATCCTGATTATGGCTGTAAATCATTTCTGTGAGTGGGATAGTTACGGTTATCCATTCGCCCTCGGTATCAAAAGGAGCATCATGCTCCACCCATGGTCTCCACAGGCCTCTGCCGTTCAGGTTAGACCATACTTCCTGGTTACCCGCATTGTCCCATGGTCCCCAGGTAATATTTAAAATGGAACCATACCAGTCATCTGCTCTGGCCTCAAACTTTAACACCAGGTCTTCCGGATATCCTTCCACTAAGTTTGTTGGCACATCATACCTGGTGTGGCCCCAGAACTGAGATTCAAAATTATCTTCAATTCTTTCGTTCGCAGCCAGCACGCCACCCAGCTTTAAGTAATTTCCATCAATTCCATCTTCGCTTGCAATCGGGCCTGGCCTCCAGCTTCCCTCGGCAGTAAGGTCGTCATAGTTCAGAATGATGTTTCGCTGATCCTTATAGTGGAAGTTTGAAATTGTAGTACCAAACGCAGTGGTAAAGGAAACAGGCCCTGTCTGAGCACCTTCAGGTACGATAAATGTGACTGCATTCTGGTCCATCGCAATAATTTCCGCCTCTGCACCACCGGTAAAAGTTATAGCCACCGGCTCAAAAAAGAAGTCACCTGTTACTGTTGTTTCAGTACCTATGGGTGCATACTCATTTTCCATGGCAAGTACCAGCGGAGGAGCAATGGTAACTTCGAAAGGATAGCGGAGGGTGTCGCCATTGGCAAACACCAGCGTCATTACATCAGTTACTTCAGTTGGCGCTTTGTTTGGGATGTTTACCAGTATGGTCCTGTCCGTAACGTAACTTGGCTCCAAAGCAGCCTTCTGGTCGTTAAACCACAGGTGCTTGGTACTGCCAAGATTTTCCCCCACAATGGCAATCAGGTCTCCCAGTGGCGCACCCACCAGGAGAGAGTCGGCGGCAGCAGGGTCTGTTACCCGCACATAACTAATGCTTGGTTCGCCGCTCATTACCATCTCTTCATCATCCTTTTCGCAGGCGGTCATCAGGCTCCCCAGCACCAGTAGAGGAATGATTAAGAGCCATGTATTTTTTATAAGCTGTTTCATTTCTATATGAAATTAAATTTTTATTCAAAAATGTACTCAACTGCCTCTACTCCCGGGCCCAGGTTCGGATTCTGACCTATTTCCCCGTTAGGAATAGGAAGCACCATATCGGTTTCGTCGATGACTACCGGTGTTGCAGGTGGCACTATTTCATAAGCTTCCCAGCTGTTTACATCTCCTTCATAGCCTTCAATAGGTTCAAAAATAGCTGCTCTGTCTTGAGCATTCAGGTATGCAATTGCTGCAGCAGGGTCATGGTAGAAGTATCTTTTCACATCCAGCCAGGCAATACCTTCCATACCAAACTCTACTCTGCGCTCATTAAATATGTCGCGGTAAGTAATGGAGGTTCTTGGCTCCAGGCCGGCTCTTTCTCTTACTGCATTAAAGTAAGCTAAAGCTAATGGGTCGCTGGTCGATTCAGCCATTCCTAAAACAGCCTCTGCATAAATCAGGTATACATCTGCCAGGCGCAGCATGTACTGGTTCAGCGGCACAGCCTGGTTGTTGATAGCAATACCGCCCAAATCTGCAGAGCTGCCGACTACATACTTTTTGACGTTGTTCAATAAAGGACTTGGATTCTCCAGGTTACCTCCACCTGCCGGATCCGGCGTTACAATGTTGTAGGTATAGCCACCTGCATCCTTCCGGATTTCAGGGTAGAAGTCTCCTAATTCCATATAGATCCATGGCTGGCGCAAATCTTCGCCTCCTTCTGCATTTTCTTCTACATTATCCATGTAATCAATAGTTACTCCTTTGTAACCACCCCAGGCTTCACTATTTCCGGTAATTAAGCTGCTGCGCCCCATTACTGCCTGGCGGCTGTTTCCGAAGCCCCATGCACCACCTATCCACTGAAGTGCAAATAATGACTCCGGGTTGTTATTGTTTTCGATTCTAAATAAATCGGAATAGTCTTCCAGCAGGAAAAGTCCGCTGTTTTCAATTACGTTCTTCGCATAAGCGGCTGCTTTGGCAAAATCTTCAGCAGACTTTTCTCTTTGTGCCCTGGTAAGGTGTACCTTTGCCAGCATTCCCTGTGCCGCCCAGGTGGTTACCCTGCCAGGCTCATCCACCAGCGGAAGGTGCTCTGCCGCAAATTCCAGGTCACGAATAACAAACTCAATAACACTTGAATAGGTATTTTTTACTACATCAATGTTATTGCTTTCAATTAAGGCTGCCACATTTTCTATGATTGGCACTTCTTCCCAGTATTCTGCAAGGAGGTAGTAAGCGGTAGCCCTGATAAATCTTGCTTCTCCAAGACCTGCATTGATAACCTCCTGAGGCACTCCGTTTTGTCCTGCCACACGCGGCATATCGTTGATAATAGCATTTGCATAGGCAATAACATTATATAAACCTCTCCAGCCCTGCGAAATAATGTTGTTGTTATCTGAGTAAGTCAGGTAAAACAGCTGTCCTTCTGTCTGGTAGTCATTAAAAAGGTCTCCGGCCATGCCATCGCCGGCCGCCCAGCTGAACTTATCGTTATACTCAAACCATGGCCGGCCGTACAGAGTGGCAGTTACGGCTCTTATTTCAGATGCCGAATTGTAGAAGCCATCTACCGTCGGCGCATCTTCCGGAACGATTTCCAGAAATTCTTTATCACATGCAGTTGTTGAAAACAACAAGGAGCATATGAGCATATAAACAAACTTATTTTTCATAATCATTAATTTAATCCTGTTAATTTTCCGAAACCTTATAGGTCAATGTTCACACCAAAAGTAAATACTCTTGCGGAAGGGAAACGCCCCATGTCAATATTCTGCCGTAATGGATCCTGCTCGAAAGCACCAATCTCAGGATCTAAACCTGTGTAGTTTGTAAAGGTGTAAAGGTTCTGTGCATTTGCATACACCCTTAGCCTGTGCACTTTAAATCGCTGGGTTATTTCGCCTGGCAGGGTGTAAGCAAGGCTTACGTTCTGGATTCTAAGGAAGGAACCATCCTCAATCCACCGGTCTGACATGCGATTGTTTTCATTCACATTCAGCTGTGAGAATCGGGGCATATCCGTTTCCGGGTTCAGCAATACCACTTCGCCTGCTTCATTTTCCTCATAGCGGGCACGGTCAACTACGGTTACCGACTGGTTATCGTAGGCAGAAATCATTCCTTCAATTCTGTATCGCTGGAAGTTAAAGATGTCGGCTCCATAAGCTCCGCTCAGGAAGAAGGAGAAGTCAAAAGCGCCATAGGTAAATGTGTTATTTAATCCGAAGCTGAAATCAGGATTCGGGTCACCAATAACGGTCTTGTCATAAGAGTCAATGATACCATCAGGTACACCATCCGGTCCGCTGATATCTTTAAACTTCACATCTCCAATGTAAACCCCGTCTCTTTCATGAATAAGATTGCCTCCTTCCGGTCCCGGAACCTGTACCGCATGCTCCGCGATTTCTTCCAGAGTGGTGAAAATTCCATCGGTCTGGTATCCGTAGAAAAGACCTACCGGACCTCCGGCAGTTGTACGGGTTACTTCGTCGAAGCCGGCATACCAGTATAAACCTCTGGTATAAGCTCTGTCTACTTCTGTAATCTCGTTTCTGTTTAAAGTAAAGTTTACGTCTGTTTTCCAGCTAAACCCTTCTTCTACAACATTTATGGTATGAAGGCCAATTTCAAGTCCTTTATTTTCGAGTCGACCAACATTCGCATATGGCGCACCAATACCACCTGCACCACCACCTAAATAGTTAGGCAGAGATACCTGTAGCAATAAGTCTCTGGTAAACTTCTGATAAGCATCGATGGTCAAATCCACTCTTCCGGTCCATAATGCAATATCCACACCTACGTTATACTGCGCAGTAGTTTCCCACTTCAGGTCTGGGTTACCTAATCTGGCATTAATATAACCCAAACCGGCCCAGGTATTAATACCTGTTAAAGCAGAACCAAAGGCATAGTTAGGAATTTCCTGGTTGCCAACCTCTCCATAACCTACCCTTAATTTAAGGTCTGTTAACACATTAGACTCAGGCATAAAGTCTTCATTAGCAACCCTCCAGGCTAAACCTACAGAAGGGAAATAACCCCAGCGGTTGTTCGGGCCAAACCTGGAAGAACCATCGGCCCTCAGGGTAACAGTAGCCAGGTAGCGGTCGGAGTAGTTATAGTTAAAGCGGCCATAATAAGAGGCCAGTGAGTTTGCTCCGGCCCATCCGCCAGTAGCAATTTCTGAATTATCACCCTGGTTCGGGGTAATGATATCATTGGTTGCAAGGTTAATTTTGTAAAGGGCTGAGCCTTCGTACTCTGAGCGCATCGCCTCATTACCCACCATGGCAGTAAGGGAATGAACGCCAAAATCGCGGCTGTAAGTAAAATAGTTCTTCCATATCCAGTAAAAACTATTGTCGCGGCGCTGCTGAAGCTGGCTTACATCCGTACGAAGCGCCTCCCAGTTTTCCGGAACGAAAGAATTACTTACCCCGGTGTTGTCGTCAAAGCCAATTTCTGTTCTGAATGACAAGCCATCCGTTAATTCAGCATCTGCATAGAAGTTGGCCATAATCCGCTGTCTTTCCAAGGTGTTGGATCGCAAAAGGGCCAGGGCTACCGGGTTTACCGATACCTGGGCAGATTCGTTTTCGGCAGGTCCGCCAAAGTCACCCGCCATATTTCTTACCGAAACCTGTGGAGGCATCGATAAGGCCTGTGCAATTACGCCGTCACCACCATCATTCAGGGTAATGACTTCGTCTGTGCTGGAATAAGAAAGGCTTGTACCAACGTTTAACCAGCTTTTAACCTCACTATCCAGGTTGGTACGAATGTTAAAACGATCAAAACCAGAACCTATAATGATACCGTCCTGCTGGAAGTAACCTCCCATAACCGCATAGCGGCTTTTTTCACTTCCTCCTGTTATGGAAAGCTGGTGGCTTTGCATAGGCGCAATCTGGAACACCTCATCCTGCCAGTCTGTTCCGGGACCTAAAAGACTCGGATCCATGAATCTTTCATTCTGATTTATTGTCGTGAATTGCTCAGCCAGCTGGTTATTATACTCTGCATATTGGGGCAAAGTCATTACATCTATCCGCCTTTCTTCAGGGAATGACTGAACGGCATAATATCCATTATATGAAACCCTGGCCTCACCCTCCTTGCCACGCTTGGTAGTAATAATAACCACCCCGTTTGCGGCACGAGAACCATAAATGGCCGTAGCAGAAGCATCTTTCAGGATTTCGATACTTTCTATATCGCTCGGGCTCAGTGCAGAGAGAGGGCTCACAGAATTTTCCTGCTGACCACCTGCGCCACCGGCCCAGTCGAAACCGGCACCTCTTCCGCCATCGCCAGATACCTGGATACCATCGATTACATATAGCGGCTCGTTGGAACCGGTAATAGAGTTTGTACCACGTATTTTAATAGATACAGCCGCACCCGGTGCACCAGAGTTTTGGGAAACCTGAACACCTGCCACACGACCCTGCAGGGCCTGATCGATATTAGCGGTTACTGTGCTTCTTAAATCCTCTCCGGTAACAGAAGATACCGAACCGGTAAGGTCGCTCTTCTTCAGGGTACCATAACCCACCACCACAACTTCTTCCAGTTGCTGCACATCCTCTTCCAGAGTCACATTGATAGTTGATTTATTCCCTACCACTACCTCCTGTGTGTGGTAACCCACAAAGGAAAAAACAAGGCTGGCCTCCGGCCCGGGCACTTCGAGGCGATAGCTACCATCAAGGTCAGTAGTAACCCCTATAGAGGTGCCTTTTACGAGAACCGTTACGCCGGGCAGCGGTTCACCCGTAGATGCTTCAATCACCTTTCCGCTGACCTGCCTTTGAGCTACTGCGTCCGGCAATAGCCAGGCCAACAATAAGCAAATAAGTAATAATCTCTTCATACTATTAGATTTGATAAAATTGCAATTTCAATCGTTTGCATTGTTTGAATATGATAATTCTTAAGAATTGCTCAATCTATAATGGATGCTCCTGTTCTAAAACCCGGGGGAACTATCTCTTCTATGATAAGCTCAATTACGACTGCCCTGCCTTCGGGCGATACAATCGGTTTCACAATCGTTTGCAGCTTCACACCCCTGTTCATCCATTGTTTTCTTAAATTACCGGATGAACTCTAAATCTAGATATCAGACAATTAAAAGGCTATGACTATTGTCCCAAGCCCTATAACTATAATTTCACTGGATAAAAATTAAGAAGTAACCTGCTAAAAACCAGTCCGTTATGTTTTACAGCCTTTTCAGACCTGCTTTTCTCCTGCTCCTCTACCCGGCCTTATAGCTCTTCTCTGGCTTTCCCCAAAAGGGGCATATATTCCGAAACTTAATTTACAGATTTTTTTTATCTTTGCAACCGATTGCAACGCCAGGCAAAAATTTTTTCCTGCTTTTATTTCTTCACAAATTCTAGCGGCCATGCCGTATGCTAAAACTTGTCTCTTTACCCGGTGAAGTAACTCCTTAAAGCCAGCACTCTTTTTTTTGCCATGCCTTCCAGTTTCATAGACCACCCGGACTCCATATCGGGAAAGCGCAACTTTTCTGCTCAGTGGGATTTTACGCTCCGGGCTTAACCAAATTTAGGTACTTTACGCACCAAAGACATAATACTATTTTATCATTTGATTGACCAAAAAAATATTATTTTGAAAAAAGACTGAATTCCATACTATTTTTAACAGGAGAGCACAGAATGTAAGAACAGCCTGCACCAATACATATTTATCAGCTTATCAATGAAAATTGCAGAAAAACAGGGAATTTACCTCCAATATCCTCTTTTTCTGGATTTACTAAAAAATTATGTATAGCCTGAGCCTGCAGCGACACCTCTTATTATTTAAAAAACAAGTAGTAAAAACAATATAATGGCTTCAAGAAGCCTGGCTGAGAGAAAAGAAAAAACAGACTCTACTCTTCCTTTCTTTACAACTTAGCTCTTCAGGCCAAAACCACTTCAGTATATATCTCTAATATGCCTACTAACCGTTTCTGTATATGAAAAACTACTTCCCCCTGCTTTTAACAGCCATTCTCCTTCCGCTTTCTTCCGCATTGGCCAATGTCGGTCTTCCTGCCATTTTTAGCAACCACATGGTGTTGCAGCAAAATACAGAGGTAGTTATCTGGGGCTGGGCCAAGGCTCTGGAGGAAGTGAGTGTTAGCGGAAGCTGGAACCAGGATACCGTAAAAACGGTAGCCAATGCAAATGCACAATGGCAGGTCTCGCTCAAAACACCTCCTGCCGGCGGCCCCTATACACTTACCATAAAGGGGTATAATACCATTGTTCTGGAAGACGTGCTGATTGGGGAGGTTTGGTTTGTTTCCGGCCAGTCTAACATGGAGTGGAGCACCAGGGCAGGCATCGATAATGCGGAGCAGGCAATTCGGGAAGCGGACTATCCGGCTATTCGTTTTTTCAATGTAGAGCACCGCACAGCCGATGTACCACAAATTGACCTGGGCGGACACTGGGCCGCCTCCAGCCCGGAAACAATGATTGACTTTAGTGCCATCGCCTATTTCTTCGGCAGAGAGCTGCACCAGGAATTAGATGTACCCATAGGACTTATTAACAGCAGCTGGGGCGGCACGCCGGCAGAGGTGTGGGTAAAGCCGGCCATCATCAGCGAAAATTCTGAGCTGGCGGCGGCTGCCACAAAAATCGCTGAAGCGCCCTGGTGCCCTCACCTGCCGGGTAAAGCTTATCATGCCATTGTGGCGCCTATCATTCCGTTTAAAATTGCAGGTGTACTCTGGTACCAGGGAGAAACCAATACAGCCGCCCCACAGGCCTATGAAAAATTATTACCTGCCCTTATTGCAAGCTGGAGAAGCGAGTGGGGCTATGACTTTCCTTTCTACTTTGCCCAGATTGCCCCTTTCCAGTATGGTCGCCCCATGGAGGGGGTGCTCCTGCGGGATGCGCAGCGTAAAAGCCTGGCAGTTCCTAAAACAGGTATGGTAGTGCTGAGCGATATCGGCAATACAGAAAACATCCACCCGACAAATAAACTGGATGTAGGAAAACGCTTTGCAAATATTGCCCTGAACAGGACCTATGGCAGGGAGCACTTTCCTGTTTCGGGTCCGCTTTACCGCGAAATGAAGGTGGAAAACAATAAAATCCGGCTCTATTTTGATTATGCTGAAAACGGACTGAAGATAAAAGGCAAAAAGCTGACCCAATTTGAAATTGCAGGAGAAGACCGGCAGTTTGTACCTGCCACTGCCCGCATTAAGGGCAACACCATTGTGGTAAGTGCCCCCAAGGTTAAAAACCCGGTAGCTGTACGCTTTGCCTGGAGCAATACTGCCGAACCGAATCTTTTTAATACGGAGGATTTGCCGGCCTCCAGTTTCCGTACCGACGACTGGCCAATTGAACTGGAATAGCATACATAAAGAGGCGGCAGAGCAACTTCCGGCAAAACAGCTTAAGTCTGTTTTGCCCGGAGTAAGCTTCCACTATACAGGCAGGATCATAAAGAAAAACCTCCTGCTTTCCCTGCGCCACCACAAGCATGCAGGCTTAGCAACGAAGCTTCTCCAAAGGGCTCCAGAAACGCAGGCTGAAATTCCCTCATTTTTGAACATATCAAAAGGGAATAAACATACTATAATATATATAGTATAAACAGTGCCTGCCGAAGCTTAATTATTTCTACCGGAAAAGCCCTTTCTATACCTGGAAGGCGTTAGCTTTTTCACCTTTAAAAACTGCTTGTTGAAGTTAGCTAACGTATTGAAGCCACTATCGTAACAGATGTTGAGGATATTCGAATCGGTTTCAATCAGCAGCTTGCATGCATGGGCGATTCTTACTTCGTTTAAAAAATCTATGTAGGTTTTTTTTGTGCTCTTTTTAAAGAAGTTACAGAAGGCCGGCACGCTCATGCCTGCAATTTCAGCCACATCAGACAGGCTAATGCTTTGGCGGAAAGATTCCATGGTAAAGCGAAAAACACCCTCTATTCTCTCTTTATTTTTTGGGTTCGACAGTTTTACTCCTTCTGTCGATAGCGGGATAAAATCCTTTTCCCGTGCAATCAGCTCTAAGCACTCACATAACCTAATAATGCGCTTAAAGCCACTGAAATGTTCCAGCTCCCGTATCATCTTTCCAAGCAGCAGCTTACTTTGGCCCCTTAGCTGCAGCCCCTGCCCTGCTGTAGCAAACAAGGCCTTCACCTCCTTTGTCTCAGGCAAATCCAGAAATTCCTTTCCCCAGAAATCTTCCTGAAACTGGATTACTACCGCACTGGAAATGCCGTCGCCCTTCTTCTGGAAAGTATGGGGTACATTTTTGCCAATAAAAAAAACATCCCCTGTTTTATACTCTCCGGCAAAGTTGCCAACAAAGCTCAGCCCCTCTCCTTCTGTAATCAAAATAAGCTCATACTCTATATGCTGGTGCCAGGGTACTTCAAACTGTGGGGTTCGAAAGGTTTTAGTAACAAAAGAATTGTCTTCAGCAACCGGCAGCTTTTCAATTAAGGTTTTCATTCCACAGCTTATTTTACTTCAAAAGCCGGTTCCTTTACCAAACAGGAATAAAATGCAGGAGCCGGAAAAGACAAGAAATCCATTTAATCGCTTATATTAATTAAAATTAAGGACTTTTCAGGCAACAGCCCCTACATTTACATTAAAATAGTTTAGGTTTTGTAAGAAAAAGTGGTGGAAATTACTTTCCGGAAAGCCTACTTTTATAAATACACTGGAAGAACTGCGCCGGCTTTCTCCTGAGGAACAGAACAAATGCCAGGCCAAAAAGAAGAGTACTTACAAACTCATTACCAGCACCATACCCAAAACAGCATGCTTTTTAAATGAATAAAATATTTATTTAAGGCTGGCACATGCAATCGATTGAAATGAAAGGGCTTTTGCTCAACTACCATTCATTTTTTTCATGTAGCCTGCCTGCCGGAAAGGCCAAAGTCTGCCACAACAGAGGAAAGTGTCTTGAAGAAAACTTATTTAACGAACATTATAACGACAGCAATAAGCTATGCTTTTATTAGGAATAGATCTCGGTACTTCTTCTATTAAAGTATCGGTAGTGGATGCGCAAACGCAGAAATCTTTAGTGGCTGTTCAGTATCCCGACGAGGAAACGGCCATTCTATCGCCAAAACCCAGCTGGGCGGAGCAGTCTCCTGAGCTGTGGTGGGAACATGTACAGCAGGCTATCCTGCGGGCGCATGCAAGTGGCAAGTACAATCCTAAAGATATTGGCGCTATCGGTATCGCCTACCAGATGCATGGCTTAGTAGTAGTGGACAAGGAGCAGGAGGTACTCAGGAACTCTATCATCTGGTGCGATAGCCGTGCGGTAGAGATAGGCAATAAAGCCTTTGCCTCCATTGGCAGGGAAAAGAGCCTGTCGCACCTGCTTAACTCCCCCGGCAACTTTACTGCTTCCAAACTTGCCTGGATAAAGGACAATGAGCCTGAGGTTTACAGTAAAATCGATAAAATAATGCTTCCGGGAGACTTTATTGCCATGAAGCTTACCGGCGAAGTGACCACCAGTGTATCGGCACTTTCGGAAGGCATCTTCTGGGACTTCCGCGAAAATAAACTTTCTGAAGATGTGCTTTCTTATTTTCAGTTTGAAAAATCCTTTATACCTCCCATCAAACCTGTTTTCTCGGAACATGGAGGGCTTAAAAATGAATTAGCCAGTCAGCTTGGTTTGAAAGCAGGAATTCCCGTTACCTATAAATCGGGCGACCAGCCGAACAATGCTTTATCGCTGAATGTGCTTGAGCCGGGCGAGGTGGCTGCTACTGCCGGTACTTCCGGCGTCATTTATGGCGTAAGCGATCAGCTGGTTTACGACCCTCAGTCGCGAATTAACACCTTTGCCCATGTTAATTACACCGATGACCAAAAGCGCCTGGGGGTTTTGCTGTGCATTAATGGCACCGGCAGCCTCAACCGCTGGACCAAAAACCTGTTTGGTTCCGACATTAGCTACCCGGAAATGAACAGCGAGGCACAGCAGGTTCCTGTAGGAAGCGACGGTCTCCGGGTTTTACCTTTCGGGAATGGTGCAGAGCGTATGCTGAACAACCAGCTGGTGGGCTCCCATTTTCAGCATATAGATTTGAACCTGCATACCCGAAAACATATCTTCAGGGCGGTGCAGGAAGGTATTGCTTTTGCCTTCCGTTACGGGCTGGATATTATGCGGGAAAGCGGCATGCACCCTAAGG
The DNA here is from genome assembly GCF_000346615.1 of Nafulsella turpanensis ZLM-10. GTDB lineage: Bacteria > Bacteroidota > Bacteroidia > Cytophagales > Cyclobacteriaceae > Nafulsella > Nafulsella turpanensis. The sequence continues at coordinate 21,449 of NZ_ANNU01000077.1, forward strand.
TTATCCGGGCAGGAAAATCCAATTTATTCTTAAGCGACCTCTTTACCGAAGCCTTTGTAAATGCAACAGGGGTTCCTGTTGAACTGCACGTAAACGATGGCAGTGTAGGAGCTGCTTTAGGGGCAGGTATAGGCATTAAAACCTTTGGCTCTGAAAAAGAAGCTTTTACCAACACCCGGCCTTTGCTCCTGATTGAGCCAAAGGCAACGGAACAGTATGAACCTGTATACCAGGAGTGGAAGAAACTACTGGAAAAACAATTAAATCAGCATTAATCATTCTACAACAAATAAAAACACACTTATATGTCCAAAATAGTATTAGGAGACAAAGAGTTCTTTAAAGGAATAGACCAGATAAAGTATGAGGGTCCGGAGTCAGATAACCCCATGGCTTACCGCTGGTACGACGAGAATAAAGTAGTGGCAGGAAAAACCCTGAAGGAACATTTGCGCTTTGCCGTAGCGTACTGGCATTCCTTTACCGGCAATGGCACCGATCCGTTTGGAGAGCCTACCCACCAGTTTGCCTGGGATGAAAAAAAGGATCCTGTTGAGCGGGCCAAGGATAAAATGGATGCCGCCTTCGAATTCATTACCAAAATGAACCTTCCTTACTACTGCTTCCACGATGTAGACGTAGTGGATTATGGAAACGATATCAGGGAAAATGAAAGAAGGCTTCAAATAATGGTGGAGTATGCCAAACAAAAGCAGGCCGAGAGTGGCGTGAAACTGCTGTGGGGTACTGCCAACCTGTTCTCTCACCGTCGATACATGAATGGGGCGGCTACAAACCCGGACTTTCATGTGCTGACGCATGGAGCAGCCCAGGTTAAGATAGCCCTCGATGCCACTATTGCCCTTAATGGAGAAAACTATGTATTCTGGGGCGGACGCGAAGGGTACATGAGCCTGCTTAATACCAATATGAAAAGAGAGCAGGAGCATTTTGCCCGTTTCCTGCATACTGCCAGGGACTATGCCCGCGGACAAGGCTTTAAAGGCACCTTCTTTATTGAACCAAAGCCTGCAGAGCCCACCAAGCACCAGTACGATTATGATGCTGCCACGGTTATTGGCTTCCTTCGCCAATACGACCTGATGGATGACTTTAAGCTGAACATTGAAGTAAACCATGCCACCCTTGCCGGCCACACCTTCCAGCACGAATTGCAGGTTGCCGCCGATGCCGGTGCTATGGGCTCTATCGACGCCAACCGCGGCGATTACCAGAACGGCTGGGATACTGACCAGTTCCCGAACAATATCAATGAAATTACAGAAGCCATGCTGGTGTTTCTGGAAGCCGGAGGGCTAAAGGGCGGAGGCGTAAATTTTGACGCTAAAATCCGCAGAAACTCTACCGACCCTAAAGACCTGTTCTATGCCCACATTGGCGGCGCCGATATTTTTGCCCGGGCCCTCATTACCGCAGACAAAATTATACAGGACTCCGAATACCGGAAAGTTCGTCAGGAACGCTACGCCTCTTTCGACAGTGGCAAAGGAAAGGCCTTTGAGGAAGGAAAGCTGTCGCTGCAGGACCTGATGGATTTTGCCATCCAAAACGGTGAACCGGCTACCATTAGCGGACGCCAGGAATACCTGGAAAACCTAATTAACCGATACATTTAAAAAAATTTCGAACCATTTTAATATATTAGGGGCTTAAACGGATTTTATATGATTGATAACCAAAAAGCTTCGGATCAGCAAAATCTTCCTTACATCATCAGCATTACCATTGCGGCTACGCTGGGTGGTCTTTTGTTTGGATATGATACCGCTGTTATTTCCGGCGCAATCGGTTCTTTAAGAACCTATTTCGAATTAACGGCTGCTCAAACCGGCTGGGCAGCTTCCAGTGCACTGGTCGGCTGCGTAATAGGTGCATCTATAGCTGGCTGGATAGCCGACCGCTTTGGCCGTAAGCCTGGCCTTCTGGCCGCAGCAGTATTGTTTACAGTTTCAGCAATAGGCTCCGCCATTCCGGACAGCTTTACCGTCTTCATAATCTTCCGTATTGTAGGTGGTGTTGGTGTGGGTATCGCTTCCATGCTTTCGCCTATGTACATTGCTGAAATAGCTCCCGAACACCTGCGGGGCAGGCTGGTATCTTTAAACCAGTTTGCTATTGTACTGGGGATTTTGGTGGTTTATTTCGTTAACTACTATATAGCCCTCCAGGGCGATGTAAGCTGGCAGGTAGAAACCGGCTGGCGCTGGATGTTTGGTAGCGAAACCATTCCTGCTGCTTTGTTCTTCCTTTTCATGCTATTTGTGCCCCGCAGCCCTCGCTGGCTGATGCTGGTAGGGCAGGAGGAAAAAGCTGACACAGTCCTTTCCAAAATCATGAACCCGCAGTATGCGAAAAAGGCGCTGGCAGATATCAAGCTTTCCCTGCACCGCGACATGAACAAGCCAAAGGTAAAAATCATTGGCCAGGGCTTTGGCTGGGTAGTTTTTATCGGCATTATGCTTAGTGTATTTCAGCAAATTACAGGTATTAACGTAATCCTGTATTATGCCCCTGAGATATTCAGTCAGTTAGGTGGCGGCACTACAGACTCCTCTTTACTGCAAACCATTGTGGTTGGAGCGGTAAACATGCTCTTTACAATCGTTGCTATTCTTACAGTAGACAGCCTTGGCAGAAAGCCCCTCATGATTTACGGTGCCCTGGGCATGGGCATTTGTATTACTGCGGTAGGCCTTACGGCTTATTACCAGATTACAGAAGCATGGATTCTTATCTTTATGCTGGGCTATATTGCCAGTTTCGCCCTTTCCCTGGGGCCTGTGGTATGGGTGTTACTTTCTGAAATCTTCCCGAATCAGATTAGAGGAAAGGCCATGGCTATTGCAGTGGCAGCCCAGTGGATTTCGAACTTCCTGGTAAGCCAGACTTTCCCGATGATGATGGGCAACACCTACCTGATGGATACTTTCCATGGCGGCTTTCCATTCTGGGTATATGGCGCGATGTGTGCGGTTACCATCTGGTTCGTTTGGAAATACGTACCGGAGACCAAAGGCAGAAAACTGGAAGATATGGAGGAGCTCTGGAGAAAGAAATCAGATCTTGTTCCGGAAGACGAGCCGGTTGCTGCAGGAAGCCCCAGAAGGTAATTATTTCAATGTACCTCTTCTGTATTCAGAAGGCTGTCTCGTCCTAGAATAGCGATACAGGTTTTTACAATAATAAATAATTAAATAT
>NZ_ANNU01000078.1 GCF_000346615.1 Nafulsella turpanensis ZLM-10
ATTCTCTTCTTATTTATTTAAGTAATAAACCCTTGCATCTAAAGATGTGAGGGTTTTTTTATGCCTTTGCCTTTACCAGAGGAAAAGGGACAGCAGGGACTGTAATGGAAGCAGGGGATTTACGGCAAAAAAAAGTTTTGGAAGTCGAAATCTTTAGACAGAAAGTCCAAATTTTTAGCAATTCGAAACAGCTAAAAGGGTGCAGCCGGAAAGAATAACCTTCAAAAAAAAGGAAAAATATTAGAAGGAAAATTTATTTATCTAAAAGAGAGGTTTTTTGATTTTGAAACTTTTAAAGCCCCTCTCCAAAAGCTAAAAGCAAGCCGGGCAGAGGAAAAGGAATGGAAGAAAAAGGAATGGAATAGAAAGAATAAGTAATCATTCCAACATTCTGCTTGCAAACCACAGGTGATTAGGTTACTTTCCATAAAAAAAACATTTGATATGATAAAGAAGTTGTTGCTGGTTTTCATGCTTTGCATAATCAGCCATTCAATGCAGGCACAGGAAAATAAGCTGCAGTCACCAGAAGAATTCCTAGGATATCCGATAGGGGATAAGTTTACCTACCACCATCGAGTATTGGGCTACTTCCAATACATAGCAGAAAATTCAGAAAATGTAAAGCTCGAAGAGTATGGAACCAGTTACGAAGGCCGCCCATTGATGGTAGCTTATGTAGGGACAGAGGAAAATTTAAAGAGGCTGGAGGAAATAAGCCGAAATAATTTAGAACGTGCTGGTGTAGTGGAAGGGGATGCTCCTGAAGAAGGGCCGGCCATCGGTTGGTTAAGCTATAACGTCCATGGAAATGAGGCGGTAAGTACTGAAGCAGCTATGCGGGTGTTGTATACATTGGCCGGTGGGGAAAATGAAGAGGCGCAGGAATGGTTGGAGAACACTTTAATCATCATTGATCCGGTACTAAACCCAGATGGACGGGAGCGATATGTAAATTGGTACAACCAGGTAGGAAACCTAACACCAAATCCGAATCCAGATGCACTGGAGCACCACGAGCCATGGCCTGGAGGGCGTCCTAACCATTATCTTTTCGATCTTAACAGAGATTGGGCATGGCAGACACAGAAGGAATCGCAGTTGCGAATGGCTTTATACAACCAGTGGCTTCCCCATATCCATGCCGATTTTCATGAGCAGGGAATCGAATCTCCTTACTATTTCGCACCGGCAGCAGAGCCCTTCCACGATTATGTAACAGACTGGCAGCGCGAGTTTCAAACCACGATCGGCCTTAATACCACCAAGTATTTCGATGAGGAAGGATGGCTCTACTTTACCCGCGAAAGATTCGACCTCTTTTATCCCAGCTATGGAGATACCTATCCAACTTTCAACGGGGCCATCGGTATGACCATTGAACAGGGAGGATCGGGAAGAGCAGGATTAGCAGTAAGAACCGCCGAAGGAGATACCCTTACATTAAAGGAAAGAATCCAGCACCATTACATCACCAGTCTTTCGACTATTGAATCTACTTCGGAAAATGCAGAAGAGGTGGTGGAGAAATTCGAGGAGTTTTTTGAAGAAACATCAGAGAACCCACCGGGAATATATAAAACTTACCTGGTTTCTCAGCAAAACGATGCAGATAAGCTGCAAGCCTTAAGAAACTTTCTGGACCTGCACCAAATAGAGTACCAGCAGGCAACGGGAAAAGATACCTACAAAGGCTGGAATTACCAGGAAACGCAAATAAGTAAATTCCGTACCAATCCCGGGGATTGGATTATTCCTGCAAGTCAGGCAAAAGGACTACTGCTGCAGGTGCTTTTCGAGCCCGAAAGTAAGTTAAGCGATTCCGTTACTTATGATATAACAGCATGGGCCGTACCATATATGATGGACCTGCAGGCATATGCCACTACAGAAGAAATTGAAGGCACTCCTGTGCCAGATTCACCAGATTATGAACTGAATCTGCCAACAGAACAGCCATATGCATACCTGCTGGAATGGAATAGTCTGGAAGATGTAAAATTCCTGAGCCGCCTGCTAAAGGCAGGTATTAAAGTACGTTTTGCCGAAGAGCCATTTGTAACAGGAAATAAGGAGTGTGGTAGAGGTACACTCATCATTACCCGCCGCGGAAATGAAGGCCTGGGCGAGCGGTTCGATTATATTGTAAGGGAAGCAGCCCGCGAATGGGAGCGTCCTTTACAGGCAACAGGAACAGGCTTTGTGACAGAGGGTAAGGATTTCGGTTCAGGCAGTGTTCATTACCTCGAGAAACCGCAGGTAGCAGTACTGGCAGGCGAAGGGGTTTCTTCACTGGCATTCGGTGAGGTATGGCATTATTTCGAGCAGCAGATAGGTTACCCATTAACGGTGATAGAAACTAGTAATGCAGAGGAGGTAGACTGGAGTAACTATGATGTGCTTATTGCGCCAGACGGCAACTACAGTGAGGTATTGGATAAGGAGATGCTGGAAAAGTTAAACAGCTGGGTAAGGGAAGGAGGCCGCCTCATCCTGATGCAGAATGCAATAGCCGCAGTAGCGGAAAGTAAAAGCTTTAATATAAATGAGAAGGAAAAGCAGGATAGCGAAGAGGAAAATCCGGAGGATCGGTTAAGAGAATATGAGAACCGCGAGCGGGAATCCATTAGTAGCTATAACCCGGGAAGCATTTATAGAGTCAGTCTCGATCCGAGCCACCCCTTGGCATTTGGTTATGAAGATGATTACTTCAGCCTTAAAACCGATGCCGAGGCCTACCAGTACCTGGAGGAGGGCTGGAACGTAGGAACCATCCGCAGCCAGGAAGATTTAGTAAGCGGCTTTGTTGGGTATAAGGCCAAAGAAGCTTTAGGCGAAACCCTCGTTTTTGGAGTAGAAGAAAAAGGCCGGGGTGAAGTCATTTATATGACCGACAATCCGCTCTTCCGGGCCTTCTGGCAGGGAGGAAAATTACTATTTAGCAATGCTGTATTTTTAGTAGGACAGGAGTAAATGGTGAAAAAGAACAAAATAATTGTAGCAGGTCTGGTCCTGATGTTATCCAATTGTGGACCGGCAGAAGAAGGAAAAAATGAACAGGTTACGGAAATAGCTGAACCTCAACTGGAGTTCCGGGAAATACCGGTGCCGTCGGGAGTCAACAGCTTTTTTCCCCGCTTAGCTGAAACGGAGAAAAATAAAGGGCTTCTGTTGAGTTGGTACGAGGGGAAGGAAGAAGACAGTATGCGCCTCTATACTGCCAGTTTGGGAGAAGATTGGTCAGAACCGGCACTAGTGGCCGAGGGAGAAAACTGGTTTGTTAACTGGGCAGATTTTCCGGAAGTCTCCACTTTTGGAGAAGGAAGAAAAGCTATTTCGTATCTGCAAAAGAATGGGGAGGGCCTTTTCGCTTATGAAATTCGCCTGAAGCTGTACAATCCTGCCACAGGCAAATGGTCAGAGTCTATCGTACCTCACCTGGATGGAGTAGAGGCAGAACACGGATTCGTTAGTATGGCACCTATGGAAGAGAATACCTTAGGAATGGTGTGGCTGGATGGCCGCAAGTATGGCGCCAGCTCCCACAATGGGCACGGTGGCCATGGATCTGCTGAAATGACGATGCGCTTCGCCCGCATTAGTCCTGATGGAGACCTTCTCGCGCAAAACGAGCTTGATGGACGTACCTGCGACTGCTGCCAAACCGGCCTTGCGGCAACCGCTGATGGTTTGGTAGCAGTTTACCGGGATCGCTCTGCGGAAGAAGTGCGGGACATTGCTTTTATGCGCTATGAAAAAGGAGAGTGGAGTGAGCCACAGGTTTTATTCAAAGATAACTGGACCATTAAAGGCTGCCCTGTAAACGGACCCGCCATAGATGCAGAAGGAGAGGCAGTGGCGGTAGCCTGGTTTACTGCTGCTGATGGAAAGCAGCAGGTAAAGCTTATTCGCTCAGAAGATGGAGGAGAAAGCTGGGGCGATCCGGTTCTTGTAGATAATGATGAGCCGGAAGGGCGAGTAGGAGTAAGCCTGTTGCCGGATGGAAGCACGGCAGTAAGCTGGCTGGCGAAGGAAGGGAAACTGAACGTTAAGCGAATAGCCGCAGAAGGCATCCTTATGGACAGCACCACGGTAACTACTTTAGAAAATAGCCGCTCTTCCGGCTTTCCGCAAATGGTACACCAGAATGGAAGCCTCTATGTTGCCTGGACCGTAACAGGAGAGGAAGAGCAACTAAAAATGGCCAAAGCAGAATTATAGCATTAGAGGATTAAATTAAAAGAGCCCGGCACGTAAAATGCCAGGCTCCTTTTTTTAGAAAACTTTTTTAGAAGACAGGTTCAACCTCATAGCCTCTTCGTTTTAGCAATGCAATAAGGCCTTTATTGCCCGGCAGATGAGCGGCACCCACGGCAAAAAAAGAAGGTTCTTCACGGGCCATCTGTTCCATTCGCGGAATCCATCGCTGGTTTCTCCCGTTAATCATGACCTCTTCGTAATCCTGCATTCCTAATTGAATATCTCTGATGATGTGGTAAAGGCTGTTAAGGTCTTCATTTTTATAGCTGACAATCATATTCCAGTAAGCTGCCTCCAGCTCCGGATATTCCACAATGCTCTGGAGCAGCATTTCTGCCTGCTCACGATAACTAATGTTCCCGAATACCCTCATTTGCTCTTCAAAAGTTTCCAGCCCCTCGACTTCTTTTTTGTTTAGCCTGGCCATTCGGCTCAGCTGCATTTCATAGGACTGGGTGGTGCAATCCAGCAGCTCGTTGTAAAGAAAGGTAGCCAGGAAAATTGGCTGCATCTGCGCGTAATCAGCCAGTGAGATGCCAATGCTATCCTGGAAGTAGCGGGCCATAAGTTGGTAATCGCCCCGGGGCAGTAAATCCTGTAAGCGGGTCTGGCCTTTCATCAGCATGGCCTGCTGCATTTTGGCAGGAAATTCCTCTTCCGTCACATCCAGCTCTAATACCAGCCGATTGGTCTGGTTTAATGCCCTTAGCGCATTTTCTTTTAGCTTCAAATCTTCCAGGCAAATCGCATGAAGGGTGCCGTAGAGGTAAGAAGGCTGAGAAAGGTTCTTTCCGCTTACTTTCCACAGCAGGGCATCGGGTATTTGCTGAGCCGAAAGCGGGTTCCATAGAAGGAGGACAAGCCAAAACAGGGGCGGAAGAAATAGATTTTTACCGGTAAATAACATAAATTGAGCTTACGGACATCGGTTGGGTAGGTAATTAACGGCAGTACAGACTGCCCATTGTGCCCCAACGATACAAATCATTTACAATAACCAAAAACCAGATGCATAATTTATTTAAAAGCAGCAGAGGAAATTGCCTGTTGTACCTGCTGTTGGGAGCAGTAGGTATCACAAATGCCTACAGCCAAACGAAAGAGCCACTTTCTGAATTGCGTTACCAAACCCCACCCAAGGCTATTGCCGATATCATTGAAGCTCCCGAAACCCCGGAGGTAATGATCGACAGCAAAGGAAAAACGATGCTGTTGCTCGAGGAAAACGGCTACCCTACCATAGAAGAGGTTTCTCAGCCGGAGCTCCGGATAGCAGGTTTACGGATTAACCCGGCAACTAACGGAGGAAGCAGGCAGTCGTACTATAGTGGAATAAAGGTAAAAAATATTGCTTCCGGAAAAGAATATGCTCTGAAAGGCCTGCCGGAGAATGCCCGTATCTCTTCTGTAAGCTGGTCGCCTAACGAAGAGTACGTTGCTTTTACCAATACAACAAATAAGGGAATAGAACTTTGGATAGCCTCCCTTGAGGACCGGACTGCCCGTCCGCTTACAGAGGCAAAACTGAACGATGCCTACTATGGAAGGCCATTTGCATGGCAGCCCGACAGCAAAGGACTAATTTACAAGAGCATTGCAGACAACCGAGGAGAACGGCCGGAAAAAAGTCAGGCTCCGGAAGGACCCATCGTGCAGGAAAATACCGGAGGGGTAGCTCCCAGCCGCACTTATCAGGATTTGTTGGAGAACCGGCACGACGAGGCCCTTTTCGATTACTACCTTACCTCTCAGTTAAAATCAACTGACCTGCAGGGAAACAGCCGAAGCATAGGAGAGCCCCGGCTGCTACGAAGCTTTGAGCTGTCTCCAAATGGAGAATACATACTGGCGGAATATATCCGCCGCCCCTATTCTTACCTTGTTCCTTCTTACCGCTTCCCCTATACAGTTGAGGTGTGGAACCAGCAGGGAGAGGTAGTAAAAACCATTGCTGAAATTCCTTTAATGGAAAAGATTCCTATTGCCCGTGATGCAGTGCCTACAGGCCGCCGCAGTGTAAGCTGGCGCTCTAACGCCCCGGCAGAGTTATATTGGGCCGAAGCCCTGGATAAGGGTGACCCGGAGAATGAGGTGGAGTTCCGCGATGCGGTTTTTATGCTTCCTGCCCCTTTTGAAGCAGAGCCAGAGGAGTTGGTAAAAACCAAAAACCGCTACGCAGGCACCGCCTGGATGGAGAATGACCAGGCCATGGTATATGAACGCTGGTGGGAAGATCGGAAGGAGCGTCGTCTTTTAGTGAATCCTGATAAACCGGCTTCTGAACCTGTAGTGCTCGTAGACCGTTCGTATGAAGATGTGTATAATGATCCGGGTTACCCGGTTTACACCAAAAATAAGTGGGGCCAAAGCGTGGTCATGGTCGATGGGAACGATATCTTTCTGATAGCCGAAGGGGCTTCTCCTGAAGGAAACAGGCCTTTTCTTAACCGCTTTAATTTGAAAACAAAAGAAACAGAGCAGTTGTGGCGGTCAGAGGCCCCTTATTACGAATGGCCGGTGGATATCCTGAACCTGAAGAAAGGGCAGATTTTAACCCGCCGTGAATCTGTTGATGAGGTGCCAAATTACTTTATCCGCAACTTTAAAAACGGGAATTTAGAGCAGATAACGGATTTTCCTCATCCCTATCCGCAGCTTCAGGGAATTCAGAAAGAACTCGTTTCCTATGAGCGGGAAGATGGCGTTAGGCTAAGCGGCACGCTTTACCTCCCCGAAGGCTTTAAAGAAGGAGAAAGTGAGCCCCTTCCGCTCCTGTTATGGGCCTATCCGCGTGAATATAAAAGTGCAAAGGCAGCAGGACAGGTGAAGCGTTCGCCCTACCAGTTTACAAGAGTCTGGTACGGATCACCTATATTCTGGGTAACGCAGGGTTATGCCGTCCTCGATGGAGCTGAAATGCCGATTGTGGGAGAAGGAGAAGAAGAGCCTAACGATACTTTCCGAAAACAGCTGGTGGCCAATGCTTCAGCTGCTCTCGATTACCTGACAGAGCGAAATATTATCGACCCTGAACGTACCGCTGTAGGTGGTCATTCTTATGGTGCCTTTATGACGGCTAACCTTCTGGCACACTCCGACCTGTTTGCCGCCGGTATCGCCCGAAGTGGAGCCTACAACCGTACGCTTACGCCTTTTGGTTTCCAGAACGAGCAGCGCACCTACTGGGAAGCCCCGGAAATTTACAATGCCATGTCGCCTTTCATGCATGCAGACAAGGTAAATGAGCCTCTGCTGCTTATTCATGGCGAGGCCGATAATAATTCAGGAACCTTTCCCATACAAAGCGAAAGGTATTATAATGCTTTAAAAGGGCATGGAGCTGTTTCCCGCCTGGTGTTTCTGCCTGCTGAAAGTCATGGCTACCAGGCAAAGGAATCTATTATGCACATGTTGTGGGAAATGGACCGCTGGCTGGATATGTATGTGAAAAACAAAGAGGTAGAAGAATAGTAAAACAGACTTTTCCACATAAAAAAGCCTGGCTAATAACATAAAGCCAGGCTTTTTTATGTGGAATTATGTTAAACGGGTATTAAGCGGCCCCATTTTCTTCGGCAGGAAAATAACAGCCTTTTTCCTTCAGGTAAAGCTGAATAATTTGAGATATTTTGCATCATTCTGACATGCCTGACCATGCCAGTTGATTAGAGGACCTATGCAACGAACCAGTGGCTCATTTTGCTATAGTCCGGGAGGCTTCAACAAAGAATATCCTGTACGCAGGTATGAGATTGCCCGAGGCAGCAGGCCAGGGTTCGGAGCATTTTTAAGGATTTCCGCCGGTGTGGGTTCTTTTGGTTTTTCAGGGGAGTCAAAGCCTGTAGCTTTTACATGTAAAGCAGTGTAATAAAACTAAAGGAATAAGCAGATGGCCTTTTGGCATATACGTACTTATCTCGTAATTTTAGCGTTACTTTTTGTAGTTAAATCAAATACAAAGAAAAATCAGGCACCACCTGCTTCTGTTAAGTACCGGAGGGGCCCTCCCAAATTATTAACGAGAGAACTGTGAAGTACCTGAAGTATTATCTGGCTGCGCTGGGTGTTATCATGATTGACCAGGCTGTAAAGCTACTGGTGCATTATAATATGGAGCTTGGCACCGCCGGAGAAATTGATGTTCTTGGCAACTGGTTTAAACTTCATTACCTGCTCAACCCGGGGATGGCTTTTGGCCTGCAGCTTAACTGGGAGTGGGGTAAGCTCCTGCTCACATTATTTCGTTTGCTAGCTACTATCGGCATTGCCTACTACATATACCTCTTGGTAAATAAGCAGGTATCCAGAGGCTTTATCTGGTGCGTTGCATTGGTTTTGGGAGGGGCTGTCGGCAACCTTATTGATAGCATTTTTTATGGCGTGTGGCTCAATAATGCCATACCCGGGGCTGCTACTCCCTGGTTCCACGGGCAGGTGGTAGATATGCTTTACTTTCCGCTCTACGAAGGATTTTTACCCGATTGGCTTCCTGTTTGGGGAGGGGAGTACTTCATCTTCTTCCGCCCCGTATTTAATGTAGCCGATTCAGCTATCTTTATAGGTATTGCTATTATTTTAATAATGCAGAAGCGCTTTTTTAAAGAGCCGGAAGATAGCGAAGATGAGCATCAGGAAATTGAATCGGCCGAAAGAGAAAGCCTGGCAAAATAAGAGGCTGTACAAGGAAAAGAATAGCAAAAGAAGCTCCGGAAACCTCCGGAGCTCTTTTGGTTTTATGGAATGAGCCGGCAAAGGGAGTTACACAACTCTTCAGGAGCAGCTTTTCGGTCAATTAGGTCCAGCTGGTAGAGCGTATCTACTACCTTCCGAAGCATATCCGTCTCTATGGTATTATCAGTTGCCCAGCGCACATTGCGAAGCCACAGAGCAGCATCTTCCTTTTGTAATTGATAACGATCGGCAATAAGTGTTGCTGCCTCCGGGCTTTGCTGGAGTTGTTGGGCACTAGTCCGGACTATATCCAGCAGCTGGCGGATTTCCTCTCCACGGCTCTCAGCAATATCTTCGCGCACTACTGCCACAAAGCAGGGCCAGGGGGTAGGACATTCGCCTATTCTTCGCCACTCCCCATTATCGACCAGTGGTTTGGTCATAAACTTTTCCCACATAAAGCCATCGGCCTGGCCGTTCGCCATTGCCTCCCGGGCACCTTCTAAATTTCCTACAAGTTCGAACTGGAGTTTATGCGGCCTCCATCCCTGCTGCTGTGCATTTACAAAAGCCATAAGATGGGAGCCTGAACCATAGCGGCTAATGGCAAAGGTTTTCCCTTCCAGCTCTTTTACCTGCTTAAATGGCGATTCTTTATGCACATGAATTCCCCAGACGAGGGGACTGTTTACGAAAAGTCCCGCAATTTTATGATTCCCGCCCCTGATGATATCTGTAACGGCCCCTTCTGTGAGGAGCAGTGCCATGTCCAGCTTTTTATCGTGTAAATCCTTTGCCATGGCACCTGTACCACCCGGGTAATCCTGCCACTGTAATCCAATTCCAGCCGCTTTAAACAGGTTCTTTTCAATGGCCAGGTGCCAGGGCAGGTTAAAGTGCTCCGGTACTCCGCCTATACATATGTCAGTATTTTGCATTGCTAAAAAAATTAAAGCCCGGCAATAGTGCCGGGCTTTAAGATAAAATGAAGATGGTAATTATGCCAGTTTATTTCTTAATAACATAGGTACTGGCAATCATGTCGTGTAATGCCTGCTTGCGGGGGTTGAAAGCTGCGATAAGATAGCCTATCATTAAAACAGCGCTGGATATAAACTTACCAATATAGCGTAAAGTGGCTTTTCCGAAGCTAAGCCGTGCTCCTTCCTGGTCTACAACCTTCAGGCCAAGCACCATTTTTCCCAGGGTTGCCTGGTATTTGCTCGATTGCATCAGGGCAAAGTAGAGCCACCCTATCACCAGGCTTACGACCTGAATAATTCCCATCGCGCCAAAAATAGCCGCAAATGCTGCTGCACCATCTTCCGGATTTAGAGATTCAGCAGAGAAGCTGGCAAAACCTAAAGCCGCCATAACAGGGGCAATAAGAATGAGCTGAGCAATACCTAAAATGAACCCATCAATCAGGATGGCGACAAAGCGAATCCAGAAACCGCCGTAGTGGGCAGTTTCCATAGGAACGGGAGGAGCAAAAGTTGTTTGCATAATGAAATATTAAGTTGTGGTTTATAACAATCAAGATATAAAATTATGGTTTAATCATCAACAACCTAATATTATTTTATTTTACTGCTTTTTAATGATGTAATTTTAAGTTAAGTTTTAATTCTGTACCGCAGTACCACAGAGCCGGCTATCATGTCGTGCAGGGTTTGCCGGCGCGAAGAAAAGAGGGCAAAGAAGTAGCCGATAAACAAAAGCATCGTGCTTATAAGCTTTACCAGGAAGCGAAGTAGCGCTTTTCCAAAGCCCAGGCGTTCCCCCTCCGTATCAGTTACAATAATGCCCATGGCCCGCTTGCCAATAGTAGCCTGCCAGCTGCTTGCATGCATAAGGGCATTGTACAAGCCCCAAAGCGCAAAAAAAACATACTGAAAGGGCCCGGCGGCTTCGGTAAGGTCGCGCACATAATCTGAATTGTACTCGATGGTTTTCGGTCCTTCTGCCATAAACATGGAGGGTAGAAATATCGCCAGTACCAGGGCCATTACAAGAGAAATAAGGAGATAATCCACCACAAATGCCACAAAGCGACTCAGAAAACCAGCGTAGGGTAGTTCAATATATTCTACAGATTCTTCTTCCATAATTTTTGCTCTTTTCCTTTTAAATTAGCTTACTCAGTAATTGTTTTTTTCTGCAGTACGAGGGTGGCCATACTGCGGGCGTTTTGTACTACTACACTTTTTACCGGCTCCAGCAAACCGCAGGGGTACTCCTGTAGCACCTCTTCCAGTAAATCAGAGGTGAGCAGAAAACGGAGGCTGCCATCGGGAAGCATATATTTACCATCACCCACTTCCTGTAACTCCTCCGGTGGCATCCCTATTTCGGAGGTCATCCTGATAAAAAGCAGCCCGCCGGGTTTTAATACCCTGTACAGCTGCTTCCACATGCTGAGGAAATGCACCTTGCTTTCAGCAAAGTGGAGTACGGCACTGCACACAAGGGCATCGAACATAAGCTCAGGGTAAGGGAGCTCTTCGATGGGTGCCGTAATAAAGCGGTTTTTATCGAAGGCTGGATTAAGGCTGCGGGCCACGTATTGGAGCATTCGAATGGCCGAAGGGTTACTGTCGCAGGCCCAGGCATCATAATTATTGCGGATAAACCAATGCAGGTTTCGGCCTTCTCCGCAGCCGGCATCGAGCAGGCGCATACCAGGCGTAAAGCGTCCCTTTAGAATGGCGTCGAGAAGATAAATATCAATATTACCCAGTTCCTGATTTAGTTGCTGATAATTCATAGTAGTAAAAACGAACGAAAGCGAAAATATACGGCTTATGATTTGGGAATGATACCAGCCGCCTTATTTTTACAGTAAAAGATAACATAAACTATGCAAACAACACCTTTTCACCTTGCTTTTCCTATCAGAGATATAGAAGAAACCCGCTCTTTTTATGGCGATTTACTCCGCTGTTCCATTGGCCGGAGCACCGATAAATGGATAGATTTCAACTTCTTCGGCCACCAGTTGAGTGCACACGTAAAGCCCGAAGAGCTGGCGAATGCTAAAACCAACGAGGTTGATGGCCATGCCGTACCGGTTCGCCATTTTGGCGCCATACTGGAATGGGAGCAGTGGCATGAACTGGCCGAGAGACTTAAAAGCAGAGGAATTAACTTCATTATTGAGCCTTACATTCGCTTTAAAGGAGAAGTGGGCGAGCAGGCGACCATGTTTTTCCTCGACCCGAGCGGAAATGCGCTGGAGTTTAAAAGCTTTAAAGATCCATCGCAAATCTTTGCAAGCTAAAAGCAAAATAAGATTGGGAAGTGTGCTGGTTTCAATTTCCTGCGGATAAATAAAATATTAGCAGGTAAAATTCTGTTAGCTAAAGTATGAGAAGAACCTTTTATTTCCTCCTGGGGTGTATACTACTAAGTTTTGTCGTACAGGCACAACAGCTCGACCTCCAACGCTTACAGTTTAACGGAACGCTTCCCGAAGGCTTGCTGAATACCCGGAGTGTCGTCCTAGTTCGCACCTCAGAGGCTCCTGCGAAGGAAGGAGCGGAACCCTGGAAAGAGCTTGCCCGGCAGGCTCATCCTTTTCTCAGGGATCTGGGGGTTGATGCTGTGGCTTATTACGACTGGCGCAATGTAAATGCCGGGCCGGATGCAACTATTGCCTTTGGTGAAGCTTTCCGGCAGCGGGCCATTAAAAATGTAGTGGTGGTCGAAAAAAAGGATGGAAATGTGGTGCTGAGCATTGCCCCTATTGGCGAGGAAGTCCTTCTGAAAGCAGGTTCACCGGCCTGGCAGCAGTCAGGTGCCGAAATGGAAACTGTGTTCGCCAGCCTGAAACGCGATATTAGTAAGGCAAGCCTTGAATTGGGCAACTTCCTGATTATCGACCTGCCCGAATTCTTTTATACCACAGATATTCAGCTGAACAAACGCTTCTTCTCCTACGGGCTCGACCTGAACCTCGATAAACTGGCCGTACCGGCTTATGATATATTCGTGGAGGAGAACCAAGCCGACAGCCTGGCCGATTTAAAAAGGATAATGCAAAACTACCCTTATGCCTGGGGCATTACCAATCCTTCTGCCGAAGGGAAAGATTTGAGGCTTAAGGAAGGCTATCAGTATGAGCTGCTGTACCTCCATACCAGTGCTGCTAACATACGCCGCTTCCTTAACTATGGGGCCGATAATGAAATTCCGCTGGAACTGCAGGCCGATACTAAAGATGACCAGTCAGTTTATAAATTTTACATCCGCCACATCTATACCGGCGATGTATATGCCGGCACTCACTGGGATGCCGCCCCTAGCTGGGAAGAAGCCCTTAAGCAGCATATTGAATACCTGCGGAAAGCGCAGGCGGCGAATATAAAGTAACAAAATGAACGCCAGCTTTTATAAAAGTCCTTATACAGGTCTTTTACTGTTGGGAGCTGCACTGTTACCCCTGCTGCTAACCCTCTTCGAAGGAAGCTTATCCGGCATCGGGCTTTTATGCAGCCTTGCGCCGGGAAGCTTTTTGAGCTGGATGTGGTTTGGAACCTGGTACAGGATATCAGATGGAAAATTGTATACCCGGTCCGTACCTGCTGCTTCTACTATTCCCATAGCTAAAATCAGGAAAATAGAAAAAGGCCGCACCCTTTGGTCGGGCTGGATACCAGAGGGCTTATTATTCATTACAATACCTATGATGAGGTTTACATAAGCCCCGTCCGTCAGGAAGGATTTTTGGCAGCCCTCCTTCAGCAGAATGCTGCCATTGGGGTGGTGGAAGTTTCAAAAAGGATGAGCAGCAGCTGACTGTAGCCTCTGTATCACATCTCCGGGGTATTCCTTATCTTTGAGAGATTGCATTTATTTAAATGAATTGAGAATGATGACTTTTATAAAGAAGGCAACTCCGCTTTTAGCTATGGGTCTGGTGGCTTTAAATGTTCAGGCCCAGGAGTTTCCTACCCGCTTCGAACAAAGTGGAGGTACCGAAACCTTTACCTATCAGCAGGGCATTGACTGGTGGCAAAAATTTGACCAGGCCCATGAAGAGGTAAAAATGCTGGAGATGGGTCCGACCGATAGTGGCAAGCCGCTCCACCTGGTGCTTTGGAATACAGATGAAAACTTCGACCTGGAAAGTCTGCGAAAGGACGATAAAACCGTGGTGCTGGTGAATAATGCCATCCACCCCGGTGAGCCGGATGGTACGGATGCGAGTATGCTGTTGATGCGGGATTTGCTGCAGAATAAAAAGCTGAAAAAGCGCTTCGAAAACGTGGTAGTGGCCATCATACCCTTCTACAACATTGGCGGAACTTTGAACCGGAACAGCTTTAGCCGCGCTAACCAGGAGGGGCCGGAGGCTTATGGTTTCCGTGGAAATGCCCAGAACCTCGACCTCAACCGTGACTTTATAAAGAACGACTCAAAGAATGCCCGCTCTTTCACGGAGATATTTCATTCACTCGACCCCGACCTGTATGTGGAAACCCATGTGAGCAACGGCGCTGACTACCAGTACACCATGACTTTGCTGCCCACTCAGCATAACAAACTCGGCGGTGTAATGGGCCCTTATCTGGAAAACCAATTAGAGCCGGCCCTGTATAAGCGCATGGAAAAGAAAGACTGGCCAATGGTGCCTTACGTAAATGTGTTCGGCACGGTGCCCGATTCTGGTATGGTACAGTTTATGGACTCTCCCCGCTACTCCAGTGGCTTTGCTGCCCTGCATAATACCTTCGGCTTTATTACCGAAACCCATATGCTGAAGCCGTATAAACAACGGGTAGCCGCAACAAGAGCTTTTCTGGAAAGTGTGCTGGAAGAGGCAGCCGCAAACGGAGAAAAGTGGCAGGAACTGAAGGAGAAGCAGGCACAGCAGATAAAAGAACAGGAAAATTTTGTACTGAACTGGAAGGTTGATAAGAGCAGACCGGAACAACTGCTCTTTAAAGGCTACGAAGCCAGCCTCATTCCCAGTAAAGTAAGCGGGCAGGACCGGCTGTACTACGACAGGAGTAAACCATTTGAAAAAAATATTCCCTTCTACAATCAATATGTAGCAGCCAAAGAAGTAGAAGCGCCCGCTTATTATGCCATTCCGCAGGGCTGGTGGCAGGCGATTGAGCTGTTAAAGGCGAATGGTGTGGAAATGCAAAGCCTGGAGAATGATACTTCCCTGCAGGCCGAAGTATACTATATCGGAGAGTTTGAAACGGTGGAATCGCCATACGAAGGTCATTACCTTCACTATAATATTGAGACAGAAAAGAAGCAGGAAGAAGTGCAGTTACTGAAGGGTGATTACCTGATTCCGGTCAATCAGGAAGAGAACCGCTATATCGTGGAAACATTAGAGCCGGAAGCCAAAGACAGCTATTTTGCCTGGAACTTCTTCGATGCCATTTTACAGCAGAAGGAGCACTTTAGCCCGTATGTTTTCGAGGAGGTAGCCGAACAAATTCTTAAAGAAGATGAAGCTTTAAGGAAAGCATTTGAGGAAAAAAAAGCCAGCGATGCTGAGTTTGCCGGGAATGGCTATGCCCAGCTGAATTACATTTATGAACACTCGCCCTATTACGAAGAAGCGCACCGGCGGTACCCGGTTTTCCGAATAACGGAAGAATAAGTATTACTGGCTATAAAAATGAAAGCCCCGATTTCGGGGCTTTCACATTTCCAACTTTAACCAATCTGCCGATTAACTCGTAATCCGCATTTTCTTCTATATTTTAAAACTCTCGTTCGAATTGTATACAGTCTGCTTCCCATAATGGAACCGCAGTGCGAAGCTTTCATTGTTGTAACGTTAATTATTTAGGATTGTTGTAAGTCTTCCTTTTAATAGTTCTTTGAGAATTAAAACCTTCTCTTCAATCTCTGCTTATTTAACTACAGACACGAAAAAGGAAAAAGCGTTGGGAAATTTTTCTTTCTACTCTTTAGGTAAGAGTGAAGAAAGGGAGTACTGTACTTATTAAGATCAACCATTTTTAAATTTGACCTATGGAAATTAAAGACGCAAGAGTCATCGTAACCGGCGGAAGCTCTGGAATTGGCTATGCAACTGCCCAAAAGCTGGCCGAAAGAGGCGCAAGAGTACTAATTACCGGGCGTAATAAGGAGAAGCTGGAGCGTGCAGCTGAAGAAATAGGGGCCATTCCTGTAGTGGCAGATGTAGCCAGAGAAGAAGAGGTGGAAGCTACCTTTAGAGCCGTAAGAGAAGAATTAGGCGGACTTGATGTGCTCATTAATAATGCCGGCATAGCCCGGAGAAAGAGTATTGAAGAGTTGACTGTGGAAGATTTCGAAGCCGTATACCGAACCAATGTTTTTGGGGCAGCCATGATGGCCAAACATGCTGCCAGTATTTTTAAAGAGCAGAATAGCGGGCACATCGTTAATATTGCCTCAACGGCAGCAAAGAAAGGCTATGCCACCGGTACTATTTACTGCGGAAGTAAATTTGCCCTGCGAGGCATGACGGAATGCTGGCAGGCAGAGCTTAGACCACACAATGTGCGCGTCATCCTGGTGAACCCAAGCGAAGTGACGACCGCTTTTGGGCAGCCCGATAGGAAAGAGCGGCCGGAGGAGCCAAATAAATTGCGCAGCGAGGAAATAGCCCACACCATAGTAGCCACCCTCGAAATGGACGACCGGGGCTTCATTCCCGAGGTGACGGTTTTTGCTACCAATCCATTCAAAAAGTAAACAGCATAAAAAAATCCGGCCCCTGTAAAGGAAGCCGGATTTTTACTTTTATTTGACTCTTACTACTACCCGCTTACTCGCTAAAGAGTGGAGGGTGCATTTCATCCCATTTAGTGGCTTGCTGGTAAGCGCGGGCAATGTTCAACAAGCCGGCTTCGCCATAAAGAGGCCCGATAAAGCTGATGCTCATATTAGCCGGAGTGCCATCTTCATTCAGGCCGTTTGGCACCACCACACAGGGGTGACCGGTGAGGTTGGTAATAAATAGCTGGGCACCACCATAGGTAGGGGTTACGACTACATCATAGTCTTTCATTACCTCATGCATTTCCTTTATGAGCGCCTGGCGAATGCGGTTGGCCTGGATATATTCTACGGCCGGAATAAAGCGGGCAGCGCGGAAAACATTCGGCCATGCATTTTTAATTTGCCGGACCAGCATGGTGTCCTGGTCACTGAGGGTAAGGTCGTCGAAAGCCGCGGCTGCCTCAGCCGATAAAATTACAGAAAGGCCATCCAGCGGGAAGCCTTGCGGGAGGTTTACTTCATGCAACTCGGCTCCCATTTCGCGTAGCTTTACAAGGGTTAGGCTATCGTATGGCCGGTTTGGATAATCGGCTTCAAACGCCTCTTTCAGGTAGCCAATCCGGAGAGCGCTCAAAGGCTTTTGTGGCTGGTAGTTGAAAGGAGCATCAACAGTGCTGTCGTCGCCGGGATCTGCTCCCCGGATAACATTAAAAACCAGGGCGCAGTCCTCTGCCGAGCGGGCAATAGGGCCTATTTTATCCATTGTCCAGCTGAGGGCCATGGCTCCTTCGCGGCTTACCCGGCCATAGGTTGGCCGAAGGCCGGTGGTGGCACAGCGTGTAGAGGGAGAAACGATAGAACCCAGTGTTTCCGTGCCGAGCGCAAAAGGTACCAAACCGGCCGCAACTGCCGAGGCAGAGCCTGCAGAAGAGCCGCTGCTGCCTTCCAGCAGGTTCCAGGGGTTTTTAGTAACACCTCCAAACCATACATCGCCCCAGGCAAGTGCACCGAGGGTAAGCTTGGCAACCAGAATGGCGCCGGCTTCATCGAGCTTCTGTATAACGGTGGCATCGCCGTCTATCATCTGATCTTTATAAGGCATGGCACCCCAGGTAGTCGGGTAGCCCGCTACAGCAAAAAGATCTTTAGCACCATAGGGTATGCCATGGAGCGGACCTTTGTATTCGCCCCTGGCAATGGCGGCATCTGCCTCCTTCGCTTTTGCCAGCGCCCTTTCTTCTGTAATCGTTACCACACATTCCAGGGTATCGCCATAGGTTTTAAGACGCTCAAGAAAGAATTTGGTAAGCTCGACAGAGCTGATTTTTTTATTTTTAATCAGGTAGGCCAGCTCGCCCACTGAGTAATAGGCCAGCTCGTCGAGATCCTTCGGAAGCTTTACCTTTTCCGGAAGCTGCCAGTTTATGGGCTGCTGAAATTTACTGATGGT
The DNA here is from genome assembly GCF_000346615.1 of Nafulsella turpanensis ZLM-10. GTDB lineage: Bacteria > Bacteroidota > Bacteroidia > Cytophagales > Cyclobacteriaceae > Nafulsella > Nafulsella turpanensis. Next base: position 18,116 of record NZ_ANNU01000078.1, read on the forward strand.
AAAACCCTCGGGTCGGGGATCAAATACGAAGGCAGGTGCCAGGCCATTAGGAATGTCGGCTTCGCGAACAGATTCATATCCTTCGAGATAATCTTTTAAATCGTCCTGCAGCGAGTCGCGCTGAGCAGGAGTAAACTCAAGACCTAGCAGCTTTTCAGCGGCAGTAACGTTCTGTACATTCACAGGGTGCTCCTGTGCAAAAGAAAAACTACAGGAAAAGCCAACTGCCAGCAGTAAGGCAGGCAGAAATTTTTTAGATAAGCAGTTCAATAGCATAAAAAAGAGTTATAGAAATAAATTAACGGTTTAATTTAGTGCCTATTTGGCAAATATCCTGATAAGAGATTCATTTTTAGCAATTTATATTTTTCGAAATAAAAATTAGATTTATATTGCAATAGAAAAAAATATTTTGAGTACAATTCTGCTCATTGATTTTTAAAGAAGAGAAGAAGGAGGATTCTGAATAGTGATAGAAGGAATCAGATGATGGTGAGGATTCAGCCGTGGATGCATGGATTCCTGCTGGTTGCAGGCATTTATAATCTGGCCTGGGGCTTGTTTATTTATGTATTTCCGAAAGCATTTTTTCGCTGGCTTACGGCTTCTCAGGAAGCGGCAGACCAGTTAGTAGTATACCAGGGGATAGGTGTTTTAATGTTTGGCATACTTTATATCCTAACTGCCCTCTGGCCTGTTCGATTCTGGTATTTGGCTCTCACAGGCCTTCTGTCGAAGGTTTTTGGAGGCATGGCCGTGTATTTTTTTATTGTAGATAAAACGGTTACCAAACAATTTATTTTTCATTTGCTGGTGAATGACCTGGCCTGGGTTACTCCGCTTGCATTCATTACTTACAGAGCATTTAAGCTTCATAAACATTATTTGTATGAAAAAGCTGCCTAACTGGATAGCCCATTCGCTTCGTACAGTCGGCATCCTCCATATATTTTTGGCTGCTGTCCTGCTTATTTTTCCTGGCATCCTTCCGGAGCAATATAATTTAAACCTCTGGGTGCCGCTCGGCTGTATCGGCCTTCTTGTATTTGGTACAGGGTATTTTATTGCTTCTTATAATCCTGTCCGGAATTCCCTTGCCTTAGTAATGGGGCTACTGGCCAGTTTTCTGGCAGGGCTTTTCCTGAGTGTTTATGCCAGTGAGGCCTTAGGTGGCAGAGCGCTGGTAATTGTGTTGGGTTTAATAATCGCCTGGGCAGGAACTCTCTTGGCAATGCTGTATCACATTAGTAAAGCAGGACAGGCGCCCAAGGCTTTGGCTCACACCTTTAGCGAACCGCTGTCCAGGACCCTTAGCCGCTTTCGTACCCAGAGGGGGAAGAATTTGTTACAGCTATCAAACAGGCAACCCATCCTGCTGGTGTTTCTTCGCCATTTCGGAAGCCCCTTTTGCAGAGAGGCACTGGCAGATATAAAAAGGCAGCAAGCCTCCATAGAGGGAGAAGGCACTCGCCTGGTATTTGTTCATCTGGCAGAAGAGGAGCAGGCCCGGAGGTATTTCGAAAAGGCAGGCCTCCAGAATGAGCACCGCATCAGCGACCCCAATGGTATTATGTACAATGCCTTTAAGCTCGATCGGGCAGATTTTACCCAGGTGTTTGGCTGGCAGTCGTGGTTTCGGCGGATTGGTGCTACCGTTAAAGGGCATGGAAGTGGCCTGGTAGTGGGAGATGGCTTCCGTATGCCAGGGGTATTCCTTATTAATGAAGGCGAAATTATAAAGAGTTACCGGCATGCGAACAGCTCCGACCGGCCCGACTATATTTCGCTTGCCAGCCGGAAGGCAGCCTGAAACCTACCACTTCTGTAAGGGATATATTTTTTCCCCTACTAATAAATATCTTTCTCTCCATAACCTGTAAACCATCCAGGCGTATGGGGGAGTATGAAACAGCATTACCAGAAAATGTTTGCTTACAATGAATGGGCAAACAACATGTTTATCGATTGTTTTAGTGAGCATACGGTGGCCAATGCTAAAAACTTTTTGCTGATGAGCCATTGGTTAACGGCAGAAGAAGTATGGCTGAGCCGTTTGCAGGGGAATGTTGGGCCGCAGGAACAGCTATGGAAAGAATTCCCGCTGCCCGAACTGCAGGAGAAAGCAAAGAAATTGAGTGCTGCCTGGAAAGCGTATCTAGAGGAGATAAATGCGCAGAAACTTCGCGCCTCCGTCAGCTATAAAAACAGTAAGAAAGAGTTTTTTTCTAGCTCGGTAGAAGATATTCTTAACCATGTGATTAACCACAGCACCTACCACCGGGCCCAGGTAGCAAGCCTGCTCAGGCTGGAAGGTTTAGAGCCGCCGGTAAGCGATTACATTGCCTATGTGCGGCTGCAGCAAAGTAAAAGTGAAGTTGCTGAAATTAAGGTTGAGTAAAGATAAGATAGCATGTTAAGGTTAAAGGAAGCCGGCTGTTAAGCCGGCCTTTTCTGTTTTATCCCGCTTCTGTTTTACTTTAATTCGCTGTTTAGCTCAATGGTGCAGTTCAGCAGTTTGGAAATCGGACAGTTTTCCTTGGCGCCCTTGGCAATCTTATCGAACTCGTCCTGCTTAATATTAGGGACCTTTGCAGTAAGGGTAAGCACGCTTCTGGTTACAGCGAAACCCTCTCCCTGCTTTTCGAGACTAACAGCAGCCTCGGTGCGTAATTCATCGGGCGTATAGCCCGACTTCCCGAGGGCCACACTCAGTGCCATATTAAAGCAGCCCGCATGTGCAGCTGCAATCAACTCTTCAGGGTTTGTTCCCTCTTTGCCTTCTTCATTTTTAAAACGGGTTCTAAACGAATAAGGCTGGTTTTTAAACACACCACTCTGGGTATCCAGTGTTCCCTGACCCTCCTGGCCTGAGCCTTTCCATACAGATGTTGCAGTTCTTTTCATAATTTTCTCTTTTATGCTTTTAACTGTGTGTATTGGCCAGGTGTTTATAAAGATTTGATTTAGAGGTACTTCATCATAAGACTTATGAGTTTCTTTACACCTGAGGTGTAAGGAGGGTAGACGGGTTTAATACTGGTAAGGCCTATTCGCTGTTTAATAAGGGCCTTTTCGTTACTAAAAGCCCTGAACCCCCAAAAGCCATGGGCTTTGCCAAGGCCGCTGTGGTTAATACCACCAAAAGGAAGGTTCGGGTGGAGGTAATGCAGCAGACAGTCATTGATTACCATCCCTCCGGCAGAGGTATTATCCAGTACATATTGCTGGTTCTTTTTGCTGTTACTGAACAGGTAAAGGGCCAGTGGCTTCGGATGTTTACGGATGTAATCGGCCGCATCTCTTAAATCATCTACTTTACGCATGGGCAGGATCGGACCGAAAATTTCCTCCTCCCATATTCGGGCATTTTCCGGCACATCGGCCAAAAGAGTAGGAGCAATATACTTTTCTTCAGCATCGCGCTGTCCGCCCATCAGAATTTTCGCCCCCTTCTCCCGGGCATCATCCAGCAGCTCACACAGCCTTTCATAATGATTTCTATTTACGATTCGGGCATAGTCGGCCGATTGCTGAGGACTCTGCCCGTCTTCGCTAAAGAATTTCTCAGTGGCTTTAATAATTTCATCGGCCAAGGCGGCCTGCTGATTTTTGTTCACCAGCAGATAGTCCGGCGCAATGCAGGTCTGGCCGTTATTGAGCCATTTTCCCCAGGCAATTTTTTCGGCGGCATCGCTTAGCCGGGCACTTGAATCGATAATGGCCGGTGATTTTCCTCCCAGTTCCAGGGTTACAGAGGTTAAATTTTCGGCCGCTGCCTTCATTACAATTTTACCAACCGCCGGACTGCCGGTAAAGAAGATGTGGTCGAACGGCAGTTGAAGCAGTGCCTGCGAAGTTTCCACAGCACCCTCAAAAACCACTACTTCTTTCGGCTCAAAAAGGTCTTCCATCATATTCCGAATAAGCCTTGCCGTATGAGGGGTAACTTCTGAAGGCTTCAGAATAGCGGTGCATCCGGCTGAAATGGCCGAGATGAGAGGAAGAAGCATAAGGTTTAAAGGGAAGTTCCAGGGAGCTATAATGAGCGCTACTCCTTTAGGTTCATAATATACATAGCTCTTGCTGCCTGCCAGTGCGAGGGGAGTACTTACCTTCCCGGGCTTCATCCACTTTTTCAGGTGGCCAATGGTGTGCTTTATTTCCTGCTGTACGGGAAATATCTCTGTCAGGTCTACCTCCGGGCCCGGCTTGCGAAAATCTTTATAAATAGCCTGCCGGATGTCTGCGGCATGTTGCTCCACCCAGCTGCTTATTTTCCTGAGTTTCTTTATTCTTTCGGTTGCCGTACTCTGCTTTAGCTGTATAGCATACTCTTGCTGCTTTTCAAAGGCGTTGAGAATTATTGTATCGGAAGGGGGAGTATGGGTGGATTCTGTCATTTGGGAGTGGTCTAAAAAATTGTAAAAGGCTTTCCTTCTTAAATTTAACGCTTTTTTATCAGATTCTGTGGATTGGGTGCTCAGCTTGTTAACCTTTCGCTTCTCTTTATGTTAATAAATTGTTAACTTACTGTGAAGGTGATTTAACACAGCTGCTGGAATGGTGGCGCACTCTATAATTTTAATACTTCATCTGGTGAGCGTAAAGCGATTAATATTGATTTTCATTTGTCTCTGGACAAGTAAGGCTCTGGCTAAAACAGGAGAGCCCTTACCCGCTTATACCTCCCTGTATTATTCTGTTTACGAGCAAAAGGTACTGCTTAGCGTAATGCATTCAGAAGAGCCTGAGGCTCTACAGTTATTGCTGGCCAGTGCGCCTGGCATGGACCTGCAGAAGGAGGAAGATTATAGGGCTAAGCTTGAGAAGTTTATCAGGCGCTTTGAAAAAAAGAAGAACAGGTATTCAGATGCCTACCTACTGGAGCAGCTTTTTTACCGGGTACACCGAAAGTATTTAAAGAAATACCAGCCGTATGTTGGCTTTTCTCAGCTATTGGAAAAAGGCAAATACAACTGTTTAACTTCTACCGCCCTCTATGCATGGTTCCTCCAGGCTTTGGGCTATGAGTACCAGATTATAGAAACAGACTATCATATTTTCCTGATGGTGAAAACCAGTAGTGGAGAAGAAATTATGATAGAATCAACAGATCCGAAGAGCGGTTTTGTGAGGGATCCGAAACTTATTGCCCAGCGCCTGGAGCAAATTAAAAATGATGCCCTTTCGCCCGAGGCCAGAAAGGAGAGGCCGTACCACGATTTTAAGCTGCAGCTGTTTAGGGAGATTAATCTGCAGCAGCTCGCCGGCCTGCAGTATTACAACCAGGCGGCATACTTATACAATAATCGGAAGCAGGCGCAGGCTGCTACCGCTCTTAGTAAAGGAAACTTACTATATCAGGCTGAACGCTTCGAGCACTTTGCAGGCTTACTGGCAGAGGCTAAATAGGAGATAAGCTGTTTTGCAATGGCTCTCTGTTGCGGCATTTCTCTTTCTTCCTCTCTTAACTACTTTAAAAGCCATCTCTACTCTTCTTCCCTCCGCCCTCAAATTGGGCTATACCTATTGAGCAGAGGAAGGTAGTCTTGCTTGTTGCGTCTGGAAATTAAATCTCTAAAGCTTGCCTTACAGGAGTAAATGAGTTTCTCTTTTTTCTGAGAATAGAGTTGTCTCGTCCTAGAATAGCGATACAGGTTTTTACAATAATAAATAATTAAATATT
>NZ_ANNU01000079.1 GCF_000346615.1 Nafulsella turpanensis ZLM-10
AAATAAAAAGGTCGGAAGAAAAAATCTTCCGCCCACTCCTGCATTTCTGCCTGCCTTCCTTCTTTTTCTCAGGCTTTCTTATATTTATATTGCCACAGGCTCATACTGTTTTTTTACCTATAGCAGTAGACCATGTTTTTTTAGCCGCCATCGAAGTTCAGGACCTAAAGCTATTTGCCAATAGAATCCGGCTGGCCAGATATCCCCATAAGCCTGTATGGCAGTAAACACTGATGTCTCATTCCTCGGCAGCTCCTGCAGTCGCTCCCTTAGTTGATCGAACGGAATATGTTGAGCACCCTTATTATCTCCGGCTTCCCATTCTTTAGGCTCCCGCTCATTCAACAGACAGATTCCTGCACCTCTTAGCTTTTCTACCTCATGCCACTGAAAAGTTTCCAGGCGGCCTTCCAGCATATTAAAAAATATCAGACATACTATTCCACCAGGTGATTAATGTAACAAAGGTCACTGAAGGGGCAGCCGGAGGCACTTAGCTTTGTAGCCTAAACTCTAAAAAATGGATATCGCAATAATTCTTGGATACATCGGTGCAGCCCTGGTGGGTATTACCTTAGGCCTGACTGGCGGAGGAGGCTCTATCCTTACCGTTCCCATTATGGTATATCTTTTCGGGCTCAACCCGATGCTGGCAACCGCCTACTCCCTTTTTGTAGTAGGTACTACCTCCCTGGCCGGTAGCATTGGCTTTATGAAGAAGGGGCTGGTGGCTTACCGGGCGGCCATCTTTTATGGAATACCTTCTTTCCTGGCTGTTTTCCTTACCCGCAAATACCTTGTACCAGCCATACCCGACCCGGTGCTGAATGTAGGCGACATCGTACTGACAAAAAGCATCGCCATTATGGCCTTTTTTGCCCTTATTATGCTGGCCGCCTCCTGGTCTATGATTCGTAATAAAAAGAAGGACAGCAGCGAAGGTGGAACTACTGAACCTGATTTTCGCTACCTGCCGCTGGCTATTCAAGGTGCCGTGGTGGGCGTAGTGATCGGAATTGTTGGAGCGGGTGGCGGCTTTCTAATAGTGCCTGCCCTCGTAGTACTGGCAAAAACACCTATGAAGCTTGCCATCGGAACTTCTCTGCTTATAATTTCAGCCAATTCTCTTATCGGGTTTTTAGGAGATGTGGCCAATAGAAGTATTGACTGGTGGTTTCTGGCAGCCTTCGGGCTGCTATCGCTTGCCGGTATTTTTGTAGGGAGCTGGCTATCTACCAAAATAGATGGCAGCAGGCTAAAGAAAGGCTTTGGCTGGTTTGCCCTCCTGATGGGGCTGTTTATTCTTACAAAAGAGCTCTTTTTTTAAAAAGAGGCTCATGTGACAATAGTCACAGATATTGGGCCAGCAGCCTTATATCTTTGTATTACAATTTGAAAAATATAAAAACTAACGATATGAAAATTCAACAATTTGAAGACAAAGGACTGGCACATTTCTCCTATGCCATTCTTAGTGAGGAGAAAAAAGAAATTGTTTTGGTAGACCCTGCCCGAAACCCGCAGCCCTATTATGAGTATGCACTGGCGAATGGTGCCAAAATAACCGGTGTAATTGAGACCCACCCACATGCCGACTTTGTGAGCTCCCACCTGGAAATTCATGAAGCCACCGAAGCTACCATTTACGTCAGCAAAATGGTAGGGGCCGATTACCCCCACCAGGCTTTTGATGAAGGCGATGTGATAGAGCTGGGAGAAATAAAACTCAAAGCCCTTCATACACCCGGCCACTCGCCCGGTAGCATTAGCATTCTGGCCGAAGAAGGTGAAAAAGATATAGCCGTATTTACCGGCGACACCTTATTTATCGGCGATGTTGGCCGTCCTGATTTACGGGAGAAAGCCGGCAACATGACGGCCAAACGGGAAGAACTGGCCCGCCAGATGTACCACAGCACCCGCGAAAAGCTTATGGTGCTGAACGATGAGGTGATAGTATACCCTGCCCACGGCTCGGGTTCCCTTTGCGGCAAAGCTCTGAGCGATGCCCAAAGCAGTACCATTGGAGCAGAAAAACTTGGCAACTATGCGCTCCAGCCAATGAGTGAAGATGAATTTGTAAAGGTATTGCTGGAAGAACAGCCCTTTATTCCTAAGTACTTTGGCTATGATGTTGCACTGAATAAGCAGGGTGCACCGTCTTACCAGCCTTCCCTGAAAGAGGTGAAGAAGTTAGAGAAAAACTTTAGCCCTGAAGCCGGGAGTGTAATAGTGGATGGCCGCCCGCAGGAACAGTTCAAAAGAGGACACCTTAAAGGAGCCATCAATATCCAGAATGGCGGTAAGTTCGAAACTTGGCTGGGCAGTATAGTAGGGCCGGAAGAGAAGTATTACCTCATAGCCGGTTCCGAAGAAGCCTTACAGGAACTGATTGAAAAGGCAGCCAAAATTGGCTATGAACTCAATATTGCCGGGGCTTTTGTATACGAGCAGGAGGCAGGAGAAAGCAGCCCGACCTTCGACAAAGAAGCCTTTGTAAAGCATCAGCAGGACTTTACCATTGTCGACATTCGGAACACCAGCGAAACCAAGGCAGGTAGCTTCTTCGATGGAGCCATAAACATACCCCTGCCGGAATTACGTGAAAGAGCAGGGGAAATCCCTTCTCATAAACCTGTTGTGGTACATTGTGCCGGGGGTTACCGCTCAGCCGCCGGCAGCAGTATACTGGAGAGTACCCTACCAGTAAAAGTGCTGGACATGAGCGAAGCCATTAATGAGCTGAAAAAGTAGTTTTCAGTAAGTCCTATTCAGGAGCAGCAGGGGCGGTAAATACCCTGCTGTTTTCATTTAACAGCTTTTGGCAGAGACAAATGAACTTACTGCCAGAGGCTGTATTTCAAAAAAACTTTAATGAGCTTGAGCCTACTCAACTGAAAATATTGTCAAGCTTCACAAGATAAAAGTAGGTTTTGAGTATTTCTGGCCGGTGACTTTTATCACTGAAAAAGGCCTGTTACTCCCCTACCTTTGCATAAACAGTATCAAAAAAAGACCATGTTTTATTTATTTAAAAGGAACAAGACCATGAATTATGAGAATATCAAGGCCGAAGAGTTTAAAAACATGATAGAGGAAAATCCGAATATGGAAATCCTGGATGTTAGAACAGCCGGCGAGCTGGCACAGGGAATAATCCTCGGAGCCAGTAATATCGATATAATGGACAGCAAATTTGCCGACAAAATCAGTAAGCTCCCTAAAGACAAACCCTACATGGTATACTGCCGCAGTGGAGCCAGAAGTGCGCAGGCCTGTGAAATAATGTCCGGTAAAGACTTTGGCAAACTTTACAACCTGAGCGGTGGCATCAGTCGCTGGCCCTACGAAGCTCAGCGCTGAACCAATTTGAGAATTTAAGGAGGGCTGCCATACTCTTTAAAACTGCCTGTTCTGTAAACCAGCAGGCAGTTTCTTTTAATCCAGAAGCTTTAAGCATAGAATCGAATGAACAAAAAGACAAAAAGAAGTCTGATAGAATACGGCATTTTAGCAGCCATTGCTTTAACGCTGTATGTAAGCGGCCTGCATACCGATTTGATTGGCTTTCTCCAAAGAGGCATGCTGCAAACGGGCTTATTCAGCCCAAACACTGAAGAGGTTAAGAAAGAAAGTCCCGCCGGAAAGCATCTCCCGGCCGATTTCAAGCTGCAGCTCCGAAATGCTGCAGGCGAAAAGGTAAATATGGAAGAGTTTAGAGGCAAAGTAATTTTCATCAACTTCTGGGCTACCTGGTGCCCTCCCTGCGTAGCCGAAATGCCAGGCATCAATAATCTTTATCAGGATGTAAAGGGGGAGGATGTGGTGTTTCTAATGGTATCCCTTGACGATAAGTTTGAAAAGGCTATACGTTTTCAGGAAAAGAAAGGCTTTAACTTTGAGGTACACCAGCTCAATGGATCGCTTCCAGGCATGTATCGAAGCCAGAGCATACCCACCACCTTTGTAGTCGACTCCGGGGGCAATCTGGCGCTTACTCATAAAGGTATGGCCGAATATGATACCGAAGAGTTCAGAAGCTTTCTGCGCAGCCTGAAGTAATCCCTTTTCCCATGTGATAAAAGTCACTGTATAGCGGCCATGCACGTTGTACTTTTGTATAAAAAATGAGATGAAAGAGATATTAGATCCTACTGACTACTCCGAATTATCTGGTTATGCCTTAACACTGGCACATAAATTTACCCGCCAAAGCGGGGCAGAAATTTTTGCCTTAAAAGTGACACAAACCGCTGCAGATGCCCTCTTCACTAAAGATGGCCAGCTCATAGATTCGGGCGATTATGACATGGAAAGCATCCGGAAGGATATGGATGAAAGTAAAACGGCTATTGAAGGCTGGGCTGAAAAATATCAGATTCCCGTAAAGACAGTGGTGAGAACCGGAAAGCTTACAGAGCAGGTGCTGCATTGTATAAAAAAGGAGCAGCCAGACCTGGTAGTAATGGGCACGCATGGCCTTCATGGTCTCCGGGAGCTTATTGCAGACTCCGTCACCGAACAGCTCGTTCGGGAATCTTCCGTCCCCGTCCTTTCTTTGAAATGCGACCGTTCCGATTTAGAAATTAAAAATATTGTGTTGGCAAGCCGGTTTGAGAAAGCATCTTCCAGGTAAATAAATTCCCTAAAGGAACTGCAGCAGGCTTTTGGTGCTACCATTCACCTGTTACGGATTATTACCCCCGGCGATTTTAAAACTACCCGCCAGCTCAAGGCCGCCATGCAGGAATTTGCCGGGCAAAATCAGCTACAAAATGTTGAGTACCATATTTATGCAGCAAAAGAAGTGGAGGAAGGAATTCTGCATTTTACAGAAGATGCCGGCATGGATATGATTAGCCTGGGTGTGGAGCCGGAACGAATTGCAGGGCTGTTCCGAAAAGAGATTTCTGCTGCCCTGGTCAATCATGTGTATCACCCGGTGCTTACCTTTAAAGTTTAACTGGCACCTCCTGAGAACAAATCTAAACCTTAAAAACAATAATGATAGAATTTTTGAGTCAGCCATGGCCTTGGTATGTGGCAGGGCCGCTAATTACTTTAACAATGGTTTTACTGTTGTTGGCCGGAAAAAGTTTTGGCGTTTCAGATACCTTAAGAACCACCTGTGCCATTGGTGGGGCAGGAAAAGTAAGCGATTTCTTCGATTTCGACTGGAGAAGTCAGGCCTGGAACCTTGTATTTGTAATGGGAGCCATTATCGGGGGCTTTATCGCGGCCAGCTGGCTGCAACAGCCCGATCCCATTCCGCTTGCCCAGGCAACCGTAGAAAAGCTACAGGCCCTGGGCATAGAGAATCCCGGAGAAGAGTACCTGCCGGATGAGATATTTAGCTGGGAAGGACTTTTTACGCTTCGGGGCTTTATCATGCTGGTGGTGGGGGGCTTCCTGATAGGTTTTGGTGCCCGCTATGCCGGCGGATGTACCAGCGGCCATGCCATAAGCGGGTTGAGCAATCTACAGCTCCCCTCCCTCATTGCCGTCATCGGCTTCTTTATTGGAGGCCTTATCATGACTTATCTTCTTTTACCTCTTATTTTAACCCTTTAAGCTGTTTATTCCATGAAGAAATATATAAGCTATTTATCCATTGGTGTGCTGTTTGGCATCATCATGACTAAGTCGCAAGCCATTTCCTGGTACCGGATTTATGAGATGTTCCGATTCGATGCCTTTCATATGTATGGCATCATTGGCTCCGCCGTTGTTTTAGGAGTTATTAGTGTGGCCCTGATTAAAAAGTTTAGCGTAAAAAGTACGGAAGGTACTCCTATTACCTTCACAACTAAGAACATGAGTATTCCGCGTTACCTTATTGGTGGCACCATTTTCGGTTTAGGCTGGGCCATGGCCGGAGCCTGTCCCGGCCCTATTTATACCCTCCTTGGGAATGGTTACAGTGTAATTCTGGTTGTGCTGGCAAGCGCACTGCTGGGCACTTTCACCTATGGATTACTCAGAAGCAAACTCCCTCATTAATGTCATTTTTCTTAATACAGAAAGTGCTAAATTGGCTTACACAGAATTTTAAAACTCTGAATATTTAAGATGAACAAGATTAGATTAACCCCGCTGGTTTTATTTCTCCTTAGCAGCCTGTCTTTTATACAAGGGAAGGCCTATGGTCAGGAGCCCTGGAAGCGAGGGCAGCTAATAAAGCCGGCAGTACTGGCCGAAATCATCCAAAACAAAGAAAAAGAAGCACCACTTATAATAGGGGTGAATCCTGAAGGTATGTATGGCCTGGATAAAGGGGAAGGCATAAAAGGGGTGCAGACCTTTGGCTCAGCCGATGAGCCGGAAAACCTGGCGAAACTAAAAGGGGCTTTGGAAGATATACCTCGCGATAAGGAAATTGTGCTGTACTGTGGCTGCTGCCCCATGCATATGTGCCCGAACATCCGTCCGGCATTTAGCCTCCTCAACGAGATGGATTTTACCAATCACAAACTCTTAGAACTTCAAAAAAACCTGCAGGTAGACTGGATTAATAAAGACTATCCGGTGCAGGACAAGTAAGAGTTTAAAATACCAGTATGCAGCAGGGGAGCCAGAAATGGTTCCTCTTCTTTTTTAAAGTCAAGGAACCTTCAGCTTTATTCCCTACCAAATAATGTTCTATTTTTTGGTAGGGAATAAAGAAACAAAATATATCCACCTCTGCCCTGTTTAATCCTTTTGTAACCAAAGTCACTGAAATCCCTGATAAGCAAGGTTAATTTTGCCTCAATGAATACAAAAAAGCGGATGGTCATAAATAAATCAGAAGAAAGCTCAACGGTCAGACTGGGGTTAAAAGAAAACTGGCGTCAGTTTTTGCTGCTTGTCATCATTAATGGCTTTGTAGGAGGCATGGTCGGCCTGGAGCGGAGTATTCTGCCACAGCTGGCTGAAGTGGAATTCCATATTGAAGCTAAAACGGCTATTCTTTCCTTTATTATTGTATTTGGTGTTTTTAAAGCAGCTTCCAATTATTTTACAGGAAACCTGGCAAATAAGCTGGGAAGGAAAAAGCTGCTGGTATGGGGATGGATTTTCGGTATTCCCGTGCCATTCATCCTCATGTATGCAGGAAGCTGGAGCTGGATTATTTTCGCCAATATCTTACTCGGTATCAATCAGGGGCTTGCTTGGAGCAGTACGGTGGTGATGAAGATTGATATCGTGGGTGAGAAGCAGCGTGGTCTTGCCATGGGCCTGAATGAATTTGCCGGTTACCTCTCTGTTGCATTAGTTGCTTTTCTAACAGGCTACATTGCGGCAGAATATGGGTTACGTCCTTATCCTTTTTATCTGGGAATCGGCCTGGCATTTATCGGCTTTTTTGCCAGTCTGTTGCTTGTAAAAGAGACGCAACAACACGTTCGGCAGGAATCCACCAGTAGTCCTATGAGCAGGCTTAAAAGTGTATTCAGGGAAACCAGCTGGAAAGACCGTAACCTTGGCTCTGTTACACAGGCAGGCCTGGTAAATAATTTAAATGATGGAATGATGTGGGGACTCCTGCCTTTGATATTAACAACCAAAGGCTTTAGCCTGGAGCAGGTAGGATGGATAACAGCGGCCTACCCTGCCGTGTGGGGACTTGGTCAGCTTTTTACCGGCAATATGGTCGACCATTCCAATAAGAAACGGATGCTTTATGGAGGTATGTTTCTCCAGGGCGTGACCATTCTCCTGCTGCTCTTTGCCGATACCTTTGCACAATACATAGCTCTTGCCATTGCCTTAGGGCTGGGAACCGCTTTGGTGTACCCGACCTTTCTTGCCACCATTGCTGGATTTACACATCCCATGGACCGGGCAGGCAGCCTGGGTATTTTTCGTTTCTGGCGAGACTTAGGCTATGCCATTGGTGCTATTTTAACCGGCTTTTTAGCAGACATGCTGGGAATGCGTGTTCCTGTGCTGGTTATCGGTTTGCTCACCCTTCTTTCTGCCACTATAATTATGGTTCGGATGCGCACAACACCATCAGTCACAAAGAAACCACTGGAAGGAAAACATATAAATCCTTAAAAGCTTTTTTAAAATATTGGTCCCTTTTTGTAGCTCAATCAACAATAAATAAATTTAAATGCTCAACCACAGTATTTTATCCTTGTAAAAAACTTTCTGTATCGGAATATAGGCCATTTTTGTGTAACGGAAAAAGAATAACTTAATGAATTCTTTATTTCCTCGTTTTGCCTTTGTTCTAACTTATTTGCTCTATAATGGGTTTTAGATGGAGCTACTCCGCATTAGGTTCGGTATTTTTATTTCTAAACTTGTTCCTTCCCGTTATTTTACTAATAACTTCTCTTAATTCGTTATTTAACTCCTCCCTATCGTTAAATTCAGATTTGGGAGAATTAACAAAGCTTTTTCTTCAGCTTGTTCTTTTTGAATATTGGACTCTTCCACGGAAATATAAAAGAAGATAAATTATTGTAGTTGGTCGTTCTACGGCCGAAAACATTTTTTATTACAATGGTGCGCACCATATTTTTCCCCTTCTAAAAGGAAGAGCAGTAGTGCTGTAGCTATAAAAGACTAACAGAGAAATTTTATCTCCGCCAGCCTTTTTATTTTATCTACCCCTAAACATCTTAAAAAAATAATATATAGAAAAAATAAGTCTCAAATATAAAATCAAAATTTGATTTGGATATAAGAAAGTAGGAATTACCTCAGGAGATATTTGGTGGTGCTTTAAGGTCAGCTGACACATTTCCAATTACATTCCCCCATTACACCACCTAAAAAATCCTTTTCAGGGAGAACCTGAAAATCAAGTCCAATTTCATTTTTAAACTCTTCAATCTCCTCCTTCATGGAATCATCGCCTTCAATATAATTCCATTCCATTCTTACCTTTACTCCAGCTTTTTCTTGAAGACCTTTTATTGCAGTTACAAGGTCGAATAAACATCTTAAGGAAACTGTGTTAAAGTACTTAAGATAAATATACACCTCCAGGCTTTTCTTTCCAGATGCTGCAAATTCCTGAATCTTATTCATCAAAACTGAATATTGATAAATAATATCCTCGCCAAAGGATTTACCTTTTATTTGTAACTTTCCATAAGGGTCAAACCTGATAAACGGGCTCGCATCCTTGGCGGAAATTTCTAGCGTTTTCATATTTGAATCAAGGGTAGATTTTATCCTTATCAGTTAATAATATTGTTTCTGATGGATTGGGTGAGAAAGGTAATTTCATTCAGGTTTTCGGGTGAAATTTTCACAGTGCTGGTACTGTTATCTTCCACCACCAGATAATCTCCCACTTCATTGAAAGTAGGTTTAGCATAGGTGTAGGTCATTTCAACTTTGGAAAAGGCATCAGCAAGAGGCTGTAGCTCTTCCTGATATTTTGCCATACTGGAATTGTCTGTGCTGTAAAAACTGAACAACAGCATGATTTTATCCATAATGGCTTTTTGCTCGCCAATCCGCTCGACCAACACCTGATTGCCTGGGTTCTCCTCCGCTACCTGACAGGCTATATGCAGGGCTTCCAGCCATCCGCCTGTCAGAACAAGGAGACTGAGGTTGGAGCGTTTCTGCTCCTGAAGATAAGTGTTGATTTGATTAAAGTTCCTGGTCGTCAGGTAGAGCAGGGAATCCATGCGGTTACTGTTGAGAGCTAAACGCTTGATGGTGGTAAAATCAAAATACTGGCTAAGGCTCAATTCATCGGCTAAACCTTTTATGGCATTATAATAAAAGATGGCATCCTGGTTCTGGTCATAAATTTTTGTATAACCAAGGTCGGTGCCGTAAATCCCCAGGTTGATAGCCATTTCATAACTGGTGTTATAGGCTGTGATTTTCTTCGGATCATGGAGCATAGAACTACCATAACTGCTGCCCGTCTGCTTAATCAAAACCGAGGTTTCCAGAGGGGAGGGTATTTGTTGCAGGATATCTGATATAACCTCTTCGGATACTTCCGGCTTTGCAATTTGAGCGCTGCCCAATGCCTTTTTATAAAACTCGGCATTTGGACTTTCATTTACATCACATGAGCAGAAGGCAAAAAAGAACGGCAGAATCAGTAAAAGTTTTTTCATTGAAGGTTAAATTTAGGTTGAAAAAAATAAGTGGTATTTTGAAATGCTCGAGCTGTTTAACTGCTTATTAAAAATTGGTAAAGCGGCAGGCGCTTACTGGATGAAAAACAAAAAAAATTCATTCACTCCCGGTTCAACCCCCTACATACATTCAAAAGCTATAATTATAGAATGATGTCTCTTGGTGGTAAAGCCTGCTGACCTGCCATTCAAAAACCAAGGGGAACCGGATAAAATGGCTGTACCGGAATTTAAAGTTTCTCTCTGGACCTGGTAAAGATGAATTTTGCTCTTTTACGGGATGGAAAACTATTTAGTTTCCCATTACAGAAACAATTTTTATTTATTTCGAAATAAGGCTGCCTGAAGCTTTTCAGGAGTTAACGGTTTGACTATATAATCAAGGATTTTATACTCCTTTGCTTTTGCAGTATCTAACCGATGAATAGATGAAGAAAGGATAATGACATCAATTTTATGAATGGGTAATTCCGTGCGGGAATTAAGTTCATCTAAAAACTCAAACCCATCCCAAAAAGGCATATTGATATCTAAGAGAATTAAAAGAGACTTTGGATGGTCTTTTGGTATATAGCAATTTTCGATAAATGAAAGTGCTTCTTCTACATTTTCAGTTTTCTCAATATCATTACAGAGTTTCATTTCTGAAATGATTGCTTCATTAAGATAATTCGTGATGGGATCATCATCAACCAATAATATGCAATCAATCTGATTTTCATCATCCAAATATTTGAATTTTGACATATCATTTCATGTTAAGGTGCTATTAATGCCAAAGGGGTCTAAAACCATATTCTGCTTCTCTAAAAGAACAATAAATTGCACTGCAATGATACACTTTTAATTAGGTATATTTTATCCTATTAAATTCTGTAAGTAAAACAGGCAAAGAATGCCTCAATGCAGCTGACAATAAAAAAGCCCAACAAAATTTTTACATCCTGTTGGGCTTCGTGAGGTTAAAATGTATTCAGTCTAAAAAATTCTTTGGTAGCTTAAAAAATAGTTGCTTAGGTATCCATACGGAAGAAGATGATAAGAGTTTAGAATAATGTGCTAAAAAATTATTTTGGTGAATCTGAAACAGTTTTCTTTTGGCAAAAGAAACTCAGACTATCTAAAGAGTAGTAAAGGTGGTCCGCCTTCCTGTTTTGTTGCCCTCCTGGCTTTTTGCCATATCTTCAAACCGTTCAGAAAAGCCATCAGCAAATATCTACTCCTTTTGCTTAAAAGCTACAAAGGACTTGATTTTAAAATATTGTTCAAAATGAGCTGATTTTTACGAATAAAGAATTCTTTTATTACACAGTGTTACCCTACTATCACCCATCATATATCTCCCTTCAAATGTTGACTAACAATATATAGGTGTTACAAAAGCTATTACTAGACAATTTATTAGGCACCCAGTAAGAGCGATGTACTCTCATTTATTTACTTTCTATATTTTATTTTTTCCTTACATATACTGCCCGGAGGTAATAAAACTACTCACTTACTACCGCCGTATATGCCCCGGTATCCAAAACTTTTTCCTTAACCAACCAAACTTGTTTCATGAAATTTATTTCAAACTTAGGAAGGCAATCAGCGCTGGACGAAGAAGTAAACAGCGCTATTTCTTTTTCAAACTGGATTAGCCTGTTGATTGTAGGAGCTTCGCTTGGCTGCACCCTTCTTAGCTATAACCTTTCCGCCGAACTGGTGCTGATAAGCTGGCTTTTTACTTTTATTAATGCCTCCTGCCTGCTCTTGAATGCGGGAGGCTATTTTTTCAGTTCCCGTTATATCCTTAGTATCGCTCCCAGTTTATACCTGGCCATTCTCCAGATCGCCATCAAGTTACCCGACCAGAAGATGATGGTAGCCGTATTACTTATACAAACTGGTATGCTCACCGTTCCATGGATGATGTTCCGCTTCCATGAAAAGACAGGCTTAATATTGGTAAACCTTGTGAATGTTGCGCTTATCCTGTGCAGCATTTACCTGCCAGGGCAAAATACTTCAGGGATGGATAACAGTATTTATCACCTGGGAATAGGCACCGATTTCGGCTTACTCATTTCCGTTTTCGGCACCATCAGCATTACGGCCCTTGCCAGGGGTATGCAGCAACGTACCCAGAAAAAAAACCGGCAGCTACTTACTCAAATGGAGGAAAAAAATCAGAAAATGGAGAAAGACCGTGAGAAGATGAAGGAGTACATCCGGCAGGTAGAGGAAGCACAGGCTCAGGAAAAAAAGCGCCGCTGGATCAGCCAGAGCATTCAGGAGCTGGGCGACATTGTGCGCTATCAGAAAGATGAACAGGAAATATTTGACCGTATTATCAGCAGGGTAGTAAAAAGCCTGGGCGCCAACCAGGGGTCTTTCTATCAGGTAGAAGAGCAGGAGGAGCGAAAGTTTATAGAGCTAAAGTCATGCTATGCCTATGACCGCAAAAAGTTTGTTGCCCAAAGCCTTAAACCTGGAGAAGGGCTCATCGGCCAGTGTTATTTTGAGAAGGAGCCCATCTATTTAACCGATATTCCTCAAGGATATACCTATATCACCTCTGGACTCGGAGAAGCGACGCCTACCTCACTTATCCTTATCCCGCTCATGTTTAACGATAAAGTAGAAGGAATCATGGAGGTGGCATCTTTCAAGCTACTGGAAGATTACCAGCATGAATACCTGGAAGGGGTAGCTAGTTTGCTGGGGAACTTCATTTATAATGAACGCCTGCTCAAAAAGCAGTTTTCCATTGATGTGGAAATGACTTCCCGGCGCTTTCCTGAGCCCCGGATGCTTTCCACAAAAAAAGACAGAAAGCCAGTGCTGGCGTAATCTGCTGCCACCTTTAAACCAGACCTCCTTCTTTCGTCCACAACGGACCGGGAGGAATTCAGAAACCATAGTTAAATCTAACTGAAGATATATGCGTACATCTTTATCACAAGCGACTACCACTCTTTCTAAAGAAGAAATATTTGTCCTCTTCGATCAACTACTTTTAAAAGGAGGACCAGAGCCGGAAGAATATGATGAGTTAAACCAGGTGCTTAAGCAATTGCCGGTTCTTCTGCAAAAAAAGGAGATGGATGCAGCAGAACTGCAGGAGATTATTGAAAGATGCTCTTTCCTGAAAACAGCCTCTTCCATTATGGGGCATATCCGGCAAAAGCCTTTTGGCTACGCCGGCGACTATTCCATTATCGACCGCATTTATTTGAAAGAGGTATCTGAGGAATTCAGGAAGTGGGATGATTTCTCCGTTAATCATCTTGCTGCTGAAGCAGTCCGGAACCGCAAGGACTTTTTTCTGAAGATGATGCAGCAGAAGCTCAGGGGCCCCGAAAGGCTCCGTCTGCTGAATGTAGCCAGCGGCCCTGCAAGGGATCTCTGCCAGCTTTACCATCATCTTCAACCCGACAGCCTGCAGTCTACCTGCATAGAATATGACAAAAGGGCCATCAGCCATGCGCAAAAAGTATGTGATCGTTACCTGCAGCAGATCTCTTTTATTAATGAGAATATATTCCGCTTCGATACTGAGGATCAGTATGAAGTGGTATGGTCCGCCGGGCTTTTCGATTATTTCGACAACAAAACCTTTGTCAGAGTGCTGCGGAAGCTCATCAAATGGGCAGCTCCTGGAGGTGAAGTAATTGTTGGGAACTTCTCTAACGACAACCCCAGCAGAGCCTATATGGAAATATTCGGGGACTGGCACCTGCAGCACAGGAGCCCTGGTGAACTAAAGCTGCTCGCCCTGGAAGCCGGAGCCCTTCCGGGACAGGTAAGGATAGATACAGAGCCCTTAGGAATCAACTTGTTCCTGAGAATCAGAAAAGATTAATCCTCTTCTTACATCTTTAAGCCTGTTGAGCATTAGAGTTCAACAGGCTGTTTTAAGTTTCTCTCACCTCTACAACCTTTTACTATAAACACCATCCAACTGGCTCTTTCTGCTGCTGAGGACACCATCTTTATTCCAGGTGAACTGCTAAAGAAAAAAGGCAGGCACGTTTATTTCATCTACTTTTTTTATGGCCTCTCTTTTTAATTAGCTTTCCAATTTATAGATTGCTCTTCAATAATTTATTGTTTTCCATTTACCAACCATTCCTCCTGGGGAACGTAAAAGGAACCAATAAAAACATTGAGGTTAAGCTGTTTTATTGTTTTGTATGTTGACTATCAGTAAATGATGAGCTGAGCAGCTCAAATCCTTTTTTAATGATTTTAATTTTTTAACTGAATGCCTGGGAAATTGAATAGCATCCTGCTGGTAGATGATGATCGGACAACCAATCATTTCAACAAGCTCCTGCTGGAAGGGATGGACCTTGCAGAAAGCATCCAAATAGCCTATGACGGGCAGGAAGCATTGTCGCTGATCGGGGATGGTACCGCCAATGCGAAAGGTATGCCTTCTCCACAGGCTTCTTTAGTTTTTCTGGACCTTTACATGCCCATGATGAATGGACTGGAATTTCTCAGAGCATTAGAAAAGCACAATAAGGACTGGCGGCAGGAATTCTATGTCGTGCTGCTGACCTCCGGTAACCAAGCCGCGGATATAGAATTGGCTAAAAGCTATAAAGTAGCAAATGTTCTCAAAAAGCCCCTCACCACCGAAAAGGTAAAACTGGTTTTAAAGGAAGCCTTCAAAGGATAGAGAGAGCAGCTATAAAAGCGCCCACTTTAGGCACCGGGATGCAGGGCTGGCTCCCCAAATTTATAATATCACTCTTTCTTACACAGAAAAACCACCGCTCCAAGAAACGATTGCTTTTGGTTAATGGTAAATAAACTATTTTTAAAGCTCATTCTTGCCAGAATTCACACATTCTACTTAATCGTATTCTTTATTATTAGTATTACAGACCGACCTCCGGAAGCATGCTTGGAATTAGTTTCTATACAATCGAATATCAATGTGCATTTTCTGAGCCTGATGTTTGGAAGCCATTAGAGGTTTATATGTGGCAGACAGCAGAAGCTGCTTTATTTATGGATTTCTGCGATACATTTCATGAGCTGGCCAGGCGTGACCAGGGGGAACTTTTTTATCACATCGATGATGCAAAATTATTGATGAGGTTCTGCCAAAAGAAATGGGCCAGGCATAAATTCCGGATGAAAGAGAGGGTGTTTCCTTTTAAGGATCTGCTTACGCTCAATTAAAAATCAACTTGTAGGTTAACTTTTCCAATAGTGCAGGCACAAATACTGATGACGGAGAAAGCCAGCAACTCTACCGTTTCGTGAGAGCAACACTCCCCTCGTCTTTTACTATCTTATGCAATGAATTAGTACACTTCTTACTTTGTTGACCTCCCCCCAATAAATTGGACCAATGTAAAGTAGGGAAATCGGGCAATTTTACTAACTTAAACAAAAGGAGATTGCCATGAAAAAGTCAAAATTTACAGAGGCCCAAATCATATTTGCCATTAAGCAATCCGAGACAGGAACCCGGGTGGAGGAAGTATGTAGGAAGATGGGAATTAGCGAAGCTACTTTTTACAACCGCAGCGGCGGACCGCTGGAAGAAAAAGTATGGAGGTTTGGGGGTGTCAGAACTGCGCAAGCTTCGGCAGCTGGAACCGGGCCGCCGGGCGGAAGAAAATTATCAACTGAAGAAGTTGGTGGCTGACCTGAGCCTTGATAAGCAAATGCTTCAGGATGTTTTGAAAAAAAAGCTTTAAGGCCAGGCCTTTTGAGGGGCCTGGCCAAAAGCTTAATCAACGACTATGGTATCCCAATCAGAAGGGCCTGTGCAGTAATCTTGTTACATCGGTCCCTGTGGTACTATGCATCCAAGGCACGTGACTCTTCAGTAATAAGAAAACGAATGCACGAGATAGCTCAGGTACGGATCCGATACGGCTACTGGCGCATTTTTACCTTGCTAAGGAGGGAAGGCTGGCCAGACAATCATAAGCGTGTTTATCGCATATACAAAGAAGAAGGACTGAATTTACGCAGTAAGAGGCCTAGGAGAAACAGAATGGCGGCTCAACGATTGGACCGCCCACAGCTCTCTAATATAAACCAGTGCTGGAGTATGGATTTTGTGGCCGATCAGCGTAGCGACGCCCGGCTCTTTGATGGCAGGAAGTTCAGGTCCTTAACTGTAGTTGATAATTTTAGTCGGAAATGCCTGGCAATTCAGGTAGGCCAGTCCATCAAAGGCATAGATGTGGTAGAAGTTATGGAGCAGGTTAAGCAGGGTACTGGCGCTGTTCCGCAGCGTATTCAGGTGGATAATGGTAGTGAATTTATTTCAAAAGCGCTGGATAAATGGGCCTATGACAACAGAGTCACTTTAGATTTCTCCCGACCAGGAAAACCCACAGATAATCCTTATATTGAATCTTTCAATGGAAGCTTCCGGGATGAGTGTCTGAATGTGAACTGGTTCTTATCACTGGAAGATGCGCAGGAAAAAGTAGAGGCATGGAGGCAGGAATATAATTGCTTCAGACCCCATAGCTCGTTGGGGGATTTAACACCCGAAGAGGCGGTTCAACGACTGAACTTAAGCCCGATTTCTTGATTTTACAGTGGCCCTAAATTTGGGAGGACCTCAAAGAACGGCTACGAAAGCTTGCAGAGGTGTGGAAAGGATGGGTGAACAACTACCGCTTAGCGAGTATTCATTTAAAACTCCAAACCCTCGACAAGTGGCAAAGAGCCCGACTAAGATACTGCATCTGGCACGATTGGAAAAAGCCCGAGAGAAAACGTAAAAACTTAATACGATTAGGACTGGAAAAGGGGCTTGCTTACGCCTTTAGTCGGACGAGAATGGGAGGATGGGCGGTAGCTCAGAGCCCTATACTTTTTACGACTGTTACCCCATCCAGACTCAGGAGGAAAGGTTACGAATCTATGCTTTCTTACTACCTGAAAACGCACCCTCAGATTCAATGAACCGACGTATACGAGACCCGTACGTACGGTGGTGTGTGAGGCGCTCCGGTGGACCTACAAGTTCACCGGCCGTCTACACGATTGTGCTTAGTGTTAATTTATTTCCTGCACTAAAATTAAAAGAATTACCTCCAGTTTAGTATTCCTCTAGTATAATGTGATGCACATAAAGTGCGTATTTATCATAAGTATCCGTTGAATATTGTAACGAACTTCCGTTTTGAAAAAAGCCTTCTTTAAGAGGAGAAAGCCTAAAAGTATATTCTACACCATCAATAGAAATCATTTTGTCTCTCTCACCCTGAAACTCATCTACAATCAGGTATTCATTATTTTCAAGGACTTCAGAAAGTTCATCGGGCATAAGTCCGGTTTGTTCTACATATGAAACATGACTTTCTTTTTCAGCCATTAACTCCTCCCATGACCTCATCCCGTAGCTGAAACCATATTTAAATTCTGAAGTGGAGATTTGATTTGTTTCAAATAAATTTTGTCCGGACTCATCCACAAAATTTATGAAATGATATTGCGGCAGAATATCCTCTCCAGGTTCTTCTTCTTTTTCACAAGCAATACATAAAGGAACAAAGAGGAGAACCAAAAGTAGCTTTCTCATAAGGTCAAGTTTTTTATGGTTGTATAAAAATAGGTGCTTTAACACAAGACACGGGCTTCTTCCAAAAAGTTGTATTCTTATTTTGCCAGAAAAAATTTCATCTAAACATTGAGCAGTAGAGTAGGCCCTGATAGTCTACAGTTAAATTTTATCAAAAGATAATAAAAATCTGTA
>NZ_ANNU01000080.1 GCF_000346615.1 Nafulsella turpanensis ZLM-10
GCATAGGATAACAAGTTAATAATTTACACTTAACCTGCTGTCCTATTTTCGGGGTCCATTATAGTCTGGCTCTTTTTTTTTGCACCAGTCCTTTGTGATTAGGGGCTTTTAACTTTAAAGGTGAATCATCCGTAATCTTTAGTAGCAGATTTGCTCTTGCAAATCAAAATCTCGAATTTTTAATTGTTATCCAGTAGCTAAACAGTTTATATGATTGATCCATCGGAACAAGAATCAGAAGATAAAGACAAACATCTCAGCAACCTATCTTGGCTGAATGACGAATTAGAAAACTATTTTCGAAATACAGTAATACCACAATTATTTGTTGATGCCGATTTTATCCTTCGGAAATTTACCCCACCAGCAATGAAGCACTTCAATCTTTCTTCGGCTGATGTAGGTAGGCACATAAGTGATGTATCCCATAATATTCGGTATCCCACAATTGTAGAAAATATCACAGAGGTAATTGAGAGTAAGCAGGATTTAGAAAAGGAAATACAGACCACCGACCTCAGGTGGTACCAGATGAATGTCTTACCCTATATTGTTCAGAAAGAAAATAAATCCAACGGAGTAATTATTACGTTTGTCGACATCACCGACCGCATCGAGATATTGAAGCGATATGAGAGGCTAAATCTAAATTATGAAAATATATTTTATTCAGTTTCTCATGACCTAAAAGGTCCTCTGGCAAACATAGAAGGGTTGATTAAGCTATTGGAAGAGGTTCCTAATATAAAGAAGGGAGCAGAAGATGCCAAATCCATTATTAAGGTGTTGAATTTATCTGTTGGAAACCTTAGGAAAACAATTGAGGAACTCACCACAGAGGTCTACATCGGTGATGAAGACAGCCTTTTTGCAGAAGCAGAAGAAAGGATTAGTTTGGAAAAAATTGTTGAGGATGTGCAGCTTGCATTGAAAGATAAAATTTCGAGAACTGATGCAAGGACTACTACTGAATTTAATGTGTCAGAAATAAAGTTTTCCAAAAAGAATATCAGAAGTACCATTTACAATCTTGTGAGCAATGCCATTAAATATAAGGCACCAGACCGAGTACCTGAGATACTCATTAAAACCGAAAAGGTAAATGACTATGTGCTCCTGTCTGTTAAGGATAACGGTCGTGGTATTGAAGAAGATAAGCAGGAGGTTATCTTTTCTCGGTATACCAGATTAACCGATGATGATGATGTAGAAGGTACAGGAGTTGGACTCTTCATTGTTAAAAGAATGGTTGAAAGTGGTGGTGGTAAAATTGAAGTAGAAAGTTCTTTGGGAAAAGGATCAACCTTTAAGGTCTACTTAAAGGATTAGAAAAGCTAATTGAAACAGTCAGGCTTTATTGGATTCAATGGAAAAAAAGCCCAACAAAATTTTTACATCCTGTTGGGCTTCGATAGTCTAAAAAACTTTCAGCTTAAAAAATTGGGTAGTTAAAAAAATAGGTAGCGTCTAAATAAGTGTGTAAATGGAGGTTCGGGATAAAAAATCCTGAACCTTTTTTATTAACTTATATAAACATTTACGCAGCCATGATTAGCAAAGATGATTTTTTAAATGCAGAGTTCTTAAAGCAGTTCAAGGACTCCAAAGAATTTGCCTCTTTTATGGAAGAGCTCTATGTCAGAGGCACTGAAAAGATGCTTGAAGCAGAGATTGATAACCACCTGGGCTATCAGAAATATGCTACTGAAGGTAAGAATACAGGTAATTCCCGTAATGGTAAAACCTCTAAAAAGCTCAAGACCCAATATGGAGAAGTAAACTTAGAAGTGCCTAGGGATAGAGCAGGTTCTTTTGAGCCAGTGGTAGTGCCGAAGCGCAGCAACCTTGCTGAAGGCATGGAAGAGTTGGTCATCAGCCTGTATGCCAAGGGCATGAGCGTAAGAGATATAGAAGAGCAGCTTCGGGAGATTTACAAGTTTAACCTCTCTGAGTCCACCATTTCTAATATCACCGCTAAGGTCAGTGAGGATATTCTGGAATGGCAGCATAAGCCCCTGGAGGCCCTTTATTACATTGTTTGGATGGACGGCATTGTCTTTAAAGTAAGGCATAACGGGAAAGTCATCAACAAGACCATTTATCTGGCAGTAGGCCTGAATAAGCAGGGTATGAAAGAGCTGCTGGGCATGTGGCTTGCCGAAACAGAGAGTGCTGCTTTCTGGGTAGGCGTATTAACCGATATTAAAGCCAGAGGCGTAGAGGATATCCTCATCACCTGCACCGATAATCTCAATGGCTTTACTCAAGGTATTAAAAGCGTATTTCCTGAGGCTGTAACCCAGATATGTGTAGTGCATCAGATAAGGAATTCTTCCCGTTATGTAGTCTGGAAGGATAAAAAAGCCTTTGCCCATGATATGAAGGCTATTTATAATGCTCCTACAAGGGAAATGGCCGCAACTGAACTAGACCATTTTGAAGAGCTTTGGGGCAGTAAATACCCCTATGCCATCAAATCCTGGAGGAATAACTGGGAGGACTTAACTGCCTTTTTTGATTTCCCCCTGGAGATTAGGAGAATCATCTATACGACCAATCTTATTGAAAATCTGAACGGGAAAATCAGGAAATATACGAAAAGCAAAGGCTCCTTTCCTGACGATAATTCCGTAAAAAAAGCTGTTTTTCTGTCCCTGAGAGAAATCACTAAAAAATGGACTCAACCCCAAAGGGATTGGGGTATAATTCTCAACCAGTTTGTCAGCATTTATGAAGATAGGTGCAGGCTTTAATCCTGAAATTTTCTTAACTTGATAATGCACACCCGAAGAGGACACAGGCTCTGCTGAGGA
>NZ_ANNU01000081.1 GCF_000346615.1 Nafulsella turpanensis ZLM-10
CACAGGCTCTGCTGAGGAGCAACCTGTCAGCAATAGGAGGTGCCAAGTGGAATAAAAGGAACCAGCCCCTTCCGCTGGAAAGGACTGGTTCTCCCTAACTTATTCTGCTTGCCCCATGGCTAAAAAAACCTAAACAAACAGAGCCTGAATTTTCATTTACACACTTTTCTGGACACTGTCTATAGAAAAAGTCGTAAAAGACCAGTAATAGAATAATTATTCCACCAATTAAATAAATTGTTCCTTCCATTTTTGAGTTTTTCTTTCAAATATTTAAAGTATGTATTGTGAAATGCCCCAGCTGCCATTACCAAATTTGGAATAGTAAATGCAAAACCTAAAAGGCTTTCAACTGTAGCTGCCAGTTAAAAAAAAGTGGCTAACCAAAGTTTAAGGGTATAACCATTTTCCTTATTCCTGGTAAATCCCCTTAAAGGGCGGTAACTTTAACTGTCTCCATTTCTTTTTCATTTTCTTCCCGCTCCACTTGAAGGCGAACACCCTTTTCCTTGTCGGTTTTCTTTAACAGTGCAACAACCCAGGGAGTAGCTTTAGGGTCAAGCACCATTAACTTGTTATTATCTCCTACCAAACCATAACCACTTTCAACACAATGCCCCATCAGGGCACAACTGGTGGTATGTTCTTTTGCCTGCTCTGTATATTGGGAAGGTGACATATGGCGTAGACAAATAATATCTACCACATATCCTTCCAGTACTTCTTTTGGGGATTCACTCATTGACTTTAGCTTTATTTTTTAATACTTCTCTTTAAAAGTTGTGCATTCAGCGCCACCACCACAGTACTTAAGCTCATGAGACCTGCCCCAACCGCGGGTGATATCATAATGCCCTGGCTGTAAAGAACACCAGCCGCCAGAGGGAGCGCAACTACATTGTAGGCAGTTGCCCAGAACAGGTTCTGAATCATTTTTCTATAGGTGGCTTTCCCAAACAGAATCAGAGAGGCAATGTCTTTGGGGTTGCTGTTCACCAGCACTATATCGGCAGTTTCGGCGGCCACATCGGTTCCGGAACCAACGGCAATTCCTACGTTTGCCTGAGCCAGCGCCGGTGCATCATTCACCCCATCGCCTGTCATGGCTACAAATTCTCCCCTGGCCTGTAACTCCTTTACCTTTTCCTGCTTCTGGTGAGGGAGTACATTGGCGATGAAGCCGTCCATCTGCAATGCATTACTTACACTTCCGGCCACCCTTTCATTATCGCCGGTCAGCAACAGGTTCTTTATTCCATTTTCTTTCAGCGTTTTAATGGCTTCAGCTGATTCCGACCTTATCTGGTCCCGAAGGGTAATGTATCCCACTACTTTTCCTTCCACCATTACATACACTACTGTTTCCACCCCTTCTTCTGCTGAATTTTCAGGTACCTGAATGTTAAATTCGTTTATGTAATTCGGGCCTACTACCTTAATGTCTTTTCCTTCTACTCTTCCTTCCAGGCCTTTACCTGGTAAGTAGTTGAAGCTTTCTGAAGCAGGGACTTGAATATTCTCTTCTTTCACTCTTCGAAGGATGCCCTGAGAAATATAATGCTCCGAGTTCTGCTCTACTCCGGCTGCCAAACGCAGCATTTCTTCTTTACTCACAGTATTGTTAAAGACCACCACCTGTGAAATTTCATGGGAGCCCTGGGTAAGCGTGCCTGTCTTATCAAAAATGATGGTGGTAATCTTTCGGGAGTTTTCAAAGGCGGTTCGGTTACGGATGAGCAAACCATTTTTGGCGGATACAGCGGTGGAAATTGCCACTACCAGCGGAATAGCCAGCCCCAGCGCATGCGGACAGGAAATCACCATAACGGTTACCATTCGCTCCAGGGCAAAATCCAGTTCTGCTCCAATGAAGAGCCAAACTGCAAGGGTCAGAAAGCCTGCCGTAAGGGCGGTATAGGCCAGCCACTTCGCAGCCCTGTCTGCCAGGTGCTGAGTCGCTGACTTAGTTTTCTGAGCGTCCTGGACGAGGTTGATTACCTTCTTCAGGTAACTTTCCTCCCCTGTATGCTCCACTTTCACTTTAATGGAACCATTCCCATTGATAGAGCCCCCGATTACCTTCTCCCCTTTTACCTTTTGTACCGGCTTACTTTCGCCCGTCAGCATACTTTCGTTCAGGTAGCTCTCTCCTTCTTCCACCAAACCATCCGCAGGCACTTTCTCCCCTGGCCTCACCAGGATGATATCTCCTTTTTGCAGTTCTTCAATTCTTACCTTTACCGTTTCTCCCTTTCGAATTACATGAGCCTCGGCAGGCATCATACTCACCAATAGCTCCAGAGCTTTCGAAGCACCTAAAACAGACTTCATTTCAATCCAGTGGCCAAGCAGCATCACCACGATGAGGGTGGCCAGTTCCCAGAAGAAGTCCATCCCTTCCAGTCCGAAAACCATTGCCGTGCTATAGAAATAAGCAACGCTGATCCCGATCCCTATCAGCGTCATCATACCGGGAGCACCTTTTTTCACCTCTTCCACTAAACCTGTCAGAAAAGGCCAGCCTCCGTAAAAATAGATAATGGTGGAAAGGCCAAAGGAAATCCACAACTGTGTAGCCACTTCCATTCCCAGGCTGTAACCGAGGATATGCTGCACCATAGGACTCAGCACAATCACCGGAATAGATAAAACAAGAGAAATCCAGAATCTCCGCTTAAAATCTTCAATCATCATCTGGTGATGGCCCTTGTGGCCTCCATGATGATCATGGTGGTCGTGGCCAACATGCTCTTTATGTGGAGGGTGACCTGCACCATGGGGCATAGCCTTTTCATGTGCATGCAGGGTCTTTTCCTCCATGCGCTCCTCAACTTCATTTGCCTGTTTTTCCGCTTCTTTTGAAGAGGGCTTGTGCTGATGGTGATCGTGGTGGTGAGAATGCTTTGCCATAGTAGTTTAAAAAATTGATTCGGATATCATACAAAAGCCAACCACACTAGCCAGGCAATGGTTATTCAACATTTTGACTTTCCTGTATAAGATTCTGCCATGGCAGTTGCCTTCCCTGACTTTTTAGCTTTTTAAAAATTCACCTTCACAAAAGCTTTAAGCCTGTTTTTCAGCAAGTTAAAAGAAACACTTTGACTCCCTAAAAATAAAAGTCAATCAAGCATCTCTTCTGCTCCATGTTTTCCTGTGCTCTGAGTGTTTTGCAAATTGAGGAAAGCGAACAAACTTTGCTCCATGGCTGTTGCCAAAAAAGAGGTAAATCATTTTAAATCAACTCATTATGAAGATATTAAAATTCAAAACCAATATTAACTGTGGCGGCTGTGTAAAATCAGTGACGCCTTATCTGGATGGAGAAGAATCCATCTCTAAATGGCAGGTAGATACCAATAATCCAGACAAAGTCCTGAGCGTATCGGGTGAGGAGCTGGAGCCCCACGTGGTAAAAAACCTGGTGGAAAAAGCAGGCTTTAAAGCAGAAGTCCTCCGGGTCCAGGGAATTGGCGGAGGAGACCTTTAGCCTTTGCCCTTCATGAAAAAAAGTGAAGTCGACAATAGAAACAGCCAGCTGAAAAGAAATAGTGGTACGAACGAGACGCGGGTTAAACATAGTCAAGAATACCTTTTATTAGGCAGAGGCTAACAAAAGGAACCGGACAGCCTATTTAAATTTTTCTCTGCATATTTGCATAAAAAAACACTAATGAAGAAAATAGGAACCGCAGTTGCTTTTGCTGTGCTGCTGGCATCTTGTCAGGGAAACGAAAAGACACAGGAGCAACGACAGCATTCAGTAGAGGAGCACCAGCATTCTTCAGCAGTCCCGGCAAAAAACCAGGCAAATGAGGGAGAACAGAAGAAACCCCTTAGCCCCCATACCAGTGCGATGGCCATGGTGGGCGATGCTCATATTCATATTGACTACAGCTCTCCCAGGGTTCGCAATAGAATCGTGTTCGGTGGTCTGGTAGCCCTGGACGAGGTGTGGGTTTCAGGTGCTCACAATGCAACCTGGCTGGAAGCAGACAAAGCCTTACGGATAGCAGGCAATGAATTACCCGCCGGCAAGTATGCTCTCTTTACCATTCCCGGAGAAGACCAGTGGACCGTAATTTTCAACCGCAACTGGGAACAGCACGGCAAGGATGAGTACAAGCAGTCAGATGATGTGTTCCGCTTTAAAGTAGAGCCGGAAACCCTCCAGGAAACGAAAGAAGAACTTACCTATGAGGTAAACAAACAAAGCGATAGAGACGGAACCATTTCACTGGCATGGGAAAAGAAAAAAATCAGCTTTCCTTTTGAGGTTATACAGTAGCTTTATCTAAACTTACTTTTACCAGGAGCGGCTGATTCAAAAAGTGAAATCAGCCGCTCTGTTTTTGTTTAGGCAAAGGTCATCAGTGTATTACGATTGATAGGAGGCCTCTGCGGTCCGTTTTTTCTCCATTTGAATCATATCCAGAACCAGGCCAGCCCAGGTGAAATCCTTCGCTCCATACCCTTCGCCTGTAAATGGATTGTAATACTCCCGAAAGCCACTTTTCTCAATCAGGTTTCTAATGCTATCAATCAGCCTATTCGATTCTTTTTCGTAACCGTTTTCCATTAAGAACTGGTGCATAAACCAGTTATTTAGAATCCAGGTTGGCCCGCGCCAGATGTACATTGATGCTGTTGGGTCAAATGAGGGGTGGTTTTTAGCAACCGAAGGAATGGGAAAGGGTGTATCAAATTCTTCACTGTTAAAAAAATGCTTGGTTATTACCTTTTCTTTCACCTCTTTGGGCAGACTTTTCAGCACCACAGGATAAAAAATGGTAGGGGTAAGAATCTTAATTTTCGTATTCTCTTTCCCGTACACATCATAAAAGGCGGCGTCCTTTTTGTCGTACATTACCTCCAGTATGCTGCGGCTTACCTGTTCTCCAAGCCTTTTAAAAGCCCCGGCTTCCTTCTCCTCTCCTAGCTCCTTACATAAACCGGCCATAGCATTCAGATTCTGGGCATAAATCGTATTTAACCCAACCTCCTTCACCAGGAAATACCCTTTTTTATAGACTTTTTTTAGGTTATAATTATTCAGGAAATTCCGGAAATCAACTCCTGCCATTTTTATAAACAAGCGCCAGTCAGCCTTTTTCTCCTGAAAATTCACCACAACATCGAAGGTAGGTTTCCAATCCATGCCTGATTCGAAAGGTGAGATAATGGTGAGTAAGCCATCTCCCTGGAAATCGCGGTTACGGGCAAGCCAGCGATAGTACTTTTTCAGCTTCGGAAGCATTTCACTCAGAAACGCCTTGTCGCCGGTAACTTCATACACCCTTGCCACAGCCTGGGCCACCAGTGGTGGTTGTATCAGGGCACTCATGTGGCTTTTGAAAAGGTGCTTAAAACTGGGTTTCGACTGAAAAAAGTCCGCAAACCTCCCAGGTTTTAGCCTGTCCCAGTAAATCATGTGCCCAACAAAACCATCCTCTTTCTGCATAGCAAACAGGCTATAAAGATGTTCCTTAGCCATGTTATGCTCTCCAAGGGCAGTAAGAATAAACACGTGGAAACAGGTGTCCCAGAAAAACTGAAAAGGGTAGGTACCTGGTGAGGGTTTTGTATAATGAAAGGTAGTCTTACCTCCATCTAAGTGCCCCTTGATCATGTTCTCATAAAGAACCTGTCTTGTTTTATCCCCAATTTCTTTATCTGTCATTGCGTATACTTTCTACCATCTTTAGGTTCGGGACAACAGGCTTTGTTTCAGGATGCACTTTTGTCCCTGGTTTTCAGCTTCTCTGCCCTCACTTCACATACTTATCCCAAATACCATATTTTTCTGTTACCGGGCCAAGCGGAATGGCCAGGGCGGCAACGACTAAACCAACAATAGCACCCGTAATACTCAGCCCCAGGGTACTGTCCTGCACAACCCATGGGCCAACCGCCACGGCAAGACCAAGCAGAACATTCGTGTACCGGCCTAATCGCACTACTTCTCCCATACAAATCACAGAGAACACCACAATCAAAGCCCCCCCAAGGTGAAAGATATTAGCCGCTGTTGCCTCTATGGATACCCCAAAAATGGCAGGTGCGAACATCAGGCCAGCCCCTAAAAGAGTTGAAACTACTAAGGTCCAGGGGAAGCTCATGCCCCAGATAGAGGCCATAAACACCTGCCCAGGCTTCTGCGGTAGCGCCATGAGCTTGGGAGAACGCTCATCCTGATTTTGCTCAAATGGTTTCCCACCTTTCCAGAATACTTCCCATAAATTGTCTCCCCGCTTTTTGGCCTGCACCATATGCTGTATCATGGCCATTACTTCATCTACGGCCAGTGAAATCATGGGCAGCATAATCGCTGCTGCCAGCAGGCAGAGCGTACACCACTCTCCCACCACCACGGGCTGTGAAATGACGAGAAAAATATGGACAAGTCCTAAAGGAATAACCACGATGCCAAAAATTGCTACCATCCAGGGCATGGTGCGCCAGCGGGAAGGGCTCCCCATCCAGCCCATCAGGAACTCGACAGTATAAGCCAAGGCACCTAATGCACCATCAGAAATAGGAAGGGAATGGGACATATTAGAATTCAATACCTGCCGTGTGCCGTCCCCGAAGAAAGGGTCCCAGGCCGTTTCAATATAGCCCAGCTGAAAAGCCCCCAGGTATCGCGAAACCAGCCATCCGGCAAACGCCAGCACAATCATGATCCAGCGCTGTGGCCAGCTGGAAGGATTGTAGCTCCAGCCCGGTGGCGCCTGCGAACCCATTTTCATGTAGGTAATCATATTGGGCATACCGGGGATAAGAATGGTAAGGCCAATGACCAATGCCCCCACCAGCGTATCATTGAGATAAGCTGCTGCCGTGGGTGCCCAGAATATGACAGGCGCCATATTGAGCCAGATGCCGATAAAGCAGGCAACCCACAGGCTGATGGGCCGGTTAGGAGTAAGAGAGCGCCAGCCGAAAAATATCAGAGCCAGGCCGCTGATAATGTCGCTCCACTTCATGAAGCTGATGCGCTGACTCATGCTAAGCCACACATCGCGCCCGCCACTGGGCTCTACCGTACCTATGCCGTAGCTAAAGGTAAGCGGAGAGGCTATCAGCCAGAATCCCAGGATAATCAGCATCCAGTACACCCATAAAGTTTGCATATGGTGCATGTGCAGCATTTGCATGCGCTGCTCCTGATTCATCATTCCTCCCCCGTGGCCACCCTTGTGCTCATGCTCCTTTTTCTTCTGTTTTCCTCCTTTTTCTTCCGACTGCCACATACTGTGTTTCGGGGGTTCCGTACCATCGGAATGCTTTTCTTTATGTTTTTCCTGCTTCTTATCTTCCTTCATCTGCTGGTGGTGCTGTTTCATCTGCTTTTCAGCCATGGGCCGCGTTACACCCCGCATGCCCATGCCGCCACCTTCAGAATGCTTATCCTTTTTTTTGTCTTCCTCCTTATTTCCCATTTCATCAGTTTTAAAAGTTTTGCAGACTCATTGCCTGTTACGGTTACGGGTTTATCAGGAGAATTCCTGGAACCTGAACCTTTTAAAGTGCCGGAAAACAGTAAACCAGAGACAGGTAAACCCTGCCTCTGGTTTTACTTTTGATTAGGCATTAAGCCAGATAAGCCTCGCAGGCTTTTTGGCATTCCCGGCAGGCCCGGGCGCACTCCTTACAATGGTCCTGCTCCATCTTTTCGCATTCATCCCCGCAGGCCTTTACCGATTGCAGGCACAGTCGTACAGCATCTTTTGCCAGGGCTGAATTAGACGCTATCAGTGAATGCGCCGTATAGCACAAGGTTTCACAATCACGGTCCAGCCGGATGCACTTGACCATCATTTTAATATTATCTTCATCTAAACACTTATCGGAACAGTAATTACACGCAGCTGCACAATTTGCCAGTGCTGCTAAAAGGTTGGTATTATTCATGTTAAAAAATTTAAGTTTAAAAAAATAACAACTACTACAAATGAACCGTAACATGCAGGAAAGGTTACAGCGAGCCATTTTGCCTGTATTGACAGCTTGCGGGTGGCTTTTTGTTGGTCCGGCTAAAAGAAATTCAGAGAGCAACTTAAGGTGTAGTCAATATCCGGCAAGCTACAATATAGTTCAGGCAAGAGCATACTGCTTCCGTTAAGCATGAAGCTTCATGCTTAACGGAAGCAGCTTTTTTTAAAAGGTAGTTTTCTCCTTCTCCAGCCTCCTCAAGGAATGATTCCGGGCCTGCCCGATTTTCCTTCAGATTATTTGCTGCCAACTTTTTTCTGGTATTGGTTCGATGAACCAAACAACAGCTCACATACCCAATCTTAGTTTTTTAACCTCTGATGATAAAGCCGGCATCTTTTACCGCCTGCTCTACTTCTTCATCTTTAAAGGTGCCATGTACTGTCAGGATTTTTCCTTTATCCGTAGTATCCACATTCCAGGATGTTACGCTGGAGACACTATTCAGGTAAGGCATTACGTTGCGAACACAGCTATCGCAATTAATGTCCGTTTTAAACTTTCGGGTTTTTACGTTTTGTTCCATATCCTTTCTATCTTTTTCACTACTTCAGAGTTTCTATAAATTATACCCATTCTAGCGTAGAGTGGTTTCCTCCCTTTTTTTGTCCTGAAGAGATGGAAAACAAGACTCTTTTAAGCCTCAAGCTCCTGTACTCCCTTTCATTAAGTCCATCCCAGTAAATAGGACTATGTGGAAGAAAAGTGGGGCAAAAAACCCCTTATCGCTGTTCAGTCCTTGATTAAGAAATGGGAATACCTGCCCTGCCCAACTACTTTACCTATGACTCAGAAATCAGGAAGGTAATCTGTTTAAAAAATACCAATGAAGGATTTCATATTCCATAGCCACGGGAGAAAAGGAACTAAAATCTTCGTTTTATTTCCTTACTTGTGTCTTAAACTGTCAAACGATGAGTTAAAAAGCTGAATTACAGCGCTACATGATACATAAATACTTGCAGCATTGGTAAGTAAACTTTATTATTTATTGATATCACAAAAATAAAAGTACTTTATTTATAGTATTTATAGTCCCTCCTGTTGGAAGGAGGGACTCCCAAAAGACAAGTTTATTTGCTTCGCCTTTATTCTCACCAAACTACAATTTCCTGAAGCGGTCGTTTTTTTGTTTCAAGAAACGGAGGTGGCTGTTGCACAACCTTTCTTTTGATGTCTCTTTTCAGGAGCCTTCATCAGGTTTAGTGGATCAGAGACTGATTTCTAGATTTTTTAAGGTTGAAGAGCACTATCAGGAACAAAACAAAGCCTGTAAAAGGCTGGGTCAGCTCTCTTTTCATGGCTTGGGCCATGCTTTTCACCTTAACAGGTTCAAACCTCATGTATTTCCTCAGGTTGAAAGCAATGGCGGCCACCAGCATCACCTTGTGTGCGCCTGCATTTCCCTTTACCCCTACCTTGCCCATCCCGTAGTAGTTTATTAGGGTGCCGAAAACCGGCTCAACCGTGCTTTGCCTGGTTCGCCTCATGTGTTTACCCTTTCTGCTTAGCTGTCTTTCCAGTGCTCTCCGATATTCCGGATTATAAGCTGTTCGGGTGATTTGCCTACACTTGGTTCTTGGAACACAGGAAGATTTCAAAGGGCAATTCTTGCAATCCTGGTAATTGGCGCGGTAAATTTTCAGCAGGCCTCCCTCTGCACTGGTATCATAGGTTTTAAAGGATAACCCCTTCCCGGCAGCACAAGTGAACTGGTCTTTTTCCTGATCATAAGGAAAGCCTTCTATCTCTGGCTTATACTTACCAAACACCGGAACCCATCCGGTAATATGTCGCTGTTCCAAAAAAGCATAGTTACTGCCATTAGAAAAGCCTCCATCGGCCCACAGGTCCTGCATATGTAGTTTATTATCAGTTAAGCGTCTCTGTAGTTTTAGGGTAATAGCAGGCAAATTCAGGCTGTCCCTACCCTCAGCAAAATCTGCATGTATATGACTTATAACTCCTTTGGCAGTATCCACAGCCATGCTACAATGATAATTTAGCCTCCTTACTTTACCCGGCTTAACAGAGATACGCGCATCCGGATCAGTTGAGCTATAGTGGGTCTTATTGCTTAGCAGTTGTGCTTTCTCATGATGTCCTCCTAATGATCCTGGTGATTCCCTGAGGTTTTCCTGGTGCTTTTCCAGCTTTCTTAGCTGATGATCCGGAGCCGAGATATATTGCTCGCTTTTACTGTCCTTACCTTCCTTTCCTGCAGGATCATTCTCTTCATTGGCATTTGCCAGATACATACTGGAAGATTCGGCCGGCTGCTTCAATTTGAGGCTATCCATGGAAGCATTGGCTTTCACCGGAGCGGAGTCTATAGCCTGAGCATCTCCCGATACCATTCCTTTCTCTACACACAGGCTGAAGACATAGTCAAACAAGAGTTCGAATAAAGTCTCAGGCAGGAGTTGACGGGTACGGGAAACTGTGGAGTGCCATGGTAGCGGCTCATCGAGCTGATAACCCAGAAAGTAAAGCAAGTCAAGTCGGAGACTACAATGCTCAATCAGCTTTCTGTCAGAGGTGATGTTTTCCAGATAACCTATCAGGCACAGTTTAAAAAAAACAACCGGATCAATTGACTGCTGACCGCAACGGCCATAGTATTCCTCCGTCTCCTCATAAAGAAAATCTAGATCAAGTTGCTGTTTGAGTCGCCGGTAAAAGTTATGCTCCGGTACGTGTGCCGAGAGCGAAAAGAAAAGCTCCTTCTCATCCTCAAAAATCTTCCTACCCTGCATATTCCTAAAGATTTAGCCTTACCAATTTAACGGCTATCTTTTTTATGGGATTGTGCAACAGCCACGGAGGTTTTATAAACACTAAATCGGCTGGTTTGCCTTACACACAAAACACTGCCTGGTCTAAAATATGAAGATGGTCCTCTGTGCAATGTTTTTTATACTGAACTAAAGCTTTTATACTTGCGTATATATTTAAGTATTTGCTTAAATATTATTTAAAAAAGGATGAGTTCAGAAAAATGTATAAGAGTCCTTGCGGACGAGAGCCAGATAAAGCAGTGCAAAGCGGATGTAGCGGCAATAGATGAAAGTGTTCAGCATTTGTCAGCTTTACTTAGCCTTGCCGGCAATGAAGCTCGCCTAAAGATTTTATTCCTGCTTCAACAGGAAAGACAGATGTGCCCCTGTGACTTAAGTGACGTACTGGAGATGACCGTACCCGCCATTTCACAACATCTGCGCAAGATGAAGGATAAGAACCTGGTACAGTCCAGGAAAGTAGGCCAAACCGTTTTCTATTCCATTAATGATAGCTATCAGAGCCTACTGCAACCACTTTTCAAAATAGTCAAAGAACCCTCTAAGCTGTAGTCATATGCAAGTTCAATTAAATTCAACCCTTACCTGCCCATTCTGCAGCTTTAAAAAAGAAGAAGCTATGCCCCAGGATGCCTGCCAGTTCTTTTATGAATGTGAGGCCTGTAAAATGGTCCTGAAACCAAAGGAAGGAGACTGCTGTGTTTACTGTTCTTTTGGTTCCGTGCCCTGCCCCCCTATCCAGATAAATAAAAGCTGCTGCTAATTAAAAGTTTACAGGGACTATGGAAAACAAAAAGAACTATACAAAGATAATGGCAGCGGGTGTCGTAGCCGCTCTTGGAGCCTCTCTCTGCTGCATCACGCCTATTCTGGCATTAGTTGCAGGAATTGGGGGAGCCGCATCCGCTTTTGCCTGGCTTGATCCCTTCCGGACTTACCTTATTGGTTTTACAGGTGTATTACTTGCTTTTGCCTGGTACCAGCAGCTTAAGCCACAGAAAGAACAGCTGGCATGCGACTGTGAGGATGATCAGAAGAAAAAAGCCTTTGTTCAGTCTAAAACCTTTCTTGGCATTGCTACGGCGTTTGCTCTCCTGCTCCTTTCCTTTCCTTATTTCTCAGGTTCTTTTTTCCCAGAGTCTGCAAATAAAGTTGTAGCAGCAGTAATCCAGCCGGCACAGTTTCAACAGGCCAGCCTTAAAATAGAAGGGATGACCTGCGGTGGATGCGAAAGCAGCGTGAATCATGCTCTTTCCAGCAAAGAAGGTGTGTTGAACGCAAAGGCCAGCTATGAAGAGGGAATCGCTAAAGTAACCTATGACCCTGCTCTCATTACCCCTGAAGCCTTAAAAAAGGCTATCGAAGAGGAAGTAGGCTATATCGTTCCTAAGATAGAGTTAATCGACACGAAAAAAGAATATTAATGGAAAGACTGATTCTTTTGCTAGTGCTAGCCTTCTTCAGCAGCACAACCCTATTTGCTCAGACTGCTCCGCAGGAAAAGGCTACTGCCGCGCTGGCAGAACCTGCGGAATGGGTAACTTTAAAGGTAACGGGCATTACTTGTGCAGGCTGTGCCGGACAAATCCAAAAAGCCCTTGCAAAAAAAGAAGGAGTATTGGACCACCAAATAAAATATCCTGGTGATTTAGTAAAAGTAAAGGTTGAGACTAAAAAGATAAGGGGTGAGAACATCCGGCAAACCATT
Organism: Nafulsella turpanensis ZLM-10; assembly: GCF_000346615.1. Lineage (GTDB taxonomy): Bacteria > Bacteroidota > Bacteroidia > Cytophagales > Cyclobacteriaceae > Nafulsella > Nafulsella turpanensis. The sequence goes on from NZ_ANNU01000081.1 coordinate 12,502, forward strand.
ATTGCTTTAGGCTATAAAGCGGAAACTGTCGAAGCGAGGCGGTAACTTTTTTAAAATGGCGTATGGGAAATAGTACGCGACCAACAATAACATTTTTTCACTTCAATTTTTTTATCTATATGACTGAATATGATCTTTTCGTAATCGGCACGGGCATGGCCGGAGTAACAGTTGCCAGGAAGGCTGCAAAAAAGGGGCTTAAAGTAGGCATAGCTGACTTTCGGCCCTATGGCGGCACCTGTGCCCTGAGAGGCTGTGACCCAAAGAAAATTCTTATTGATGTAGCCAAGGCTAAAAGCAGCATAGAAACCTACAATGGAAAGGGTTTGAAGGCCGAGGGGAGGATAAGCTGGCCTGAGTTGATGAAGTTCAAGAGAGGATTTACCGATCCTGTACCCGATAAAATGGAAAAGGGATACCAGAAAGCCGGTGTAGATACATTTCATGATGCTGTTACTTTTCTTAGTGAAAATACCCTGAAGGTTGGCGATACAACCATACAAGCCAAAAAGATTGTGGTGGCCTCTGGTGCCAGGCCTAGAGCACTTTCTGTGCCGGGAGCAGAACATACCATTACCAGCGATGATTTTATTCACTTGGAAGAATTGCCGGAAAGCATCATTTTCTTAGGAGGAGGCTATGTTGCTTTTGAATTTGCTCATCTGGCCGCTAAAGCAGGAGCCCAGGTAACAATTATAGAAAGAGGCGAATATCCCCTGAAGCACTTTGAAAAGGAGCTGGTGGAACATGTTCTGAAAGCCTCCAAAGCCCACGGCATCGAGGTGTTGCTGAAAACCGAAGCAATGGAAATACGCAAATCAGATAGGGGTTTTCAGGTAGTGTCCAAAGGCACCGAAGGAGAAAAGGTAGTGGAAAGTCAGCTGGTGATAAATGCCGCCGGACGAGTGCCTGAAATAGACAAGCTAGACCTGGAAAAAGGAAAGGTGGATTTTGGAGGAAGAGGCATCAAAGTAAATGAGTACCTGCAAAGCATTTCTAATCCCCGGGTATATGCAGCTGGGGATGTGGCCGATAGCGAAGGATTGCCCTTAACACCGGTAGCCGTATATGAAGGACATGCAGTTGCAAGCAACATCATCAAAGGCAACAACAAAGCCCCTCAATATAAGGAAATGCCTACGGTCGTATTCACCAGCCCTCCCCTTGCCAGTGTAGGCTTAACCGAAGAAGAGGCCAGGGCGCAAAACAAAAACTACAAAGTAAAATTCGGTGATGCTTCCAGCTGGTTTAATGCCTACCGCTCCCAGGCCGAAGCCTATGCGTATAAGGTACTCATCAGCAAAGAAGATGGCACAATTTTAGGCGCACACTTGATAGGCCCTTCAGCCGATGAAACCATCAACTTGTTTGCCTTGGCCATAAAAGCAAAGATTCCGGCAAAGGATTTGCAAAGCATGATGTACAGCTACCCTACCTGGGCTTCTGATTTAAGTTATATGGTATAGAGGTCTGGCTGCTTTGAAAAAAATACTTCTCGTAATATTCCTGGTAGTCGAAAAAACATAAACCAAAGGGCTTAATTGGTAAAAGAAAAACAAAACCTTTGGCCCCTAAAAAAATTGCATTAAAAATTTTACCCTTCATATGAATATTCAACTTCCACTGATTTCAGATCCTCTTCTACTAAAAGAGCTGGAAAAGCATGGCACTATCCAGGTAATTGAAGCGGGAAAAACTATTATTGAGCCCGGTCAATACATTAAAATGGTTCCAGTTGTTATGGAGGGAACAATAAAGGTAATGCGCACCAATGAGGAAGGGCATGACCTCTTCCTTTATTATATCGAAAGTGGGGAAACCTGCGCGGTGTCTCTGACCTGCTGTAGTGCAATGAATCCAAGCGAGGTAAAAGCAGTCGCAGAGGAAAAAACCAAGATACTGGCTATTCCTGCCAGAAAGCACGAGGAATGGACTAATGAATTCCGGCAATGGAAAGATTTTGTTGCCCAGACTTATCAAAAGCGTTTCCAATCGATGTTTGAGGCTATCGATGATATTGCTTTTAAAAAAATGGATGAGCGCCTGCTGAAATACCTGGTTGTGAAATCAAAGCAGGCAAAGTCAAATAAACTTTCTTTAACTCACCAGGAAGTTGCCAGGGAACTTGGTACCTCACGAGAGGTCATTTCCAGACTTTTGAAGCAACTCGAAAACCGAAAACTGGTGGAACTGGGTAGAAATATCGTTTATGTAAGGGACGACCTGGAAGAGTTTTTATAGCAGCAAAAAAAAGAGGCAGTGGATTACTCCATGAGTGGTCGGAAGAAATTCCGGCCACTTTTTTTATGTTTTGAAGAGTCTGTCGAGG
>NZ_ANNU01000082.1 GCF_000346615.1 Nafulsella turpanensis ZLM-10
ACACCATTAGGTTTTCTCCTCTTTATCTCTTATTTTTTTGCTCAGACTTTGCATAAAACCCTGTAAAGTTGTGCATAATAACCAAAGATGAAATTAAATCTCATTATACTGATTTTGCTTTTATTCAGTTCTTCTGTGTATGCTCAATCTGTTGATTCAGTTAAATCAATAAGGTATACTTCAGGGACGCGAGGTGGTCTGATAAAGGTAGAGGTAACTGAGGACAGGATGACCTATAAAGAAACTGGTTTTAATCAGATAGAAGATGAATTCGAAATCAGTCAGGAGGATTGGTTGAAGTTTCAGAAGATAATTCAAAGCATCGATTTAGCGGAATTACATACACTAAAATCACCGACAGATATAAGAGCTTTTGATGGTGCTTGGTACACATGGATAGAAATTGAGACTGAAGATGATACTTATAAATCACAGGATTTTGACAGAGGAAGGCCTATGAAAGAAATAGAACCCCTAGTTAATTTAATTCGGGCTTACTTCCCCAAATAATAAAGGTGTACTATGCCCAACCCAAGCAAAAGGCTATTGCCGGCATGGGCTCTTTAAAAACTCTGCTGGAATAACTGAAATAAAGCTGTAACTTATCAATTCAAGCGAGCCGGCATCAGCCTCTTGCACAACCGTTTGGTTGCAAATATAATCTACATGTTCGGACTGTTTAGAAATACCGAAAAAGAGCTAGAGAAGGCAAGGATTAAGCTTGAATCTGAACTAAGTATAAGAGGAGTAGATTTTCTTATTGAACAGATGAATTCTGAAGATATTTATTCTCCTCTATTAGAGAAGCGTAGAAGGACGGAAACAAGTAGGACAGATGAGGTTAAGTGGTACGCATATCGAAGAGCTGAAGAATTAAGTACTGATAATGAAAAGGAGAATTTACTAAATCTTCGGGCATCACACTCAGCTTCACCAAAAAGAAAGCACATATACTTTGCTTTAGCTCATCTGTGCAAAAATAGGGTAGACAACGAACTGTTTGACTTCTTAATGAAGTGTCTTAAATCTGAATCAGATGATATTTGTAAGAGAGTTATATTGATTGGTATTCAAAAAATGGAGAAGTCTGCAAATTTGAATATTGAACCTATTAAGATGCTTGCAAAACATAAATCCAGGGATTTAAAGGTTAATTCAATTCTGGCTCTGCAGAAAACCCATGACGAAGAAGTCGAGCAGCTACTGTTAGATATTTTCAAAGGCACTAAGGACAGCCATATAAAAAATATGATTTGCACCCCTTTACAGTCAGTAGGAACATTTAAAGCTGTACCTATCTTAGAGGAAGCATACAAAAAAACAAGAGATATTGGGTTGAGACATAATATTGAACTGACTGTAAATAGAATAAAAAAAAATCAGCAACCAACAACAGAATAAAGCAAATGCCCCAAGAGCTTTCAGCCATTGATAGTGCAGAAAGCTAACTTTTCGTACTTTCATCAAAGGGCAGTGAAGGGCATCTGCTTTATTCAATGGACGTTGTGTATCATTAACCATTCTATCTAATGAGTAATAAGTCCGAGGGCCACATATTCTTCTTCTTAAAATTTGGCAGTTATGAACATATGTTGGACTTATATGAAAATGGGACAATCTTTTTTAATAGTATTGACTATTTCCAAAAGTTAGAAGAACAAGGTCTTAGAGGGGATAATTATGAAGGGACAACCAGATTGAGTAATTATCATGAATACCAAGATTTAAAGGTTACCTTGACTGTTCCTGAAACTGGAAAGACTATTGACCTTAAACCTTCACGGCTTCATCTTCGGGAATTTTTATCTGATTTAGAAGGAAATGTCTTTTGTCTTTATTGTTTGAAAACTCCAGACATCCTTGATTTCGATAACTTTAAAATAGATAGTAGAGTAAAAGAATTTGGAAGTCATTTCGTGATGATTACAGATTTGCAAAGGTTTTTAGGGGAAATCAAAAAGCAACTTGATGAGCAGGGAATTGACTTTCAAAATAAGGTTGTTCAGTACTATGACCGTAATAAACAAAATGGAGAATTGTCCTTGTTTCACAAGCCGGAAGAGTTTGAATATCAAAAAGAATACAGAATAATTTTATTCCGACGGGGAAATAAGCCATTTAAAATAAAAGTTGGCTCTTTAAAAGAATATGCCCATCTCCTGAAAGTTGACGCTATTGATACTATTAAATTTGGTCCGAAAGAAAATTAAACGATACATAACCCAACAAACAGGTATTGGGCATATACTGGAAATTCAGGCATCACAGCTATTTACCAGCTAAACTGAGGGCGGATAATTTGTCGCCATTAAAATACCCAACACCCAGTTTGCAAACCGTTCTTTACTAAATCTTCCCACACCCTCCCATGCACACCCTCAAAATAAAAAAAGCCACTTTAGCCGACCTTGAGGAGCTGCAGTTTATCGGCCGTCAGACTTTTACAGAGGCCTTTGCGGCGGACAATACTGCAGTGAATATGCAGAAATACCTGAGCGAGCAGTTCAGCCTTCAGCAACTAACCGATGAAATCAGTCACCCTGATTCTGAGTTTTACCTGGCCACTTACAACCACAAAACGATTGGGTATTTGAAGGTCAATTTTGGGCAGGCACAGAAGGAATTACAGGATGAGCAGGCCCTTGAAATCGAAAGGATTTATGTGCTAAAGGAATTCCACGGTAAGGGCGTTGGCCAGTTATTGTTTGACAAAGCCTTACAGCTTGCCCGGGAGAAGAATGCCCCTTATGTGTGGCTGGGGGTCTGGGAGAAAAATCCCAGGGCTATTCATTTCTACCGGAAAAACGGACTACAGGAATTCGACCGCCACCACTTTATACTGGGCGATGATGAACAAACTGATATTATGATGAAACTCGAGCTTTCCTGATTGGCTCCAGGTCCACCTCATTAGCAATGATGAGGTAAAATTTGCCCAGGTAAGCTAAGTAGCAACAAAAAAAAGCCCCCTGCACCTGGAAAGAGATGTGCTCTCTTTACCCCGGCAGGAGGCTTTTGAGTTTATAGTGTCTTAACAGGCGGCAAACCAGCTGTTAAGAGGCTTTTGTAGTTCTTATTCTTTAAAGAACTTCTTGTTCACTATTTGTCCGTCTTCGGTTTGTACTTTCATTACAAAGTATCCCTTTGTTAATTCAGTTACCTCCAGCTCGGCACGGCTCTGGGCAGTGCTGTACACCTGCTCTTTCATTAGCTCGCCCAGCAGGTTGTAAATAGCTACGGACTTAACCTTGGTCTCTGCAATTTCTACCGTAACAGTATTCGCCGCAGGATTAGGGAATACATTGACGCCGCTTATTGCAGGACGCTCATTTTCTGATTCCTGTCCTGCCAGCCTTGCATTTGTCGTGGCTGCTTTTGTTCCCTGCAGCACACTCACATCGCTAAACTCAGCAGTTGCAGATACGCCAGCCAGATTAGAAGTTGTGGCCAAACCAACATATATGGTTGCTCCAAAATTGATTTTAGAGCTTCCTAACAGCACCCAGTTACCATTGGTTTCAGATACATAAGCGCTCACCTGGCTGCCGGTCCTCACTATTCGGATATATTCCGGAGTGCTTACAGATTGATAAGCCCCTCCGCTCGCCTTGCTTCCGGCCGTTTTCCTGTACTCGAAGCGGGCAGCAGTGCCTGTTCCATTAGGGTTAGCTACCAGAGCCGCCATGGCAAACATGGAGCCGGACTGCAGGTTTTCTCTCACCATTACGGCAGCCTTTGCTTCACTACTGGTATTTTCCAGTGCATTTACCCTTGCAATGAGTTCTCCGTCGCCGGTGAGTTCCTGATAGGTGAAATAGAAGGCGTCGGCCTTGTCACCAATGCCGCTTCCTGAGCCATTCAATTCGAACTTACCGTCGATATAACAGATGGTTCCAGGCTCTCCTACGCTACCTACATCAGCAATAGCCCATGGTGCAGGTGCATCGGTGCAGTAAGAAAAGTCCTGAACAATGCTCACGCTTCCGGATCCGCTGAAGGTACCTGTGTAGGCACGGAACTGATCTGCTTCATTCACCTCTGTAAGAACACCATTCAGCTGGAAATTTCTCAGGCGGTCATTGGCATCGTCAATGTTCGCTGAGTTTACTTTCATAGGAATCAACGCTGCGGGGGCATCAAAGGCGCTCAGCTCCTCATTGGTAAAATACAGCGTGAGGTCGTAAGTAGCCTCTGCATTTTCTGTATTTATACTGAAGGCCTTGGAAGGTCTTGCCGTAGAGATATTAGAGAACACTTCGAAGCTGCTTCCTTCATCAATTACAGAAAGCGTTACACAACCCAGATCTGCTGAGGCATTTTCGATTTTAGCGATGAGTGCCTTATCTGCATCATTCATAAAGTAAATGGTATTGCCTGCATAAACGGTAGTGGTAGCCGTGGCTCCCTTGTTGGATGCAATACCCGCAGGGGTAGCAGAAACTTTTACATTATCAATGGCGAAGCTAAACTCACTACCGGCATTGGTATCGTTATACCATCTCCAGCCAAGGTAGAATGGCTTTCCGTCCAGCTCGTTAAGCACTGCCGAAAAGCTTCCGCTGGCTGTAACCGTGGCAAGAGGCCCCCCTCCGACAAATTTCTTTACCGAAACATAGGTTGCACCATCTAATGAGTATACAAACTCGCCATAGTCAAAAATTACACTTGGGTCCACAGCATCTGTTTCACCACCGGCTTCCCAGTCGAAGCTTACCGTTACATTACTGGCGGCTGCCGCGTTAATGAGCGGCGACCTCAGAATAGTATTTGTTGGAGAGGTCTGGTTGTAAAAAGGAACCTCCGTGATGCCATCACTGATGTAGGCCCTTCCGGCTGCACTTACATCTCCGTTCACCCTCCATACATTTGTACCATCTGACAGGGAAAGCGCTGCCCATCCGACCGGGAAGCCATCTACAGAGAAGGTTTCGGTGGCTAATAAATCGACCGCTTCAGATCCTGTTCTTGGGGCAAAATCATCGTCCGAAATGGCAAACTCCTGCTGATGAAACTGCCCGTTATATACAAAGGACAGTTTAATGGTCTCTCCTTCTTCAATTACAGCATCGTCATTTACTGTAATATCGACAGATTTTGTTTCAGAGCCACTGAAAGTAAGAGAGCTCGCAGACAGGCTAAAGTCTTCTCCTACTGTAGCCGTACTTCCGGCAGTGCTTAAAGAGATACTAGCCGAAGGATTTATATCTACTCCTGTAAGGATGATTGAGTACGTATTAAAATCCTCACATCCGCTAACAGGATTACTTTCAGAAAGTATCTGAAGGTTGCTTTCGCTGAAGGTGATGGTGTTTGGTTCGCCTGTATTATAAGCCTCTCCTACATTTACGCCATGCCATGCATTGGTTGTTTGCTTTTCTTCATTTGAGCCAATACCGTACAAAGTTTGCGCAGCCAGAATAGAAGCTTCCCGCATATCGGCAAATTTAGCGTTTGGAGAAAGCATGGTTTCGGCCAGGTACGTAATTTTAGATGCTGTCGTAAAACCAAGGCCTTCAACAGAATAAACATCTCCGGCATCGTTTACCTGATCATCTGCAGATTGCTTGCCGAAACCGGCAGAAAAAGACTGCCCGCTACCCGCTACCAGCAGGTAGTACCACTTATTCAGCACTCCGCTATTGGTGTGTACCCCACACTGGTCATTGGCCAGCGTAGGGGTTCCGCACTCAGGATTAATCCAGTTAGTTCCTCCGTAGGAATCAGGTGCTCCGGCAGCTTTAGGATCATCCATCCATCTTAAAGCTCTTGCGGCTGCCTCTCCGGGCTGTGCGCCGCCGTCACGCTCATCAATTTGCTCACCTATACCCCATGGGTCATAGTTTAAAGAGCCGTCGATTTGTGAGAGCACATAAGCCTCCACAGCGGCTGCCCAAATGTCTGAGAAGCCTTCGTTCATGGCACCGGATTCCCGCTGATACACCAGGTCGGCCGTAAACTCACATACGCCGTGACCAATCTCATGAGAGCAGACGTCCATTGACGTAAGCGGAGCGAACGAGCCATCGGGGTTTGTTCCGCCCTGGTAGCTACCGTCGCCATAAGTCATGGCTGATCCATTCCAGAATGCATTGTCGTACGCATCCCCATAGTGAACAAAGTTAAATACCTTCGTTCCTTTGTCATCGTAGCTGGATCTGTTGTGTACATTTTGCCAGTAGTTCAATACTACTTCCGCACCCCAGTGGGCATCGAGGGCAACATCATCGTTATTTTTCTCATTCGCAATCGGGTAAACGCTGGTAGTAGAGAACTCATCTTTACGGTGCTCTGCCGCCGTCCAGTTATTGTCAGCAGTCTCCGGATTAAGGAGGTCTCCATCTCCATCCACAATGGGTTCTGCCAGCGTGGCTAAAGCAGGAATACTAAGCGGTAATCCTCCAACCCCTTCATAAGAAAGTGTTTCATTCTCTACACCCGTAGGGGTCACTCCTTTTAACACCCAGTTACCGTTAGCATCCTGAGAGGTATCGAAAGATCTGTTACCCGCGTATCGGGTATCGCCTGAAGCGCCGACAAGCACTACAGAAGCAACGGGTTTAGCAGCAGGAGCTTTTTCAACCATTTTCTCAATATCCTCCTTTGTGTGGGAACCATCTGCATGCTTGATGATGGCATCCAGCAACAGAATGTCGCCGGAAGCAGCATCTACATAAATATCGGCACGGGAAAGTGGCTCTGCAGCATATACATTAAATTTGTAAGCCAATGCCAAGTCAACCGCTTCCGTCAGGTAGTTGTCTACAAACACCAATTCTCCTTTAGGGTACACCTCCTCATAGGCGGCAACATACTCAGGAGAATCGCCGAGCTCAGCAATTAATTCCCAGGCATAGGTGGTGGCACCTACATGGTCCAGGGCACTCTGCAGGGCAGCTTCCTCAGAAAGGGTAGGCGTAGACGAAATAGAAGCCGGCAGATTATAATACTCTGCTGTAAAACCGAAAACAATTCCTCTTTGAGATAAGGCTTTAAAGACACCATGCTCTACTTTAATGCCATTGGTGTACTGCTGTAACTTATCTACCTGTACACCATGGGCACTGGTTACCGCCTCTGTTACAAAGGAAGTTTCTTCGCCATAGCCCAGTACCGACTGCAAAAACGCCGGCGCATCGCTGAGGGAAAGAGTTTCTCCGCTTACATTCATTTTAATAAGAGAAGGCGTTCCCCTGGAGGGGTCCATGGTAAAAGAATTTACCCTCGGATCATTTTCCAGTTTATCGGAAATTTCCTGGCTGGTGGTCTGAGCATTCAGGACAAGTAAGCCCTGAAAACATAGTAGAAGGGTAAGAAACACCCTTTTTAGTAGTGGTTTAATCATAAGATTAAAGTTATATAGTTGGAAAAAAATTATTTTTAACAGCATGGAATCCTATATTATTCCTCATTATTATAATTTTCTGCTTCTCATTATTCCTGCTTAGGTGATGACTAAAGAAGGCTCCCAACCGGGGTAGCCCCAGCTTAATCTGTGGGTGGCTTTCGGCCTTTACCTTAGGCCTTCAAAAAGACTATCCTACCCTTTGCTCATCAATATCTTTATTCTAATTATCCCTCATGTATAGCTACCAATCTTCATAAAGAAATATAATCAGGGTGGCTCCCCTTTAATTCTGTTCAAAATATTATATCGTGTAAAGGCAAAACGTTCGACATTTAAATAAAGAAGAAATCAGGCAAGGCCATTGATTGTTTGGAGGCTTTAACCTTTTTTAATAAAATCCTATCATACGAAATGGAGGGAAAGAAAATTTTCACAAAAAGCTTTATTCCAATACCCAACAGTTTGGCGCATTATTGGAAGTATTAATGAAAATTTTAAAATTTTGGGGGGTGCGCAAAACGAAAAAATTTATGAGGCTTTAGATTATTTTTCATTCTATAGATTAAACTATTCGCCCGGAATAAAGCTGATTATTCAATAGAAGATCAAAAGCTCCCACAATGAGGGTTTACCTGCACCCAACCCAAAAAAGAGGAGCAGCAAAAACATCTGCTCCCCCTTTGCTGTTTGAATCCTTTAAGTAAGCGGTTTTCCCGGCGGTTTTTTCTCAACTTCCGGAAACCCACTTATGCTGAAGTGGTTAATGAAGGCGCTGCTTAAGTAGTAGCCCCTTCCGGCCAAAGCCCTGTTTTTTAAGCTTGTATATATGCCCGGTAACGCCAAAAGAATTCTGTTCTACTTTACCCTGCTGATTGTATGCCTGTATTTCTTCTTTCTGGGCCTATCAAAGGCAAAAGCTTTTCTCGCTCCCCTGGCGGTAGCCGCTCTGCTGGCTATGGTAATTCTTCCCCTTGCCCGCTGGTTCGAGCGTAAAGGCGTAAAGCGTGGCTGGGCTGCCCTGTTTTCCGACCTGGCCATTGTTCTTTTCTTCGGAATTCTGGCAGGAGTACTAAGCTTTGAGGCAAAAAGCTTTGCAGATGACTGGCCAAAAATACAAAGGCAACTGGAGCCTAAAGTAACTCAGCTTCAGCAGTTCATCTACAACAAAACCGGAATACCCGTAGCAGAACAGATTGAAAAAGTAACAGAACCCGTTCTGGGAGAATCTTCCTCTGCCGCCAGTGCGCAGGTGGAACAACCCGCACAAGGTCGACAACAGACCAATACTACTCCTCAGCCGCAGGAAGGCAGCTCCATGCTCTTTAAAGCGGGAAGTTTTATTATGAAATTTTTAGGCTTTTTAGCCACTGCCCTGCTCACACTGGTCTATATCTTCTTCTTTCTCCTGTACCGCGATAAGTTCACCAAATCTATTGTAAAGCTGGCGCCGGGGGAAAACCAGGTAAAGACGAAAAAAATAATTACGGACTCCGTTAGGGTATCACAAAACTACCTCTTAGGAAAGCTGGCCCTCTGTATCCTTATTGCCATCATCTATTCCATCGGGCTCAGTATTTCAGGCCTTAAGCATGCCATCATTATTGCCGTACTGGCCTCCATACTTACCCTTATTCCCTACCTTGGTAATATCATAGGCTTTGGCCTGGCACTGGCAATGGCCCTTCTATCGGGAGGCAGCACCACTACCCTTATAGGAGTGACCCTTACCTTTGGCATCACGCAATTCCTGGAAACCTATACGTTGGAGCCTTATGTGGTAGGTGGAAAAGTAAACCTCAACCCGGTCATCACTATTATCGTAGTGGTTTTGGGTAATGCCGTATGGGGAGTGGTGGGCATGCTTATTGCCATACCTGCCCTGGGCATTGCCAAAGTTATCTTCGATCATATACCGGCTCTCAATCCTCTGGGCTACTTATTTGGACAGGAAGGTACCGAAGATGGCAATGGCGATGATCCGCTGGACAAGGTAAAGCACTGGGCCCGGGAAAAATTCAAGAGCTAGAAATCCCGGTTTTTAGCTCCTGCCTACACTCTTTTTCTGAGAAATTCCGGGAAAATTAGCCCACAAAAAAAGGTTTTCCGAAATCAATCGGAAAACCTTCTGTTTAAGTCGGGGTGAGAAGATTCGAACCCCTTCCATAAAACCCTCTATTTCAATACTATGCAGTGATTCCTTTTTGAGGCTCACCGGATAACTCACCTCGCAACTAACACCAAAGTAAGTCATCCAGAATGGGCAGGAACTGTTAGATAAATATACGAAAAGCCTCGCTTCCTGTTCTACCTTAGTAGCAAGAACTTTTGTGAAAGTAAAGTCAAATGAGGCCCTTTCCTTGTAAGGGGGCCCTAAAAAAACATAAGACTGGCAAAATTCCTGAAGTACCGGCAGATAGTTTTCCAGACTTTGCTTAACCCGGGCAGATCTTGCATAGAAGGCGGCTCATTTCATGGAGTAAATTAACTATTTGTTATCCATACTATCGGCAGGCCTTAAAATCTCAAAGGCCTGTTTTAAGCCTTGTTTTCAGATCGTTTTTTGAGACAGGACCAGTTCATCTTTGTTCTTTTTCTCCTTTTACTAAAAGTTAATGGCTTTGATGATCACTCCTATTTTCAAATAGCTCATGAAGCTTTTGTTGCAATAGCTTTTTATCAGGAAGTTGCGTTTTATATTCGGATACCATTGTTGGTGAAATGCTACGGCTCAACGCATATTCGACCACTTCGCTATCCTTGTCTTTGCAAAGAAGGATACCTATACTAGGATTTTCATTTTGCTTTTTAACATCCCGATCCAAAGCCTCCAGATAAAAGTTTATCTGTCCTAATTGTTCCGGTTTAAATTTATCAGCTTTTAACTCAAATGCTACCAGGCATTGTAACCCTCGATGATAAAACAAGAGATCAATGTAGAAATCTGTATTTCCTACCTGTACTTTGTATTCTTCTCCTACAAATAGAAAATCTCTACCCAATTCAAGGATAAAGTTTTTCATTTGCCTTATTAAGCCTTTTTGCAAATCTTTCTCACTATGGGGCTCCGGAAGATTCAGAAAATCAAATATGTAGCTGTCTTTTAAAGTATTTGTAATCTCAGGATGAATTTCTTTGACCGTTTCCGGAACTTTTGAATTTCCTATCATTGACCTTTCAAAAAGGCTTGACGAAATTTGACGGTCAAGTTCTCTAAAGCTATATCCTTCCTGCTTACACAGCCTAAGATAAAATTCACGTTCTTCTATAGTTTTACACCTGGAGAATATGGCTAAATTATGGGACCAACTAACTTCTCTCAACACTGTTGAGAGTTTTGGGTAATCTTTATAAGCCTCAAAAAATTGCTTCATTCTCCAAAGGTTTTTGTCTGAAAAACCTTTTAGATCAGGCTCATTTCGTTCTAAAAATTTCGCTAATTCCCTTACAACTGACTGCCCCCATTCAGCACTTTCTACTTTCTTAAATATATATTCTCCAATACTCCAATACAGGTTAATTAACTCGGAGTTAACGACTTTGATAGCGTTTGCACGAGACTTTTTTATTAAGTGGATTACATCTGAAAATTGATTTTCCAACATAGGCTATTTGATCTTGAAGCTAAATTCTTTGTTTTGTGAGACTAATTAAACTTTGTCTTTCTTAAGTTTACGAACATGGTCTGCAGCTTCAACACTTTCTTTGCTTTCCCCGGTTTCAATATACCTGCCTACAGCCTGACTACACTGAGCACATTCACCTTGTAAAGAGATATCTTGAAGGATATTAAGGTAAGCTCTGTAGTTGATAATGGTAGTTCGATGATCTTTGCACTTTGCACAAAAGCAATTATCCAGCAATTGAGGGAAAAATGTAAAGCTGTCTCCCATGATTAGCTTAATGTCCTCCTCGGTTATTTCAATGGTATCTAAATCTAATCTTTTCATCGTTTTGTGAGACAGGAACGGCTTTGCAAAACGCAGTTGCCGGGGTCAGTTTAACTTTTAAGGTACGGAAAATTCTGAATTAACAAGAGCATTATCAGGTTGCACGACTAGCAATTGCATTTTGCTTGGGTTATGCGGTCGTTTATTTTATTATATCCAAATCCCTTAAAACTGTTTTAGTGATTTCTTTCCTACATTTCCCAAAATTTGGATTATGAGTTTCCCTGTCTTTAATAAGACGAGTAGCAAAGAAATAAACGTTATCCTTCCGTTCAACATAACCAATCCACCAACCAGTATCTTTTCCACAATCCCTTGTCCAACCTGTTTTTGCCCTAAGGATGTAATTATCTGTCTCCTCTTCCTTCATTATTTCCTTCAAAACCTGGAATGATTTTTTAGAGAAAGGGAGTGTCTCTTCATAAACGCCCATCAAAATCTCAATCTGGTTTACAGGAGAAATTGCTAAATCTCCAAAATTCCAAAAGTCAGGGTCATCTATGGAGACATCTGCATTTCCATAGTTAGATTTGTTTAGTATCTCCTTGTACTGATTTTTGCCGATTTCTTTTGCTAATTCCACATATGCCCAACCTGCGGATAGCTGGAATGCTTCTCTCATGCTCATGTCATGATAAATGTTAGGCCGGTATCCGTATTTTAAAGTATCCGTCTCGCCAGGCCATTTGATAATTTCATTCTCATTTGCTATGACACCGGTTTCAAGAGCAATCAAGGTATTTATCACTTTAAAAGTAGAGGCGGGTAATGTTCCAACATGACTATCCTCAATATTACTGGATATCCACTTTTTTGAACTGTAGTCATAAATAGTGATACTTCCATAAATATTACAATCCTCAAAGGGTTGTGATAAATTCGTCTGCCCGTAAAGGTTGCCACAAGTAAAAAGGGCTAAAAATATGATTACCAACTTCATCTAGAGATTATTTAATGCTTATAAGATATAAAAATGCCAGAAGCTAATCCAGGAGCCTGGTTACTTTCCTCTGGTAAGGAAACAGGTAATTAGTTATTGAGCTTGTTAGGCAAGTTTACCAGCTTTTGCCATTTTTCCTGCATTATTAGGCTTTTAGATTTTTATATTCACCTTTAGTTATTCTGTATTGGTATAAACTAAAATATTTACCTCCCTTTTTGTAGTGCTCAATAAGTTCCCCTTCTTTTGTCATTTTGTTTTTCAACATTACTCTTCCGGATGCGGGATTTTCTAAAATGCGTTGCAAAAATTTTATTCAGATTCAGATTCTCGAATCCATATATTATTATTTCTTTTACTGCCTCCGAAGCATATCCATTATTCCAAAATTGTTCTGCAATCCAATAACCTAATTCTCCTCTATCAAACTTGGAATCCACTTTCAATCCAATGCCACCTATAAATTCGCTTGTTGTATTTAAATATATTCCGAATGTATATTGAATTCTTTTTTCAAAGCCTGTATATGCCATATTAATCCAATAAACAGCATCTTTTTCTGTATATGGATGAGGAATATTTAAAGTCATTTCTGCTATTCTTGCATTATTTGCGTATTCAATGATCTTCGGAATATCTACAAATGATAATGACCTTAAAATAAGTCTTTCTGTATTCAATGCAGGAAAATCAGTCATATTTTAATCCTTTTCCAAATGTCATATAATTTGTGTTAAATAACAATTTACTGCTATTTACCATTAGGAAGGCGGGAAAATAGCAACAAGTATTATGTAATATGTAAAGAGCTTTATCTAATCGTTTTTGAGACAGTAACTTAAGGTTTTGCGATGGTGGGGCTTTTGAAAAACTTCTGCTCAAATTTTGTGCAAAATTTCATTAAAGTTCCAACTGTTAAATTACTTTCGTCAAGCACAACTATTGCCGAACCTTATCTTCAATGTGTAGACCAATAAATTGAGCAATTTTAACCTTTATGGCATAATTCTCAGGGTTACTCCTTTTAGCATTATATTCAATTATCCTTTTGGGAATAAAGTTTTCATCTGTTATAAGAGCAAAGCAGCTGGCGGTTAAAAAGTATTTGTATTCTTTATAGGTAAGAGTATCTTCCAAAGCCTTTCCATTTATAAACCTTGAGTAGGCAACTCCCGGAAATACATTTACAAATTCATCCAGCAACTCTTTAAAGAACTGCCGGCGGTTTCCAGAGGAACCAACTACAGGCTTTACATTGGTTAAATCAGCCTCTTCTTCTGCTTGGAAAGGCTCCTCTGGGGAACTCTTAATTTCTTCCAAATGAAAGGGCAGTTTCTCTCTACCATGAAATGATGCATTAAGTTTAGATCCAAAAGTTATTATTGAATCAGAACTAAATGGATCAGTAATTTTAACAGGCGATGGTGGGTATAGAATTGGATTGATTACTTCTTGGATGAAATTTCCTATTTCAATTGTAGTGTAAACAGGGCCCCACTGTTCATTCCCCCCTCCCTTCAACAAAGAAACAATATCTAAATTAAGCAACTCTTGAATGATTGGAGGTTGTTTTATTTCCTCTTCAAGCTCACCAGCATACCAGGGAGTATATTTATGGAAAGTGATAACAGAATATGGCCACACTTTTTTTATCTCTAACCCTCTTAAAAAAGGGGGGTGAACCTCTTTCAGAAAATTTAGCGAAGCTTTTGAGTAGTTTTGCATAAAGCTTTCTCTAATTCTTGATGAGAGAATGAAAAACTCCTCGTTCTGACAATTCCCACAGAGGTCTTTTAGACTTTTGTCCTCGGGAATGGCATCAAAGGAAAAGGTTTGGAATTTCTCTGGGTATTCATCTCTAGCAGGAATTACACATTTATCGACCGCAGCTCTATTTGTAAACGTATAGGTTTCTCCTCCACACTTTGGACAGGGGTCAAAATAGGTAACCTCAGAGCCTTCATGTACAATTTTAATCCTTTCTTGTGGGCTTTTAGGAATGCTGGGATGCCTTCTGACTACGTCTCGATGCTTGTACTTCCACTTGTTATTTTCAATTTCCCAATAATCTTCTAGGTAAGCAAGGTGATCTGGATTTACAGACTTTATTTTAATCTGTAGTTCTGTTAATTTCCTCATCTTTTTTTGTGAAGTGCATTTAGTAATTAGGCTTAAGTGGATTGGACCCCCGCCTGAAGCAGCCATTCCGGTTCAACATTAAGGAGTTGACAGATTGAAGGGATGAATTCTTTTTTTGGGCTCCTCTCACCTTCCAGCCAATATTGAACTGTGGTTGATGAAACTTTTAGTTCCTTTGAAAATTCAGGAACATTATATCCATTATTCCAGAGAGCGAAGATCAATCTTTCTGAGAGGGAAGTCCAGAATTCTTCAATTGGGAACCTCTTCATTTTTACTTTCGGCCCTCCTTCTCCCCAGATCAACCAGAGGTAGTGAACGTTTAACTCATAAGCAAGCCTTTGCCTGACAAGAGGACGTGGAGTAGACTTCCCGATAAGGTAATGATAAATTTGTGGTTGCGATACTCTTACTTTACCGGAAAGAGACAGCTGACTTTCTCCTCTTTTGTCCATAGCCCATTTTAATCTGGCTGAAAATCCTTCCATCTCGAATTTCCTTCTGCTATTTTTCTCTGATGCTCTTTTCAATTAGTTTATGAGATAGTGGTTGCGTAAAATCAAAAGTATCCAGAATTAGGCTTTGTTTTTTTAATAAAATAGAAGGGAGGGTCTTCTTTAATAATGCTAAGAGCATCTAACCTTTCGGAAAGATAGCTTTCAACTTCTGGTGATAAACGTTTAACCTGTTCTTTTTCCCCTTCATTCTCAGGAATGACCTCTATTTTCAATATTTCATAGCTTAATGCCTCAGAGACTATATTGTGTATTTTGTGCTTCATAAATGGAATGATATCATCGTTTTGTGAGACAGTAAGGTGTTTAAAAATAGCAGAGGCTGATTAAATACAGACCACCGTTGTGATCTCCTCAAAGAATGGCTGGTTAAGAACAGAGATTGGCTACCCCTGAAAACGGCCTTTGTTATTCTTTGTGTTATAGCTTGTTTCTTTTAATCTTTAGACTTCCAATCTTGGCTTATCAATAGCAAGCGAGTATAGTAACAGTCCTGCATCTTCAACCCAAATTTCTGTGTCGAATTGAAACCCTAACTTTTCTAACAATTTTATAGATTTTACATTGTCTTCTAATGCCGTAGCAAGAATATGCGTGTGAGATAATCTGTTTCTTTTCACATCATCTATAACTGCTACCGTTGCTTCATAAGCATACCCTTGCTTTCTGTAATTGGGTAAGAAAGCAAATCCAACATCATGGTGTTGCAGATAATCCCGTTTGATGAAAGTAACAACACCTATTGCTGTTCGATCCTCTTTCAATTTAACAACCCAATATTTAATTTTCGAGTTATTGGTCATTTTTGAAATATAATCCTTAGCAGCTTCTAGTGAATGAACCTGCCTTTCACCGATATACTTTACCCAGTCTGGTAGATTCACCAGTTCTAGAACAAAATCAGCATCACTTAAACCAATCGGGTCTAGTAAAAGCCGATTCGTGTTTAAATTATTTTGCATTCGGATTAAATTTTAAATTTTAAGATTGGCTACAATCTTTAGACTAACATATGCAGGGGTTCCGCTAAGCTGTTAAACTACAAATTAGCTGGCGTATTTCCCGCACACTATCAGGCTACACGACCCGCATTTGCTATTTTGTTGGGTTACTTTCGTTTATTTTTTATAGGCCTAGCTTATCCATTTTTTCCTTTTCATATTTACTATCTTCTGCTGGATATCTTAGTATTTTTTCAAACTCACCAGACTGTTTTGCTAATGCCCATATTAAGCTTTCTCCAGCATGTGTAGGTTGTTCATCAAATACTTCATCCTTATATGCCTCACTTGCAGAAATAATTTTCCATCCCCTACCCTTAAACATTTGAATAAGGTCATCTACAAACAGTGCTGCTGCTAGGTTATGATGCAACAGCAATGTATGATTAATATGGCGGCCAGTGAGTTTGAAGGCTAAATCTTCGTAGTAGTTCGCTCGTTCAAATATATGCTCAAGGTAGAACTTTTTAAAGCCTTCTAAATCTGCATTAGGGTTTTCTTTTAGTCTCTTCCTAAGCCTGCTATCAATATACCAATCCGACCCGTCAATAGTCACATGGCCATTTCTGTATCCTTGGAGACTGTAAATGGAACTGTGTCAAAGTTAAAAAAATAATTAATTTAGCTTTAA
>NZ_ANNU01000083.1 GCF_000346615.1 Nafulsella turpanensis ZLM-10
TATTTAATTATTTATTATTGTAAAAACCTGTATCGCTATTCTAGGACGAGACAGTAGTCCCCTCAGACAGGGCATATGTCCGGAGCGTTCAAAAAAAGAGGGAAATCAGCGGAAACTATTGTTCTTACTTTAAATAATTTGCTTCCCGCCTGTTGTTTTTCCTTTAAAACAGGCCTAGGAAGAGGTATTCCTATTGCCAGCAGGAGAAAAAACGACTGGAGCTGCGGCCAGCATTTCTGTTGAGTAATCGTTTCTGCTTACTGGCTAAACATTAAACATATAGACAGAGGGTTGATAAAACAGGATATTATTTATGTCCTTATTGTGGGGCAAAATGAAACTTGCAGGAAATCAGCCCGTTAGATTAATTGTATTTTTTGGTAACATAAAATTTTTTAAAATGAAAAAGAATTGGAAACATATACCCTTACTAGGGCTGCTGATGTCGAGCCCTCTTTTAGCCAATGCCCAGGTAGAAGTAGCAGAGGTGGCTGTTAACCCTTTTATTGAAAATGGCCCCGGCTTTTTTATTGCCGTAGTGGCAGGTGTGCTTTTAGCCATCGGTTTTCAGGCCCTGCTCACCACACTTTCGGTGGCATCAGGAATTTCCGCTATCGGGAATATCCGAAAGAAAGCCCACCAATCCTCCAGCAAGCATAAGGACAATCAGTCTCACTCATCCGACAGCACGCCTGTCATTAAAAAAGTGAGTAGTGCCTTTGGTGTCTGGACTATGATTACAGTCTCACTCTCCCTGTTTTTCGCCAGCTTGCTGGCTGTAAAACTGAGTTTTGTAGGCGCTAATTTTGTAGGTCTTACCTTAGGTCTTGTAATTTGGGCAGCCTTCTTTACCACTGTGCTGTACCTGGAAATGAAGACCGTGTCTTCCCTAATAGGTGGCCTGTTCAGTATGGTAATGTCAGGTTTTCGCCAGTCGGCCAGTATGTTAAGCGGTGTGTTTAGCAGCTCCGAAGAGAGCAAGGCCAAAAGTGTAGCCAAAGTAAGCGCTCACGAAAATGCCCGTGCCATGCGTAAAGAGCTGAGAAAGCTGTTTAACCGTAACGATCTGGACAAGAAGATCGATGACTATGTAACCCGCCTGAGCCCGCAGGACCTGGATGTGAAAAGAATTAAAAAAGAACTGAAAGACCTGCTGACAGATATTGAAGTGAAGGAAAAAGCTGAATTAGGTGAAAATGGCGTAACCCGCCGTATGTTCCTCGAAACCGTAAGTAATACACCTAATGTTTCTAAAGAGGAC
>NZ_ANNU01000084.1 GCF_000346615.1 Nafulsella turpanensis ZLM-10
CCCGCCGTATGTTCCTCGAAACCGTAAGTAATACACCTAATGTTTCTAAAGAGGACGTTAAAAAGCTTTCCGGTATTTTTGATGAAGTAAAAGGAATTGCCAAATCCGACGGAAGCAGAACGGATAAAGGCCAAATGGCAATAGAACATTTTACGCCTGCCAGCCATGAAGAGGTTGAGAACTTTAAAAATAAAATAAGCGAATACCTGAGAGGTACTGATAAAAAAGAACTGCAGCCTGAGAAAATGCGCAAGGACCTGGAGGCTATCATGAAGGATCCTAAAAAAGCGAAAGGAATCTTCCAGAATAAAGCAAGCCAGGTTGATCATGATACGATTGTAGATATTCTTTCACAGCGCCAGGATTTAAGTCGTGAGGATGCAGAGAAATATGCAGGTTATGCCGAAAAAGCGCTGAATTACCTGAAAGAGCATTTAGGTTCCGGTAGCAGTAATAGTGGTAGCAGTAACGATGGAAGTAGCCGCGAAGGATACTCTGAAGTTGAAGTGGAGCATTACCAGACTGCCGATATTCGCATAACAAAGAGTGGTGCCGCTACCGACACTTCTAAAGGAAGTAGTGCTAAGAAGAAAATAGCTGACTATGTTTCTTCTCTTCAGGATAAGAAGGATTATAACCTGGATATGATTAAGAGTGAGTTTACCAGTATTTTCAGTAGCTCAGACGACGACCATGAAGGGCTAACTTATAAGCTGAAGCATTACAACAAAGAAGAAATGACTCAGTTTCTGAAGAAAAACACCAGCATCCCTAACGATAAAGCTGAAATGATTGCTGCAAAGGCCGTAGAGGCAAGGGATACGGTTTTAGTTAAAGCCGACGAGGTAGAACGTGAGGTAAATATGCGTCTGCACCAGGCAAAAGAAGAAACCCTGAAGCAGGCTGAGAATACCCGCGAAGCAGCTGCATCCGCCGCCTGGTGGTTAGTAGCAACAGCCGTAATTTCCGGTGTAGCCTCTGCCATTGGTGGTATGATGGCACTTGAAAGCTGGTTCTAATAAATATTCAATAAGCGGAAAATTGAAACCGGCTGCTCAACTGAGCAGCCGGTTTTTTTATGTCTTTTTTAATTTTCCTCAACCCTAACTTACTCTTTTTCCGGCGCTGGCGGACTAATCATGATATGCGCGCGATGGGTGCCGGGGTCCATAAGCCAGGGCATACCCGGTGCTTCTGGCTTTAAGGGGAGGCCGGTGCTTTCGGCTGTGGCATAAGGAATATATACCACATAGCGGAAGCTGCCATCCTTTACCTCTCCACTTGCAGGATTGTACTTTTCCGCAGGGGCAGAAAATACATACAATATACTTGGTTGTTCCGGCATTTTAAGCTGGCCGCTCTTAACCTCCTGTTCCCGCGTATCGAAAACCTCCTGGTAAGATTTTCCCTGTTCCCGCAGCTCTCTCCCTCTCTTCATAAATGGCTCAAGACTCTGGGGGTAGCAGGAGGCGCTAAAGCCTTCTTTTTCCGGATCATCTGCCAGGCAAACCATGTTGTTGCTGCCCTTTCTTAAAAGTATCAGCTTCCCTTCCTGCGAAAATCCATATACTGTCGCTTCGGCCCTTTTGTCTTCAGGTGCTGCAAGAACAGTCGATTTAAGCTGACTTTCCCTGGAAGGAAATTCAGTCTGGGCAAAACCGGTTAAAGCTAAAAACTGGCAGGCGAGTATAGAAAAAATTGTTTTCATGATGTGAGGGCTTTTTAAATAAAAATAAGATAGAATAATTGGCTGAAATAATCAATGCCTCACGTCCTCTTTTGCCGGTGTTCATTGCTAGATGAACACCATCTTTTCCTCATCCACCTGTTCGCTACAGCACAAAAGTGTCCGCTGTCGGACACCTGCTCTTTTTGCCGTTCATGTAAAAACATCGTTTAAAGCCCGTTTAAGAACTTCTGCCACCTTTGGCATAATAGTAGTAATAAGGCAGGCATAAAACATTCAATTTTGCATCAACACCAAAACACGCGCATGATGAAGCTATACAAATTTTTAACCGTACTATTTTTAGCCTGCTTTACCCAGGCGGCTTTAGCCCAGGAGAGGGGAACGTTAAGCGGTAGCTTAGCAGATGAAAAAGGCGCAGGTATCAGCTACGCCAATGTGGCGGTAATGGCCAGTGCAGATTCCTCCTTAGTTACGGGGGCGGTGACGGATGGAGAAGGAAAGTTTAGCATTCCTTCACCGGAAGCGGGTACTTACTTTCTACGCATGAGTGCCATTGGATTTGCGCAAACTACTTCGCCTGTCTTTACCATCAGTGGCAAAACATTTACAAAAGATTTTGGCACTTTCACCCTTAAAGAAGATGTACAGGTGCTGGACGAGGTGAGCGTGGTAAGTATGCGTCCTACCATTGTTAATGAGGCCGATAAAATGATAGTAAGTGTAGAAGGTACCGCGCTGGCAGCCGGTAGTACTGCTTTTGAGGTGCTGGCCAAATCGCCGGGCGTATGGATAGACCAGGACGGAAATATTCAGCTGAACGGGCAGTCGGGAGTACGGGTAATGCTCGATGGCCGCCTTACCTACCTTTCTGCCAAAGAGCTGCAGAACCTGCTGGAAGGAATGTCGGCTGAGAATATCAAAAATATTGAAATCATTAACAACCCTTCTTCGAAGTATGATGCAGAAGGTACTTCCGGAATTATTAATATTAACCTGAAGAAGAATACCCTTAGCGGAATCAATGGAAGTGTATATACCAGCTACCAGTACAACGGCCTGCATGGCTATTCAGGTGGAGGAACCCTTAACTATAAAAAAGGGAAGTGGAGTTCATTCATTAATGTAGATGCGGCTGAAAGAGCCCGCTTCCGTGATGCCATATTTATCCGGGAGTTTAATACACCAACGAGCAGCACAACTTTTGACCAGGAGGCATGGGAAGATATCAACCGCTTTACACCATCTGTTCGAATGGGTACTGACTTTGATATAAATGAGCAGCATAGCATTGGGGTAATGGCCAATATCTCTTACCAGGAGGGAGGGCATGATTTCCAGACCGACACATACATTCGGAATGGAAACGAGGGGCAGGCGCTCTACATCGATTCCCGCAATCTTATCAGTAATGTATACCAGAATGGAACCTTCAATTTCCATTATTTGGGTAAGCTCGATACCCTGGGAACCACTCTTTCGGCCGATCTGGATTTTGTAAGGATTATGGATGAGGGAGACGCCCGTTTTCAGAACCATTATGACAGCCTTGCCGCCGGAGCCGGGGACTTCAGCAATATACTAACAACAGAAAACCCCACTAACTACGATATCTATTCAGCCAAAGTAGATTATTCCCAGCCCTTGACCGGAAACAGAAAGTTAGAGTTTGGCCTGAAGGCCAGCCGGGTAATTTCTGATAACGACCTGCAGTTTTACATTGGTGAAGGAGAGGAGAAGTTACTGGATAAAAGCCGTAGTAACCATTTTATATACGAAGAAGATATATACGCCGCTTATGCTAACTTCAGTACTCCTTTGGGCGAAAACTGGAGTGTACAGGCAGGCCTGCGGGCTGAGCAGACGGTGGCCGAAGGCTTATCTTTAACCACCAATGAAGAGACTCCGCGCGAATATCTCGATTTGTTCCCCAGCCTTTTTGTACAGCAGAAAGTCAGCGATAACTATCAGATTAGCTATAACTACAGCCGCAGGATTAACCGCCCCCATTACGAGATGCTGAATCCTTTTGTTTTTTATCTTGACCCATACTCCATGGCCAAAGGTAATCCTTACCTGAAGCCTCAGTATTCGCACTCTTTTGGGGTAACACAAACCTACAAGCAAATGTATACCCTGGTGCTGGAGTATACTAAAACGCTCGATTTTATTGCCGAGGTGCCTAACCTGAATGACGAAACCAAGGAAACTATTTTCCTGCGGAGCAATGTGGATGATGCCGATAATACCAGTGCCACCTTTGTCGCGCCTTTTAAAATTATGAAGAACTGGGATACCAATAATAATGCAACCTTTGCTTACCAGCGCTTTAGCACCATGCAGAACAATGAACTGCTAAAGAATAACCAGTTCTTCTATATGTTTCAGTCTACCCACAACATTATGCTGCCTTTGAAAATAAGAATGGAGCTGAACGGAGGCTATCAGGGGCCCGGTGTATGGGGTCTTTACCGGATTAAAGGGCAGTGGTGGCTTGATGCCGGGCTTAAGCGCTCCTTTATGGAAGACAAACTCGATTTGAGCATGAGCGTGTCCGATATCTTTAAGAGCCGCTGGGTACATGGCAGTGCTAACTTCTCCGACGACATCAATGAATTTAAGCAATACTTCGGTGCCAGAAGCCTGAACCTGAGCCTGCGCTACCGCTTTACCAAGGGCGAAAAATTTGAAATGAAGAAGAGAAATACGAACCTGGAAGAGCTGAACCGGACTGGAGGTTGAAAAGCAGGGAAAGTGGATGAATAAAAAACACCCGGTACTTAATACAGTGCCGGGTGTTTTTTATGATAAAGCTCTATTAGTTTTTAAACCTCTACCCGCTCAATTTGAGCCCCGAGGGCCTGCAGGCGGGCATCCTAATTACGGAAGTCCATCTTATAAAGTACCAAAGTCTCCTGCTTTATTCGTTTTTAACCTGCATTGTACAGTATTCACTAAGCATTTCCTGAGCATCTTTCAAACCCAGTTCTTTAGCTTTCTGGAAATCCTTACATCCTGCATATTTATTATGTTGCTGAATAAACAGGAGTCCCCTTTGCAGATAAATATTAGGATCATCAGGATACAGGCTAAGGGAGGTAGAATAATCTTCAATAGCCCCGGAATAGTCCATAAGTTGGTTTTTGGCAGAGGCCCTGTTGTCATAGTAAGTTGCATTTTTTTGATTTTCCGCGATTGCCAGGCTAAAGTTCTCCTTGGCATTTTCAAAAATCTCCATTGAATAAAAGTTAAGGCCAATTCGGTTATATATTTCTGCCTTATTTTCACTTAGAACAAGTGCTTTGGTGTAAAACTCGTTCGATTTCTTATAGTTCTCGAGGTCGGCATACAAATTCGCAAGGTTGGCATATTTGACCGGATCCTGCTGGTCCATGCTTAAAGCTTTTTCAAAGTCCTTCTGAGCCAGTTCTAACTGGCCAGAATTATAATAAGCCACTCCTCTTCGATTATAGATATCGGCATCCTGGAAACCATTTGAAATGGCGATGGTGTAGAAATGTATAGCGCTATCGTATTTATTTAACTGGCTTAATACGACAGCATAATAATATCGATACTCAGGATTATTGGTGGTATCGTATTTTGCAACATAGGCGAAATTCGGTTCAGCTTTTTTAAATTCCTTCAGCTGAACAAAGGAAAATCCTTTATTGTAATGAGCCACGAGTAAACTGCTGTCATATTCTATTGCTTTATCAAAATCATTTATTGCCCGCTCATAGTCACCAAGGTAATACTTTGCAAGGCCTAAGAAATTTAAGGCTTCTGCATTTCTTGGCTCATGCTCCAGTACCATTTTAAGGTCGCTAATAGCGCCGTAATAATCCCCTAGCTTTGTCCTGGTATTTCCCCTGTCCAGATAATAGGAGAGGTTTGAAGCATTCATTTTAATCGCCCTGCTTAAGCTTTTCTCCGCTTCTTCATAATTCCCCTCTTCAAACTGTTTTATTCCAAGAGAGTAATAATGGTCGCTGTCCTTTTTCGCAGATTTTGTAACCTGACTTTTAAGCTGAGAAGGAAGTAAAAACAAACTATCAGGGAAAGTTACATCGGTATTAACTTCAGACAAATGGAAGGTAGTGTTTTCATCCTGAGTAATTTGGTGAAAGATGGAAGGAAAGTAATAATTATGTACCCTCTGCTGGTTTAGAAAGTATTCTATCTGGTGGTTTTCGTCCATTCTTACCGTTTGAAAGTTTCTTTTATCTATAAAAAAAACTACTTCTTCCTCCTCCTTCTGTAATAGAACCCGGAAAGTGCTTATACTATCTAATTGAGCATGGTGGATCGACTGAATGCTAAATCCCTTACTCATTAACTGACTGATGTTCTTACCCTTTATGCCGTTGCTTTTTTCTTCATTCTCTGCTGACTTTTCCGTCAGTTCAACTTTATCCAGTAAAGGATTATGCTGCCAGGAATAATCAGGATTTGAACCTGTTCTGAACTTTATGTTCTGGATTTCAAGCTCCAGATAAAAATAATCAGGATAGCGGAACGCCATATACAATGGAAGGTTCATCTGGCCAACAGTCGCTGTGCCTTTTAGCTCGACAGCTTCTTTACTGTAGCTGCCAATCGGGTTGTGGTCCCGGTAATGTTTTAAAAATTCTTTCTGGCCAATGGAAGCTCTTGCCTGATCGATAAGGGCGGTACCATACAAGTCGGCATAATGCTGCTTCTGATTGTTGATTTCCGTTATCTGTCTTTCAGAAAGAGAATTGCCTTTAACAATAAAGCTTGAGGCAAGTTCCCGGCCCTCTTTATCTTTCCAGGTTCCTTTAAGGGTATCTGACTTTGAAAGGCCCAGGTGCAGGATGCTCGAATTTGACATGTGGTATCCCTGCAGTAGGATCGTCTCCTGGAGCACAAGCTCATTTTCTTTTATTTCCCCTTTAAAAGAAGACTTACAGTTGAAGAAATCAGGCCAGTGAATCGTTCCGCTTATCTGGCAATTATCGATTTCTTCTATATCCAAAATAAGCATGTAATCTTTTCCTGTGGAAGCATATTCATACTTTCCGAACCATGTTCCCACGAGGTCCTGCGTCTTACAATTTTTGGCAGAGGGGAATGTGCCGGCATTTGAGGAAAGAAGTGGCGTGAAAAACGAGAGACACACGAGAAGGAGAAGAAAACTGCATCTGGTCATAAGAGGAGTTTATTAAAGTTATGGTTGAAAATATTGAGAGAATTAGGTATTTCTAGCAGGTAAGGTAATATTTATATTCTTTATTCATGCTTAAATGTAATTTTACTTTTAAAAGAGAGGGAATTATTTAACTTCCGGAGTTATTAGAGATAGACTTTCTCTTGTAGTGTATTAACAGCCAGATTGATAGGGAGGAGGGGAAGAAGTGCTCCCGGAAGGACAAAAAGGAGCTTTAATGATGATTAAAATAGAAAAAGTAGCTCTAGATCCTTATTTTAATTTCTTTTCCCGGGAAAATGGCTTAGTGAACATGGATCTTCATTTGTAGCTTTCCGGATGCTTTCCAGAGCTTTTCTTCCAAGGTGAGCGATGAGCATCTATATTCTGTAAGGCAATTAAAAGATGCTCTCATTAAGGGAAGATCACTTTTAATTGTTAAGCAGGGGAGGGCAGGATAAGGCTACAAGTAGAGTGTTTATACGCAAAAAAAAATCCGGGAACCATTTAGGTAAACCCGGATTTAAATTTATGTCCAGCTGGATTAACCCTCTACCCGCTCAATTTGAGCGCCGAGGGCCTGCAGGCGGGCATCAATATTCTGGTAGCCGCGGTCAATTTGCTCGGCATTGTCGATGGTGCTCACCCCTTTGGCCGATAAGGCGGCAATCAGGAGCGAAACACCGGCCCGTATATCAGGTGAGGTCATTTTGATGCCTTTGAGCGGTAGTTTACGGTCCAGCCCGATAACGGTGGCACGGTGTGGATCGCAGAGGATAATCTGGGCGCCCATATCGATAAGCTTATCGACAAAGAAAAGGCGGCTTTCGAACATCTTCTGGTGAATGAGTACGGTTCCTTTAGCCTGTGTGGCTACCACCAGTACTATGCTCAGCAGGTCAGGTGTAAAGCCCGGCCAGGGTGCATCGGCAATGGTCATAATAGAGCCATCGATAAACGACTCAATTTCATAATGATCCTGTGCAGGAACATAAATATCGTCGCCCCGTATTTCCAGCTTAATGCCCAGGCGGCGGAATACATCCGGAATAGGCCCCAGCATATCTGCCCGTACATCTTTAATGGTAATTTCGGAGCCTGTCATGGCGGCCATGCCAATAAAGGAGCCAATCTCAATCATATCGGGCAGCATGGTGTGCTCTGTTCCATTCATTCTGCTCACCCCTTCAATGGTTAGCAGGTTAGAGCCTATGCCGCTGATTTTGCCGCCCATGCGGTTGAGCATATGGCACAGCTGCTGAATATAGGGCTCGCAGGCTGCATTATAAATAGTAGTGGTACCTTCTGCCATTACGGCGGCCATCAGAATATTGGCCGTACCTGTTACAGAAGCCTCGTCGAGCAACATATAGGTGCCCCGTAAGTTGGAAGCATCGATATTGTAAAACTGGCTGTCGGACTCATAATTAAATTTGGCACCCAGCTTTTCAAAGCCGATAAAGTGGGTATCGAGTCGGCGGCGGCCAATCTTATCGCCTCCGGGCTTTGGAATCTTGCTTTTGCCATAGCGGGCCAGCAAAGGCCCCAGCACCATAATAGAACCTCTTAAAGAAGCTGCTTTTAACTTATACTCCGGCGATTCGAGGTAGTGCAGGTCAACGTTTTTAGCGGTAAACCGGTACGATTCGGAATCGAGCCGCTCAACCTCCACGCCCATCGCGCCTAAGAGCTCAATAAGCTTATTGACATCACGAATGTTTGGGATTTTATGGATGGTAACCGGCTCTTCGGTGAGCAATACGGCGCAGATGATTTGTAAGGCCTCATTCTTTGCTCCCTGTGGGGTAATTTCACCAGATAATTTCTTGCCTCCTGTTATCCTTATTGCTGACATTAGCTTTTACGTCTTTTGTTGGAAGAATAGTTTTTGCGCCCTCCGCTATTCTGTTTGTTATTATTGCTGTTATTACTGTTGTAGGAAGGCTTTCGGTTGCTGTCGAACAGTCCTTCTTCGCGGATACGCTCAATGGGCATGCTTAGTTTACCACCACTCAGCTCTTCAATGTTCTTCAGGATGAGCGCATCATCGACGGTATCTTTATTCCAGATGAGCTGGAAGCTTTTCATCAGCTTGCCAATATAAATAAAGGCAGCTTCCTGTTCTTCTCCTTCCATCTCCATGGCCTGTCCGATCAGGATCTCGATATTGCGTCCGTAATGCTTTATTTTGATGTTATAGTTATTATATCCCAATGGCTTCGGGCGTTTGCCGATAGCATCTTTTTCAGGCATTTTATAAGGGCCATCCACATCGAGGTCGAAACGGGAGATAATGTAAAGGTCATCCCAAACCTTCTGGTTATATTCCGGCGACTCCTTCATGGTCGGGTTAATCTGCTTCATCAGCTCAACGAGGGTATAAGCGTTGGCTGTTCTTTCTTCCCGGTCCTCAATGTTTTTTACATGGTTAACCAGTTTCTGGATATTGCGCCCGTACTCCTTCTGAATAAGGTAATCGCGCGATGTGTTATAGTCAAAGTTGGTGTTCTGTTCTTTCATACATTCAATAATAGTTTTTTTTGCCTGCTTGTTTGCTAAAGCAGGCGCGCTACGGGCAATTTACAAAAATATACGTAGCAAAGTAATTTATTGGGGCTCTAGAGAGGGCATCTTCCCTGAAATTAAACCTAGGGTCTCCGTTTAGCAGAGCGGCTTTTAATCTTGGTGGATTCGCAGCTTTGCAAAACTGAGCAGCAGCGTTTTCTCGCCCACTGTCTCAAATTCGACCTTTGCCTTTCGGTTGGCCCCTGACTCGTCCATGGCGACTACTCTTCCAAAGCCAAACTTCGGGTGCTCGACCTTCATGCCCTCTGCAAGGCCGGATGTATCGCTGGGCTTAAAATCGGCCGGAGGAATATAGGCTTTTGCAGTGCCTGCGGCTTTTGGCTGCTGGGTCCGCAGGTTACCCACCAGGTTTTTGGCGAAATGGGTGCTGCCACCGAAAGACTCGTTCTGGCTGCTATCTCCCCAGCTGCGCCCCAAGCCGGCGGGTTCGCGGCTGCTCTGGTGGCGGTTTACCTGCAGGCAGCGCGGGTCCAGCTCTTCGAGGAAGCGGCTGGGCTCGCAGTTCTTGAGGCGGCCAAAGCGATAGCGGGTAAGGGCATAGGAGAGGTAGAGCTTATGCTGAGCCCGGGTAATGGCTACATAAAACAGGCGTCGTTCCTCTTCCAGGTCGGCGCGGCTGTTGAGCATCATCTGACTCGGGAAAAGGTCTTCTTCCAGTCCCACCACAAATACCATCCGGAACTCCAGGCCTTTGGCGGCGTGGATGGTCATCATCTGCACCACATCCGTATCGGCATCCTTATCATTGTCGGCATCCGTGAGCAGGGCAATTTCCTGCAGGAAAGAGCCTAAAGACTTGTCTTTCGTTTCCTCATTATCGACATACTCCTTAATGGCGTTCAGGAGTTCCTGCACGTTTTCGTAGCGGTTCAGGCCTTCGATGGTCTTGTCTTCGTAGAGCTCGCGTAGCAATCCGCTTCCTTTGGCAATGGTGGTAGCGGCTTCAAACGCATCTTTTTTAGCAGCCTCTATTCTGAAGCGCTTAATAAGGGTGGCAAATTCGCTTACAGGAGTTGCAGCTCTTCCGCCTAAATACTGCTGGGCATTTTCAAGCACATCCCATATTTCAAGCCCAGCCTCGTAGGCAGCGACCACAATTTTATCGACCGAAGCGGCACCTATGCCTCTTTTAGGAAGATTGATAATACGGCGGAATGCCTGCTCATCGCGCTGATTCACCGTAAAGCGGAGGTAGGCAATAAGGTCTTTGATTTCCTTACGCTGGTAGAACGAAAGTCCGCCGTAAATGCGGTACTTGATGTTCATGCGGCGCAGGGCCTCTTCCATCGAACGCGACTGACTGTTGGTACGGTAGAGGATGGCGAAATCGCTGTTGCTAAGCTTTTTGTGGTGCTTCTGTTCAAAAATGGTAGAGGCCACAATTTTGGCCTCCTCATTATCGGAAGTCGCCTTTATCAGCTCTACCTTGTCGCCTTCGATGTTTTCGGTCCAGACCTCCTTTTTAAGCTGGGCCTGGTTATGGGCAATTACGGCATTGGCCGAATTAACAATATTCTGGGTAGAGCGGTAATTCTGCTCCAGTTTAATCAGCTTCAGGTCGGGGAAATCCTTTTCGAAATTGAGGATATTCTGGATATCCGCCCCGCGGAAGGCATAAATACTTTGTGCATCGTCGCCCACCACGGCTATGTTGCGGTGTACGGCCGACAGTTTTTTGGTAATGAGGTACTGGACCAGGTTGGTATCCTGAAACTCATCGACCAGCACGTACTTAAAGCGGTGCTGGTATTTGTGCAGCACATCGGTATGGTCGCGGAAAAGCACGGCAGTATGGAAGAGCAGGTCATCGAAATCCATGGCGCCGGAGCGGAAGCAGCGCTCCACATAAGCTTTATAAATTTCGCCCATGCGTGGCTTTCCGGCAGTTAAATCTTCCTCCATATACTGGGCGTTGTGGATATACTGCTGCCAGCTGATGAGCCTGTTTTTAGCGCCTGAAATACGATTAAGGCATACATTGGGTTTGTATACCTGCGCATCCATCCCTTTTTCCTTTACAATGTTTTTAAGAAGAGACTTGCTGTCATCGGTATCGTAAATGGTAAAATTGCTGGGGAAGCCAAGCTTTTCAGCTTCGGCACGGAGAATGCGGGCAAAAACACTGTGGAAGGTGCCCATCCAGAGGTTACGGGCTTCGGTTCCTACCACTTTTTCGATTCGCTGGCGCATTTCAGCAGCCGCCTTATTGGTAAAAGTGAGGGAAAGTATGTTAAAAGGGTCGACTCCTTTTTCTTTGAGGAGGTGGGCAATCCTGAAGGTCAGTACCCTGGTTTTGCCCGAGCCGGCGCCGGCAATAATCATGGAAGGACCTTCAGTGGAAAGTACACCCTCCCGCTGTGGGTCATTCAGGTCTTTGAGGTAATCCAAATTCTGCTTTCTTTTTGATGTAAAGATACTGCAATTTAATATGAAACAGGATGAATTAGGAAGCAAATGGGGAGGAAAATCCTGCATTACAAAAACTTAATCCTGCCACTTATGTGTAAGCCTAAAAGCAGGCGGTAAGTTCCCGAAAATGAGCCGGGGAGAAGCCTGAGAAAAAAGAGCCCAGGAAGGGAACGATAGGGAGGCTAGTGTTAATAATTAGTGTCAGAAGGAAAGAGTATCTTCAAAAAAATACAAAGTTAAATCCGAACCTTTTCCGGTATATTTGCCTGTGAATTAGTAGTGAGTAGTGAGTAGTGAGTAGTGAGTAGTGAGTAGTGAATAACCTCCCATGCGGGAGTGCAGGTGTGGAGTAGTAATTCTATTAATTCATTGTTTCCTTCGCTCATTCTTACATAAATCAGCATATTATTATGATATCCATAGATAGAACCATTATTTCGGATGATATAAAAGACCATTTCTTTGTCTGCAATCTCAGTAAGTGCAAGGGTGCCTGCTGTGTGGAAGGAGATCTTGGAGCTCCGCTGGAAGAAGAGGAGCTGGCCATACTGGAAAAGATTTATCCGCAGGTAAAGCCTTACCTTTCTGCCGAAGGACAGGCCGTGATTGAAAAGGAGGGTACCTGGGTAAAAGACTGGGAAGATGATTACTCTACGCCCACCATCGATAATAAAGAATGTGCCTATGCCATCTATGATGAAAAGGGTATTCTGAAGTGTGGTATCGAGCAGGCTTACCGTGACGGTAAAATAGATTATATGAAGCCGGTTTCCTGTGCTTTATACCCTATTCGTGTATCGAAGTATGAAGAGTTCGATGCACTTAACTACGACCGCTGGGATATTTGCTCCGATGCCTGTGACCTGGGTAAGGAGCTGAAGGTGCCCATTTACAAATTCCTGAAGGAGCCTCTCATCCGCAAGTATGGAGAAGCCTGGTATGCTGAGCTGGTTAGGCAGATAGAAACACCGGAAGAAGAGTAGAAGATGTTCGCAGGAGCCGCCATGAGCGGTTCTTTTTTTTGAAATTAAGCATTACTGAGCGGCTTCATATAATCCTGCCAGTTCACAATAAGAATTCTTCCCTCTGGTAATACCTGGTAGCCCCACTCATAGCAAAAATAATAAATATCTCCTTTGGCAGTCTGGAAGCGGTGGGTGTAGAATCTAAAATCAAATTTACTTTTTTTAAGTACCTCCGTTCGGACGGTGGAATGACCTACCGGGTTTAGTTTTTTTAAGATGGTACGGTTCTTTCTAAGGAGGCTGTTAAGGCCTTTTATCCATCTTTCATCCTTATTCTTTTTCTGGTTATGAAACTGGGCCCTGCACTGGTCACTGCAAAACTTCTTGCCCATGCGACCCGAAACATCTCCACCGCAGCTCAGGCAGCGTTTTATATCTTTTCTTTCAGGAGGGAGAAAGTCCATTTCCGTATTATTATACGTTTAGCAAAAGTTATACGAACTTATACGGATATTACTCAGCTCTTGTTTGGTGGCTTCGTATCTTGGATAAAAAGAAAGAACATGCTGCCAGTAATCTATATGCACCCGCTCCATCATGGAGGCAAAACCTTTATCAGGCTCTGCTTTGGACAGGAAAATGATTTGTTCCGCTACCTCTATCCTCATGCGGGTATTCTTCGATATAGCAGGACCTATAAATGTCTGGTGATGCACTATCGGAAGGAAGCTTTTCTGCAGTTGAAGGAGCTATTGAAGGGCAAAGCCACCTTAGATAGCAGTGCCCTTATACGTTATGGCCTGCAGCAGAAAGCAGCTGCTTTTAGAAAAAATATTCCACAGAGCTTTCATCAGCCTCTTGTTCAGCTTTTATCTGCTGAACTGGAAGGAAAGAAGGTTTTAATCATTGAGTTTCGTTATCGTTCAGACCTGGTAAAACTAATGAAGGAACAGCCTTTTACCCACTACTTCGCTAAAGCTAAATGCTGGTATGTAGAAAGAGAAAAAGTATCGCTGAATGAACTGGTTTCATTGTTACAGCCTCATGTACGTTTACGCCTCGACCCAAAGCTTTATCCGCTGGATTTCAAAACCCAAAAGCTGCTGTTGTGTGGGAATAGTAAAGACTGGGGAGGAATCAGTCCTGATCCTTACCTGGATGTTCTCTATGGGAGAGGCTATAGCGAAAGAACCATCAAAGCCTACTTCAGCCTGATGGGCCGCTTTATCGGGCAGACTGGTTTAAAGACAGCGGAAGATTTAGCATCTCTGGAGCCTATACAGATAAATATCTATCACAGTAGGTGGGTGGCGCAGGGAGGTATAGCCGCCGGGACTATTAATCAGTCTGTAAATGCGGTTAAGTTTTATATGCAGCATGTGCTGAATAAGCCTGTGGAAGGGCTGGAGCTGGTAAGGGTAAAGAAGGAAAAAGCGCTTCCTAAAGTAATGAGCCTGGAGGAAATGGTCGCTGTTTTGTCTGCCCCTGACAATCTCAAGCACCGCTGTATGCTTTCTTTGCTCTATTCGGGTGGCCTAAGGGCAGGCGAGTTGATAAATCTAAAGGTGACTGATATCAATTGGGAAAGGAAACAGATACGGATCCGCAAAGGAAAAGGAAAGAAAGAAAGGATGACGCTGCTGTCTTCTGTCCTTCAGGAGCAGCTATCCGTCTATCTGAACTTACACAACCCATCCGTTTATCTTTTTGAAGGGCAGTGGGGAGGACAATACACAAGTTCCAGTCTGAGGAGTGTATTAAAACAGGCGATGGTAGTCGCGGGTATTAAAAAGCCTTTTTCCCTGCATTGCCTCCGTCATTCCTTTGCCACGCATCTATTGGAATCGGGCACAGATCTACGTTACATCCAGAGTCTTCTTGGCCATAACAGCTCTAAAACAACAGAAATCTACACCCATGTTAGCCAGAAAGCCATTGGAAACATTCAAAGCCCCCTGGATCGCTTGGATTTAAAGGAGAATTATCATAAGTTACCCAATCAAAAACCACACCGACCATATGGCGGAAAATAACAAGTGCACTTGTTATTTTCCGGTAGTTAGGCTGTATTCAAGCAGTATAGCGGTTAATCTGACCGACCTACAAAGGTTAAAAGCA
>NZ_ANNU01000085.1 GCF_000346615.1 Nafulsella turpanensis ZLM-10
AAATTATACAGGCAAAGGGGAGTGACTTTATCCTAAAAGAGGACGATCCTCTTGCAATTACACTCTCTAAGGCCAATTTACCCAAAACAGTAGGATACCTGGATAAGAATCCTGTTCCTTATCAGCAGATATTGAGCAGGGATGGCCAGACAGTGGTTTTGGCCTTCCAGGATTATCTTCAGGTGGTTTATACCCATGAAAAGGAAGAGGAGGCCTATGTGAGGTCAGCTATGCTGTTTGGATCACGCAAGCCTACCTACCAGACGTCTGTAATCTCCCTGCGTAGTAAAAGAGTTATTTTAGACGAAACAGGAAGTATTACTGAGCCGCTGGATATTCAGTTTGAGGGATACTGGGGGTGGGAAAAAGTAGGAGATATGTTACCCCTTGATTACCAGATCGGAAGCGAATATCATTAGATATAAGTAGTTGCGCCGGTACTTGTAA
>NZ_ANNU01000086.1 GCF_000346615.1 Nafulsella turpanensis ZLM-10
CATCATTAGATATAAGTAGTTGCGCCGGTACTTGTAAGTAACCACTGAACAATATAAATGAGCAACAGACGTGCGGGTATTTCATAATTATGCCGGCAAAGGTCAGTGAACTTCCCGCTTTTCGAAGATTTAGAGTCAGAAGAAAGGGAACTACACCCTTACCTTCCGGAAGCCTGTTCCGGCAGTTCCGGCACGTTCAAATAATCGGGAGTCTTATCTACCGTTAAATATGATTATAGTTAACCTAGAGCCATTCTGGATCCTGTCAGCCCCAGTCCATTAGCCGTTTTGACTGTTTTTCGGATTATGCCATCAAACAGCCTTTTTTATATCAAAATATCAAGCAAAAAGTTGACTATACAGCATCTTAACAGCCATAGTGCCGCAGGGAAATAAAGCGAACTTAACTTTTGAGAGCGAGCAGACTGCCGCGCTTGTCAATTTACTGGCATCTTCCCAATCGGTCGGTAAAATATTTATCGAGCCCCACCTTAAGAAGAGGCTGGGCTTTAGCAGCGAAAAAATTCGACTTCACGGCTGCCAGGCAGTGCGTCACGATGACCATATTCATGTACAGTTAAAGTAAAAGCCTGGGATTCTATTTTAACAGAAAGATGATAATCATCACCAGCAGCAAACTCATTGCTCCCACTTCAATAGAAAGCTTTGTCTTCTTGTAAAAAAGCACCCCAACAAGGCTGGTCAGGAAGGTAACAATGGGAATAAAAGCCAGATTGCCGAACATGGTCGAATCTCTCTCAATCCTTCGTTCGATGCCATTCTTCACCAGCCTCGCCTCCATGACTAGCCTTGAAAGGCGGCCCTGGTAAACTTTAACTGTATCTCCGGTAAGCATGGCAAAGCTTTGAAAGCGACCTACCTGAAATCTAAAGTTCTCTGTAATCAGATAGTCTGTATCTTCTGACGGCACCTCACCTGTTGGATTGAACCGGCTGGGTTGTACATAATCCACCCTTCTTTCCTCCCCTGTAATCACCTCCATCGATATGATACTCGGCAACAGGTAGTCCAGCCCGATGGCAGAAGTGAAGAGGAAGGTAATAAAATTTATTACTACAGCAGCTTTATATGTTATTTTTACTTTGTCCTGGAAGGACATACTTCCTTTTATTATCTTATCTATTGAAGAATCTTAATCCTTTCTCCTTCTACCCAGTACTTGTACTCATTAGTGTAATAAAGGTAGGCACTGCTGGCGGATGCCTGATAGATACCTGGAACAGAAGCTTTCAGATCAAGATTAATTGTTCGTTTATCATTAGGAGCCATCTCCCGATAGTAGAATACAACAAAATTCCCTTGAATCTCATAGAAGTCGAAAAGCCCTTTTTCCTGAAGATCCTTTAACTGCCAGGCCTGAAGACTTAAGCCCGAAGGAATACCTACTACGGCAAGGGTCTGCGGAATTCCCTCTGCTGTTTCATTTTTCAGCTCAATGCTCAGGCGAACAGTTTCCTGCACCTTTATTTCCGTGGAAGAAAGATTTGTGCGAAGGGCAACCCGGCATTCCTTGCTGGAGGCAGGTGTGTAACTGGTCCATTGTGCATAAAAAGAATACGGAAGTGCTTCTTTGGTATCATCAAAAATTACTTCCATGTCCTGCCTTCCCTCCTGCATACCAGATTCCAGGCTCGCCAGCAGAATTTCTCCATGATGATCCTTTTCATAGCGCTGGCTGGCCAACGGGTGCTTATTTAGGCGAAGGGAGATTAAACCACCTTCTGCTGTCCGCTGCGAGAATTTCGCCCACTCCGTAAGGGCGGTTAAAGCCATTACCGTTCCCTGTGTGGAGCCAAAAGAACCAAAAGAACGCCTGCTTAAAAGGTAATTAATAATCCCCTGCACTTCCATCACATTCGGCCGTTCCTCCTGTAACATTGCCAGTGCCACCAGGGCAGCTGTTTCTATCTGCAATGAATTTCCATAACGTCTAACTAAAGAATGGTCTGCCTGTAGTTTACCCAATCCCTGATCCTGAAGCTGCTTTCTTAGTTTGGTCAGGAGCACCTTTCCTTCATCTTCTTTTTGTAAATAGAAGGATGCATTGGCCAGCAGGGCCATTCGGTAAGCATCTCCGCTCTTTAGTACTTCCTGATAGGCCTGAAGATATTCTTTTTCAATTATGCTTACTGGTACTTCCGTAGCGGCAAGAGCATATACGATGTAGGCGTTATTTACTTCTTTACTGGCAGCAGCAAAACCGTACTTTCCTCTGTTTTGCTTAAAACCTCCCTTATCATCCCGCCTATTTAACAGCCAGTCTTTAGTACGCTTCAATAAGGCTTCACTTACCCCGCCATACACTTTTTTCATTTCGGTTAGCTCAAGTAAACCGAAAGCACTTAAACCTTCATGTGGTGGTGTGTCGCCATACCACTCGAAGCCATGCTCCCTGGTTTCGTAAGCAGCCAATTGCTTGTAGCCATCTGCAATCAGGCCCAATGCTTTTTTCCGAACGGCCGGATCATCCTGTCTTGTTTCCTCCATAAACTGCAGGGCCAGTACATTCGGGTAAGTGCTGGAAGAAACCTGCTCAAAGCAGCCGTGTGGTTGCCTAAGGATGGAAGAAATCCCACTTAGCAAATCGCCCAACACATTCGGATATGCCGTAAAACCTGCCGAAAGTGAACCCGGCACCGGGTCGGTAACCGAAAAGGAGAAGGTCTGCTGCAAATCTTTTCCCGAAAAGGAAACTTCAACCGGAAAGCCCTTCGGAAGCACCTCTACCATCTGTCGTACCTGATCTTTAAATCCTTCTCCCTCAAAACTCAGGAAAATTTCAAAAGTACCTGCCTTGTTCTTAACCTGGCCCTGATAATACACAGTTTTGCTGCTATTGGGAGCTATTTCAATTTCAGGCTCCCAGCTTCCGGCTCCCTTCAATACCTCATCTACCTCCACCTGTAGCTTTCCCTTCAGCGGCTTATCGGTATTGTTTTTTAGCTGAACAGGCAGCTCAAAGCGGTCCTCAAAGCTAAAATAAGGCGGTATAGTGGCCTCCACACTTACGGGCAATCTGGTACTGAATACATGTTCCTGCCACCCGGGCAAACCATTTACGCCTATACCTTCAGCCGTAATACGAAAGGCCGTAGTGGCATCGGAAGTGTAAAAGGAAATGCTTGCCTCTCCTCGGTGATCAGTCAGTATTCCAGGATTCCAGTAAATGGTTTCCCGAAAATCTGTCCGTTCCCCGGGAGCCTCTTCAGCAGAATAATCAGGCATGTAAAACTCTCTTTGTGGCGAGAACTTAGTTGGCTTAATGTATAAGCTGGTATAATTATCCAATAAGCGCCTGTTATAATGAGGATAATAGTGGCCCGATTTGGTATTAATTAATACCACCCCGTTAGAAGCCCGCGAACCATAAAGCGCACTGGCCTCCGGCCCTTTTAAAACACTCACACTTTTAATATCATCGGCCGATAAAAACCCGAGGGCAGAAAGGCCACTCCTGCCATTGGTTTCAATAGGAAAACCATCTACCACAAAAAGTGGATCGCCACTGGCTATACTGCTGCTGCCCCTAATTGAAATACGTGCCGAAGCTCCTGGCGTAGCCGAATTTGGAGTAATCTCCACACCGGCTACCCGCCCCTGCAGGGCCTGCTCAAGGCTCTGTCCGGGATGAAAAGCAAATTCCTGATTAACGACGGTCACTGCCTCACTAATGTTGCTCTTCGTCATAGGATCATAGCCTACTATTACCACCTCCTGAAGCTGCTTCACATCTTCCTCCAGTACTATACTTTGACTGACATCCATATTCAGCTCCAGTTCTTCTTCTATAACCTCCTCATCAGGAACTTCCACGATTTCCCGGAACAGGAAAATCTCCTCCCCCTGGTACATACCAGGCTCGCTAAGCTTCTCATAGTTTCCTTCAACCTCCTGATCCAACACCAGCTGAAGATTCTCATTTCTGCCCAGCCTGGCCTTAGCAAACAACTGAATGTCACTTCCGGGATCTGTTTTCAGGAAGAGAAAGCTGCCATCCGGCTTGGTTTTTAGCTGGGCAGCCCGACGTCTGTTATCCAATTCAACGAGGGTTACTTCTCCTTCTACCGGCTTTCCTGTTTTGCGGTTAATAAGGCGACCTGAAATAGAACCTAGCTTCTCCGGATAATGGTTGAAGGTATGCTCCTCCACCATGAGTTGCTGCCATTTAAAGCGCCGCCAGCCCTGGGTCATCAGCAAATAATCCAGGGCCTCATCTGCGGCGGCTTCTGCCGGATCGAAATAGTAGGAAGGCTCTTCCACCTTCCCTTTCAGGTCACTACTGAGCAATAAATGCGACAGGATATTATCCTGTTTATCGTCGGCATAGCTGATAATTTTATCGTCGACTACCGAAAGAGAAAGGCTGGCTGGCACCGGAAGCTGGTGCTCATCATAGGTACGCAGCTTTACAGTAACTTTTTCCCGGGCTTGATAGTACTCCCTATCAGTTTCAATTTCTACCTGCAGCTTTCGTTCCCTGTTCACAAAAACCAAACGTTCACAGCGCTCCAGCTGCTGATGATCGAAAAGGGTAAACTGCGCAACGCCAATTGGAAAGCTATCCAAAGGTATTTCAATTTTATTGATGCCCTTCTCAGCCATTATTTTTCTGGAGAAATACATACCACCCCTTAGCTGCCCTATCAGGTAAAGTGGCTTGTTCAGAGGACTATATACTGAAGCAGTGAGACTTTCAGGATTCTGCTGCTTAATATTCAACACGTACCCATTGGGCAGGGGCTTTGGTAAAGGGTATGTAGTATCAGTAGCTACGGGCTTTGTTAACCTTGCCAGGTAGGTTTTGCCTTCCTCAGGGATAAAATTAAAAGCACCCATGCCTTTATGGAAACTGGAGAAGCGCTGTACCTCATTCCCCTCCTCATCCACAATAATCCCTTCCACATCTGCCGCTTTCCCAAATTCATTTAATGCC
Source organism: Nafulsella turpanensis ZLM-10 (assembly GCF_000346615.1). GTDB lineage: Bacteria > Bacteroidota > Bacteroidia > Cytophagales > Cyclobacteriaceae > Nafulsella > Nafulsella turpanensis. The sequence continues at coordinate 4,955 of NZ_ANNU01000086.1, forward strand.
TTAAAGGCCACCCGACCTGAAACATTTTGCACTAAATCTCCCCCTTCCGGGAAAAACTGCAGAGAAATTTTATTCAGCACTATAGGGACCGCACGGGAAATGGTTTCCTGTACACCACGGTTTTCCACCAGTACATTCAGCAAACCATCGGAGGTGGCCAGGCTGTCCGGCAGAGAGAAGCGAATAAAAGCTTCTCCCTGTATATTTGTCCTACTCTTTTCTGCCAAAACCTGCTGTCCGGCTAATGAAACATGAAAACTTATCGCTTCTTCTGCTACAGGATTATCTTTCAAATCCCTGGCTTTAAGAGTTGCTACCACCTGGTCTCCAGGTCCGTAAGCATCACGTTCAAAATCCAGCGTCAATAATAGTTTGGGGGAGACAATTTTCTGCACCTGCAGCTCTTTGCTAAAGAAGGTGTCTTCCCCAAAATTCTGCATCCACCGCGTATAAGCCCGCACCTTATACAAGCCACCCGCTGCAGTTGGCGCCAATTGAAAGTCACCCATGGCTCTTCCTTCTAATGCAGACAGGGTAAGTTTTTCCGCCACATTCCCTTTAGGGTTAATCAGCTCTACATATATCACATTGCTTATTTCCGAAGGTCGGTGCTGCTGCCCCTCCACCAGGTAAGCCTGAAACCAGATTGCATCACCTGGCTTGTAAAAGGGCTTATCAATATGCAGGTAAACCTTCTCCCTGGGCATCTGTGAGTTAAATTCTTCCAGCTTCTGCTTCAGCCGGGCTATAAAGCCATCGGAAAACTGCGGTACTGCCAGGGAAAGGAAACTGCTACCCAGCAGCAGGAGGAATAGAGGAAGATATTTTTTCATGGCTTAAAAGGTAAAATTCAATGCAAACCCCAGGCTTCTGGTTGCAGGTTGATTAAAAAGGTCCAGACCACTGCCCTGCTGGTAACCAAACAAATTTCCGTCAGGATCCACGCCTGTATAAGTGGTGAATAACAAGAGATTTCTTGCCAGCAGACTTACCTTTACTTTCTCTAATTGATCTTGCCCTAACAGGCTGTTCATTGCATTACTTAAATCATAGGTCAGCTGTACCTCATTTATTCTTATCATGGAAGCCTCCTCCACGGCCTCCTCTCCCACTCCAGCTATACCATAGCGCTGCCAGCGGTTGTTTAATACGGGCAATGAAGGATCGTAAAAGTCAACCGGCTGCTGGTTCTTACCTCCTTCAGGTGTTACGCCTTCAAACACATAACCTTTTACATTCCGCAGTTCTGCCGTTATCTGAGAAACTCCATAATAATTCAGAAACTGCTGAGTGCCATTCCACATATCTCCTCCTTTTCTACCATCAATCACAAATGAAAAGCCGAGCTTTTTATAGGTAAGTCCTCCATGCAAACCCGCCAGCCAGTCGGGGTTAGGGTTGCCTATGATGGCCGGCTCCGGATTGAGCAGTGGAAACCCGTCAGGCCCAATAACTTTTCTGCCTGCTTTATCCCGCAGAATTCGGTTACCCACTATTACCCCAAGGGGCTCCCCTTCTATGAGATTAGTGGAGATAATTGGGAAGCCGGCAATCGGCACCCGTTCCTGTTCAGGATAGAGCGATTGTACAAGCGGCCTGCTGCGACTAAAAGTCAGCCCTGCCTGCCAGTTCCCTTCGTTAAAATAGCCATTGGAACTAAGGGTTACCTCCAGGCCGGTTATTTTTACCTCTGCCACATTGTCCAGCTCAAAAGTCTCCGGTCGAGGTAAGATAAAATTTTGGGTGAGGTTTCGGTAATAGCTTAGCTTCATGTCCAGCAAGTCTTCAAACAGACCCAGCTCCGCCCCCAGCTCCCACTTTTGCTGATTTTCAGGTTTTAATCCCTTTCGGGGTCTTGATTCAAAAAAATCATTATACACCCTAAACTGAAAAACAGGAAGCCCCAGAGAGTTAAAGTGCCATTGATTATAAATCAGCGGTGCCTCCTGCAAAGTAGAGGAATAGGCAGTAAACAGCTTTGGCCTGGAAATAACCCATGAATCTTCTATAAAGTCCAGCATGCTTAAGTCAAACTTCAGAGTGGCAGCCGGCAGAAAATAAGCCTGCCCTTCGGGCATGGTGCTGGACAAATACATCCGATTGACCAGGCCCAGCTGCACAAGCCTGTAATAAACACCTGGTGTATAATAAATATCGGCTTTGGTTATTATTTCATGCTGACGGCGGAAAGGCTGCAATTGGAGCACCTGCGGGAGATGAACATACGGCACTCCAAAGGATTCTTCGGATTCAAAGACCATCTTATTCTGGCGAAAAAAGGATTCCTCCTTAAAACCGAAAAGGTAGGCCGCATACATATCCAGTTCCCAGGAATCAGAATAAAGCTCAGGATCTACGGCGACACTCAGGTTTGAATGAAAAGTGCTTTTCCTGTGCTTCCTTTCCGTCAGGCTACCGTATAAAGCACCTGCTGTACCTGGTGCAAACCCGAACTGGTTGGTTGCATTTTGCTGTTCAAACACCACATTGTACTGCAGGTCGAAAGGGTACAGCCGGTAGGTCTTCAATTCTACTCCGGAAAGGAAGTGTTCTTCTTCCTGTAAATCAGGAGAATGATGTATAAGCCAGTAAGGATGATTTTCCAAACCGGGAGCAAAGCTACGCTCCTCTCCCTGCTCATTTAAGTAGGTAGAGGAATGCTTCCATGGCCTTTCTCCCGAAAACCCGTTTAATACATCGAAGTTTGGAGGGCTTGTATAAATGCTGCTGATGATGCGAGCAAGGCTTGTCCCTGCCTGAGGTAAATACTCTTCTGCCCTGTTGTATGAAAGATACAGCCGTGGCTCCAGAGCCCTGTTTAGAAGCCTGCCGCTAAAATCAAGGGCATGCCTGTTGTAGTTGTTTCCTGGAATAATTCCCTGCCCGGACCTGTACCCATAAGCTCCCCGCAGGTGAAAATCATCTATTTCAGAAAACAGCTGCAGGTGGTTCTCTGTACTTATTCCCGTCCGAAATACCCGGTAAGGATCAAAAGCCTGTGCCGGTGGAAGACCTGCTTTCCCTGAAACAAGATTTCCGGAAGCATCTCTTGAAAGGCTGCTTAGCGCTGGTCCCCAGCTGAACCGTTCCTGCTCTTCAGCCCCCCTGGCTTCCAGTTTTCCATTGACAGAGCGCCCCTGGGCATAAGTTCGCTGCAGGTCCGGCAGGCGGTAGGCCACGCTCCGGCTCAGGGCCGTAGTATATTCCAGCCTGAACCTGGGCCTGCGTCTTTGCTGTACATAAGAAGGGATCAATAACAGACTGTTTTCTCCATTTCTTTCCTTATGTTTGATTTTGGCCAATGGCCCTAATATCCGCTGGCCGTTATCATTGTGCCTTCCCTCCACCTTATAACTGGCAGATGAATCAGAAAGTACCGCCACGCCCACTTCCTCGCGAGCTAAGGCAGGATTCGGAAAACGTTTAAGGGGGCGGGATTCCCTTTTTTCCCTCTGTTGATCCTCCTCAACGGCTGCCTTTACCTTTATCTCATAGGTATTAAAACCAACAAAAGAAACCACCAGCGTAGAGCCTACCGGCGCCTCCAGGCTATAGAACCCGTTAAAATCACTAGTCGTACCTATGTTGGTGCCTTTTATCCTGATGGCAACCCCAGGCAAAGGCTCTCCTTCACTCGAAAGCATCACCCCGCTAACGGTGGTAATTTGTTCCTGCTGCGCGGTAACTGGCTGAAAGCAGCATAGCACCAGGATTAAAACAAAAAGAAAGAAAATGCGCATTGGCATAAGGTTAAGGTATACTTTGCTTACAGAAGGACAGCCGGTATTTCCAGTCCAAATAAAGACTGCCCCTGTTTATGTTGAAAAAAAGTGCATTTGAACTCTCTTCCGGAAAAGTAAAATAAGTATTTCAACAGTAATTATCAAAGGAAAAGTAGTTTGTTTTACAGTTTCATGTTTATATTACCACCACACACCTGCCACAGAAGGAAGCAGGAGGCACGTTTCTTCCCGCAGCATATAATATCTTTAGCTCCATGAACGGTCAGGACATCCTACAGCAATTCCGAAGCATCAATACCTGGAAGAACAAAGGGGTACGGGCGCCTCATAAACTCCTGCTCATGCTGCTGGCCCTGGGGAGATTCAGCGAGGAAATACGGGCTTTATTCCTACTCTGCCATTGAGCCTAAGCTGAGGGAGTTGCTGCAGGATTTTGATCCGCCACGCAAAATCCTTTACATCCATTTTCTTTTTGTTCGGCTGGCAAACAATGAGCTATGACAATTCAATAAGCCAGAGCTTACAAAAACAAAACAGGACTACTCCAATTAAGTACCTATTGGGACATGATTTGCAGGGCAAATTCCCGAATGAGCTGACAAAGAACTTTAAGCAAAAACCTGAGCTCCTGCGGCAGGTAGCCGAAACCATTCTGGAACAAAATTTTCCAGACACCCTTCTCCTCTCTCTGCCTTTCCGGCTTAGTAGCCCTTTCAGGCCTAAGGCTGCTTCTGTCCAGGGCGGCCCCGAGCGTTTATCTACCCTTGGCAGGCGCTACTAAAGGCCCATCTTCGCGAAAAAGAGGAAAGGCTGCTCATCTTTACATAAGCCCCTAACTAGCAATATATCTCCCCTTCCGGCTTTCTTTAAAATCTTAGGAGGGGTCAAGCCCTCTACCAGTGCAAAGGAATATTAGGATGATAAAGAGATACTGCCATACTTCTCCTGAATTTACCTAGAGTCGCAAAGGATGCCATTTTCCTGCGCCAACCATTCCGGGCTCTAAGAGGGCTTTTGAAGCTTCTGGCATGTGGCCTGAATATACAAGGGCAAACCTATTTATCATTATCCGGCCTGGGCTTTATTCTTTTATATTTCTCCGCTCAGTCAGATAATGCAATTGGTTAATGCTAAAAATAAAGTGATGAAAATTCCTCTTTCCCCATTCCGCCTATAAGGGTCCTCCATCTTAGGCATCCTCAGCCTTAGTTTGGTTTCAGTACCTTTTGCCTATGGACAGCAAAGTTGCGGGGAGTCCGTCAACATGACAACGCTTGAGTCCTTACAGGCAGAAATCCAAATGGGCGCCGGGATGGTCGAACTGACAAGCCCGCGGGAGCCGGAAACTTACATGCAATTTATTCATACCCGCGATGCCTGGAAGCCAGCGGTTCATATGGACTCAGCCTCGGATCTGGGCCGCCTGTCCATTACTCAGCCGGAGGGCAAATGGACTTTTCATTCATCCACTCAAGAAAAATGATGAAGTGATTGATTTTATATCAGAAATCTTAAATACTCTGCCAAAGATTACGGAGTCTCGGTTTGCTACAAAGATGGGTAAATATTTAAGGCAGCCAAGGGCACTTAATTGATCTACTTTTGCAGTTGTAACGCCCCTCTCCTGCCTGTAAGTTAATTAGCTCTATGTTACAGGGAGTTGAGCACCTCCGGCAGGTTGTTCTGCGGAGAGTTTACCAGAGAAGACACGGCAAATGCTTTCATTTCATCTGCTTTGTATGGTTCCAGCAAGGAGAGTAGTCCCTCCTGCGACTCGTTCTGGTCCAGCCACAAGGCTTCCATTTCCGGTGAGAGAATGACAGGCATCCGGTCATGAATGGGCCTGACCAGCTCATTTGCCTCTGTAGTGATAATACAGTAGGTGTGCAGTACTTCCCCTGTTTGCTTGTCTGTCCATTCATCCCAAAGCCCTGCAAAGGAAAAGAGTTCTTCGCTCTTCAGCATTATCCTGTGAGGGACTTTTCCCTGCTCCGTTTTCTGCCATTCAAAGAATCCATCAGCAGGCACCAGACAGCGTTTAGACCTGAGCAAGGCCCGGAACATAGGTTTCTCTGTAAGGGTTTCTGACCGGGCATTGATGGAACGTTTAACTGCCTTGGCATCTTTTGCCCAGAAGGGTTGCAGGCCCCAGGAAAAAAACTGCAGCCTTTCTGGCTGCCGGTTCGTAATGACGGGTAGCGCTTGACTCGGAGCCGCATTATAATGGGCCTCTTTTAGCCCCGCCAGGAGTATTTCACCTGTTTTTGAACGGCTTGTTTTAACCGCAGGTAGAACTGAATACCTTCCGCACATAGTTTTTTTGGGTTAAAAAGTTTCAAAAATCCTTTACTCCAGTAACTGAATGGTTCAGTTAAAGTTAGCGGTACAGTACCTTAAAAGGATTCTAATCACCTTCCCGCTACTTACCGGTTTTTCTACTTTGTAAAATGGATAGGGCGACTCTTTTAGATAACGAAGTCTTGGTTTTTCTAGGATTTGAATTCGCTTACGGCATCTGGGTTCATTCTCAAGAGAAGAAGTTTGCCATTAAGCTATACCCCTCCTGCTTTAATATTTCCTTTCATGGATACCTGGCAAAGCATCCTTACCGCCTGACTGTTGAAGAAATTGAACGGCAATTCTTTGAAAGGACAGGCGAGCTTCTTTATTAACATGCCGCTCCATCCTCCTGGATTTTAACCAATTGAAACCTTAATCACATCTTTCAGGCAAGTCGTATAATGAGGGGATAAGAGGCTTCTTTTGAGTTGCCATTCCTTCTTCAGCCCGGCTGAAGCCAGCTGAACCTTTCCATTTCCAAAACGGGCATTTAATTTATCCAGCGTTTTCATCAGTAGCCCATCATTCACTGCAGGCTCAAATAAATCCTGCTGCACCTGCTGAGCTGGCACAATGCCGGAAACAAATACTCCCGCTTTTTTATAATCATAGTCAGCGCGGTAGATAAGCTTTAATCCCTGCAGGGCATATTGAACTACCTTTAAGGTACTATTGGAAGCCGTGGGCAATGTAACGGTAATACTATTGCTATAAAGCTTTGCGGGCTCATTAAAACGGCTGGTATTGATGAACACGGTTACCTGATTGGCGCAGCTATTCTGCTTTCTTAATTTCTCTGCACACCTGCTGGCATGAGTACTCACTGCTTCCTGCAGTTCTCCCAGTGAAGTTACTTTTTTAGGGAAGGAGCGGGAAGTACACATTCCTTTTTTAGCAGGTTGTATGAGCGCTAAAGAAAGACATTGCTGACCAAGTAGCTCTTTCTGCAGGCGAAGACCTACAACGGACATGTGCTCTTTTACCCACCGCTCCGGCAGTTGTGTGAAGTCATAAGCAGTTTGTACTCCATGCTTTTGCAGCCGCTCTGCATGTGCTCGTCCAATACCCCAAATTTCACCTATAGGGAACTCCTGCAGGATTTTCTCCCGATTGCCACTATCAAGTATAAAGAATCCTTTTGCTTTGTGCCGGGGATGCTTCTTGGCCATGTGGTTGGCCAGCTTGGCCAGGGTTTTAGTGGGCGCTACCCCCACAGAGACCGGAATGCCGGTATTCTTCCGGATGGTTTTCTTTATCCTGTTACTGTATTCCTGCAGGTCATACGGCATCCGGGACAGGTCCAGGAAAGCTTCATCAATGGAGTACACTTCAATATGAGGAGTGAACTGGCGTAAGCCTTCCATGACTCTATTGCTCATGTCTCCATAGAGCGTATAATTGCTCGAAAAAAGAGTGATGTGATGCTTATCGACCAGTTCTTGAAATTCGAAGAGAGGCTGCCCCAGCTTAATACCTAAATCTTTTGCCTCCTGGCTCCGGGCCACCGCATTCCCATCATTATTAGACAGCACCACCACCGGCCGCCCTTCCAGGGCAGGATTAAATATCCTCTCGCAGCTCACAAAGAAGTTATTACAATCAACCAATGCTACCATACCCTTTTAACTACATAAGTGACGATTCCCCAAATCAGAAACTGGTTGTCTTCTGTTATCCTAATGGGTTCAAAGGCAGTATTCAAGGCTTCCAGGTAAAGCGCATTCCCTTCCAGTCTTACCTTTTTCACCGTAAAAGAACCATCTACAAAGCAGACGGCAATCTTTTTATTCTGTAGAGGTAATGAACGGTCCACTACCAATACATCTCCTTCCGAAAAGTCCGTTTCCATTGAATTACCTACCACCCTGGCATAGAAGGTAGTCGCTTTATTCTTCACAAGCTCTTTATTGAGGTCGATAAAATCTTCCAAGAAATCATCAGCAGGCGAAGGATAACCGGCTCTCACAGGCGTACCCACCATCGGTACGCGAAAGGCGGTAAGGGTAGGTAACTTGCATATCTGTAGTTGTAATACCATGGCTAAATAATTTAGTTCACCACTAAAATGTTTAGCAATAATACGGAGAGCAGTAGCGGATAAGCAAAGGAAATGCTAAAAAGAAATGCACAAGGGGTGTGGATAACTACTGATTTGCTTACCTGATTACAGAGCAATTAGGTCAATGATCCTTCCTCCATAGAAAAGAATGTTTTCGGTAACAGAGCCAATGTCAGCCTTTATGTTAAAGCTATTGCTGATAAATTCTTCATTGAGCATCTGCCGGAACTTGTCTGAAAATCCTCTTTCAAAGCAGTTATTCAGTCACCTGTACCTGCCCTGGCTGACTTCATTCTCTACGCAGAGGTATACTTCATCGGAAGGCTCAAGGGTGGTGCCAACAGACAAAGGCTTCACAAGGGAAATGATTTTTGTAGGAGGGTTATCTTTGTAAGCTGAAGCATCATCCTCTACCGTATGGCCATTTGTTTAGAAACAATAAGCTCTCAAAACAGCTCGCTCCTTCCCTATCGGAATATTAATCCTTTAGCCTGATGTTCATAACATTCCCTTCCAATATCTACTAGCCCTCCCTGCGGAGCCCCGCATACAGGAAGTTAATGGGCACTTGTTATCAGAAAAAGAGGAAATATTCGCTTTTACAGGTATCATAGGCTTTCAGGGGCTGCCACTCAGGCAAAACAGCATGTTTCAGTCCAAAAATACCCTCCCCTTTCATGAATCACGAGTCAACAGCAAGGATTGACTTACATCTAAAGCTTGCTAAATAATAAAACAAGAAAATTGTCATGAAAGACACTGCCTTCAGCGGTAATAATGAATTAAACCAGAAGGAAGCGCTTTACCTAAAGCTGCAAAACTGTTCTATCCCCTCCTTTCCACTCTCTCAGCCTTTCCGTCTTAGTAGCCTTTTCGGGCCGGAAGCTGCTCCTGTCCAGGGCAGCCTGAGGCCGTTTATATACCCTTGACAGGCGCTGCTGAAGGCATACCTTTCGAATAAGCGGAAAGGCTGAAAATGGTCCCGTGGGCTCTTAGACTGAATAAACTCTCCCGTGAATTAAAATCCTTTTTACCTCTCCGGATTCAAATCACCCGGACAATTTCCGGTAAAGTGGTAAGGCCGGTAAGCTTCGTTGCTTAAAGCTAAATGAATTGTTTATGCGTCCTTTATTTTGTTAATCCGAGTTGCTGGTATCTCATTTCAAGTACCTGCCCGTAGGCCCCCTTCATTCCGTCTGACAGAAAAGATACTTCCAGCCAGTTGATTGCTTTGGGTTTATTTTTTATCATTCGCTTAAAGGCCCCCTCTATTTGCCTGTCGGTGAGTTCCATGCCTTTCCCCAGCTGCTCAAAGTGTTCGTACTTCAGCTTTTTTTTCTTACCAGCCAGGGTCAAAGCGAGTTCTTCGGTATCTTCCGGAAGCACAATACTAACATTCAACAAATCGTAGGATGGAGCCAATACCCAGCCGGAAGCACTTTCCATCATTGAAAAATTCTTCAGGTGCATATCATTGTTGCCGGTGAGAAACGAAAACAAGGCCAGTTCGAAATAGAAGACTTTATCAAGCAGGGGGTTGTCGGAATAGCTGCCAAGAGCTTTGCCAACTTTTTCCATGGAACTCCGGTACTTATCAAATGCCTCTGTTATCTGGAACATTTCGATCATATGAACCTTTTCTCCCGTTTCCTTCCGGTCGACACGCTTCGTGATATAGGATAATTCCCCGGAGGCCAATCGTATCAAGGAAGAGGGAACAACCCGAATCCCGAAAGCTTCTGCTATGCGCTTGCTTACATGTTCATTCTGGGGCATTTCCGGAAAGCGATCGGATGGTGGTTTAAAAATGTACTGCCCGCCCAAAGCACCTACCACTGTGAGTCGTGTGTCTGATTTCTCCTTCGCTTCCTTAACTAAGGACATGGATAATTTAGGCTGAACACCTGGTACGGCCACGCTACGCTCAACCACAGTAGCTGTTGCGCAACCCACTGATTAGCAGCTTATTTTTCAGCTCATTTTAGCCTTTCATTCCT
>NZ_ANNU01000087.1 GCF_000346615.1 Nafulsella turpanensis ZLM-10
GGCGTTAGGCTTCGCCGTAACACCGAAAAAGCCAGTTGACACAGTTGCGTTTACACTCCCGGCTATTCCAGGGATTATTTTGGAAAAGTTCAAATTATGTTCCACAAAGAATTTTAAAATGAAGTTCCTAGCATATCATTTTTATTCCACTTAAATAAAAAAGCCCTAAAAAATATAGGGCTTTTTTGTATATGTTTAATAAATGGGCTTTACTCTTGCTTTTGAGGAACCTCATCGAAAATAACATCTTCCTGGAGAACCTGGGAAACATCTATTGTAGGAAGAAGAAATTGTGAAAAGTTAGTATTCTCCAGTTTAGCATGTAACACACCTCGGGCTGTGCCAACAGTAATCACTGCTAAATGCGTAAAAAAGCCTTTTGGTACTATTATCTTATTCTGCTCATAATCGGCAAAATCTTTAAAAGCATCTGGATCCACTCCAAAATTACAGGTAAGTTTAAGTACAATGAAAGGTTTATCTCCAGACAGAAAGGACACACTGTAAAGTACAAGTAAAGAATTTTCTTCTTGGTTAATTCCAAGCTCAAAACCACTATCAATGTTTACAGTATCACCATCTTTGAAAGAGTCTTTAAGTGTGGCAAATTCAACTGTTTTAATGCCTTTCAAAGCAAAAGGTATCTGAAGTTTTGCCATACATTAAGCGGCCACCGCCGTATTATCTTCTAACTGTTTGGTACTTGTATTCACTGTTACTGTCGCATATGTTCGTAATTCCTGGCGATAATACTGTGAAACACTCTGCTTATTATGAGAGGGCTTCTCAGATTGCGTTACAGCCTCTTTTGGATATGTTTTAGTAAGTATCTGCCTGGCTATGGCTGCAACTGACTCTAAATTTTTCTTAACTATTACTTCATCTTCTCGAACGATAGAAATTAACTCTAATCCTAAAGCCAATTCTAATTTCCCAATAGTTTCTAAAGTGAGGTTTTCCCGGCCTTTCAAGACTTTACTCACCTGTTGCGCAGACACACCTATTTTTTCAGCTAAACTCTTCTGACTCATACCTTGATTACGCAAGGCACGATTAACCTTTATAGCCACTTTAGCTGACTTTTTCAGCCAATGTTTATTTGTCTGGCGAAACTGAGTTTGTTCTCTCCAAGTATTATCTCTTTCTGTTGAAAGCAATTGATTAAATGCTTCCATATTTTGCTGCTTACTCATCTTTTTCAATATCTAGGTAAACAAATTCAACACTTCCTTCATCGTATTTTAGCAAACTTCTAACCTGACTTAGTCTACGAAGTTCTGCTTGCGTATGTGGTCTATCTTCCATCTTGTGAGTGAGCTTTATCGCTCCACCCGTTATTATATATCTATCATAATAATGGATAGCGTAAATTCTTAACCAGCTATGGCTATTACCTTTTGCTTTTTGCTCTTGAAAATCTTTTGTGGAATACTCTCTGTTATCTAATGGACGGAATAGCTGCTCTAAATTTGTTCCGTCTTGTTCCAATAGTTTGGCAAATAGCTCATCTGCCTCATCTAAAGTAATTTCTATAGCTTCATCAATTGTAGTGGGTGCATAGAAACCCGCTTCCAAGTCCTGCTTATTTGCTTCAAAAAATTCCTCCAACCATACGACATCTGACCATTTATCTTGTAGTGAAGTAAGAATACTCTTCCTCGTATCATCGTAAGCTACCGCATAAAGCCGGTCCTTTATTTCCTCAAAGATACAACCTTTCCACATATCATCAACCTATAGGTTTACTTTTTGGTTTAAGAATTTACCGAAAATTTTCATAAACCTATACATTATAATTGCCTTGAGTTCCTGAAGTCATATTTAAACTATCTCTAATTCATAGCCTCTTACCTTGGACAAGCCTCAATTCTGAATAATAAAGGAGTTATTTTTTTGTGTCACAATATTATAAATTAGCCACTGACAGACCTAGATAATGGAAATAAATATACCATTTATCCCAACAACATTTAGTTTAATACCCTACTTTCCTTTTGTATTGATGCCAAGAATAGCTAGGAACGAATATTAATTTTAATGAACCTGTTCATCATGGTACCTCCACTGACAATTAATAGGACCTAATTAAAATAACACCTTATCAAATAGTCAGCAAGATCTAAACCTTTCACTTTCTCTTCCCCTGTCGCAACGTGCTCAAGAAAGTCACTTACAGTAATATTTGCAAAATCTTTCAATTCATTAGCTTTTGCACTCCATAAATCAAAAGCTCTACCATTCATCGAAATATCAGGGAATAAGACAATTTCCCTGCCAGCAAGCGAATGTAATCTCTGTTGATTAAGCCATGAAAGACTACCTATAGCTAACCAAATAAATTCAGAAAAGAAAGCGGAAGCGATAACAGCTGTTTTTGGAGCCTCTACAATTGCTACTGGTTTATTTTGTTCTTGTAGGGCTAAATGCAAACCAAATGGCACAGGAAATTTCTCCGCATGCTCAATATATTCTTTTAACCAAACTGGCACTCCCCTCCCCTCTTCAACAAACTTTTGCTGAAGAGCTTTATGAGCCCAGGTAGTGCAGCGTTTACCTTTCACTCGTAAAGTATGGCCAGTAGTGCTATCGAATGACACTACCTGCCCTCCAACGCACTGACCCTTACCGTCAATGAGCCAAAATACTGTTGCCCCTGGCCAATGGTTTGACGTTCCAATGAAGTAATCTTCAACTAAGTTCGATACTGTTTTTTCATCAATGAACTTAAGTAAAAAATTGATAAAGCTGTTTCTCTTATAGGAAGAAACCAAAAGGCTCTTTTTCACAATACCTTTAGGAAAGGACATGATTTGTTTGGAGGGCACTAGGCGTGGACCTATTCTTGTTCTGTAATTTACTGCTTCACAAAGACCAGTATCAGCAAAATACTGTTTTGGTGAATAATGGTAACCACACTGTATTTTTCTGTTACAGATTCCTACATGATCTGCTAGATACTCTCCCGTTTCAATACTTATGTAACGAGAAAATTGACGCCTCTTACCACATCCCACACAGGTGTACCTGCTATTAGGCCCCTTATATTTTTCCAGTATAAATTTAAAATACCCCATTAGATTAAAGGTGAATTTTAACAGTAAGTGGCAATATTGTCAATATTGACAGAAGGTATTAAAACCTTTTTCCACAGCAAGAAAAAATGAATTTCATATTGCCAAAGACCAGGCGATGTTATGGCAACATTGACAACTTAAGTGGCAAAATAAAAACCTATCTAATCATCGGAATTAGCCATTTTTGCCCAAAGTACCAATATTGCCAGTATTGCCAGTATTGCCTTAGTAGAGTTTTTCATAAATCCCATGACCTACCTTTGTAAACAGATCTTTCCTATTTAACAGCCTGTCACAGGTCCTTTTAGAAATATCACAAGAATCTGCATTAGCTATTGCTTCCTTTCTTGTGACTTGCTCGTTGAGTTTATTATACCAGTTTTGAACTTTTACCGGTTCCTTATCAATTGGAATACTATCAAATAGAACTTGATATACCTTTTCGGCCGTTCCTCTAAAGTATTCTATCAACTGCAACGCTCCTTCTACAGATTCTCTCTCAACCACAAGATTGCTTCCTTCCCCGCATGCCCACCGCATTAATTGTAGAATCAGACTTAGCCTTAATGAATAAGCTTCTAACTTGATATATACTCCCTCCAGTCTTTCATCAAAAGTTGTGTTTATCTTTTGTGTATTCATTCGAACCCATTCCCAAAGTATTTCCTTAGCATCTGTGTCTAACGGTAACATTACAGGAGCAGATTCTCCTCTACTATTGACTGTCATTTGAACGTCAAACATTTTATTTATAATGTTTTCCCACTCTTTTAGCATATCAGGATTAATCTCCTTTTCATTCCAGCTTTCCTTCTTGACACCATCCGGATAAGCAAACAAAATTCTATCAGTGAAACCAACCTTTGACCGACTGTTTTTTGCTAATTCCTCCAAAACGGCAGGTTGTAATGTCCCTGTTACCGTGATAAAGGCCGGACTTATCCTAACTCCCCTACTCATTTTGCGATCCGCACTTATTGTACCTTGATTCCAAGCTTCCAACCAAAATTCCTGCTCCGAGCCACTACTGTAACGGTTAAAATTCTTTACCCAACCAATTAATTCATCCTTATAAAGCAAAAGCCCTCTAGAATTATTTCTAAGACATGATAAAAGCGCTTCTGGAGTAGCATCCTGGACCAAGGTATGTGACCACTCAGGTCTTTCAAGATCAGAAACGTTATTTTCTTCACGTTCCTTTTTAGTCATAGAAATTGCCTGTTCATATTCAGTAAGTCTTTTTTCATATTCTTTGTAACTTACTCCATCTCGCTTATCAATAGGTGATAAAATAGCTTTTAAAGCATGTGTCTTAATTACTCCTGGCTTTCCTACAAGCGCTATATATAAAACAGCTCCAGAATTAAACCCCTTCTTATTCTCTAGCATAAAGGAGTTACCAATAGCCGCACTGAACGCAGCCAAACTAGCTGCACCAGTATAATCAACCGGAAATAACAGACAGCGATTAAGCTCACTTATTATCCTTTGTATCCTTGAAGGGAACGCATGAACTGGAAAACTTTTACTTGCGGTGTTAGCAACAAGTTCATCAATATGACTTCTAATGCTTCCTAATAAGCCTTTGTCAAAATTTGGGGTAATTCCTATTTCAACGTCAGACAACGACTCGCGAGAAAGGAAACTGTTATTGGGTGTGTTTTCAGCCATATGACACACCTCCTATCTCACATATCAGCATTCTTCGATTGGAATTATCAGGAGAGATAAATCCATGACCTACAACACGATTGCCCAGTAGAGAACCATAAACATATTGCAAAACCCCTAAAAGATTAGTAATTTCACAAGAGCTTTGCTTCAACAGAAAAGCCTTAGGGGTGTAGTTGTGCCTACTCATAACTCACCCCTTTTTCTTTTTATACAAAGCTCAACATCTTCTCTTTTGAAAAGTGTTTTACGACCCACCTTATCATAAGGCAGCTCTCCCCGCTTCATGAGATTATGTATAGTACCTAAGGAAATCTTGTACTCTTCGCAAATCTGCTTACGGGTTAAGCGCTCATGATTTTCAAGGCTTTTTACTTTAACCTTCAATGGGTTATCCTGAAAATACTTTGCGATTTCCTCTTTAAACAGTGCCCTGAGCTCGGGCGCTGTAAGTGATGTAAAAAATAATTTATCCATTGTGTGCTATTTTGAATTCACACAAATAAACGGAGGTTTAAAAAAAATTACCTCCGCCCGGGGGGGGCGTTATGTGGGACTTTTTTTTCTTTAAGGCTATCAGTGAATTCCATTATAAGCTTTTGGACCAACGGATAGTATATAAATACCCTTTTGACAACTTCTAAATTTAAAATATTGTGGTCATTAAGTTCTTTATCTCTGATTAACCCGTCCACATAATATTTTGCCTTTTTATGTTGCCTCCAGGAGCCACTACTCCCATCTTTTTGCTCAGCGATAGACTTAAATGAATTTCCGTACTGATTTGGATTTAAAATGTCATCATGAATAATATTTGCTTCTTTCAAAAAGTGGTGACATAAGGCAAATTGCTTTACAGAAATCTTTTCAGCATATCCTTCATAGTATTTTTGGTTTTTTGATAGGCCTCTTAATACTGCCTTTTCCACTTCAGGTTGTTCTGCCACAGAAAACAATTCACTTACCTCATTCAAAATATCCGCTTTAAACCCTTGGCTCAAAGCTTGACTGTACCACTTATCAGAAGGCTGCAGATCAACACTTATAAATGGTGCTATATTGTCAAAATACTCGACCTCATTTGCCAACCATTTTTTTAAAATTTTTACATATTCGAGCTCTTTACTTGAATATTCCTCTAGAAGAGACGCTCGTTTTATGCGGTATCTTTCGCTATTTATTTCAAGCTTGTGCTCATTTAAGTCCCGGATACGCCCATTCTCAATTAGCTCTTTTGTATTAATTTGTTTTAGTAATCCCTTAGTTAAATCCACTAAATACTCTTTCAAATCAGTGTCCGTACGCACTGGACGTATCTCCATTTTTAAATATGGATTGTACCGTACCTTCTCATGTAAGGGAAAGTTATTTTCAATATGATGATAAACTCCCTTAACTCCTCTAAAGTAATTAGTCTTAAATGGAAATGTATTCAGCCATTTACGGTATATAGAACAAAGATCAAGTAACATCTTATGCTTAACCCTTACATCAGGATTACTGTATTTAATAAAGAAAATCAAACGCTTAATCTTCTCACCACTTATTTCACTCACTTTCAAACAACTTCCTCCACCTTTCAATGCCAGCTTCAAAAACATAAGATAATATTCTAATCCAATTGGATTACCAAAGCCACGAGGCAGCTCCCCAAAGCTATATACATTCGCTTGAATATAGTCAGTTATCTTTTCGTACCAGTTAAAAGAATCAATGTGTTTCAAAATTTGATATTCCGTGAACACTACTTGTCTAGCTACTTTATTAGCTACAGCCGAATACTGTCCTGCAGAAAACCAAGGAGCCTCATTCAATTTCTGATGTTCAGGGCAGCAGTTTGGAAATTCACTATACCATTCTTGTACTTCCTTTAGTATACTTTTATGGAAATTGCAACAATCGGGGTAGGCTTTACCTGTCTCCTTACTAATGGGTGACAGGTAATTCTCTGGTGCTTTTATGACCCTGTGGGGAATATCTACAGATGGAGGTTGTATCTTTAAAATTCTTGGATGATTAACCAACAGTTCGAACGAAACATTTATTCTTATTTCTGGGGGCAGCACTCTTGCGAACATGTTCATCCCAAACGATCCAGAATTCCTCATCTTAAAAAATTATTATCAATTATACTTCTATTTAAGAGCCCATCAGTGCCATTTTTACGACATCCATTTCTGCTTTCTTTGGTATATTCACATACTTGGAAAAACTCTTGTAATCCTTATGGCCAGTGAATTTCATTACTATATGTGCAGGCACCCCTCTTTGCATAAGGTTAGTAGCAAAAGTACGGCGACCTGTATGAGTGGTAATTAATTCATACTTTGGTAAATATTGAGTAACCTTCAGCTTTCCCTGAAACTTATGCACCTCAAATAGCTCATCTACTTCTGCTAGCTTACAAAGCTCCTTTACATAACTATTCATTTTTTGATTTGACACTGGGTGTGTTTTCCCTGAAATTAAGCGGCCAATTATCCTTTCGGCTTCTACTGTTAAAGGAATCTCAACAAACTCGTTAGTCTTTTCTTGCCGGATATTGAGCGTTCTGGATCCTTCATCGTCCTTCTTGATGTGTTCTTGTTTAATCCGACTATAATCAGAATAGCGAAGTCCTGTTAGAGTGGAAAGTATTAACAGATCTCTTATGTTAGAAAGATAGTTTTTACCTACAAGTTGTACTTTCCTAATCTTTTCAACCTCTTCAGCTGTAAGTACAACTTTTAAAGTATCAGGCTGCTGTATGGCTTTGAAGTCTTGAAAGCCAGCATTATCCGTATACTTATGCTTAACTGCCCAATTCAAAAACATTTTAAACAGCTCAATATATTTGGCTGTTGTTTGAGTATTAAGTCCAGCTTCTTTATTTGCTACTTTATAAAAGTAATCCTGGAGACGCCCTAACACGTCAACTGAAATTATATTCAACTGTAACGGAATCTTTAAATGTGCTTCAAATCCCCTTAGGTGGTTTTCCAAAGCTTTGAACTTCACAAAGCTCCGCTCCTTAAAATTATGCTTTTTATAATCCAGGTAAGAATCCCACGCCTTCCAAAAATGCACATTAGCATTCACCACCTCCTTTTTTGGCTTAAGCTGCTCTCTTATATATTCACCGTTAGCTTTTAACCCTTCAGCTTTAGCGCTTTGATAAATGTTCAAAACTCTGTTTTTGAATGCTAGCAGATGGGCATTCATTTCCACTGCATTAGGGTTAGCAGAAAGAACATTTTGATTCTTACCCCAGTGCTTAGGAAGAACCGAATAGTCTGATTGAATTTTAATCCTCTGTGCTCTGCCATCAGTGAGTACACATATGATACGAGTAACTCCTTTCGCACTTGGATCTTTTAAGAGTAATCGAGTGGTTGCCATGTTATATTATCTGGTTTATACCACAAGTTACATATTTTACAAAGGGTACACAATGGGGTACACATTATTTTATTTCAGTGCATTTCTATGAACTAAATAAAGTGAAAAATTACACTAATTCGCTATTTTACAGCTTTTTAGCATTTACTAAAATTCACAAAAGCACAAGGGTTCCAGACCCTCCTCCTCTGCAAAAAAGCTTCACAAAGCTTCAAAACCCTTCAGAAATCGTTTCTGAGGGGTTTTTACCTCCGGGGCCCTCCCGGAAAATCCCTTCCGATTCACCAAATGTTTCACTGGTGTTTCACACAGCCCCGAAAGTGTTTCACACTTTCAACTTATTAAGTTTCAACAACTTAACCCACCTTAAAAATGGAGACGAAAATGTCCCTCAAATTCTTCCTGAAGGAAGGAAAAAACAACCCCGAACGCGCTAAAATTAACCTGCGCATCATTGTAAACCGGCAAAAAGCCGAAATTGCCACCAGCTGCAGCATCCCGCTCACCGATTGGGATGAACACAAGCAACGCTCCAGAACCAGCCAGCAGGTAAATATGGAGCTGAACAAACTGGAGACTAAAGTACTTCAGCTGAAAAATATCCTGGAATATGAAGAGCGGCCTATCTCCGCCCGAATTCTGATGGATATGCTTACGCAAAAGGAAACACTTCATTCCACCCTCCTGGCCTTTTACCAGAAGTTTATTGACCACACTTCTGAAAATCCGGAATTGAGCCCGGAAACCATATCACTTTATAAGCAGACCTATGGTTATGTCGAGCGCTTTACAAAGGAAACTTATAAAGCACCGGACATTCCTATGAAGCAGCTTGACTACAACTTTGTCATTCGCCTGGACCAGTACCTGCTGAAGAAAGGGCTGAAAAGGAATACGGTCAATAAGCACCACAGCCGCTTCCGCACTTTAGTTAATAGAGCGATCTACGAAGGAGGATTAGATAAAACCCCTTATCAGAATTTCACCCTCAGAAATGAAAAGGTGGACCGAAAGCCTCTGAGCAAAAAGGAGCTGAAGCTGCTCACCGAGCATGAGCTGGGAGGAAACCGCAGCCTGCAAATTGTCCGGGACATATTCGTCTTCTCCTGCTACACTGCCCTTCGGTATCAAGATGGTCAGGACCTTGAAATGAAGCACATAGAACTTCGGGATAATAACCAGAAATTCAAAAAGTTCATCTGTATCAAACAGCACAAAACAGGAGGGGATTTAGAAATACCAATCCTCGCCCCTGCCCAGGTAATTATCGACCGTTACGATAATGAAGAGAGGAAGATTACAGGAAAGATTCTCCCACGATTCAGCAATCAGAAAATTAATGCCTATCTGAAAGTAATTGCCGATTTGGTAGGTATAAAAAAGACCCTCACCCATCACGTTGCCAGGCATACCTGTGCCACCACCGTTCTATTGGCGAATAATGTACCTCTGAAAGTCGTCAGCAAATGGCTTGGCCATAGCAGCATCAGGCAAACAGAGGTATATGCCAAGGTTTATACAGACTATATGGGTGAAATTGCAGACGAGCTGGAGGGAAAAATTTAAAGGACATGGAAAGTTATCAGAAATTCAAGCAATTCATAGACCCGCAAAAAGCGGAACAGAATGCTCAGCAGCTATTATCAACAATGTCGGAGGTACAGGGAATTTTCCTGTACCTTCAAACCCATACAGACCTGAGCATTATCCGGTCACTTACAGTAGTTGAACAGCACTTAAAGACAAAAGAAGGAAAGAATCTTCCAGACTTATTAAAACCTATCTCTGAAGAATATCCGGAGCTTAAACTACTTCCTGTTTACCGCTCTGCTGTCAGTCACTTCAGCCGGCATTTCCCGGCAGCCGCCGTAAGGGATTACATCAAAACCAAAGAAGCCATACTTGAGCAGCAGGATTACAGTCAGCCCGAAAACAGGGTATTCCTGAAGGTACAGGCAATTGATTGGGAAAAAATCTTTGCTTTTCTGGAAGATCACTACTTTCTGCTGTCGCTCTGGAATAAGATTAAAACCCACCATCCTGAAATGATTGCATTGGCAAAGGGGTTTGCAGCTGAAATAAGCAATAATGTCCATAATTACCTGGAAGCGGAAGAGGCATCTGCACTTGACTGCCTGATTGGCAAATCAAAGAAGAATAAAGGCATCAATATACGGATGACTTCCAGGGTGAAGGAAGCCCTTAAACAACCTATGGTTGAAGCCTTTGACCGCCTGAAGGAACTGGCACTGCAGAAAGACTGCAAGCTTACGGATTTTGAACTCTTGCTTCCAACAATAAAAGCAGCCCTGGAAAAGGTTAATCTCAACAAATTATCCATTAAAAAGGTCATGCTGCAAAAATTACTGGAATACATCAAGGTCGACAAAGGAGATGAGAGCATTCAATTCCTAATCCTGCACGATCTGCTTAAGCTGCTATACCCTTATAAATTCACCCTTGATGCCGCTTTTTTAAAGGAAGGTCCGATCTTTAATAAGAATGGAAGCATGGATGGAGAGGTCCGAAAAAATAAGATCCGGGAAGCAAAAAAGATCATGGGCATTCCTATTAATGGATAAGCTGCCGTTTCCCCTTGTTTAATCTTTTTCTTTTTACTTAATACAATAAAGGATTTATCGAAAAACTACCTTAGTAGTAGTATTTCGGTAAGTCCTTTTTATTCTGTCCAGTTTTCGACTTTTATATTTTGCAGTCGGACAAAGTGCTTTTCATTATTTGTCACTAAAATCATATTATTTTTAATGGCCGTAGCCCCAATGAAAAGGTCTAAATCATCAACAATACTTCCTTCCTTTTTAAGTCTGGCTTTTTCCTTCGCGTAAATATCTAAGGCTCCATAAATTGGAAGTTGTTTAAAATTATCAATCAAATCATTTATAACAAGCCTGTTCTTTTCTGGATTAGCACTTTTTTCCACTCCATACTTTAATTCCGCAACGGTAATCTCAGAAATGAAGAGGTTTTCAAATCCTATTTTTTCTATTTTTTCAACCAGGCCATATCTGCCTTTAAGGAAGTAAATACAGATATTGGTATCTAATAGATAATCCATTACAAATCCTCAATATGCCTGTTAGTATAGCGGCTTTCTCTTATGTATTCGATTATTTCTTCTGCACTTTCTTCAGACTCCCAGGCACCAAACAATTTTTTCCAGGAATCATCCTTAGCTTCTTTTTTTGTTCCTTTGAGGGAGTCGGTAATCTTGCTGATTAATTCAAGTTTTACATCGGTACTCAAGTTTTTCACCATCCGAAATATATTTTCTGCCATGTCTATTCTATTCGCTTCCATATTAGATCATATTTAGTTCTTGAAAATAACGAAAAATATTAATATTTAGGTTCGTGCTCACTTTTTTGTACTACGGCCTACTGCTGCAGCTGCTCTGTTCCTTACCGTTTTACCATAACAGTACCTTCCGGAAAGAAGCCCCAATCTTTGATCAACATAGAAGTATGACCGGAGAGGTCCGGAGAAAAAAGATCAGGGATATAAAAATGATCATGGACATTCGAATCAACGGTTGCCGCTAATCTACTGAAATAAGCATCATAAAATCAGAGCGAACGATAAAGGAAATTGTTCGTAAATTTAAGAATGGAAAACCTGTTGGATAGAATTACCCTAAACCCTGATATTTGCCATGGGAAACTAACGATCAGGAATAAAAGATATACTGTTGATCTGATTCTCGATTTGCTAGCTTCAGGAATGACAGCAAAAGAAATATTGGAGGATTATCCTGCCATAGAAAAAGAGGATATTTCTGCCTGTTTAGCACATGCAGCAAAAATTGGCTAAGCAAAAACAGCATATGCCCAACTTTTTAGACCATATTGAAATCAATCCTGAAAAGAGATTTAGTAAGCCAATCGTTAAAGGCACGAGGATATCTGTATATGATGTGCTCAACTGGCTCCCAAATGGTATGACCAAAGAAGAAATTATAGAGGATTTTCCCGAACTCTCTGAGGAAAAATCCAGGCCTGTTTAGCCTACTCTGCGAATAAAGAAAACAGGCTTCAAATAAAATCATAAAAATAATTTAGCCACAATACCGACTCAGAACCAACCAATTAGCATTGGTTCTAGGTTTATAAAATAACAGCCACGCAAAAAAGGGGATCCCCCTTTTTGCGTGGCTGTATCTTTTTTGGGGCTTTGATAATCTTTGTAGCATGTTGAAAAATAAAACAACCCTACCGGAGCAAAACGAGAGTTTTGTTCTGGTACCGCGAGCATGGCTTGAATCACTTGCGGAAAACCAACAAAGGATTCTGGAGCACTTAGAAGGAAAGCAAAAGCAAAATCTCACGGGAGATTATATCTCCGAAGAGGTAGCCAAAGAAGAATTTGGCAAGGGCAACACATGGTTCTGGAACAAGCGTAAATCAGGGGAGCTGCCATTCGTAAAAGTAGGCGGAAAGGTCTGGTACCACCAGGCCGATTTGCTAAACCTGTTCAATCATGAAAAATAGCAGCTCCCTCTATTTACCCACTACGTATCCCGTGATAGCCCGTCTATCACCCCCTCACCTGCTGCTAATCCTCTAAGCACATCCCAAAAGCGTTAAATACAATTACAGTTAACGCTCCCCACACAGCGATCCAGTCCGGATCAAATTATTTACCACTAAAACAATCTGAAAATGATTACAAAAAATTGTGCCCACTGCAGCAAAGAATTTGAAGCGCAGCGCAGCAATGCCAAATATTGCAGGCAATCTTGCCGTACGATGGCTTCCAATACGAAAAACGGCTTTAAAATTGGGCGGATTCGTATCAAAGAAAAAGACAAAGATTTGGCTGCGGAAACCCCATTTCAAGTAGCTCCACAAGGCATTAATGGCATAAACACCGGAAGAGCTTATGATGAAGTTACCGGGGCCGGTACCATAGAAAGTTTCTTTGGATCCAGTATAGCCAATATTATCACCCAACTCATTACCCGAGGAGAATACGATGAGCGGATTGCAAAACTTCAAAGAACCCTCAATTACATTGTTCACCTTTTAGAAAAAATAGCTGGAGTTAAAAGACCCCAAGCACAGCCAAATAAAGGCATACCCATTCCAAAAATAAATCAGCAAACTCAAGGTATGCCCCTCATCAACTTCCCTGATGGACCAATGGTATAACATGTCCCAATCCTAAAATGAAAGGCTTGCGCCCATGGTGCAGGCCTTTTTTGTTACCTAACAGGGCTAAAAGCGTTAAATATAATTCCCCATTTTTCGAGCGAAAATAATTTCTTTGGGTAACGTTTACGTAGACTCCTGATGGCTCTATGCAAGATCGATTTTAAACTGATGC
>NZ_ANNU01000088.1 GCF_000346615.1 Nafulsella turpanensis ZLM-10
CAGCACAAAACCAAAACAGATGTGCTGATTCCCATCTACCTGCTCTTTAACCGTAAGCCCGAACAGATCGTGAAAAAGTACCTGAAGAAAGAGGGGCAGGAGCTGTTCGGGAACCTCAGCAATCAGTATGTCAACCGCTGTCTGAAGCAGCTTGCCTTTCTGGCAGGGCTGAAGCGGAATCTGACCTTCCATATGGGACGCCACAGCTGCGCCACTCTGCTGCTGGACATGGGACTCAGCTACGAAGTCGTGCAGCAGATTCTCGGCCATACCAACATCCGCACCACCCAGATCTATGGGAAAGTTCGCAAGGAAGCCGTAAAGAAAGCTCTAAAAGCAGTGCAGTGGGATCGCTAATCCAATTGATCGGGAAGCTTTCTCCGTTTTTCGAAAAGGCAGGAGAATCCGTAAAAGGTTCAGGAGGCACTCTGAAGCTAAAGGATAAGCAAGCATGGCTTTCATAAAGGGAGTTACCTCTTAGATGAGGCGGTAAAAAAAGGTTACTGTTAAGCTGTTGAATTTTGATGAAGGCAAGTCTTTTCAAAAACTTTCATCCCTTTAAGCATACCGGAACTTTACTGCCGGTTTATCTGGTATGCATTCTATTTCTCCCTCAAAAACAAGTAAACCGGCAATATTTTACCGATTTGCTTGTTTATTTGCTTTCTGTGCTTCATATTTGTCTGAAACCGGCAATGAGTTGCCGATAGGCATGAGTTCAACAGAAATTGGTCAAAAAATCAGGGAGCGGCGAAGTTTCCTCAAAATTAAGCAGGAGGACCTGGCGGATATCGCCGGGGTTTCGGAGCGTACCCTGCGGGAAATTGAGAAAGGGACCGCTAATCCGGAATTGAACAGCCTGCTGAAACTTTGTGAGGTACTGGGGCTGGAAGTAAAAATCAGTGTCATCAAATGAGCAGGAAAGCGGAGGTGTATCACAATAAGGTGCTGGCCGGATACCTAGAGAAAACCCTTGCAGGGACTTATATTTTCCGCTACCATCCTGATTATTTTGCAGATCCGGAGGCACCCGCCATTAGCCTTTCTTTCCCAAAGCATCAGCTGGAGTACCAGTCGCCGACTTTATTCCCTTTCTTTTTTGGCCTCCTGTCTGAAGGAGTAAATAAACAAACCCAGTGCCGGCTGCTGAAAATTGATGAACACGACCATTTCAGTCTGCTCCTCAGGACGGCTGGTGCAGATACCATTGGGGCGATTACGGTTAAAACGATAGACGAATGAATTGTCCTGGCTGCTTAAAAGCAAATGAATCAGCTTACTGTAACCGATGCAGAAAGCTCCTCTTTGAAGGCAGGAAGGTAGATCCTTATTTGCCTTTTGATTCTCCATCACATGAATCAACAGATCTATTCCTGGATCATACCAGAAAGATTTCCATTTCCGGGGTGCAGGTAAAGTACTCTCTGAGACTGGAGGGAGACCAGCTGCAATTAACGGATCAGGGGGGGCAGTACCTCCTGAAGCCAGTGCCTGTGGGGCAGTTTAAGCACCTGGACCAGGCACCGGCCAATGAGCATTTGACCATGCAGATTGCCCGGCAGGTTTATCAGCTGAATATTCCTGCCAATGCACTCATTTTTTTCAGGGACGGGAGCCCTGCCTATTTGGTGAAACGCTTTGACCAGAAACCGGAAGGAGGGAGGTTCCTGCAGGAGGACTTTGCCCAGATTGCCCAAATCACTTCCGAATCGCATGGCCTTCACTATAAATACGATTTATCCTATGAAGCCCTGGGTAAATTAATCCGCCAGTATATTCCTGCCTATCGTATCGAAGTGGAGAAATTCCTGCGTCTGATCCTGTTCAATTATATTTTTTCAAATGGAGATGCGCACGTGAAGAACTTTTCGGCTATCCAGACAGTCCAGGGAGATTATGTGCTGACGCCAGCCTATGACCTGCTCTGCACCCGCATTCATTCTCCCAATGAGTCGGATATGGCGCTCTCTTTATTTGAGGAGTTTTCCAAAGCTTATGAAGCTTATGGTTTTTATACCTATGAAGATTTTTATTTATTCGGACAGGGGCTTGGCATCAAACCCTCCAGAGTCGAAAAGATCATTGGAGCCTTTGCGGAAGAGAAGCCCCTGGTAAAAGCCATCATTGACCGATCCTTTTTAAAAGAAGAAATTAAGGAAGAATATTTAAGGCTATACAGGGATAAGCTGACGCGCCTGGAACTAAAGTTTGAGGAGCCAGTGGATAAGTCTATGAAGTAAGACTGTATGGGATGAGGATAGAAGGCAAGTCTGGCTTTGGGCTTCCGTCCAAACTTTCTGCAGGTGCCTACATGGAGGAAAGGCTAACCTGTCCTCCTAGAGCTGAAATCAGCAGCTAAGCTAAATCACCCCTGATAAGGCAGGTTTGCTGCTCCCGCTCCAGCCAAAAGAAAGTTTTCTCCGCAGGCTCCGAACCCTTTCTTTCCGCTTCCACTCTGCACGCCACCAACAGTCCGGGAGCAGCTCCTTTGCTCATTATCATTTTCCTGCCGGCCTGTCCGTGGCTGATCACTGCTCTCCTGTTTATTTTCAGGAGGTTGGAGAAGGGAGTCGAGTTACACATGGGAGCAGACTTCCCCGGAGGTTGTGAAGCAGGCCTATTGGTGGGTGCTCTCGTATAGAACCGAAGCCAGAAAAAAAGTAGACAATAAGATGGAAGGGTAGGTCGAAGGAGCAGGCTGAATTACGGAGTTGAGAAGTTACTCAGGTGAAGCAAAACAACACTCTTTAACACCTGTGATTTCTTATGAAGAGTAGGGAAGGAGGGAAGAGGGTGATGCCTTTATTCTTTCCCCTTCCGGTAGCTGACGGGAATGGAGGCAACCGATTACCTGATAAAACCCGTTGAATTTGACCGCTTTCTGAAGGCCGCTAACAGGGCCTGTAAACAGTATCTTCTGGAGCAGGAGCTTCCTCAGAAGCAGCAGGACGGCCTCTCATCAGGATTTGTTCTTTTAAAGAGTGGTAACCTTTTCCATAAAGTGAAGCTGGAGGAAATTCTTTATCTGGTAAAGGATGGAAACTATGTGGTAGTACATACCACAGGTAAAAAGATCCTTATCAGAATAAATATGAATGATGTCTTCAATCTTGTTCCTGCATCCGCATTTGTTCGTGTACATAAATCTTTTGTAGTAGCTCTGGCGCATATTGATACCCTTGAAGTACACCAGCTGACTATCAAAGGAGAAAAGATACCACTGGGTAGCACGTACCGCGATGAGCTGCTGATGAGATTAAAGCTCGAAAGATGACCTGGAGAAACTTCTCACAGCTTAGAAAGAGAGGTAATAACTATACACTCCGGCTATCTTTTGGGAAAAGATAACCAGTCGTTTTTCAGGAGAATCGGTGGATATGCTTCATGGAATGAAAAGACTCCTGTTACAACAAATACCTTATTCAACATAGGTTTAGCCAGGGAGCAGGGAAGGAGCAGGGCTTCTCTAAAGGAAAGGGAAAAGGGCTGGCGGGGCAGGAAACAGGATAAACAGTATTGGTGTCATTTGATATTGGTGTGCAGGAAGGAAATTATTTATACGGAAATTTTCGTTTTATAAATGGAATGTTCCGTATATTGAGGTAGGGAAAAGAATAAGCCTATGAGCCTGACAACAAAAGATGAATTACTGGTGATTCCGGAGAACCTGGCCCTGGTGCGAAAAGCAGCGGAAGGCCTGGAGGCCAAATATTTTGTGAGCCTGCAAAAACACTCCGGCTTCCGCAAAGATGAGCTGGCGGCCCTGCTGGGACTGGACCCGAAGACGGTGGATAATTACCGGAACGCGAAAAAGAAGTTTAAAAGTGATGCGGCGGAAAAGCTCCTCAAATTGCACCGCCTCTTTGCCCTGGGAGAGGAATTGTTTGGCAGTAGTGAGGAGCTGATGGACTGGCTGGAGATTCCTTCTCCCGGACTGGAAAACCAGCGGCCTATTGCCTTGCTGCATTCAATCTCAGGGATTACGGAAGTGGAAAAGCAGTTGCTGCGCATTGCCCATGGCTATGCTGCTTAGGCATGGAAGTCTACCGTATTGTTTTCGAAAAGTTTGCAGACCGCCTTTTTGCACCCGGCTATTCCGGCCGCTGGAATATGGAGGGGCAGTTTGTCGTGTATACGGCCTCTAACCGCTCCCTGGCTTCCCTTGAAAATATGGTTCACAAAATGGGACAGGGCATCATGGGGGCTTCCTTTGTCATGATGGTGCTGGAGGTGCCGGAGGGAGTTCCCTGTACGGAAATCGCCCGCTCAGCACTACCGAAGGATTGGAAGCTGGAAAGCAGCTACAGCCTGACGCAGCCCCTGGGCGCCGAATGGTATGAGGAGGGAAAGACCCTTTTATTAAAAGTCCCATCGGCGGTGGTGCCAGAGGAGTTTAATTTCGTGCTCAATGCACGCCATCCGGATTTTTCAGCCGTGAAAATTAAAGCGCGGGAGCCTTTCCGCTACGATCACCGCTTTGTGGCCATGGAAAAGGAATTGCTGAAGAAAAATAAAAGCTAAAATAGGTATTCCTCAGCCTGGACTATCGCCGGTGTGTTGGCTCCTGTTTTTGAGCAGCCCCGGGAGAACGGCACGATTTTCAATGATGGGGGCTTCCGGGGAATTTTTGTTAAACCAGTAATTTACTTATGGTTTTTGACGGGTACAGGTGATCCCTTGATTTTTGGTGCAGCAACTTACTTAGGGGTATCCTTTATGCTAAGAACATTGGTGCCTAGTGACCACAGAAAAGGGATGAGCCTTATTAGAAAAGAAAAGTATAATGAGGCTATTAACTACTTTGAGAAGAGTTATTCATTCTTTAAGCAAAATGATTGGGTAGATAAATATCGCTATTTAACTTTATTAAGCTCTACCAGATTGAGCTATAAAGAAATGGCCTTGAATAATATTGCTTTTTGCTATGGTCAGGTAGGTGATGGGGGTAAAGCCAGGGAATATTATGAGAAGACTTTGAATGAGTTTCCTGAAAGCGGCATTGCTAAAGCTGGACTCAGACTATTGAATGCTGCATCAAATATTTGAAGGTTTTTCCCTCTATTCTATACTAAAAGTGCTCTTCATAAAATGCATACTATTAAACTCCAGAAATCCTTAACTTACTTCATTGCCGCAGTCTGGCTGGTGAATGGTCTGTTTTGCAAGGTGTTAAATATGGTGCCCCGTCATCAGCAGATAGTCGAAAGTATATTGGGAGAAGAGTTTGCAGGACCACTAACAATTATAATAGGAATAGCGGAAGTGGGGATGGCGGTTTGGATTCTCAGTGGTATTCAGCCTCGCCTGAATGCAATAGCACAGATTTCAGTTGTTGCACTAATGAATATAATAGAATTTGTAGTAGTGCCTGAGCTGTTATTGTGGGGGAGGTTTAATGCAGTTTTTGCCTTGCTGTTTATATGGGTAGTATATTATAAGGAATTTGGGTTTCAAAGGCAGGTCCCTCAAAAGGTATAGCATGTTTTATCACCTCAAGAATCACCCTTTTCCTGTTGAAGCTTATTTTGAAAGCTCGATTGTTTTAACCTTTGCTGTTCCAAAAGAGGAGCTGGAGCCTCTGATTCCTGCATGTTTAGATTTGGACCTCTACAATGATCAATGGGCATTTATCGCAGTGGCAATGGTTGACACAAAGGGGCTTAAGCCAAAGGCACTTCCCTCTATCTTTGGGAATGATTTTTTTCTGGTAGGATATAGGGTGTTTGTAAAGTACATAAATAAAAAAGGGAAGAGACTCAGAGGCCTCTACATCTTAAAGTCAGAAACAAATAAAAGAAAGATGGAGTGGTTGGGGTGCATTTTTACGCACTACAACTATTCCACCACCGATATACAGCAGGTCTGCCAGCATCAAAAAACAGAAATAAAGTCAAAGAAATCCGATTTTAGTGTTTTGCTTTCTGACGCTTCCCCAGATATTTCTTTGCCACAGGATTCTCCTTTTCCCGACTGGAAAGCGGCCAGAAGATATGCAGGGCCTCTGCCTTTTACTTTTACCTTCCTATCCCCCTCACAGGAGGTGCTGATTATTGAAGGGGTAAGGCAAAACTGGGTACCTCAGCCTATAGAAGTAGTGCACCATCACTTTTCCTATATTGAGTCACTGGGTCTGAAGGGTACTAAATTGGCCAATGCCTTTATTATCAAAGATGTTCCGTATCACTGGAAAAAGGGCAGAACAGAAAGCTGGGGTAAATGAGAAAGCCATTTCAGGGAACATGGAACATCATAAGGTTCAACTGGCATTTTTATGTTGGGTCAGTTGTGCTGGTCTTACTGCTTTACTTCATTGCCCATCTCAGTAGCTCCACCCTTAGCTTCTATCTAATATCCCTGTGCTGGCTGATTCTGCTGGCTTCTATAGTCTCTTTATTAGTTTCATTTTGTGTATATGACCTCTCAAAGCTTTATAGGCTTGACTGGCTGGAGAAAGCAGGGATACAAGAGGAGCAATCCATGGTTAATATTCATGCAGGCTTTGACGAGACCAGTGTGCTTTTAAGGAAAAGATATCCTGATGCACAACTCACGGTACTGGATTTCTATGACCCCATCAGGCATACTGAAATTTCTATAAAGAGAGCAAGAAAGGTATATCCCTTTTTTCCAGAAACATTAAAAGTGAGCACCACAAATTTACCTTTAGCAGATAATGTCGCTGATCATATATTTGTCTTTTTCTCTGCTCATGAAATAAGGGAGATGGAGGAAAGGATAATGTTCTTCAATGAACTCAGGCGAATATTAAAACCATCGGGAAAAATTGTTGTGACAGAGCATTTAAGAGATGTTCCGAACTTTATCGCTTATAACATTGGCTTTTTTCATTTTTACTCGCTAGCATCATGGCAAAAGGTATTCCGTAAGTCTTACCTGCTTGTCCAAAGAGAGCTAAAACACACCCCGTTTGTATCCTCCTTTATACTTGTCAAAAATGGAGCTTCATCTTAAAATAGTCGGTGCTATTCTTATATTGCTGGGCGTGATGCATATCATCTTCCCAAAATATTTTAACTGGTCCAAAGAACTAAGCTCCTTAAGTCTTATCAACAGGCAGATGATGTACATCCATACCTTTTTTATTGCCTTAGTGGTGCTGCTGATGGGCGTTTTATGCCTGACCTCCTCATATGAATTGGCAGGTACCCCTTTAGGAAAAAGAATAGCCTTTGGGCTGGGGATCTTTTGGGTGGTAAGGCTGGTTTTTCAATTTGTCGGGTACTCCTCTAAACTGTGGAAAGGGAAGAAGTTTGAAACTACTGTTCATGTAGTATTTATATTTCTGTGGACCTACTTAAGCACTGTTTTTTTTGGAACCTACTGGCTGTAATAATCGAAATTTTACTACGTGGAGAAGGGATGATAACTTTAAAAATATTATTTTGGATTCAAGTAAAAATAGTTTCCTGCCATCATGCTGATTGATTATATCAATTATCGGGTTTGGAGGTTCGCCAAAACGATTGCCATGGGTCTTTCTGCTGTACCAAGGGCAGCGGGTGTCCTCACCTTCATTTTGCTTTTCTGGACTTCCATTGCACTCGATTTGATTTTTGAGCTGGGAATTAAAAAAGGAACCATGATTCCTTATTTGATCTACTTTGGAGTAGTGCATTACTTATCATACCGATTGTTCTCTGACCCTGAAAGACAGCATAGGACAGAGCAGCGATTAAAAAGTGAATCATGGTTAACCTCAGTTGCATGGAATATAATAGTAGCCATTCTATGCTTTGTAACACTCTTTACATTAGTAGGAGGTAAAATGAATATAGTGTGAGCTTTGCATTCTACTAATGAAAGTAAAAAATAATTATACTGGATTTATTTTCGCTATTGTATTCCTTGCTTTGGGTATTGGAATGATCTCTCAGGACATGGTTGCCATTGGGGTTAATAGTAGGACCCACTCGCTCTCAGGTTTTGGAGGTTCTTTATTGATCTTTGTCGGCATTATTTTCTTAGTAGTAGGCTATTATGGTTTATCTCCTTTCAGCCACCTTAGAAGGATTATAGAAAAAAGCCAGTAAAGGATATGAAAAAAGAAGTAAAAATTCACAAAGATCATTAATCTGTTTTCTCCATTGAGAGAACCTAAAAGATATTTTACATGAACTCCCGACAGGAACTGGTAGAAGTCTGGTCAAAGGCAGCAAGTACATTTAACGCTCAGTTGGAGGGGCCTTTCGATAGCCAGAGCCTTAAGATTGGGATCAAAATGTATACTCCATATGGCATTGTTACAGTCAAAGGAATTGATCAATGGGGATCAGGGGTAAATGAGCCTTCCATTATTCAGACGCAGTTTGAAGTGGCATTTAGTTCATTTCCACCATTTGATTTGACCCTTGAGGAAAATCGCTCCTGAACTGGTTCCAGAGAAGAATTTTTGGAAATGGCATTCCTATGCCTGTGGAGATAGAATCCGCTAAAGAATATTGGGTAAGTACCAATGATAAAGCTATTCTCAAAGCCCTTGAAGCAGGTCCTACGAAACGGCTGTATAGAGAATTTAATGACCTCTACTTAAGAATGGACCAGGAGAAGAAAAGTATGCTGATTACCTTTCCTGCACTCCTTTCAGAAGCAAAAAGACTTAGAAAATTCGTCCAGTATTGCGATGAATTTACGGAAGCTCTAATGAACTGTAAAGCCGAACCTGTCTAGAAGAATGGTTGAATATTTTAAGAAACGTCTCAAGGATAAGTCCAGAAGGGAGCTTTTGGATATTGTTTCTAATCATGGAGCATTTGAATATGATGCAGTAAAGGCGGCTATCCTTCTGCTGGATGAAAATTACGGAGAAAGCCTGCCTCTTCCATTTGAAGAAAAAAAGGTTATTATTATAAAAAGAAAGGAGGATGATCTTACTTATAGAGACTATTTCAGAACATTCTCCTATAGGGAATTAACCTCCGCAGTAGTATTGTCCTTCCTCTTTGCTTCTGTTGTACAACTCCTGAAATATTTAAATACTGTACCAGTAATAGAGGATAATTATACACTTATAATCTTTTTTCTTCCTGTTTTTATCTGTCTTCTCGGCCATGTCTTCTATAAAAGAGAGCATAGAAGGAGGAATTTATTTGTTGGTAGACTGGTGCAAAATCTGCTGACAATTAGCTGTTTTGTGCTTATAATTGGAATAATGTCATTAGTGCTGGGGCACAATGCAGAAGGAAGAGAGGTGGATTTAACTTTAGCATTTGGATTTTTTGTCTGGTTTATACTGGTAGAGATCATCATCTCAGTTTTCCGTAGAATTCTAAAATTATTTGGATGGCACATCTGGTAAAGACAAAATTCTCCATCCTGTCCTTTTCTGTGCTACTTTCTGTACTTGTCACAGCTCTTCAGGCTAGCTTTTACAGGACGCCCACTATAAAGAAGTGGGATGCAGAGGAGCAGCTCACATGGAAAGACTTTAGAGATATACCTGTTCCTTTTAGTCGCTATGCAGCAACAGTTAGCAGTAGGATTCATCTTGACTATAATGAGGAATCTGAGAGATACTTCGCCTATGCAGGACAGAACGATGTGGAGTCATGGGTATATGAAGAAGATGATTACCTTCTAAGACATGAGCAATACCATTTTAATATCACAGAAATCCATGCAAGAAAATTAAATGATTATTTATCGACCACAGGTGATATTTCGAAGGAGGATGCAGAGAATAAACTTTCCGAAATAGGGGAGGAAATGAATTCCATGCAGGAAAGGTATGATGCAGAGACGGACCATAGCCTTAAAGTACCTAATCAGGCTTATTGGGAATTTAAAATAGATTCTTCTTTACAGGCTTATGAAGATAATGGAATCATTACGGATCAGCTTTCTGGTTTATCCATACAGTTCTATAAACCTACCAGCCAAATTTCAGGGATAAATGATAGTACGGTGGCGTACAGAGGATTTACCATGAAGGGCTATAAAATGGCCTTTATGATTGCTTCCTATCAGCATACAGGTGTAACAGAGGAGGGTGTAGAATCCTATTATGATACCTTCCTCAAAAATGATTCGGTGCAGGAGGTTAACAGGAAGTGGGGTTCCATTTGGGGTTACCCATATTTGGAAGTGAATAAAATAAATGAGGAACTCACTCAAGAGTATTGGGATAGAATTTTCCTTTATGGAAACGAGATTTTCTTTTCCAGAGCCATGGCACCCTATGATTCCGTTTACAGAGGGTATGAGCAAATTAAAACCAGCTTTTTTGATGGGATAAGTTTTATAGATTCCAGAGATTACTGGATAAATAAAGCTGCAAAGAAAAAGGGGAAAACTAATTTTGCTCATTCGAGTAGAACCGTATCTGAGGAAGGAGAAGGAATAATTACCTACTGTGTGCAGGAGGCCAGTAACACGTATTTTAAACCTCCCTTTCTGGATGAGGAGGGTAATCTCTATATAGCCTTTGATATTATTGCCCATCCAGAGGATAGCGTGGTTTATAATGCCGCAGTAATAAATGAACAGGAGATGTACAAATGGAAACCTGACTCAGTCGAACAACTGCTGATTTTACCAGATAGTGTATTGCCAGATACTGAATTTGGGTTAGAGTTTGGTTATGTGTTGAAGAAAGACGCTCTAAGTCCTTGTTTTCAGTATTATAAACAATCAGGAAGGATTGCCCCTAATTAGAAGCTGTGTTTTCTCTACTTCTCTTATTTTTAAAACCTGTTTATAAAAAGGAGGGTATCGCTTCTAATATGGATAGGATGTAAAATGCCCGAAAAGAGGAGTAGCTTATCCCCAGCTTGATATCATGTCCTACGGAAAGATTGGTTGGCTTCATTAACCAGCAAATTTGCCCTAATTAATAGTCAGGGCCTGTCATAGCCCATTCTGACCCCAGGAGAACTTTAAGGCCTGCTGAATGTGGCTTTCTTTCCGGGTCGAACAGCACCTTATTAGTGGATTTCGATAAATTAAAAAGGCCGATACGGGTAGGTATCAGGCCTTTTTTGTGTATTGGTTTTATCAAAAGGCCTCAGCTAAAGTCAACTTTTACTAAAGTTTTGATACCCGTTTGATACCCATTTGATACCCAAATACACCGACTATGAAAGCCCTCTACACCTTCGTTTACAACCGGAAAAATAAACTTAATAAAGATGGAGAAGCTCTTGTCCAGATTCAGGTTTATTATCAGCAGAAAAGAAAGTGGATTAGCACCGGTATTTACCTTAAACCAAAAGAGTGGGATGAACGCCGCAGCGAGGTCAGTTACCACCACCCTCGTGCTGATGAACTGAATGAGGAACTGCAGGAATACCTGGGGCAACTCCGCACCCATGAACGTAATGAAGCCAAAGCCGGTCGGCCCCTGATGCTTTCCTCTCTTTCACTGGACCAGCTGCAGGTAAAGGATGCTTCACTGAGCTTTACGGACTTCTGGCATACCTGGGTAGAAACGGATAACCAGCTGGAGTATGAAACCAAACGGGCCCATCGTTCC
>NZ_ANNU01000089.1 GCF_000346615.1 Nafulsella turpanensis ZLM-10
CTCTGGCTCTTCTCCTTGTCTCATAACGTTTCTTTTTGTGTATCGCTATTTCAGGACGGGACATAATGAAATAAAAAGAGCCATGATACAGCTGTATCATGGCTCTTTTTATTTCTGTTTAAACGTGATGCTTATTACACATCCATTGCTTCAAGTGCTTCTTTCGCCTCTACAAAATAGTTGCGAATTTTATCTTTCTGATCCAGGGCATTTTCCTCTGGATTAATGGCGTGAGCGGCCTCCATTACTTCCGTTACCTCGGTATCGACCTCAAGAAAGCTATCTTCCTGAATTGCGTCCATCAGTTCGGCGGCAAGAACAAATGCTTCATGCATTTTATCTGCATGTTTCAATACATACGGATCAGTTTGGATTTCACGAGCAACTTCCTCCAGAGCGCCTATACGTTCCTGGATTTCAGCATCCATACTTGTTTCCTGCTCTGCAATAGCTACAAGAGCATTCTGTAGTCTTAAAATACCGTCGCTGGTATACTCATGGTCGAGTCCCATATCTGCTCCTTCAAGAGGTTCTTCCACAAACTGGGTAAACTCACTTACCGCACCTATGGCACTAACACCAGTAAGTTCGTTAGATACTCTTTCCTCTTCAAGAATAGGTTGCTCATAAGCAACTGGCTCTGGTTCAACAGGCTCACTATCTGCGAAAATCCACCAGCCAAGGGCTACTAAAACCAATAATGCAAGTATCCATGGCCAAACCGGCTTATTTTTATCTTTCTCAATTCTTATATCTGCCATAACTAAAAAAATTTTTAAGGTTTAAAAAATTCGTTTCTGCCCAATTATACGGAGACTATCGGTATACGTTGGGGATTTTTTAGATTTTCCAGCCATAAACAACTGAAAATCAAACGAAAAACAACATTCTAGCAGCACACAAGCTTTGCGTAAGGGGAAATATCGTGTACTGGGAATTTCATCATTGGTGAGTAAACCGCAGACCCTTTACCGGCTTCGGAAGAGGTGCTTTAAAAGCAATAGGCAGTGCTCTGTTGAGTTTACGGGTTCAAAAAAGAAATACTGCGCATTAATTTTTATTCACAGTACGGAAACTTTCGTTTGCAGGAAATCGCAGCCCTAAAATAAAAGCCATACCCTGCTTACCTCCTAAAGGTTAACAAGCCCGGGAGCCACGGGTTACTTACTTACACCAACTGATTACTTATTATGCAATCTTTAGTTCCTGCCCCCTGGACGCTCCATGGAAATGGTTTCGTTCTTCTTTACCATCTTCCTGAAAGCTTTAACCGCCGGTGGGGATTTATGCAGGATTTTCAGCACCAAGGGTACAAAGGGTGGTTAGGTGCAGTAATGTTAATGGATTACGTAAGCTCCCCCGCTGGCCCTTACCAGGAGCTGCTGTTTATTCCCGGCCTAATCCACAGGGGCGGCAAACTGGGTTTTACGGTATCAAAAATTTACACCTCTACAGAAATTAGCCAGCAAAGCGGGCTGTATAACTGGGGGTTCCCGAAAGAGCATGCTCATTTCGAATGGAACCAGAAAAGTGGTGGAACTCAACATATTAAAGTAGAGCATAATGGAGAGCTGATCCTGGAAAGTGAAATCAACAAGAAGACACTGAGCTTCCCCTTCTCCACTAAGCTGCTGCCCCTGAATCGACTCATCCAGCAGGCGGGCGACAACTTCTTTTTTACCCGCCCACGGGCATCAGGCCGGTTAGGATTTGCTTCTGTACATGACATTTCGGCCGGCTCCTCATTTTTTCCTCCTGTACAGGAACGAAAGCCGTTGGCAGTTCTCTCGTTTCGAAACTTTACAATGGAGTTCCCGCCGGCATCGGTGCTATCCTCCTACCCTGCACTTAAACAATAACAGCCATAAGGGCTTTAAAGTGATTACCCAGACCTGCCCTACCGTTAAGATCCGGCGGTTCAGAAGCCGATCGCCATATCATCTCCACGAGGATCGGCGCCGCCTTCGAGCCTCCCGTCGGGCCGAACCAGTATGGCATCTACCCGGCCGATGGTGCCTGGCTTAGGCACCACCCGGTGCCCCATCAGCCACAGTTTTATGTATTCACCCAAGCTAAAAGCACGCCATTCCGACAGCACGCCGTCTGGTTTCCACTGATGGTGAAAGCGCGGCGCATTAACTGCTCCCTGCATAGGGAAGTCATGAACGATGACATTTAGTATCGTCTGGTAAACCGAGGTGATGATGGTGGAGCCTCCTGGACTACCCACCACCATATATAACTCTCCTTCTTTTTCAAGAATGGTGGGAGTCATGGAACTAAGCATGCGCTTGCCAGGCTCAATAGCATTGGCTTCTCCACCAACCAGGCCATACTGGTTGGGATAACCGGGCTTTACGCTGAAGTCATTCATTTCGTTATTCAGCAAAAAACCAGCTCCGTCGACAAATACCTTTGAGCCGAAAGTACTGTTAAGGGTGGTAGTAGCCGATACTGCATTTCCTTCGCTATCTACAATGGAATAGTGAGTGGTATTAGGTCCTTCATAGGGAGCCGGATCGCCGGCAGAAACTTCATCGCTGTCTGTAGCCTCTTCAGGAGAAAAGCTGGCCATTCTGCTTTTTATGTAGTTGATGTTTAGCAGGCCCTGCACAGGCACATCGTAATAAGCCGGATCTCCCAGGTGAGCAGCCCGGTCGGCATATACCCTTCGCTCCGCTTCAATCATTAAATGAGCAGAAGGGATACTGTGCCAGCCCCACTGGTCGAGCGGATAATCTTCGGTAATAGCCAGGAGCTGAATAAGGGCAATACCGCCACTGGAAGGCGGCGGCATGGAAATTACACGATAATCGCCAAAGGTGCCGGTAATCGGTTCACGCCAGATGGAACGGTAACCGGCAAGGTCTTCTTTAGAAATAATACCGCCCCCTCTTTCCATTTCTTCCACAATAAGCGCTGCCGTAGGCCCTTCATAAAAGCCTGCCCTGCCTTTATCGCGGATAAGGGCAAGGGTTCGAGCCATATCCTCCAGCACCAGTGTATCTCCCTCTTCCCACTCATCCTTCAGCACAAAGTCGGGTGGCACAGTATTGTACTCCAGAAAATCCTCCTGGTGCTCGTTCAGCTTTTCGGCTTCCTTTTCGGTTAGGGGGAAACCCT
Source organism: Nafulsella turpanensis ZLM-10 (assembly GCF_000346615.1). Classification (GTDB taxonomy): domain Bacteria; phylum Bacteroidota; class Bacteroidia; order Cytophagales; family Cyclobacteriaceae; genus Nafulsella; species Nafulsella turpanensis. The sequence goes on from NZ_ANNU01000089.1 coordinate 3,124, forward strand.
GTGCCGCCAGCCTTACCGCCGGCTCGACCAGCTCCTCCCAGGGCAGGGTGCCGTATTTTTCATGAGCCCGTACCATTCCATCTACCGTGCCCGGCACCCCGGCTGCCAGATGGCCACTTACGCTCAGCCCTTCTATTACCTCTCCGTTCTCATCGAGGTACATATCGCGGCTGGCCGCTGCCGGGGCTTCTTCGCGGTAATCCAGGGCATCGATGCGGCCATCGTCCATTCGGATAATCATAAAACCACCGCCCCCGATATTGCCTGCATCGGGGTATACCACCGCCAGCGCAAACTCTACTGCTATGGCAGCATCCACGGCATTACCACCCTGCTCCATTATCTGCGCTCCCACGGCTGAGGCAAGAGGGTGAGCCGATACGACCATGGCTTCTTCGGTTATCACCCCAACTTCGTCCAGCTCCCATTCATTACAGGCAACAACATTAATAAATACAAAAAGGAGCAGTAGTATTCTCATCATCCGAAAGCCTTTTCTATTTAATTTTATGCAGTGAAGGTTTAAAGGAAAAATAAAAGAGATGTTCACCTGTCAGTGAGCGAATTATTCCCCCTGTCTTGTTCTATTTACCAGTAAGCTGAACAAGCTACACTGGAATAAGTTTAAGTCCTTTCCTTAATATCTGTTCTCGCTCTTTAACTGAAATTAATTCACGTTCAGGATATCTCAGAGGCTGTACCTTCCGTATAAAGTTTAACAGAATATTTTATAAAGGAGGAATGCTAAAACAGGCAAAGGCGAAATCACTAAAGAATTCGAACAGCTTATACTATCTTTGCGGCCATTCTAATTGCCTAATAATAAGACAGTTCGATACAAATAAAAAGGGAACCTGAACCAAGATGCTGAAATAAAGTTAAGACCATTATGAGAAAAGTACATTTATTCCTCAGCTTACTCATCGGACTGTTTGGGACAGGTTTGCTGGAGGCACAAACTGTAAAACCGGTAAGCTATTACCCGATGCTCGAATGGGATACATCGCCCTATAAATCTTACCGCTATACCCGGGAAAACACCTCCTGGGATTACATCAACTTCCGGCTCTTATTCCCTAATGGCTATGACTCTACCGCTAACAATGGCAAAAAATACCCCCTTATCATTGTATTGCATGGTGGTGGTGAATCGGCATTAATGGAATGGAATAATTCCACCAAAACCAACACCCTTTATCCAGAGGGCGACCCCAGGAGAGAAAATAATGATCATCAGCTGTTTTATGGGGGTCGCCAGCACCTGGAGGCTGTAAGAAGTGGTCGCTTTCCGGGTTTTGTGCTATTCCCGCAAAACTTCTACGGCACCTGGATTAATGATAATGGCGAACCTACTACTGAAACTTATAAAGACCTGCAAAAAACGCTGGAGCTGATAGACTTTCTGGTACAGAAGCTAAAAATAGACCCAAGCAGAATATACATTCAAGGTCTCTCCAATGGGGGCGGCGGAACCTGGCATGCCATTTACAAACGTCCCGATCTTTTCGCTGCTGCCCTGCCCATGTCGCACCGGGGGCATCCTGCCATGGCCGAAACCATTAAGCATATACCGCTGTGGGTTTTCCAGGGAGCACTGGATGAGAACCCTTCTCCCGACGCAACAAGAAAAACCGTTAAAGCCATTGAAGATGCCGGAGGTAACGTCCGCTATACCGAGTACGACAGTGTGGGCCATAATACATGGAACAGGGCTTATAATGAACCAGACTTTTTTGAGTGGATGCTGGCACAGGTAAAAAGCAAAACAACAAATTATGCTCCGGAAGTGAGTGCAGGATCGGACAAAGTTCTCACCCTGCCCAATAACAGCACGACCTTTACCGCCTCCGCTTCCGATGCCGATGGCACTGTAGAAGCTTTTAACTGGGAGCAGGTGGAAGGGCCGGCGGCTTCCTTAAGCGGGGCAAATACACAGTCGCTTTCTGTTAGCAATCTCACCCAGGGGATGTATGAGTTTAGAGTTACCATAAAAGATGACGATGGCCTTGCTGCTTCCGACGAGGTACGGTTAATGGTAAATTCCCCGACTGAAGAAAACCAGCCACCCACTGTAAGTGTTAGCAGCGATACCAGTATTACACTCCCTTCCGACACCGTACGCTTGCTGGCTACGGCCTCCGACGAAGATGGAACAATAGCTTCTTATCAATGGACCAAGGTAAGCGGTCCTCTGGTTACCATGACCAACGCCAACGCTCCCGAACTTTCTCTTTCTGAACTGGAAGAAGGGCAGTATACCTTCCAGATAATGGTGGCCGATGAAAAGGGTGCAATGGCCACCGATGAGCTTAGGCTCACCGTGAATTCCATTCCCACCGGTATTGAAGATAAAGGCTTTGGAGCGCTTCGCGAAGTAACTTTTTTTCCCAATCCATTCAGCAGGGAGTTAAACCTGAATGTTCAGGTAAACCAGAGAGATGTTTATCATTTAAGTGTTTACAACGTCCAGGGGCAGCTCATCCATCAGGAAAAGGTAGAGATTACTCCTCCCGGCCTTGAGCAGTACCGCATAAATATTCCGGCCGCAGTTTATACCAAAGGCAGTTACTTTATTCGCTTACAGGCAGAAAAAGGAGACTATAGCAGAATATTTATGCTGATTAAAAAATAAACCTGCCCCATTGTAGCACTGTGGAACCTGCCGGGGAGGTGGATCTCATGGCAGGTTCCACAATACTTCATCAGCATGAACTGCGCATGAACGCATTTTCCGACCAAGCATATATTTGCTATATGTATATGAAAATATTGATTCTCCTGTTTGTAAGTAGCTTTATTTCCTTAACGAGCTTCGCGCAGGGTGCCGGCACCCCTCAGCAAAAGGTTGTAGCGGGCCGGAAGAATAGTGCAAAACAGCAGGATAAGCCTTATATTATCCTTATTTCTGCAGATGGCTTTCGTCATGATTATGCCGAAATGCATGGAGCGGACAACCTGCTTCGCCTGAGCAAACAGGGGGTACAGGCCGCGTCAATGATTCCTTCCTTCCCTTCCAAAACTTTCCCGAACCACTATAGCATTGTTACGGGCCTGTACCCTGCTCATCATGGCCTGGTAAGCAACCATTTTTACGACCCTGAACGTGCAGAAATATATAGTCCCCGCAACAGGAGACAGGTAGAAGACGGGAGCTGGTATGGAGGTGTTCCTCTCTGGGTGCTGGCTGAGCAGCAGCAAATGCTGAGCGCCAGCTTTTACTGGGTTGGATCCGAGGCCGATATCAATGGGCTGCATCCCACTTACTATTACCGCTACAGCGAAGAAATTCCGATGGAGGAGCGTATACAGACCGTCGTTAACTGGCTAAACCTGCCGGAAGGAAGCCGCCCGCACCTTATTACTTTTTACCTCCCCGAAGCAGATCATGCAGGGCACCGCTATGGACCTGAAGCGCCTCAAACCCGGCAGGCAGTGCAGTTTATTGATCAAAGCATTCAGCAACTGACAGCCGCTGTTGCCGAAACAGGCTTGCCGGTGAATTATATTTTCGTATCGGACCATGGCATGACAGCCGTAGATACGGCTCACACCTTATCCCTTCCTGCAGTTATTGACACCAGCAATTTTATAGTAGTGGAAGGAGATGTAATGACCACCCTTTATGCCAAGGACACGGCCGCTGTTCGTCCTACCTATGCCGCACTAAAAGAGGCGGAGAATGGATTTACCACCTATCTTACCAATCAAACTCCGGCGCACTGGCATTACAATTCTAAAGAAGATAGCACAGGACGTGTAGGTGATATTTTACTATTGGCCGACTGGCCCTCCATTTTCAGTCCGCCCGATGCCCGCCGGGTAGTTCCGGGAAGGCATGGCTATGACCCGAGGATTGTAGAGGATATGCAGGCAACTTTTTATGCCTGGGGACCCGCCTTTAAAGAGCAGTTACAAATTTCTTCTTTTGAAAATGTACACCTCTATCCACTCATTGCAGCCTTGCTGGAACTTCCTTATCAGCACAAGATAGACGGGCGCCTGGAGGTGCTGGAAAAAGTATTGAAGAAGCCCCTTAGCGGTAAAAAGGGCAAAAAATAAAGCTGCCCCAGTTTCAGGGGCAGCTCTTCGTTCAATTAATTTCTACTGTTTAATTTGTTTATCTAATATTTTCTAGGTTTCCACCACCTGGCAGGTAAATCTGGAGCCCAAGACCAACTGAAAACCCTGACTGGAAAACATTTGCTTCTGTATCAGTAAAACTCACAGTTCCCTCTAAGGCTACATGTTCAGCTACAAAGTGAGCAAGGCCCGCTTCTACGCCGAAAAGGAAAGAAAAAGCCTCGTCATCGGGTATGTTATCATCAGAGCTACCAGCAAAACCAAGGCTGGCCCCGGCAAACCAGGCATTCGCACTATTTTCTGCTCCGCCAAAATAATAGCGGGCCATCGGAGCAACTCCATATGAAAGGGCCGACGGTCCATCTGAAATCTGAGTAAAAATCAGTCCTCTTGCACCTAGCGCAAAGTTGTCAGAAACAAAATACGCCGCACTCGGATCTACTCTGAGTCGGAAGGTTTCAATATCAGCATTGTAACCAATGTTACCGATGTTTCCGCCAACCATCCAGTTACCTTCCGACAGCGCATCGGCGGCTACCGGGGCAGTAATCTGTGGAGGAGATTGAGGAAGCACACCCTGTGCCTGTGCACATAGGAAGCTAAGCAATAGTAAAGGGGTAAGTAAAAAAAGTCGTCTCATTGTTTAAAAAATTTTTGTTCTAAAAATAAATAGGCAAAGTGCCATTTTCTCTTGTCATATCTACGACTGAAAAGATCTTTTGTTTTAAAAGTACAAAAGTTTCAAAAAAGCCGGAGGATTAAAAAGGAAGCAGCCAAACCTTACTCACAGAACATTTTGCTCCTGTAAAACAGCCTTTTCCCAGGGCATCTGTTGAAAGAGCTGTTTTGCCAAATTTTATTTTTATTCCACATTAACTTTTCCCTTTGGTGCAGCATGAGAAGAAAAAATAATTTTCCACCGGAGAGCAACTTTTTCTCTTTTTTTGAGTACAAGAAGATGCTCTCAAACCTCTGATTCTCATACGTTTTCCCTACCCCACGCGCTATTTTTTCAATCCGGAAGGGGAAAATATGTTTAAGTGAAATTAATTTAAAAATTTAGCTAAATAATTGCATCAATCTCACACACATATTGTATCTTGCATTAAGTTAACACACTGACAATTAACGCCTTACTCAATCAAAGGATAAATCATTGAATTCCTGAAGTTGGTTTTTATCGGAACGGTCTATGAAAAATCTTTACATCACCATTTTTTTATTGCTTGGAGCATTTTCTCTAAGCCAGATACAGGCCCAAACCATTACTCCGGTGGCCTATTACCCCATGCTTTCCTGGGACACTTCGCCTTACAAATCCTTTCGATATACAAGGGCGGGCGGCTCCTGGGACTGGATGAACTTTCGTCTTTTATACCCACAAGGGTATGATTCTCTTGCAAATGATGGCAAAAAGTATCCCATTATTATAATGCTGCACGGTGCCGGCGAATCGGCCAGGATGGAATGGAGCACCAAAGAACCTTATCCTTCCGGCGATCCAAGGATTGACAATAATGATCACCAGCTACTTTATGGTGGAAGAGAACACCTGAAGGCTGTCACAACCGGCCGTTTTCCGGGTTTTGTGCTATTCCCGCAGAATTTCTACGGCACCTGGATTAATGGTAAAGGAGAAGCCACCTCTACTTACCGCGAGGATCTCAAAAAGGCAGTGGAAATAATCGAGCTGTTGGTTACCAAGCTCAAGGTCGACCCGGACCGAATATATGTACACGGTCTTTCTAATGGCGGAGCCGGCTCCTGGTATGCCGCTTTTAAACGTCCCGACCTTTTTGCCGCTGCCCTGCCGATGTCCGCCCCAGGCGATCCCGCTATGGCCCAGCAGTTAAAAAGTGTACCACTGTGGGTATTCCAGGGTGAGTTGGACACAAATCCCAGACCAGCCGCAACCCTGGAAACTGTTAATGCAGTAAGAGAGGCAGGTGGCAGCGTTCGCTATACGGAATATACCAATGTACGCCATAATACCTGGAATAAAGCGTACACTGAGCCCGACTTTTTCGAGTGGATGCTTTCTCATACTAAAAATACCAGTACCACCAATAATCCGCCAATCGTCAATGCCGGGCTGGATAAGAGTATTAAACTTCCCCAGGATACCACCTCTTTCATTGCCAGTGCTTCGGACAAAGACGGCTCCATTGCTTCTTTTCTGTGGGCACAGCTTAGTGGCCCTACGGTTACACTTTCCGGATCGAAAACAGCGACCCTTAAACTATCGGGCCTGAAGGAAGGCAGCTACAGTTTTAGAGTGACTGTTACTGATAATAAAGGAGCAACTGCATCTGATGAAGTAAGCTTGAGCGTACAGGCAGGTTCTACTCAGCAACACGCCCCTGTTCTGGCAACCATCGGTAAGCAGTCGGTAAAAGAAGGGCAGCTGAAAGAATTACTCCTCACTGCCAGCGATGCCGACGGAGATATTGTAAGCTTCCTGCTGGAGGGTACTGTTCCTTCTTTTGTCAGCCTCACAGACCACCGAAACAATACTGCTACCCTACAAATTAAACCGGCTAGTGGAACGGCAGGCGCCTATGCCGTGACCGTGGTGGCAAAGGATAATTCCCTCCAGGATAAAGAGCTTGTAAACATTGATGTAACCGCACCAGAAAGCAACAATGAGCTGTGCCAGTCACTGGTATTGAATGGCAGCACTGCTGCTTCGCTAAGCAAGAACCTGGTGCTGAGCGGCGACTTTA
>NZ_ANNU01000090.1 GCF_000346615.1 Nafulsella turpanensis ZLM-10
AAAAGGTCGGAAGAAAAAATCTTCCGACCACTCCTGCCGGGAAAAGGCAGCCTTTACAATATACTGTAGTTTTGAGATTTGTGCTTTAGCCATTCAAACTTCTCCGCCTTTTTTATTTCAGAAAAGCCGGAATAATTTTTTACCCGCCAAAGAATTAAGCGTGGCCTATCCAGGTTTTGCGGTTTTCCAGCTGGGCGGGACTGGCCTGAGGGTCGGGAATAATTTTTATTTCCTGGTAAAAAGTAGTGGCAGCCGGCTTTAGCACCACTTCTTTTAGCTGGTGGTTTCTGAAGAAGCTGATTCGTACTTCTGTCTGGGTATGTACCTGCTCCTCGAGATGAGTGGTTACACGCACGCCATTCACGGCAATAATTTCGTCGTTCTTGCTCAGGAGCTCATCGGCGGGGCTGCCGGGGGCGGTATCTGCCACGAAGGTAAGTCCATCTTTTTCCATTACCTTGAGTCCGAAAAGCCGTTGAAGGGCATTATTATTTTCTCTTTGGTGGAGCCTCAGCCCCACCCAATCCAGGGCTGTGCCCAGTGCATTTTCCAGTGGCTCCTGTCCGGTAATAAACTGCTCGAAATAATCCTGCAGGTTTTGTCCGGCTACCTGTGCAGCCACTTCCTGAAAGTCGCCATAGGTGTAGCCACGCTGCTGTTCTGCAAACTCCTTATTAAGGATGCGCATAACCGAATCGAGCGAACCTTCATTATGGGTAAGGCTGCGGAGCTTCAGGTCGAGCAGGAGCGAAACCAGGGCACCTTTAATATAGATGGATACCTTGCGGTTAGGGATGCCGGGGGTATAGCCATCGAGCCACATGTCCCAGCTGGAGTCGGCCAGGGAGTGGTTAAAGCGCCCCCAGTTGGTCAGGTGTCTTTGTAATACTTTATTGAGCTCCTGCAGGTAATCGTCCAGGCTAAACACTCCGCCCCGGGCCAAAAACACATCGCCCAGGTAAGTGGTAACGCCTTCTGCGACAAAGCCTGTTACAAAATAGTTTTCTCTGGTAAAATTGTAGGGCATCATCTCTGCCGGGCGTATCCGGATGATGTTCCAGCAATGGTACAGCTCATGAGAGCTTACGCCAACAAAATTCTTGTAAAGTTCAGGACTATTGATTTCGTAATCCGGCCCAAGGGTAATAATGGTGCTGTTGTAATGCTCCACCCCGTGGTAGGCCTTGTAGGGCAAAAACTGGTAGAGGAAGTGATAATCGTCAGTCGGAAAACCCTCCATAGCCGCCACCTGCACTTCGCTGAACTTCCGGAAATCTTCCAGTGCCTGCTCCCAGTTAAGGCGACAGTGGCCCATTACCCAAATATGAAAGCTAGTATCTTTTACCCGGTAAGTGCGGTGCTGTAGCTGGTTACTGGCTATCATGGGGCTGTCGACGAGCACATAGTAGCTGGGGGCGTGTAGCAGGTGTTTATCGGGCTGCTGAAGTCCGCAGGCAATTTCATAGTCGGAGGGGAGCTTTAGTTTTACGCTGCACTCCTCATCAAGGCGGCCTTCCGCATAAATTAGGCAGTTAATGAAGTTGACGTATAACTGTTCCTCATCAAGGTAGGAGCTGCCGGCGTCCATCTGGTTGGCATAGTAATTATAATGAACAGTCAGTTGCGCTACGCCGGCTGTCTGTACCTCCCAGCGATCTTTGCTTACCTTCTTATACGAAAGTGCCTGTCCTTTTCCGTCTGTTACCCGAAACTTCTGAATATTTTTAGCAAAATTACCTAACTCATAGCGGCCGGGGCGCCAGCTGGGGAGCTGGAGGTAGGTTACCGACTCGTGGAGCTTATCGACTGTAAATTGAATGTCTATATAATGTTGGTGCGCTTTCTGGTAAGATAAGGTATATTGCATCTAATATTATTCAGTAGTGAGTGTAAAGGGTAAAGGAACGCAAAATCCGGAGAAAACGGGGTGGTTCATTCCTGTTTTTGCTGCATTGATATTCATTATGCCCTAACCGCCGGAGAACTGTAAAGTTGGGGTTCAGTATTTTATCCTGACAAATTTACATCCTGTTTTGGTATTTATCAAAAAGCTTTCTACTTTTGCATCCCATCAGTTAAGAGAGAATAACAGACAGTAATAATGAAAAGAACATTCCAACCATCGCAGCGCAAGAGGAAGAACAAGCATGGTTTCCGTGCAAGAATGGCTTCTGTAAGCGGTAGAGCCGTTTTGGCGAAGAGAAGAGCTAAAGGCCGTAAAAAATTAACTGTTTCTGACGAACGTCGGAGCAAGAAATAGTAGTTGAAGCCTCCGTGGCTTCAACTATTCTTTTTTAAAATATATGATAGCGCTCCTGTAGCGCTAATTTTCTTTGTACCGCTTGTGTAAAGGCAAACGTGCAGCATACACTCCCCAAATCCGAAAGGCTCAATAGTAAAAAGTATATACAGGCGCTTTTTCGGAAAGGTGCGGGCTTTACCCATTTCCCCTTCAAAATTATTTACCTGTCCCTGAGCCGGGAAGAAGCGCTGGAAGCCATGAATGCCCCTGCTTCGGTGCAGGAGCCGCCGGCTGTCCAGGTCCTCTTTTCCTGTTCCAAGCGTAATTTTAAAAAAGCTGTAGACCGTAATAAGGTAAAACGCCGGATGCGGGAAGCGTACCGGCAACATAAGCAGCTGGTTCCGGCAGGATCCTACTTTTTAATTGCCTATATTTATATCGCACCCGAGATTTTTCCTTACCATTTCATCGAAGAAAAACTAAAATCTTCTCTAAAGCGTTTAGGAGATATCAGAAAATAACCAACTTCACGCTAAGCCCTCTTCTTTATGAAATCCTTCTCAAAAAGCGCTCTCCTCTTCCTGCTTGTTGGCGCTATGTCTCTGGGTCTGTTTTCCTATACCGACCCCGGCGCCCGCTACTTTGCCATTGCTAAAAACCTTGATATTTTTGCCACCCTTTTTAAGGAGGTGAATACCTATTATGTGGATGAGGTAAATCCGAATGAACTGATGAAGGTAGGCATTGATGCCATGCTCGCTCATCTCGATCCTTACACCAATTACATTCCGGAAGACCAGATAGAGGATTTTCGCACCCTTACCACCGGGCAGTATGGAGGAATAGGCGCGGTTATAGGATCGCGGAATGGACAAAATACCGTGCTGATGCCTTATAAGGGCTTTCCGGCTTATGAGGAAGGTTTGCGCATTGGCGATGTAATTGTAAAAATAGATGGCATAGAGGTGGCCGGTAAATCAACCGAGGACATCAGTAAGCTACTGAAGGGCCAGGCAAATACCGGACTTACACTTACCATACGCCGCTTCGGCCTTAAAGAACCCCTGCAGCTGGCCATGAAGCGGGAGCATATCCGGATAGAGAATGTGCCCTTTTCAGGAATGATTACGGAAGAGATTGGCTATATAAAGTTGTCTGATTTTACACCGGGGGCAGGAAAAGAAGTGCGGCAGGCACTGGAAAAGTTAAAAGAAAAAGGGGCTAAAAGCCTGGTACTCGATTTGCGCGACAACCCGGGTGGACTTCTTTCCGAGGCAGTAAATGTTTCGAATGTATTTGTGCCGAAAGGTGCCGAGGTGGTAAGTACCAAAGGAAAAGTAGAGGAATGGAATAAAACCTATTATGCACTCGATGCACCGCTCGATACGGAAATTCCTTTAGTAGTCTTAACGAGTAGCCGCAGTGCATCTGCTGCCGAAATTGTTGCCGGTGTTATACAGGATTACGACAGGGGAGTGCTTGTAGGAAAAAGAACCTTTGGAAAAGGCTTGGTGCAGGTAACCCGTCCCCTGACGTATAATTCCCAGCTGAAGGTTACCACGGCAAAATATTATATACCGAGCGGCCGCTGTATACAGTCTATTGATTATAGTAACCGGAATGAAGATGGCAGTGCAGGTAAGGTTCCAGATTCTCTCAGGGTAAAATTCCTGACCAGGAATGGTCGGCCGGTGTATGATGGTGGTGGTATTGCTCCCGATGTGGATGTAGAAGTGGAGCGGCTGGCGCCTATTTCCGTTAGCCTGCTGGCTAATGGCCTCCTGTTCGATTATGCTACGGAATATCAGCATACGCACCCCGAGCTGGTTTCTGCCCGTGCATTTGAGGTGAGCGATGCCGAGTATGCCCGTTTTACAGAATGGCTATCTACTAAAGATTATGATTACACCACAGAGGTAGAAGAGAAAATAAGTGAACTGGTGGAAAGTGCCAAAGAGGAGAAGTCTTATGAAGATATTCAGGATGAGATAGAGAAACTGCAGCAGAACTTTGCGCACAATAAGAAAGAAGACCTTAAGGAGTTTGCGGAGGAAATAAAATATTTATTGAAGCAGGAAATCGTTTCGAGGTATTATTTGCAGGATGGGATAATTGAAGCTTCTTTTGATAAAGATGAAAATATAAAGTCGGCTGTTGAGGTACTGACTCAGCCGGAGAAGTATGCTCAGTACCTGAGCGGGCAGAAGTAAGCTTTTTATGGAACATGTGTATCTTGCCCTCGCCGGCCTGGCAGGCGGATTCTTATCCGGCCTGCTGGGAATCGGTGGAGGGATTCTTTATATTGTTATTCTTCCTGTTGCTTTAGCGAATCTTGGCGTTCCGGAAAGTGAGCTTGTTCAGTACACCATTGCTAATTCCTTGTTTGGTACCCTCATTGCATCGCTTTCGGGTGCCTACGGCCTGTTCAGGCAGGGAGAATTTTACCTGAAAGAGGTGCTGATTTTAGGGGTAGCAAGTGTGCTGACAGGCCTCCTGTCGCTGGAATATATTGTAAATACCCCTTTCTATTCCCAAAAGGCTTTTAATATTATCGTAATTCTGGTGCTCGCCTTTATTTTTGTAAAAACAATTATGACGGCAAAGCAGGAGCCTGCCTATGATGAGAACCATCCCAGAAAAAATATTATGCTGGCAGCCAGTGGGTGCGGGGGCGGCCTTATCGCCTCGCTTTCAGGCTTAGGTGGGGGGGCTATTATTGTTCCGATGCTTAATATTGGGATGCGGATGGATATTAAAATGGCAAAGTCCATTTCGCTGGGGGTAATTGTGCTTAGTTCAGCAAGCATGACCTTTTTTAATACCCTCGAGGAGCCGGTTTACGATGTTAATTATTATAATACCGGCTATCTGGTTTGGCCTGTTATGATAGCCCTCTCTGCGGGAGTGCTGTTAGGTTCGCCCCTCGGAGTTACAACGGCTCGACGGTGGCCGGCGCATATTATCAGCTATATCTTTTCCGTTTTTATCCTGATTGTTATAGGTTTGAAGTCTTATAACCTGATTGAAGAACTTATTTAATGTCTTTACTTCTAAGCATCGATTCGGCCACCAAAGTGTGTTCTGTTGCCCTTCATCAAGATGGGAGCCTGCTGGCCAGCCAGCACTTGCATATCGATAAATCACATAGTGGCCTTTTAACCGTTTTAATAGATCATTTGCTTCAGTATGCCGGTTATAAAATGGCAGACTTAAGTGCGGTAGCGGTTTCGGAAGGCCCTGGTTCTTACACAGGCTTACGAATTGGTGCTTCCACGGCTAAAGGCCTTTGTTTTGCGCTCGATATTCCACTGGTGACGATTAATACCCTGGAGGCGATGGCAAAGGGGATGAGTTATTTTGCCGAAGAGGAGAGCTTGTTTTGTCCGATGATCGATGCCAGGAGAATGGAGGTTTATTGTTTGCTTGCGACAAGCTCAGCAGAAATAGTAGAGGCTCCGCAGGCAAAAATTATTGACGAAACCAGCTTCCTGCGGGAACTTGAAAAGCAGAAAGTGTATTTTTTTGGAGATGGATCGGCTAAATGTCAGCCTTTGCTGGGAAGACACCCGAACGCCCGCTTTATAAAAGATGTTGTTCCTTCGGCTGTGTATGTGGGGGAGTTAGGTTGGCAACGCTTCAAGGCTGAGAAGTTTGCCGATGTGGCTTATTTTGAGCCTGATTATCTAAAAGAATTTTACAGTCCGAAGGCAAAAGGGAAAAAGTAAAATATGGAAGAAATGATTGAGAATAGAGTAGCCAAAAGCGGCCTGATTACCATTGACCTCGAAGACTTTTATGTAGAAGGAGAGCGGGTGGAGTTAGATATTGCTCCTGTGCTGTTTCAAGGAATGGTTTTACGGGAAAAAGATTTCAGGCAGTGGGTGAAGGAGCATCAATGGGAGCAGTATCAGGGTAAGCTGGTGGCAATATTTTGTAGTGCCGATGCAATAGTGCCCACTTGGGCTTATATGCTTATAGCAACTAAGATAGTATCTTATGCGAAGATGTTTGTGTGTGGTTCTGCAGAAAAGCTGGAGGAGGCATTGTTTCAGCAGGCAATAGAGCAGGTGAAGTCAGAAGAATATAGAGATGCGAAGCTGGTGATTAAAGGTTGTAGCCATAAGCCGGTTCCCACTTATGCATATGTAGAGTTGAGCAGAAAATTGGCGCCGGTTGCGGCAAGCATTATGTACGGAGAGCCCTGCAGTACAGTTCCTGTTTATAAAAGGCCAAAACAATAGGATTAAAAGATTATAAGGATCGGAGCGGAAGGGAAAAATCCTGTGCAAAAGAAGTAAAATACAGCCACTATTTTTAGTGAGAAAAATTGGGAGGTAAAGCTTGCAGAAAGAAAAAAGAGCTGTTATGTTTGCAATCCCAAACGAGGGAAACAGAGCGGAAGAAAGAGATTTTTGAAAGCTACATATATTTGAAGGGGAGAGAGTTGCTGTTGGGCAAAAGCCGTAGCAATGCAACGGCGGATAATTTACTTTATAAAATTCTGCACAAGCAGGAACTAAAGAAAGCTTGAAGTTGGTTCTCCTTAAGCTGACCCGAAGATGATGCCCAGTCAAGGAAAGCATCTGAAAGGCCGTCTCAAAAAAAGACTGGTAAAGGGAACTATAAAGGACCCAAAGCCTGTTCTGAATTAGTCTGACCGAATGAAGAAGCACTCGCTTTAAATATTCATTCATTAAGACCCTACCTTTGGCAAACCCACATCGCGTGGTATCCCGCCGCAAATGGAGAAGTAAGATTCATTCTTCCACATCCACCAATAAGAAAAAGTAAAGAGAACGGAAAGCGTTCTTTGTCTTGTTATGAAGCGCTGCCTTGCTTTATAGGAGAGGTTAGTGATAACACAGCGGTTGAAAGACGAAAGAAAAGGTTTTAGAGCTGAAAGAAAAGAATTTTTTCAGTACCAAGCTCAGGAAAAGTAAAGGGGAAAAAGACAACAAGAATTTTTCTTTTTTGTTTGTCTGAATCGGAAAGTTTTCTACCTTTGCACTCCCCTTACGACAGCAGGTTGAAAGGGAAAAGAAAATGAAAATTTGAAAAGCGGAGCAAGCACTTATGGAGCTGACGAAAAGGAATTTGAGGCAGTAGATTTGTTCTATATTTTACCGCATTGCGGGAGAAAAAAAGAATAAATAAAAGCTTGCAGCGAAGCAAAACATTCTTTACCTTTGCGTTCGCTTTCGGAAAAAAAAGGCAGCTAAGCAGTAGCAGTCTTCGCTTGAGAAGCCAGAATAAAATAGCTTCA
>NZ_ANNU01000091.1 GCF_000346615.1 Nafulsella turpanensis ZLM-10
GGCGTTAGGCTTCGCCGTAACACCGAAAAAGCCAGTTGACACAGTTGCGTTTACACTCCCTATCCTTGTTCTTTTAGAAAACCACGGATACTATCAACTTCAGCTCTTGAATTCCCCTCTTTCAAGTAAGGAAATCTAAAGAGCTTCACGTAATTACTGTACTCTCTAATTATTGAATCCGCTAGGAATAGCTCTTCCTTAAAATCCTCATAGGTTACATCTTCTTTATTAAAATTGGGATGAGTGAAAGTATGGTTAGCAATTTTATGTCCTTTGTCATTCCAACTATTTAGAAGATATCTTCCTTTTTCGTTCAACTTATCTTCTCCTTTAACAAAGAAAATGGCTTGAATATTGGCACTATCCAAGCTTTTAAGCAGCATTCCATTCCATTCTTCAAAGGTGTACCCTGGCCTGTCATGTGTAATTCCGTCATCGAAAGTGAAGCTTATTGTTTTTTGACCTGTTGCTGACAAAGAAATGAACAATGATAAAATTAAGATGGTGAGTCGCATAATGCTTTTAATGAAAGGTAACGGTAGTAAAAATACCAGCGGCTGAGGGAAATTGCCAGGTTACTGTCAGCCTACCTTAAGGTAATAAATAGCAGCGAACTTTGCTGTACCAAGAAAAAGCCGTTGATGTTTTTTAGTGTTGTGTGCTGAAGCTTTTAAATCAGCTCGTTTATCACATTAACAATTTGCTCATCTGTTGTCTCTTTACTGTATCCGTAAATTACTTTCCTGATTATTCGTTTCTCATCTAAAATAAAAAATACAGGAACTAAACTAACCTCATAGCTCTTTTTGATACTATCATCAGCATTTAAAAATTTGAAATTCATTTCATTCTTATCCCTGTACCTTTTTAAACCTTCTATATTTTCACTCCAGGTTTCGATACTCACAAGTTCAAAATCTTCCTTTTGATAACTTTTAACAAGTTCCTTCAGAAAAGGAATAGACTGATGACAAGGACCACAGCCTACCCCAGTAAATTTTAGCATCACCACTTTACCTTCTAGGCTCTTTAAGCTTACAACCTTATTGGAGAGGTCTTTTAATTCCCAGTCAGGTGCAGGCTTTCCTTCCCAGTCTTTACTGGGTTTTCTTTCGCTTCTTTTATATTGAACTACCTCAAACACATCAGGAAAGAATTTTGTTGGAATGAAATCTTCCTGTTGAGTAGTATTTATGTTAGCATTGGTAAGAGTCTGGAAGTAAGTAACATGGTGCCATTTACTTCTCATGCGATAAGGTAAATTATCTGACTTTCGAATCCATATATCAAATTGAGATATCTCATCCTCAGGAATATACTCATTTTCAATAACAATGGGCTTTATATGGAAGTAAACATGCTTATTATAAATCTTTAAGCTAAAACGGAGGGAATCGCCAAAATCATGAAGTTCTGTTTTTATACTGTCCTTTGTGCTTAGGGTGTACTTAATAATTTCCTTAACCTGAGGATACATTGGGTAGTCGACTAGCCTAAATGGATAAGGGTGATTCTGGAAGCTATCTACTTTTACATACTGCTCCTCCCAGTTAACTTTTCCACGCACCTTCCCATCATAAAATTCTATCATTTTAGTAGTGTCATCAGCATCATATCGGGCGGTTTTAGCCCCCACCAAAGTATCAGAGGGATTTACATACATTTTAAAATACCGAGTCCATGGTTCGGAGAATCTGGTGGTATCTCCTGGGGCACTAGACACGCTTGTTAAATAATAGGTGGCAGATTTAATATCATTGAGGGTCTCTAATACCTGAACCAAATTATCCTTTTCTGTAGGCTTAGCTATACAGCTCACCAAAAGAGTGAGGACAGATAAAAAAATTAATACTTTTTTCATGGGTAGAGTTTATTGTGTTCGCTTTTGCACACCGTTCCGCAAACTGGGTGTTGGGCATTTAAAAGCACCTCAATTTCCGGTTGCTGTTTAGTTTTTAAATGGCTGTAAAGCCTGAATTAACAAGGAAATGCCCAATAACCTGTTTGTTGGGTGTGCGCCCGGTATGCGCACCTGGTATCCAAGATACCAAATTATTCCAGAGAGTGAAAGTCTCTTACAGGCAAGTTGCGGATGGCCGCCCCGGTGAAGCCTGTTAGCAAGTGGCAAGCTGGTTTACCGCGAGGTATGCAGTGAAGAAAGCCAACCGGCAAAATCCGGGCGTCCCATCCATTACTGACGAACAGAAACGACATACGGAGGCTGACTAGAGAGGATAAGCAAGCACCTAATTGCAATGTCGGTAACCAACAATCTCTTTTTAGTAGATGTCGCAGGAATCGGAGGAAGGAATATGTGCTTACCCGGGGAGATCTCCCGATGTCTGGAACATGGGGAGAAGTCAGCAGAGGTCATAGTAGTCACTTGGAAACGAGCTGCCAAGAAGATGGCAGAGGCCTCACAAGGTGATGAAGGACTGCACACTGAATCGCGTCTCAATTCGGTCAGGAGGCACAGCTAGCCTGGTCTTAAGCGGACAAAGGAACAGTTTTTAGGAATGATAGAACAGGTATTAAAACGTAAGAATCTTTATAAAGCCTATCGACAGGTAGTGCGGAATAAAGGCGCTTCAGGAGTAGATAATATGAAGGTTGATGAATTATTTTCCTTTCTGGAAAATAACCGCAACCGGATTATTCTCTCTGTCCTGAACAGAACGTATGTACCCAAACCTATCAGGGGTATGGAAATACCCAAAAGCAATGGAAAAATGCGTCTGTTGGGGATTCCCACAGTAACAGACCGGTGGCTCCAACAGGCGGTAAGTCAGGTGCTGATCTCCAGGTTTGAATTAACTTTTGAAGAGCATAGCTATGGCTTCCGTCCGGAAAAGAACATCCATAAGGCTGTAACCCAATCCCTGAAATACATCAATGATGGCTTTCAGGATATTGTAGACATCGACCTGAAGGGATTCTTTGACGAAGTCGACCACTCCGTCCTGCTACAGCTTATTTACAACAAAGTGAAATGTCCTGTTACCCTGCGCCTTATTCGAAAGTGGCTTCGTGCTCCTATCCTGATTAAGGGAAGGATGCACAGGCGCAGAAAAGGAGTTCCGCAGGGAAGTCCGCTCAGCCCAATCTTATCTAACATCTTATTGGATGAACTGGATAAGGAGCTCTCAGGAAAGAAGCTGCAATATGTCCGCTACGCCGATGACTTTAGTATCTACACTAAATCAAAAGCTCAGGCCCGAAAGATAGGGAATGCAGTTTATACCTTCTTAAGAGATAAACTGCGGTTACCAATCAACAGGGAGAAAAGCGGAATTCGCAGACCTTCTGACTTTGAGCTTTTGGGCCACGGATTTGTCCCCACCTATAAAAAGGGGGAGAAAGGGAAATATCAGCTTGTTGTAAAGAAAAGCAGCTGGGAATCACTCAAACGAAAACTCAAAGGCTTTACCAAAAAGACCAAACCATACAGTTTCGAAGAACGGCTTCAAAAACTTGCAGAGGTGTGGAAAGGCTGGGTGAATAACTATCGCTTAGCGAGTATCCATTCCAAACTTGAAGCCCTTGATAAATGGTTAAGAGCCCGCCTGAGATACTGTATCTGGCATGTTTGGAAAAAGCCGGAGAGAAAACGTAAAAATCTGATTCGCTTAGGTGTGGAAAAGGGCCTGGCTTATGCCTACAGTCGTACAAACATGGGAGGATGGGCAGTAGCTCAAAGCCCTATACTTTTTACGACCATCACCCTTTCCAGGCTTAGAAGGAAAGGGTACGAAACCATGCTTTCATATTACCTGAAAATGCAACCTCAGGTTCAGTGAACCGCCGTATACGAGACCCGTACGTACGGTGGTGTGTGAGGCGCACCGGTGGACCTACAAGTTCACCGGCCGTCTACACGATTATGTTGCGTTTATTTTGGTTCTTTTAAAACACACAGGGGTATACTTACAGTTGATAATCAAACCTTCCGTCTGTAACCCGAATGGTATCGCATCCTGCTTTGGCTAGCGTAAATTCAAACTTGCCGGCAATAATGCCGACCTCTAAATCCAGTCGTGTGATTTCTAAGTTACCTTCCTGAGAAACACCCTCTTCTGAGCCTTGGAAGTAGCAATCACCCTCAAAGATGACTGAGCCTTTTTGAGTATTATCTAGATAATACAATCCTTCGCTTTCTATCTCAATCGCAGATATCTGGATATATTCAAATTTCGTTTGATCATTATCCTGAACTCTATAGGCCTGAATTTGTAAGGTACCACCATGGTAACCAGGATCAAACGTCAAGGAGAAATTCGGTTCAAAGGTACTAGGTCTTCCTTTCGGCACCCAAAGCTCACCGTTTACATAGGCACCAAAGGTATTCTCACCTGATTGCGTAGCATCCGGAAGCACTTCTTCCCCTTTCTTACAAGAAAAGAGGCACAGGAAGACTAAGAGGGGCAAATATTTATACATGATTTTCATACCATCTTGGCTCATTGTTAAAAATAGTAGTGTCCCTATTGAATTTAAAAGAAGCAGTAAGGCTTCAAACGTCCCATCCCGTCTCCTCCTTGCCTGGTCTTACAATAAACACCAACGTCCATTGAATAAAGCAGATGCCCTTCACTGCAGGTGAGTAGTGGACGCAAAATATCGATTTTGTCGTCAGCTAACAATAACCTTCCGGGCATTTGCTTTATTCTGTTGTTGCCCTTAGGTTTATTTTATTTGTTCTATATGTAAGTAAGACCAGTCGAAATAATTCTTCTCCAAATCTGCTTTCCAGCCTTCTGATTTGAAATAATCAATTATAAAGTCTTGGTCAATTAGATTAGAGTCAACACCAAGCTTAGACATTTTCAACTGTTCTACAGCTGTATTTCTAATGCCGAAGTTATCGGCAACATAAATTCTATCTATTACTGGCAGGTTGTTATAGTTTGGGTTATAATAAAAATATCGTTCATAGAATGATAGTTCTAAATTCCCATTCTCAAATTTTGCAACCCTTCCGTCACCAGTACTAGATTGATAGTAGCCTAACAGCACTTTTGTATTTAAATTCTTCGATATTCTTCGTAAACATTCATCATAGAAGTACAAATTCCCATCAAAATTAAACTCTACTTCTACCCAATTCTTACTATGGTTTTGAGATACGATTACAGTGATATTATTATTTGGCGGCAGATTGTAAAGCCATTCTTTCCTTTCGTCAAGCTTTGTTTGCTGCCCGATATAATAATATTTACTTAATTGGTCGACAATGGTCTCAATACTATCACATAGAATGCTGGTCTGTGAAAAAGTCCCCATTTGTATAAGGTTATGATTTTTTCCCTTGAGTGTTTCTCACCTTGATGTTTTGCTTGATGCGCCCTGCTCTGACTTAAGGGCAACGTTGATAAAAATAGCAGAGGCCGAATAAAAGAGCGCGTTACTATCACCCGATACGGAGAAAGTAGATAGCGATGAAGCCTGCTGCCCCCGTAAACGGCCTTTGTTATTTTTTGTGGTTGGCGGTAGTTTACATTTTTTAACGTTATAAAAACCAAGACTAGATGTTTTCAGAGCCACTTAATAGTTTATCAAAGTATTCTTCTAGTTTTGGGTCACCTGGCCTGTAAAAGTTTAATTCTAACAAATTACCTTCTTTATCAAAAAGGAAAGTACGGGGATACAATCTCACGTTTAAATGATTCACGATGTCTCCATCTAAATCATAGAAGTGGTGGCCTGTTGAGCCATACTTATGAATAAACTTCTCCACAACATCAGATGGCTCGTCAGTACAGATATTAATAAACTGAATTTTATCTTTGTACCTGTCAAAAACTTCAGCTTTATTTTTAAAGTCTAAATGACACCCTTTACAACCTACATTCCAGACACTCAAATAGGTATAGTCAGTATTCCTTAGTTGCTTTCTTAGAGGCTGTGGCTTTCTATCCTTTGTAAATACTTGGATGCTATCATTTATGCTTAACCTTATGCGTTGCAAAGAATCATTCAACACTTTATGCTTCTCTAGTAGGAAGTTTTTGTATCCCTTGTTTTCTAGTACAGCTATCATCGAGTCGAAGCGTTGAATATCCAACCTTGCGTAGGTATGGATTATCTTAGTTTCGAAATATTCCTTTACCTTTCCTTGTAGCAAAGAGTCTGATACTTGAAAATAATTTCTTACAAAAGCATCCCAGCGGTCTATAATGGGGTAGACCGGCATTTCCTCTTTACTCATTTCACTAAAAGCATCTTTAAGAAATCTATAGTAATAAATGCTATTTCTGAATGATGAATCTGAAAAATTAACTTGTTTCAAAAACGAAAAATAGTTTTTAGGAACCTCAGTAGAGTCATGGCGTAAATGAAGCCGCAGCATTGGTTCCCTTATCTTATCGCTCAATGAGATATACTTAATTCTATTAAGTTCATAATCTGCAAATTCTGAATCTAAATTTAAGTTGGCAGTATCGTTCTTAAATTTTTCTATCTTTAGATTATAAACTGTATCTAAAATGTCTCGAAACTTTAAATATGGTTCCTTTTGTGCTGCTAACAGTTTCTCTTCGATTACCTCATTTTCACTATTCAAGGCATAGTTTTGGAAATAACGATATTTCTCGGAACCACTTCCTGAAAAATGCAGTGCTTCAATAAAATCTTCATTGAACCTTTGCCGCTCTCCAAGTACATAAACAGAATCTCCAGGAAAAAACCATCCATCGAAATGATTGCCTCCAACAGATAAAGTAAATGAACTTGGCCATGGAGAATGAAACTTAAATTGAAAATATTCAGATGAGTCTGGTTTAAAGGAATAAACCTTATAATTTTCTGAATAAACATCTACTATCTCTAACTTTACTTCTTCCCAAAAAGAGCCTTCAATTTTGCCGCATATTGTTACTTCTATAGGCTCCTTCAAAAATAGCCTATCCTCCTCTCTTTCTTTTTTACAGCTAATGAACGCTGTAGTTAAAAGAAGGCAAAAAATAAAGTTCTTCATATTTTGGTTTTAAATTACCGCGTAGAGTAGGCCCTGATAGTCTACAGTTAAATTTTATCAAAAGATAATAAAAATCTGTACACTATCAGTGACCCCTTCA
>NZ_ANNU01000092.1 GCF_000346615.1 Nafulsella turpanensis ZLM-10
GTAGAGGCAATCTGTTCAGGTGAAACAAATCCTGCAGTTCTGGCCGCCTTCCGCCATGGGAACTGCAGAAAATCAGAGGAAGAGATTGCAAAAGCCCTGCAGAGTAACAAAAGAGAAGACTTCCTATTTGCTCTTAAGCAGGAATTTGCTCACTACCAGTACATGCAAAGGCAAATAGAAGAGTGTGATGAGGAAATAAAAAAGCAACTCAATGACTTTATCAATCAGGATGAGACAAAGAAAGCTTTATTTACAGAGGCAAAGATTCATAAGCGTATCAACAAGAATGCTCCTAAAAATATAGACCTCAACCTGATAGCCTACCAATATTTTGATGGCATAGATTTGCTGGCTATTCAGGGGGTGAGTCATGCAACAGTACTGACGCTGATGAGCGAAGTGGGAGCGGAAGGGCTTAAGAAGTTTGGTACAGCCAAGCAGTTTGCCTCATGGCTCAGACTTTGCCCCAACAAGAAAGTATCCGGAGGGAAAATCCTGAGTAGCCGCACACCCAAAGGAAGCAATCGACTAAAGATTGCTTTAAGACAAGCAGCCAATGCCATAGGCAATCTAAAGGACAACCACCTGTCCAATTTCTTTAACAGAGTCTGCTTTAGAAAAGGTAGGCCAGCTGCGATTTCAGCCACTGCCAGAAAGCTTGCCATCATCATATGGAATATGATTGTAAAGCACCAGCCTTTCAATCCACCAGACCTGTACGAGTACCTGGACCAAAAACGAAAAAGAAAAGTGCGCGAACTTCAAAAACAAATAGCTAAATTGGACGATAAGCTGAAGGATCTAAAAGTGCCTCAGAATGCAGTTTTGACCCCTTTGTAAAAACGTTACTCAGAATTATAGTTAACACCCTACCTTT
>NZ_ANNU01000093.1 GCF_000346615.1 Nafulsella turpanensis ZLM-10
TATAGTTAACACCCTACCTTTTAGGAGCTTTGAATCAGAAGAAAGGGAACTACACCCTTACTTTCCAGAAACCTGCCTTGGCAGTTCCTTCTCTTTCAATTACTCCCTTTTCTTTTAAGGCCTCAAAATGCTTTTGAGCTGCTGATCGATTGATCCCAAGCAGTTCTCCTACTTCTGTAATTCCAATTCCAGGATTGCTTTTAATTAAATTTAATACTTCTAACTGTCTTTCTGTAAGACCAACCCCTTCATTGGCTTCTTCTGAACTACCTATCGTACCACCTATCGTACCACCTATCGTACCACCCTCTTTGCCATTCCCATCATCTTTAACCGCAAAATAAAAGGTAGCCTTAGTAAAATCCTGTCCCTGCTCAAAGACAGGTTCCGTTTTGGTATAGCTAACCCAGCCATCTTTCATTTTATCAAATCCATAGCCGGAACGCCGGCCGCCAGCATTTTCAGCAAGTTTTACTACACGGAACAGCTTGGCGATGATAGGGTTTCGGGGCATAGAAATATCCTCTGCCATGAGCTTATCCAAAGGCTTGGGCAGTGCACCAGGATTAAAGAACTCAATCCGGTCATCAAACACCCTAATCCTGGGTTTAGCCGGGCTAAAATAGTCCGCATGCATGAGGAAATTTACCAGTGCTTCCCGAATGGCATTGAGCTGAGGGTAATCCTCAGTTGCAAAGCCTTCTGTTGTTAATTTGAAAGAACGAAAATCCGCTGTAGGTAAGCTTCTCGATTACAACTATCCGTAGGTTTTGCAGAAACTCCTGCTCGGTTAAGCGTTTATAATAAGCACTGGCAGGAATATTCCGCCTGTCAAGGGTCAAATCGGTTTGGCACAATTTTATTTTATTTTTAGTATCGTTTTTCCTGACTGGAGGAAATCTAAAAATCCAATTTCTTTTTTGGCTTCCATTGCCAATTTTACTTCCGCCATCTTTACCACTTCTTCACTTGCATTTGAATAATTTCCTGAATTGTAAATTGGCTTCGGATCGTATTCAATTATAAGTTGAATTGCTTTCGTTTCTTTTTCTCCAACAATTTTATCAGATAAATATAAAGCCATATCTATACCTGCTGAAACCCCTGCAGCAGTGATATACTTGCCTTCTACAACCATTCTTTCTCTTGTCGGAATGGCTCCATATTCCTTCAATAAATTGATCGGCTTCCAATGAGATGTAGCTTTTAAACCCCTTAGCAAGCCTGTAGATGCTAAAATTAAAGATCCTGAACATACGGATATTGTCCATTTTGTTGTTTTATCAACTCTTTTTATCCAGTTCAGAAGCTTTTTATTTTTCATTTCTCTAATAAAAGTAATTGTTGAACCTGGAATAATGAGGATATCCGCACTCGATACATCATCAAAGTCATATTTTGCAACAAGATGCACAAAATTTGAATCTGCCTTTATTTCTCTTTTTTTTTCTGCAACAAAAAAAACTTCTGCACCACGGATATTCCGTAAGACCTCATAGGGTCCGATAGCATCAAGCATTGTTATTCCATTATATATGTAAATCGCAATTTTCATTTTTTGGATTCTGTCTTACGGAAAGCATGATATTTTGGCAGATTTTAAGGCATAAACAAAGCTTCTTGTACTAAAGCTCTTGCCGGCATGAATTCGAAATTTAGCAGCTAAACCGCCATAAACTAAATGCAATGCTGTACGCCATTTCTCTATTCTTCCCAGCTATAATAATTATGGTCAGTGTCCAGCGAAAAATCTGTCCGTAGATATAGCTGGTTTCCAACAATATTATTTTTAGCTGTCTCTAAAATTAAGCCCGAAGATTTTGTTTCTCTTGCTAATTCTTTTGCCTTGCCAATTAATTTTTTAGATATGCCCTTTCCTCTATGCAGTTTGTTCACAAATAAATCATTCAACAACCATAATCGATTCATTCTTGTCGATGAAAAAATAGGGTAAAGCTGAACAAATCCACACAACGCATTTCCACTATCAGCAACATAAATCACTGATTCATTTTTCTCAATTCTTTCCGTTAGAAACCTTTTAGCACCATCTAGATCACTTTCTTTTTCATAAAATACACGATAATCATCAAATAATTTAGACAGTTGTCCAATATCTTCTAATTCTACACTTCTTACTATCATTTCATTTAATATTTCTTTAGGTATCAAAATTAACTTCAATATTACCATCAAACATCTTATAATTTCAGCATATTCTAGCTTTTAATCTTTTACACCCACTATGAATTTTATCGAACCCCAGTCTTAGAGCGGCTTTTCTTTTATATTTAGTTGAAATTCAGCAGCCACTTATCTGAAAGAGTTTTATAAGCTGGCACTCCTAAAAAAGGTTAAATTTGAAAAAAGCAATTATTAACCTAACCTATCGCTGTTTAACTTATTGAAACACGGAGAATGTTAATACTCCTTTAGCTGTGAATCCTACACGTGTCGAAAAATATCCGAATTTTCAACACGCCCGCTCTTCATGTCCAAATTCCTTCCAATTTCCGACACGTTCGAACAGATAGAGCCAGAGCCTGATATACCGCTAAGAATGACTATAGTTAATTTTGATTCGGCCAGTCAGGATATTACCAGCTATAGTTCATGAGCCGATCAGGTGGCTTATTTGGCTCACTTCTTCATATTGACTGCTTTGGAAATTCAAAGCCTACTGGTTATATTAAAAAACAGACTGCAGGATACAGGCAATAACTGGTTGCGAATCTAATGTTCCCCTGTTTGCTCAACTAGTAACCTTTTTAATGATATGACCTTCAGCAAGAGATATTTCCTTCTTCTCATCTGCTTTTTGTTCATGAACCTCCTTTCTCTGGCTCAGCAGGTAAAGATAAAAGGCAGGGTGGTAGATAACAGCAATAATGAGCCACTGGAGTATGTAACGG
>NZ_ANNU01000094.1 GCF_000346615.1 Nafulsella turpanensis ZLM-10
GGTGATAAAATAAGGAGAAATTAACCTGTAGAACTACCGCGTTGTGCAACGGCTACTGTGGTTAGGCTTAGTCTTCATCATTTATCTATATACAATGTTTTTTCTTGAGAGAAGGCCGTCCCTGTAAAGCTTTTAACTTTCGTTCCTTTTTTCTCATATCGGTTTTTGTAAATAGCTTTCAATTTATAACTGCTCCCTTCCTTTATTTCTAATTCTTCTGCATCCATATCAGCATTAAAATAATTAATGTAATCTCTGAGGTCTATCAATTTGAGTCTTACTGAAGAATTAGGCCTTATTTTTACAAAATCATTTATATCTGAAAGTACAACATTGTTCTCAACATACATTGGTGCAACTGGTTTAGGGTCAAATTTTAGACTTACAACTGCTCCATCAAAGGGTCCATTTATACCATTTGGATAAAGGTCACTAATTAAATCAATCTCCTTTGGTACATATATTGATTTCTTTGTTCTATTCCTTATGTCCAAATACAAATAAAAAGGCTTCTCTAACGAAAGAGTATCGGATTCCATTATCAATTCAACCTGAATAGATAAATTATCATCGTCACCGTCCATCCCTGCTTCAATATCTTGAGCAAAAATGGTCGTCCAGAATAAAGAAGTGACAATGTATGTTAACCAATATTTCATCATGAGATTCTGAGTAACGTTTTTACAAAGGGGTCAAAACTGCATTCTGAGGCACTTTTAGATCCTTCAGCTTATCGTCCAATTTAGCTATTTGTTTTTGAAGTTCGCGCACTTTTCTTTTTCGTTTTTGGTCCAGGTACTCGTACAGGTCTGGTGGATTGAAAGGCTGGTGCTTTACAATCATGTTCCATATGATGATGGC
>NZ_ANNU01000095.1 GCF_000346615.1 Nafulsella turpanensis ZLM-10
GTTCCATATGATGATGGCCAGCTTTCTGGCTGTAGCTGAAATAGCAGCTGGTCTGCCTTTTTTGAAGCAGACTCGGTTAAAGAAGTTGGTCAGGTGATTATCCTTTAGATTGCCTATGGCATTTGCCGCTTGCCTCAGGGCTATCTTCAGTCTGTTACTTCCTTTAGGTGTTCGACTACTCAGGATTTTTCCACCTGAGACTTTTTTGTTAGGGCATAACCTAAGCCAAGAAGCAAACTGTTTGGCTGAGTCAAACTTCTTAAACCCTTCCGGTCCCACTTCACTCATCAGGGACAGAACTGTTGCATGACTCACTCCCTGAATAGCCAGTAAATCTATGCCATCAAAGTATTGATAGGCCAGTAGGTTAAGGTCTATGTTTTTAGGTGCATTCTTATTTACTCGTTTATGAATCTTTGCTTCTGTAAATAATGACTTCTTTGTTTCATCTTCATTGATGAAGTTATGGAGTTGTTTTTTTATTTCTTCATCGCATTCTTCTATCTGCTTTTGAAAGTATTGATATTGAGCAAACTCCTGTTTAAGGGCAAAGAGAAAATCTTCTCTTTTATTACTCTGCAAAGCCTTCGCTATCTCTTCTTCTGATTTCCTGCAGTTCCCATGGCGGAAGGCGGCCAGAACTGCAGGATTTGTTTCACCTGAACAGATTG
>NZ_ANNU01000096.1 GCF_000346615.1 Nafulsella turpanensis ZLM-10
CAGGGTGAACAGACAATTGCCCTGGTAGGATTCGCACCTACTGGATTATCACCACCTCGTGGCACACCAACGTCCGTTG
This sequence comes from Nafulsella turpanensis ZLM-10, assembly GCF_000346615.1. Classification (GTDB taxonomy): domain Bacteria; phylum Bacteroidota; class Bacteroidia; order Cytophagales; family Cyclobacteriaceae; genus Nafulsella; species Nafulsella turpanensis. The sequence continues at coordinate 80 of NZ_ANNU01000096.1, forward strand.
AATAAAGCAGGCGACCTTCACCGGCCCTAGCTATGCCCACGCAAAGGTAGACAATAGCATTGTCAATGGCTGAAAGCGCTGTGGGAGCTTGCTTTATTCTGTTGTTACCTGCTGTTTATTAATTATTTGTCCTGATGGAGTCAACACGTGTTACAGTCGTCGACTTTACCAGTATCGCTCCTTCATTTCCCAATTTATATATTTTATTTATTGAGTCTACAGTCGTTGTATAGCCTAAGCTATAGTCCTCATCTAGGCTTGATATTGTGGTAATTTTTAATACTGTGCCGTCGGTAGAATAGTCGAATATTTCAATCTGGTTATGTCCGCCGTCACCGCCTGCTTGTCCTAATAGGTCAGCTGACACTAGTTTTCCTTTGGTAGTGTCAAAAATGAAGTGGTACAGGTTGTTATAACCCACCTCATCATTGTGGATGATTGAAAAGAATATCAGATTGTCCTTTATAGCATAATCATGGTAGTAATATCTGGAGTAAGGGTCGTATTCTAGCTTGAGGTCTTCAACATTATTAATCTCAATGCCATGAAAATGAGCCTTGAAGGTAATTGAGTCAATTTGAGCCAAGCTGTTAACCGAGTCCAGATTAACATGTAACTGCCTTGGATGAGCATTGAGTTTTATTACTTCAACAAGTGATTTATTTTCCTGCTGCGCACTATCCTCTACTACTTTGTTAGAGCTACAGCCAAACAGAAATGTTATGAACAAAAGTATCGGTAAGGTTCTCATTTTAATAGCAGGTAACGGGTTTTAAAAACGCAGACGCCGGGTCAGACTTCGTTTATAAGTTACGGAAAAGTCTTTGCTTTTCAAGAGCTGTGTCAGACTACCCTGCTGGCGTTTGCTTTTTTATTGGGTGCTTGTTGCACTACTTCTTGAAAGTAATTGTTTAGCAGATAAGGAGCAACTTTTTTAAGCGATGCAGGGCAGGAAGA
>NZ_ANNU01000097.1 GCF_000346615.1 Nafulsella turpanensis ZLM-10
AGGAATGAAAGGCTAAAATGAGCTGAAAAATAAGCTGCTAATCAGTGGGTTGCGCAACAGCTACTAGGGTTAGGTTCAGCTTCTTTTGTTTTAATTCCTTCTATCAGACTTTTAACCTCAATATCATCCACAAAGCTTTCCGTGTTATCAATCAAATAAAAAGCTAGAACATATGGAGCTAAATCGATAGTTAAAGTTCTTAATCGAGAGTTTATCCCATCAGGGTAGTCTTTTGATTTGTAGATAAAGTTCATAATTTGAGATAAGCTCGCTGGATACCCACAAATCTTAAAAACTTTTGGGTTAGTCCTATATGGTCCACTTGCATCAATCAAATAAGGCGCCCACATCATCTCAAATTTATTTATACTTCTTATATGAAGATTTGAAGGGCCTGTTAATGCTTTTCTCTCATACAAATAAATAACCATTACTGGACTAAAAGTCCCTCCCTTCTTTTCTCTTTTTTCAATTATTTTTAAGGGTGGGAAAATGGCATTCTTATAATTTTCCCTGTCCTTTTTACTCAAATCCTCTTCTGCAGGAAAAATATAATCATTCATGAACTCATTAAATCGTTCATCCGGAGAAACGAGCCAATCAGAACCGAAATCAATAGTTAAATCTAAATCTTTAATAAAAATGGTATTATTCAAGCAATCTGCACTTGGCTCAAATTCAAGTTTTCTAATGGCTATTGTTTCTGTTAGCATAGGGATTACTTTTACAATGTCTTAAAGTTGAACCTAACTTTACAGGGTTTTATGCAAAGTCTGAGCAAAAAAATAAGAGATAAAGAGGA
>NZ_ANNU01000098.1 GCF_000346615.1 Nafulsella turpanensis ZLM-10
AGGCCCAGTTCAAAGGCTAAAGCATCCTGTTTAATGCCGAGGATTTCCCGGATGCGCTTTACATTTTTTCCTTCATGTACTTTCTCTGGCATGGTGGCGGCTTTCATAACGACAAGTTTAGATTAAGTTTTTATGGTATAAAACAAGCAGGTGCCTGTAAGCTACAAGGACTGCTGGTGGGATACCAGCCATCAACACACTTCCTTTACAACAACAGCCGTAACAACAGTTCGATGGCAAGATAAGAAAAAATGAATATAAGATGCTACACCCCTTTAAATTCAAAAGATT
>NZ_ANNU01000099.1 GCF_000346615.1 Nafulsella turpanensis ZLM-10
CGATGGCAAGATAAGAAAAAATGAATATAAGATGCTACACCCCTTTAAATTCAAAAGATTATGTACACCTCCACTTATCATCTGCCTGCTGCGCTTCAGCAGAAGCTTCGGCAGGCCCTGCAGCTGATGCAGGCACAAACGCAGGCAGAGAAAATCCTGCTGCTTTCCCTGCCCTCTTCCTTAAAGGACACTTCTGAATCGCCCCAGCCCTACCTTGACCGGCTGAACTTTTTAATCCTCCTTCCTGATGCTCAAAACCAGCAGCGAAAAGAACTGCAGGAAAAGCTGGAAGAAAGCTGCCGCAGAGCAGGCAT
>NZ_ANNU01000100.1 GCF_000346615.1 Nafulsella turpanensis ZLM-10
ACCATTAGGTTTTCTCCTCTTTATCTCTTATTTTTTTGCTCAGACTTTGCATAAAACCCTGTAAAGTTATAGTGCATTCACCCATTCGAGGGGCTAAGATAAATTCGGTGGACGACATCGACGATGAGTAAGGGATTTGGAAATAAAAATGCTCTAATAACTAAATGTGACGTATTTTAAAGTGTAATTCAGAATTGTAGTTGACTCCACTAGCTGGATTGAATTCCGGAAAATCTACTGCCACAGACTGATTGGCAAAAAAAAATAAAAGGATTTGAACAAGAAACTGAAAATAATAGGCTACTACTTTTTTGCTCTTGCAAGTTTGATTGGGTTCTATTATCTGGACAATTCGGCTGACTTGGTAAAATTTCAAAATGAAGCTAACAGTTATAGAGTAAGTACAGGCTTTGCTTTTCTGGCGATTGTCGGATTGATTAAATATTCACTCCTCATCATAGGATTAGCGATACCAGTTATATTGACATGGATGCTGATAAGAGAAAATAAAAGAAACGCACTATAACCCTAGTAGCCGTTGCACAACGCGGTAGTTCTACAGGTTAATTTCTCCTTATTTTATC
>NZ_ANNU01000101.1 GCF_000346615.1 Nafulsella turpanensis ZLM-10
TGAATACACAAGGGCCATTGAAAGGGTAAATTCCTCAAGAGGCAGGCAAATGAAGCTACTCAGGCAAAGCACAGCAGAACCTGTCTTCGGTACGCTTATTAATTTCATGGCCCTGAAGAGAATCAACACCCGGGGCATCATACAGGCAGAAAAGGTAATTCTGATGGCCGCCATGGAATGGGTGCCTGTGCCTATAACCTGAAGAAATGGCTCAACTTCCCGCAAAACAGAAGGAAAATTGCCGCTATGGCACTGCCCAGGCCGAAAAATAGCTGCTTTAGTGCTGTGATTTTTCTCTTGGGCAAAAGAAGCAGGAAAATAAACTAGAGAGTGATGAAATAAGAAAAACTGA
>NZ_ANNU01000102.1 GCF_000346615.1 Nafulsella turpanensis ZLM-10
TTTTTTGTGTATTGGTTTTATCAAAAGGCCTCAGCTAAAGTCAACTTTTACTAAAGTTTTGATACCCGTTTGATACCCATTTGATACCCAAATACACCGACTATGAAAGCCCTCTACACCTTTGTTTACAACCGGAAAAATAAACTTAATAAAGATGGAGAAGCTCTTGTCCAGATTCAGGTTTATTATCAGCAGAAAAGAAAGTGGATTAGCACCGGTATTTACCTTAAACCAAAAGAGTGGGATGAACGCCGCAGCGAGGTCAGTTACCACCACCCTCGTGCTGATGAACTGAATGAGGAACTGCAGGAATACCTGGGGCAACTCCGCACCCATGAACG
>NZ_ANNU01000103.1 GCF_000346615.1 Nafulsella turpanensis ZLM-10
AGCAGACTAGATTTAACCCCGCTAGGTTGGCCGCTTAATTCCCGAGTTCAGGTTAAGTAAGACTTTTCTTTGTGGATTGGGATTCCTTTTATGGATCAAAAGGCCCTGAAAATTTAGGAACCGGATTTTAATGTTTTGCTTCTTTTGAACTTAAAAAATTGAAGGTGGACCAGGGGCTTGGGCATCACCTTTAGCCCTTGCTGTTTTCTTTCCTTGCCTTCTGCCAATTTGGTAATCCAGAAGCACAGGCAATGCCTATCCAATTGAGAAGGGCATAAAAAAACCCTCACATCTTTAGATGCAAGGG
>NZ_ANNU01000104.1 GCF_000346615.1 Nafulsella turpanensis ZLM-10
CGTCCTGCTTTTAACCTTTGTAGGTCGGTCAGATTAACCGCTATACTGCTTGAATACAGCCTAACGTTTGGAAAAACAACAGCGGCTGAATATTAGGGCCAGATAATTATCCGCCGATGATAAGATAGTGAATAGCTGCTTAGCTTGCTACTCCAGGAAACCAGCCGTTGATGTTTTTTGTGGTGCTTGTTGCACTACTTCTTGAAAGTAATTGTTTAGCAGATAAGGAGCAACTTTTTTAAGCGATGCA
>NZ_ANNU01000105.1 GCF_000346615.1 Nafulsella turpanensis ZLM-10
TTCCAGGATTATCTTCAGGTGGTTTATACCCATGAAAAGGAAGAGGAGGCCTATGTGAGGTCAGCTATGCTGTTTGGATCACGCAAGCCTACCTATCAGACGTCTGTAATCTCCCTGCGTAGTAAAAGTGTTGTTCTAGACGAAACAGGAAGTATTACTGAGCCGCTGGATATTCAGTTTGAGGGATACTGGGGGTGGGAAAAAGTAGGAGATATGTTACCCCTTGATTACCAGATCGGAAGCGAA
>NZ_ANNU01000106.1 GCF_000346615.1 Nafulsella turpanensis ZLM-10
ACTTAGTTATAAAATTAAACATTTAAATAACAGTTAGATTCGAAGCAATATTATTCTCTAATAAGATATATGGTCGACTTGATAATGCCTATGTTTTTCCGTTCGAATTTTTTTTTCAAATAAATATATATAAATAGATTAAATAAAACAACTAGTTCTATTTCTGAATTAGATAGGGGTAGAACTATGCATAAAGAGGTGTCTAAAATGGATAATACAAAGTTTTTGATCGAAACAGTGCCTC
>NZ_ANNU01000107.1 GCF_000346615.1 Nafulsella turpanensis ZLM-10
GGGCTCGACATGCCTCGACACGGGCTCGACATGGCCTCGACATGGCCTCGACAAGGCATCCCACGACATGGGATTGACAAGGCATGCCAAGATATGGCTAGACATGCCACAATATGGGCAAATGGCATGCTAAAACAAGGGCTTGACATGCCTTGACACGGGCTCGACATGCCTCGACACGGGCTCGACATGCCTCGACATGGGCTTGACAAGGCATCCCACGACATAAGCTT
>NZ_ANNU01000108.1 GCF_000346615.1 Nafulsella turpanensis ZLM-10
TTGCTCCTTACCTGCTAAACATTTACTTTCAAGAAGTAGTGCAACAGGCACCCAAAAAAATAACAACGGCGGGTTAAACTGGAGTAGCAAAGTCTACGCTCATTTACTATCTTAATGTATGCAGATAGTGAGCTGGCTATAAATCCCAGCCGCTGCTATTTTTAAAACCGTCAGACCGTGCGAAAACTATATTTCTGAAAATAGCTGGCGGGAATCAGGTTTCGTGATTC
>NZ_ANNU01000109.1 GCF_000346615.1 Nafulsella turpanensis ZLM-10
CGCTGGAAGATAATTCTCCAGATAATGAAGGAGAAGCTATCACCTACTCCCTGTCTCCTGCTTCTGTAGATTTTGTCAATATTTCAATTGACCCTGAAACAGGAAAAATAGAAATTAGTGCTGTAGCAGATGGCAACGGCAGCCAGACTTTTGTCGTGAAGGCAGATGACGGGCAGGCAGCCTTCAATGAAGCTACACAGGAATTTACCCTTACGGTTAC